>JAUNDP010000046.1 GCA_030526005.1 Eubacteriales bacterium
CACGATATTGCTACCACAGGCACCTGAAGCCTGCGCGTCTGCCAATTCCGCCACTTCCGCGTCTTTTCCGATGTCTTTCGATCGGAACGTCTATATCATACAAAACTTTGAACATTTTGTCAATACTTTTTTTGAAATTTTTCCAAAAAAATAAATAATATATTTTTTTGATTTTTTTTAAATTTCCTATTGACAAATTCATCATTTCATACTATACTCTACTTGTTCGCAGTTGTGGCGGAATTGGCATACGCGCTAGACTAAGGATCTAGTCTGGGATAACTGGGTACGGGTTCAAGTCCCGTCAACTGCACGCAGAGAGCTCGATATACATCGAGCTCTTTTTATTTTTCTTTATCACCCTTTGCTCCGGTTATCAAAAACAGCATTCCGCAAAACATTTCTGAATTCAACCATCCTGCCTGAATATCTGATAAATAATGCGAAATATTATTTTTTGATTTAAGATTTTTAAAAGGAAGTATGAAAAATATATGAATTGCTTACAGAAGCCTTGCAACCCAAAAATAATATTGTTATAATGTAGAAAATAGTTATTATATGCTTTTTTATTCTTTGTTTATGTAGATACGCATAGACTGTTAAAGAATAAATATCATGCGAAAGGGAGATGTCCATATGAAAAAAAGATTGAGAATAATTACCACACTGGCCTTAGCTTGCGTATGCTTTACCTTATCCGGATGTGGAAAAAAAGTAAAACAAGAACAACTTGAAACAGAAACACAGACCGTAAAAGAAGCGGAGACTAAAAAACAGACAGAAACTCAAAAAGCAACACAGCCTCCAACAGAAAAACAGACGGAGACTAAAAAACAGACAGAAGCTCCGACAGAAAAACAGACGGAGGTACAACCTCTCACAGATGAAAATGGCGAGACAGAACCGACAAGTTGGGATATTTCCGGAACAATTAAGGAAATTTCAGAAAACAAACTTACAATCGAGACAAGTCTTGGCAATACTTATACATTTCCTATCTCTTCTGCCACCTCCATTGCAGATGGCGCTGAATTGAAAGCAGGAGATTCTATTTCTCTTCACTATGACGGAAATATCGATGATCGTCTCAGTATACAGACAGGTACAGTCACAACTATTTCACTGTCCGCTGAATAATATAGGAATCAAAAATAAGCTGAACCTCAAATGGCACATTGACTGCCTTGGTTCAGCTTTCTTTTTATATTATTTGCACAAAAAAAGAAGTCATCCCAAGCAGGATAACTTCTCCAAATTCATTAAGCTAATTTGCTTTTTGCCAGTTCTGCTAATGTTGCAAATCCTTCTGCATCATTGATTGCCATATCAGCCAGGATTTTTCTGTTCATCTCAACACCAGCCAGTTTCAGACCATACATAAATTTGCTGTAAGATAATCCGTTGATTCTTGCCGCTGCATTGATACGAGCAATCCAGAGCTGTCTGAACTGACGTTTTCTTTCTTTTCTTCCTGCGTAGGAGCTTTTCAGTGCTCTCATAACAGACTGTTTTGCTACACGATACTGTTTGGATCTAGCTCCTCTGTATCCTTTTGCCAGTTTTAATACTCTATTATGTCTCTTTTTAGCGCCTAAACCGCCTTTAATTCTTGCCATGTCTTATTTTCCTCCTTCGCCAACTCTTATAAATAAGGTAAAATCTTCTTCATGTTCTTAACGTTTGTCACATCAGTCATGACTGCTTTTCTTAAGTTTCTCTTTCTCTTTGTAGATTTTTTGGTTAAGATATGGCTTTTGTAAGCTTTATTTCTTTTTAATTGTCCTGTACCTGTTTTTTTGAAACGCTTTGCTGCTGCTCTGCTTGTTTTAATTTTTGGCATTGTATATTTCCTCCTTAATTTTAGACTGTGTAAAAATCAGAAAACATCCTTGTTTTCTTTTCTCAGCTGAATCACGTTTTAGCGTTTTTCAGTTAAAAACATCATCACACTTTTGCCTTCTAATTTTGCTGGTTTTTCAACCACCGCAATATCCTTCAGCTTCTCTGCAAAATCATCTAAAATGTGTTTGCTACTCTGTATGTGAGCCATCTCACGCCCTCTGAAACGCAGCGCTACCTTCACCTTATTTCCCTTTTCCAGAAACTTTCTTGCTGCTGCCACTTTTGTATTCAAATCGTTGCTGTCAATGTTAGGAGACAGACGCACTTCCTTAACCTCAATGGTTTTCTGTTTTTTCTTAGCTTCTTTTTCTTTTCTCGCCAGTTCATATCGATATTTTCCATAATCGATAATCTTGCAAACCGGCGGCTTTGCTGTTGGAGCAATCTTTACCAGATCCAATTCTGCTTCTTTTGCCAGCTTCATCGCATCACGGGCTGACATAATTCCTAACTGTTCTCCATTTTCTCCAATTACGCGGATCTCCTTGTCTCTGATCTGCTCATTAATCATTAATTCGCTAATAGTCGTGCACCTCCATATTGACCTGAACTTATTTTCCAAAATAAAAAAGTGGATAGACAGACTATCCACCAGCATATGTAAAATCATATTACTTTTTCATGACTTTTCATCACTATAAACCATTAGTCACCATTGTGCTAAGGTGAGAGCGGATACTCTGCTTTCTTTTCTCATAACGAGTTTAATATAACACAATGGTGACCTCATGTCAAGTTTTTTTATGAAATTGTCTTAAAGGAATAACCGTAATTGTTTAAAATGCTTGTTCTTGACTTATCCACATAAAGGGCTTTGTTTGGATAGACATTTCCTCTGTAAGACCATGCTGTATTAGAGGAAATAATTGCACCGCCCGGTGAAACTTTTCCTTTGTATACTTCCACATGAAGATGTCTGTCATATGTATTCGGGCCAGAAGGTCCTGTACCTCCCAATACATAGAATGCTTCTCCTTGTCTGAAACTCTGTCCCAACAAGGAAGTAGAATTCTGTCCGTGCATAAAAATCGCGGTCATATAATCATACGTTCCGTCTGCATATCTTACCTTGTTATCACTCTGGAACCAGATCGTTCCCCATGTCGGCTCTGCCGCAACGACACGACCATCAAACGGTGCAAATGCTTTTGCTCCCGAAATCGGCTGAACAACACAGTCAAACGCATTTTCTGTCTGATGTGAATAAGAATCATATGCTCCCTGTGTGATATAGACTTGAGATAAAGGCCAGATTGCAAATTCAGATCCCTGATTTTCCACAACAGTGAAGTTTCTGTTTATCAGCGTCAGACGCATTCCTGATTCATCTCTTGCAGCCACCACATATTTATAAGATCCAGTTGGCAATCCTGCAATATCCATCGCATTATTGACTTCTGCTCCAATCGTATATGTCGTAGACTCCTGGAAAATGTTTTTCTTGCGCACTGTCGCGTCGGTATTTGTATTCAAGATAGTGAATGCCAGACTGACTACATTATAATTAGAAGAAATGGTTCCTTCCAGATTAAAGTCTGTTCCCTGTACTACGCTGACCGGATAATGCGGATTTGTAATCTTCAGCGTGGAAGCTCCTTTTTCCACTGTAAATTTCTTATCCAGTAAATTCTTCGATGCTCCTGAGGCATCTTTTCCATGGATGATATAGCGGTATGTACCTTCCTTTAGCTTATCAAATTCTAACGCATTATCGACTGTGCTTCCCACAATATAAGGATTGCGTGGATTTTTGATGACAACCTTATCATATAAGACATCTAAATCTTCTGAGCGGATCGCAAATGCAACTTCTCTTAAAGTATAATTTGATTTTACTGTTCCTGCCACTGTGAATCCCTGGCCAATTTCAAGAGAAACCGGATAAGTCGGCGATACAATTCTTAAAGTGGTATCTCCTGAATTAGAAGGTTTTCCTGTCGTTGTCACACTGAATGGTTTATCCAAAATATATTTAGATGTGCCCGCAGCATCTTTTGCATAAACCATATAGCGATAATTTCCTGTTTTCAGATTGTTAAACTTCATCGCATTATTGACAGAAGCTGTGACTGTATATGGATTGCGCGGATTGTTTACAACCGTTTTATAATACAGCTGACTCTTATCCGAAGATCTGATCACAAATGCAACCTGTTTGATCGCATAATTGCATTTTACAATTCCTTCCAGATTAAAAGAGCTTCCTACTTTCAATGTCGTAGGATAAGTAGCTCCGACAATGCGAAGTGTGCTGGGCTCCGACGAAGTCGACCCTCCTGTTGATGTGACGCTGAATGTTTTATCTAAAATAAATTTAGACGTGCCGGAGGCATCTTTTGCATAGATCATATAGCGATATTTTCCGACTGACAAAGCGTTAAACTTCATTGCATTGTCTACTTCTGCTCCTACTGTATAAGGATTTTTCGGATTCAGTATTCTGGTTTTGTAATACAGTTTATCCAGATCTGTGGATCGAATCACAAATGCAATCTCTTTGATTTTATAATTGCATTTTACAATTCCGCCTACTGTAAAGGATTGTCCCTGTTTTAATACAGTTGGATAAGTTGCATTGACAATGCGAAGTGTAGATGCCTCGGCAGCTTCTGTTTTCGTTGGAATCATCACTCCAATCAGGAATATCAGGACCAGACAGATCCATGATTTACGCAGATATTTCATTTTATCCTCCTTTTTTATTTTTATATCTTTTTGATTTCTTTTTATTACGTTTCTATTAACTTTTTATTTATTATAACGAATTATTTTAAAAAAATCAACCTATGATCCGAAAATGCACAAAAAAAAATCAGGGATTCTTCCCATTTTTCAAGGCTGAATCCCTGTTTTTCATTATTTTAATATTCTTTTACAAAAGTTTGACATGCTGTTTCCTGACACTTGCAGGCGTTTGTTCCGGAAATATCAATACGGTCTGCATGACAGCTGCAATCTTTGTTGTAGGTACATTGACATGCTTTACAGTCTACTTTTATTTTCTGTGAAGGTGCTCCCATGGAACTTTTGGCGCTCTCCTGTCTGCGTTCGATAAAGCTGTCACAACAAGTTTCATCTTTAGAGACAGCGTGCTCTCCTCCTACCTGGATATCGCCTTTGCAGCAGCACATTCCTTCATTATAGACACAGCTCTGAGCTGAACAAACTAAATATGGCATGATTAAATCTCCTTTCTCATGCAAAACTGTTTTACAGAAAATAGTATGCTCTGCCCGCTTTCTTTTTATACATCTATATATTTCCCGCTATTTTATCTTTCACCACAGCAAAAAATTCCCTGACAAGATAATTTAATTCCATAACGATATCTCCTTTTGCCGGAATTCCCTGTATCTTCCTGCATCCTAATTTTTTTCCAATCGAAACGCCCCGAAATACATGGAAATCATTTGTCACCACGCCGATCGAAACATTAAAATTTTGGATTATTTCCATACTGAACTGTAAATTTTCTTTTGTATTTACGGAACGATTTTCTAAAAAAATCCGTCTGCTGTCAATTCCACTCTTTTCTAAATATCGGCGCATCGCTTCTGCTTCGCTGATCTCCTCTCCCTTTCCCTGTCCTCCGGAAAGAACTGCTCTTGTCGCAGGATTCTCTTTCAGATATTTTTCGGCACAATATAATCTTTTATACAAAGCTCTGCTTGGTATGCTTCCCTTTACATGTGCCCCAAGAACAATAATATAATCCAGGCCCTGATCCGGTTTTCTTCTCATCGCTCGGAATATCTGCCATTCCACACAGAAAAACAGCACAGCCCCTGCCGCTGCCACCACAGCAATGATCACTTTCAAAAATTCAGGAATGATCATCTCTGCAAAAAAACCATAGTTCTCTCTCATATAGAAAAATAAAAAAGCACAGAGGAAGCCTCCGCCCAGCGCCGCCCAAATTTTGATAAAATTTGAAGAATTTCCGGCATATTTCAGAATCACTCCATAGTATACCAGGCACAAAATCCCTAAAATGAAACATACGCTCTCCATTTTCCTCTCTCCTCTCACATTTCTTCTGTTTTTTCTGAATTTCTGTCACACGCTCCGCTTTCCTAATTGACTTTAAAGCATTTTTCTCTGATAATTTAAAAAAACTGCTGTATCTCATCCCTTCGACACAGCAGTTTTTTCTCTTTTTATCTTCCGCAGCAATGTTTATATTTCTTTCCGCTTCCGCAAGGACATGGATCATTACGTCCGATTTTTTTGCCCTTTACAACTGTATTTGCTTTCTTTGCTTCTCTGTAAAGCTCTTTTCTCTTCTCTTCTGTAAAGATCTCATTCCACATCGGCAGTTCATACAGCCAGTCTGCCTTTGCATCTACCATATTCTTGTAAAGCAGTTCTTTATCAAAAGCCAGATTTACTCTTGTATTTTCATCCATCTCTTCGATTGGATTTTTTACTTTTAAACTGTCGTCAATTCCATCCAGGAATCCAACCATTGTCAAAACCGGAATCTCAAATTTGTCTGCCAGCTCTTTTACTGTTCCAGAAACTACTTCATCCGGATTGGAAAGAAGTTTTTCATAGATTCCTTTTTCAATCATGAAATAATCTGTCCAGAATTTCTGAAGCTGTCTTTTATCTGTTTTTTGAGAGTATGCAATGTCTCTCCATTCCTGTAATAAACTCATTTCTTATACCATCCTTTATCTTGTATTCTACAATATCAATTTTCAGGCAGCGTCAAATCTTTTGTTCTTTATCTGCCTGACACTATGAACATGTATAGTATATACCATTTCTCTTATTTTTTCAAAATGATTTTTCAAAATTCATAAAATAATCTTTCTTATTCTGTATATATTTCCTTTAACTGTCTATACTATTACTAATCTCAGAGAGAGAGGAACAGGGATTCCTCCTCAAAGAGAGATTTTCTTCATTGGGACCCCCTCCCGACAGAAAATATCACAAAAGAGAAACGATTACTTATCCTCCCCTTTATCGCCGTCCATTGCAGACATTAAATTCTGCAGTGGACGGCTTTTTTTCGTCAATTATCCGCGTGCAAAGTATTGATATGTGACAGATGACAGTTCCCAGAAACAAGCTGCATTGTACGCATAAGTGGATGACATCACACAGATAATGTAATCATGTCCCTGGTTATTGAATACGATCATTGCATCATTGTGATTCGGATCGGCATCCCCTGATTTGCTTGCGCTCACGACACCTGCCGGAAGTCCCGCCGGAAGTTTTCCAAGCACCTGCTGCTGTTTTAAAAGGCTCATCATTTTATCACTGTATTCTGGTGAGACAAGCTGTCTGCGGTATATTTTCTCTAAAATTTTTCCCATATCTTCAGCCGTCGTAAAATTGCTCAGCCCTGTTCCATCCCCGACAGAGCCCATTGCAGACGGGCTGAGAGAATGATGTGCCTCTGTATTATAAATACCATTGTTTTTCAAAAACTGGTTCACTCTCTGACATCCCACGCCGAGACTTCCATCTCCCGCTGCTGTCATCAAATTATTGTAGCAGTCATTGACGCTGAGTGTGATCATATAATACAGGTCGCTGTACAGACTGTTTTCGTCCAGATGCCCTGTGCTGATTTCATTATAAATTCCTGCCATTGTAAACATCTTAATTACACTTGCCGGATACATCTGCTGAATGTTAATTCCAAAAGACTGGCCTGTCTGCAAATCTTTCACATAGACAGACCAAGTTCCGTCATATCCTGCAATCAAATTCTGAATTTGTTTTTTGAGATCATCCAGACCGTTGCGCTTAAATGCCATCATCTCTACCTTATGACCATCCTTGCCTACAAACTGTCGATCTGGCGTAAAAGTATTATATGCTACGCTTCCGTCGGACTGAAGATAATATCCCTCATACCAGCAGTTCATCTTAAAAGAACCGTCGGAAGGATTGGCATAATATTTTTTTCCTTTATAATTGATCCAGCCTGTCTGCAATTTTCCGTTGTTGTCACAATAATACGTTTTTCCCGAGAGTTTAAACATCCCGCTGACACGATGACCTGCCTTATTTACATAGTATCTCTGACCGGAATAAGAGATCCATTGGCTTGTTTTCATCGCTCCGTCGCCATATTCTCCCAGATAATAATGATATCCGTTAATATACTGGAATTCATATAATTTGGCTCCATTGACACGGCTGCAGAAGTATTTTTTATTCTTATAATCAATCCATCCCACAATCGGATTGCCTTTTTCATTCAGATAATATGCCTTTCCTTCTGCCCGGAACCAGCCTGCTTTTTTCCACGATTCCGTATTTTTGTAATACCATTTTCCATCCTTGCTATTCATTTTAAAATATTTTGTAGGCATCTTTACATTTGCGTTTGCAATCGTTGCAGCGGATACCTCTGTCCTTGAAAAAGCAAAAGCAAATACCATAAGCATCATTGCGCATAAGACACCTTTCCATCTTTTTCTCTTTCCTCTCACTGAAATCCCTCCGATCTTTTTTCTTCATTATATCGTTTTTTCTTTTTCCTGGCAACTCTTTCCATGTTCTCTTTCGCTTATAAAGAGCCTTTTTGTCACATAAAAGAAATTTGTTTTTCGCCTTATACGCTTATATATGCAAAAACAGACCGGCATATTTTTAAAATATACCGGTCTGTTTCCGTTTATATTACGGATATCTTCTCCATTTTATCACTAATACAATTCGTATTACTTATGGTGTTCTTTTTTTCTTGCCAGCAGTACAAGGATCACTCCTGCACACAGAACCATCATAACACCCGATGCCGCAAATGTAGTCGCCATAGAATCTCCTGTCTTTACAGAAGAGTTTGGTCCATACATCAGATAATCTGCATCGTTTGCTGCCAGCATAAAGCTTCCAAGATCATCTACATTGATTGCAATCTTTCCGTTGCTTGCAACTGGCGTGAATACTTCTATTGTTCCATCTGTATTCTTGTGAATGACAGTCAGCGTTTTGCCATTATATCCTTCGTTCACTGCAAAAGTAAGAACCATGGTGCCTGAGAATGTTCCATCAATAATTGAGATGTCAAATGCGCCGATCGGCTTCTTTCCAGTCATTGCCGGAACTGCTTTTAATTCCTCATACGTTTTGTTGCCAGGATTTAAAGCTACCACCCAAAGTTTCGGTGAACCGTTGAAGTTTCCTGATAACATAATTCCTGATTCTTTATCGTCAAAGACCATTGGAATCGCATTTTGTGACCATCTCGCATATACCACTTTGTCTCCGGAATCACGCGTACTGATCGCTTCTACTTTTTCTCCTCCAGTCATCGCTGTATACCATCCCAGGAAGTTATATCCTGTTCTCGCATATGGCGCCACTGTCGGCAGAATCAAGCCGTTTCCATAAATGTACGTCTTGTAGTTGCTGTAAATTGGATCTAAGTTTTCTATTGGACTTCCATCTTCATTTAAGTAAGTCACGTTATACTGCAATACTGGATTTTCATTCTGTTCAAATGCAACTCCTATTGTATGATTTGCCGCTACATTGCTGAATGTGTAAAGTCCTGTATTCTGTACCTGTTTCAAACTGTTTCCTGTCAATTCAATTCCGTCGATCTTTACAACAGCTAAATGGTATCCCGGTGCTGCCTGAATCTGATATGTCTGGCTGGCGCCTTTTTCTACCTGCACAGCCCCATTTGGCGTGATGCTTCCATTTGCTCCTGCAAATGATTCAATTTTATATGTGGTTACAGGAATCACAATTTTGGCAAATCCAACTGATATACTGTGGTCTTGTGTCACATCGTAGAATGTGTACGTTTTACTGTTCTGCACTCTCTCCAATGCAGTTCCTGTCAGATAAGTTCCATCGATCATAACGCTTGCTATGCGATATCCTCTGTCAGGTGTGATTACATATGTCTGATTGTCTTCATTGATAACCGTTGTAGCGCCATACGGAGAAATTGTTCCATATTTTCCTGCGCTGGAAATGATCGTATGGTAAATCACAGGAGCGCCATCCTGCTCAAATAATACTTCAATCGTATGATTTCTGTTTACATTCACAAAAGTATACGTTCCTGTATTTACAATGTGAGCAAGTTCAGCTCCGATCACTCTCGTTCCATCTACAAAGACATCCGAAATATGATATCCGGAATCCGGAGTAATCTTAAAGACAGCGCTGTCTCCTTCCTGTACAGATAGAATTCCCTCCGGAGCAATCACTCCGTGTTCGCCTGCGCTTGCCTGAATTTCATACGTTTTGATCGGCTGACTGTCCTCGGCAAATGTAACTCCAAGTGTATGTTCCTGTGTCACATTGGCAAATGTATAGCTCTGATTTGCCTTTACTGCTGCCAGTTCATCTCCTGCCAATTCTTTTCCGTCCACTTTTACGATGTCAATATGATATCCTTCATTTGGCTGAATTGTAAATGTGATTGAATCTCCTGCCAGAACACTTTGCTCTCCTAAAGGTGAGACTGTTCCATTTTCTCCTGCCGAAGATGTCACTTTATAATATTGTTCCTGGTTTGCTTTAAAGTTTACTTTTATGCTGTTATTCGCAGATACATTTTCAAAGGTATACTGTTTTGTTCCAGGTTCCGGACCATCTTCCAAATCTTCCGGAAGTCTTTCCTGTCCGTTGATTTCAACAGATAAAATCGTATATCCTTCATTCGGCCTCATTACAAATGTCTGGCTTTCTCCCTTTTTAACTTCCACTTCTCCTGAAGGTTCGATGATGCCGCCTTCTCCTGCTGATGCCTGAATCGTATAGATAGTCGGTTCTGTCTGTTCTGCTTCAAATACTGCATAGATCTCAGAATCATGCGTCACTGTATCAAATCTGTAGATTTTCTCTCCTTTATTTGTACCATCTGGAAGAGTATCCGCTTTATATTCCACACCGTCTGCCACTACAGATACTACTTTGTATCCGTTGTCTGGAATAATTGTAAATTCAAAACCTTCTCCTGCATTGGCTTCCACATATCCCTCTGCGTCCCCTGCCGGCTGAATCGTTCCGTTGCTGCTCTGTACTACATGAATCTGATAAGTTGAAGCCGGGATCTGCTCAAATTCTGCACTGATAATATGATCGCCGTCTGCCTGAGCAAAGGTATAAATCTTTCCCTTTCCGTCTGCAGTGTCCGGAAGTGTTTCGATATCAACAGGAGCTGTATCAACGATCAGAGCGCTGATATAATATCCGTCCTGTGGAATCACTTCAAAAGATATGTCTTCTGCATTCTGTCCCGTCACATAATAGTTTCCGTCATCCCCCTGTTCACCTGAAGGAGTGATTGTTCCATTTTGTCCGACAGATACCTGTATTCTGTATTTATACTCAGATTCAGGATGCGGAATTTCTTTAAATTCTGCCGAAATAGTATGGTCTGCCGCAAGATCTGAAAATCTATAAATTTTTCCTGCTGTTCCAGTGTCTTCCAGTGTTGTCACATCCACATCTGTTCCGTCCACTGTAAGTCTGCTGATATAGCATCCTTCATTTGGAAGAATCTCAAATGAAATCGTTTCTCCTGCTGTTCCTTTGACATAATACTTTCCGTCATCTCCAAGATCTCCTGCCGGATTCATCGTTCCATTCGTTCCTGCTGTCACTTCAATTTTAAATTCCTGTACAGGCGCCTGGATTTCTGTAAATTCTGCAGCAATGGTGTGATTGTCTGCAATATCTGAAAATGTATAGACTTTTCCCGTTTCTCCTGATCTTGCCAGAGTGTTCAGTTCAACTTCTGCCCCGTCTATCGTCACTTTGCTGATCTCATAATTTGCATCCGGCACAATATCAAATGAAATAAAATCACCTTTGTTTGCCGTCACATAATAATTTCCGTCTGCTTCCTGTGTTCCGCCCGGTACGATACTTCCGTTTGCTCCCGCAAGAACCTGTATTTTATATTCTTCTTTTACTACATCGGATTCTGTCTCAGGAATTTCTTCTTTCGGCAGAAATGCCGCGTCAATGGAATGAATGCCTGTTATGTCAGAAAAAGTATATTTCTTCTGACCTTCCAGATCACCATTCGGAAGATCATCTATATTTACTTCTTGATAATCTGCCACAATTCCTGAAATATAATATCCCTCTGCCGGAGTGATTATAAAAGTAACCTCCGTTCCTTCTTCTGCTGTGAATTCAAAAGGCTTTTCTGATTCATTCCATCCCTCCGGAAGAATAGATCCATTCTCATTTTGCGTAATCGTAACAGTTGCCATATTCTGAGGATCTTCCATACCGTTTTCCGGAATGGTCAGTGATTCCGTCTCCCAGTTCATCCACTCTTCTGTCTCCGGTGCAGTGGATTCCGTCTGTGGTTCTTCCGTCTGCGGCGCAGTGGATTCTGTCTGCGGTTCTTCTGCTTCTGGCATCGTTGATTCTGTCTGACCTGTAGAGATCACATTTCCCTGTGCGTCTCTGACTTCTGTTGTAACCTGCTGAGTATCTTCTTTAAAAGTAATCAATACGGTTGCATCGTCAGCCGGAACGTCCACTGTACTGCCATCTGCATAAAATTCTGTGGTTGAATGATTTTTGCTGATCTTAAAAGAATAGTTTCCCATAGGAACATGTTTATATTCCATTGTAAATGTTCCTATTTCCGTATCGCTTTCCGCCATATCATTCTGATATGCTTCCGGATCTTGTTCTTTCCCGCAAAGTTTTTCTGATCCTACAACTGTGAATGTATGACCACTGACCGATAATTCTGCCCCAAAAATCACTTCCACGGTCTGATCTGCGCTGACAATCAAATCATACTGACCTGCACTGTCAGCTGCTGCCACTTCTTCTTCGGAAATCGGATTCCCATCCACCTTGATCTGTGCCACCTTATACTTGTAATCCGGTGTCATCATAATGCTGAGTGTCGATCCGCTTAAGACTGCCTGATCTCCCTCCGGTGTTATCGTTCCTTTTCCTGTTTTTTTCACGTTTACTGTGTACTGTTCCTGTCCCTGTATATCTCCTGTGCTGTCAAAAGTTCCTTCTTCCGTATAACCTTCCTCGGCTAAAATTGTGAAACTCATTGAACTAAATAAAAATATTACTGCCATAAGACAGGAAAGTGTTCTCTTCCATACTCCTTTCATAACAACACCTCCTACTTTTTCTTTATTTTAGCATATCATTTTCCAACAATCAATGAAGCTTTTCTTAAGATCTTTTTTGAAATCTATGATCCTTCTGAGCCTATTTTTTCAGATTCTGTTTTCTCAGATACTCTTGTACTGTTTTTCACATAAAAATTGCGCAGCAGATAGGAATATCTGCTGCGCAATAAAAGTCTGACTTTTTGAAGTCATCTCATTTCGATAACTTCTTTCATTTCACGATATATTCTATTTTTTCTTTGAAATTGTATAATATGCTAATGCTACACTGGCTCCGCCGACCATATTTCCTAAAGTGACGACTCCCAGATTATAGAAATATCCTCCGATTGAGATCGATGTTGCTGCTTCGCCAGGATCAAGAAGACCGCCTGCCATAATAGACATATTTGCGATACTATGTTCAAATCCGCAGCAAACAAATACGAAGATGCACCAGAAAATCATAATTAATTTTCCAGATTCTGTTTTCATCTTTGTACAGCACCATACAGCCAGACATACCAGAATATTACAGAAAATCGCTTTTACAAAGAGAGGAAGAAATTCTCCGTTCATCTTTGCAGCTGTTGCATTTGCCATATAAGTTCCAACAGCGCTTCCATCTGCCGGCAGTTTTGTCAGGTGAAAAAGAAATGCTGAAATCAGAGATCCTACCCAGTTTCCAAGATAGCAAACAACCCAAAGTTTTATTGTCTGTCCCCAGCTTACTGTTTTGTTCAAGCTTGCCGCTGTCATTACCATGTTATTTCCTGTGAATAACTCAGCTCCCGCCATGACAACAAGACTCAAAGCTGCTGCAAATACCATAGCCGCTACTATTTTGGCTATCTGCAGTCCGTTCAGCATTCCGCCTGCCGTACACATGATCAGTCCGCCAAACGCTATAAAGATTCCTGCCACAATAGATGCCACAAAATATCCAAGCGGATTATTTTTCAACAAATTTACTTTTGCTTTTCCTGCATTACAAACTGCATTAAATTCATCCTGAAACATAATGCATGCCCCCTCAAAGTTTATTTCATCTTTCTGCTGGATCATGCAGTGTGATCCAGCAGACTGTATCATTTAGAATAATCCGGAAATCTTTCCTGTCTCGTCTACGTCGATTCTCTCTGCTGCCGGTACTTTTGGCA
>JAUNDP010000047.1 GCA_030526005.1 Eubacteriales bacterium
TTCTGCTGCTGTTTCAGACTGCTGTTTCGAGTCAGAGTCTGAAAGCTGCAGAGAAGAGAGATTATTCATAGATGTTCCGGATGAAAGTTTTTGATAGGCGATGGTAGCGCCAATAATCAGCACGACAAGAATAATCAATGTAATAATAAATGTTTTCTTTTGCTTCATTGCGACCTCCTGTTACAAAAATTTTATATAGCAAATACAGCCAGCAATTTATTGAGCAATCCTGTCATCATAGCGATCCCGACTAAAATCAGAAGACATCCGGAGATGCGATTGATTAGAGTGTAATGTTTTTTAATCCAGGTAAATGCAGACTTGAGTTGCTGAATTAAAATGGCGCTTAAGAAGAAAGGAATGCCAAGTCCCATAGAATAACAAAGTAAAAGCAAAACGCCTTTCAGCACAGAACCCTGCTGGGAAGCAAGCATCAGTGCAGAACCTAAAAAGGCGCCGACACATGGCGTCCATCCGATTGAGAAAATAATTCCAAATGTAATCGAAGAAAAGAAATTCATATTTTTTGTAAGCTTTTCATGATTCTTCGATGAATGGAACACAGGCAGATGAAAGACACCAAGGTAATTGAGACCAAAGACAATGATGATCAGTCCGCAGACGATATTAATAAGAGTCTGATGACGGCTTAAAAGCATTCCGATACTGCCGGCAAAAGCTCCCATAATTAAAAACATCAAAGAAAATCCGGTTATAAATCCGGCTGCATTTTTTAATGTAGCTGATTTTGTGTGTTCTTCATCGCTTCCTGCAAGATAGGTCAGATAAATAGGAAGCATTGGCAAAAGGCAGGGGGAAATAAATGTGATTAACCCCTCCAAAAAGGTGATAAAATACTCCAAAAATAAAATCCTCCTTTATAGTGATTTAGTAGTCTGACAAGAAAAATATCTTCAGAAAATCCATAAAATTTTACTTGTCAATTTTCTTAAAGAGATGATATCATTATTTTACAGAAAAAGAAATCTTTTTCTGTGATGATGTTACAGAAAAAAGAAAAAATAGAGGCATAATAAAAAAAGAAAGGATGAAGGTGATGGAAAATCTGGTAATTGTCGGTTCTGGACCAGCAGGCATCTCCGCATCACTCTATACGGTACGTTCTAATCTTTCACCGCTTATCATCGCAAAAGGAATGGGCGGTCTGGAAAAGGCAGAGAAGATTGATAATTTTTATGGAAATGAAGAAGAACTGACAGGAGCACAGCTCCATGAAAAGGGAATTCGGCAGGCAAAAAAATTGGGTGTTCGTTTTCTGGAAACGGAAGTATTGGGAATCCGAGAAGAAGAAAATTTTATAGTGATGACATCGGCAGGAGAGATTGAAACAAAGGCCGTATTGCTGGCAACTGGAATCAAGCGGGCTACATTAAACGTTCCAGGAAGAAAAGAGCTGGAAGGAAGAGGAGTCAGCTACTGTGCTGTGTGCGATGCATTTTTTTACCGCCAAAAAAAAGCAGTGGTTATCGGAAATGGAGATTTTGCATTGCATGAAGCGAGAGTTTTAAAACCGCTGGCAAGAGAAGTTCTGATTTTGACAGATGGAAAGCAGCCGGCATTTTCAGAATCTCCAGAGTTTTCCGTCGATACAAGAAAGATCGCATCTTTTGAAGGAGAAGAAAGATTAAAAGCGGTTGTGTTTGAGGATGGACAGAAAATGGAGACAGACGGTGCATTTTTAGCGATCGGAACAGCAGGAAGCGGTGAGATTGCCCGACAGATGGGAGCGCAGCTGACAGAAAAAGGTCATATTAAAGTCAATGAAAAGATGGAAACAACGATCCAGGGACTATATGCAGCAGGAGACTGTACAGGAGGAATGCTTCAGGTAGCGAAAGCTGTCTATGAAGGAGCTGCGGCCGGCATCGCAATTTCAGCCTTCTTTCGGAAAAAGCAAGAATAAATTTTAAAAATATAATCTGTTTAAAGGCAGCAATGAGATAAGAAAAAGATCAGAAAGAAGAAAAGGAGAAAAAAGAATGGAAGTAACGATAACAAAAGAAAATTTTAAAAAAGAAGTATTGGAAGCAAAAGAAGTGATCGTGATTGATTTCTGGGCTACCTGGTGTATGCCTTGTAAAAGACAGGGTGTGATTTTGGAAGAGATGGCAGCAGCAGGAGTAAACGTAGGAAAAATTGATGTGGATGAACAGCCGGAACTGGCTGCCCAGTTTGGGGTTATGAGTATTCCGACTCTTTTGATTTTTAAAGATGGAAAAGAAGCGGAACGTTTTGTAGGTCTTCGTTCCAGAGAAGAGTTAGAGCAAGTATTGAGCAAATATTGATAAGAAGAAAGAGACAGGAAGGGCTGTTGCAGCACGGCATCAAGAGCAGATGCGGTTTGCAGCGGCCCTTTGCTTGCTTGGCGGGAAATATTTCGCTATAATAGAAAGGTATATAAGAGCTTATGGATAAAAGAGATGGGAGAATATGAGATGAGGTCAGAATATACAGAACGGTTTCGGAATCTGGGACTCCAGATTGCCAGATATAGAAAACAAAAAGGATTGACGCAGATGGATCTGGCAAAGAAAGCAGGAATCAGCCGGACGCATATAAGTAACATTGAAGCGGCAGGGATAGAAAAAGGGATTTCTTTGGAATTATTATTTCATATTGCGGATATTCTGGAAGTGCCTGTTGAAAAATTATTGAGAGATTGACAATAAAATATTCTGTTTTTTGCAAAAAATTTTACGATATCTGGAAGATTTCAGGGAAAAGATCAAAAATTGGCAATGCTATATTGACTTAGAGTTTACTCTATATGATAAAATATAAACAATAAAGTAGGGTTCATGTGGAAAAACTTCAATATGGTTTATAAGGCTTGAAAATTACAAAATAAAATAGGGTCGCTGTTTTTTTGTGAACGCAGATGAGCATTCATATTACATATTAATTAAAATGTATCATGTATAGACAGCTGTGTCTATTCGAGTGCTCAAAAAAGAATAATTAGAAAGATAAGCTTTATTGGTCTGTCTGTCTCAGACAGAAACAATCCAATTAGCTTTGAGGAATTTTGCGGGAGATGAAGGAAGCTTTCATGTAAATGGTTCATGTACCTGGAACGTGTAAAATGAGAAGCATATGAAAAATTTCTACGGAGAGATGACTCAAAGAGTCCCATGGATTTGGCGATGGGAATGATTAGAAATCTTTGATAAAAGAAATTGGAAGGAAAATGGTATGGGATATTCTATTGGAGAAGCAGCGAAGAAAGCAGGATTATCGGCGTACACTTTACGGTATTATGATAAGGAGGGATTGTTGCCATTTGTAGAAAGAACGCCGTCAGGCTTTCGGATATTTAAAGATAGTGATTTGGAATGGCTTGCTGTGATCAGCTGTCTGAAAAATACTGGAATGTCAATCAAAGATATCAAGAAATTTATTAATTGGTGTATGGAGGGCGATTCTACACTGGAGAAGCGCCTGAATATGTTTAAACAGCAAAAAGAGCGTGTACAGGATCAAATGAAAGAACTGCAAGGGTTCATGGATGAGATTGATTACAAGATCTGGTATTATGAAACTGCTCTTTCTGCCGGAACGGAAGCAATTCATGAGAAGGACGGAAAAAATACTTTTCTATCATTAAAAAAAGAAAAACCACAATAGGAAAAAACAGAGCAAAATTTTCTGCTCTGTTTTTTTCATGTGGAAGATTTTTTGCTCTGGAGAGCTGTTAAATCTGTTGAATAAAATTTAAAAATTCTTTGACAATGGGGGAGAGATATCCATTTTTATTATGAATGACAGAAATTTTAGAATGAAGCCGGTCATCACGGATTTCTTTGCAGATAGTATCCGGATTTTGGATCATTTTTAGAGCCGATGCAGGTATGATTCCTATGCCAAGCCCGGCATCTGCCCAGTATGCAGTCGTGCGTGCGTCATCATTTTTGCAGAAAATATGGGGATGAAGATCTTGCTGCTGGAACAGTTCTAAAATAATGGATTCCCATCTGCGATAAAGAATCAGAGGCTTTTGATAAATCTGGGACAAAAAAATTTCATGTTCCGGAAGACCGTCAAAGTAAATTTTATGTCCTACAGCAAGCATAGGTTCGTCCTGCAGAAAAGTACATTCAAAAGGAGCGGTGTGGAAAGGAGTGCGAACGATCGCAAGTTCAATCACATTTGCTTTTAACTGTTCTAAGAGCTGATATGTGTTTCCTTCAAAAAGCTCAAATTGAATTTCAGGATATTTATGATGAAAATGCTTAATCCATAAATTTAAAAGAGTACAGCTGACAGAAGAGATGACGCCAAGACGAACCGTTCCGCTTGTCCCATTTCGATAGTTGAGCAATTCTTTTTTTGTCTGGCTGGACAATTCCAGCATGGTCAGAGCGCGTTCATACAGAAGCTTTCCGGCTTCTGTCAGGCGGATCTGACGGGAACCGCGTTCAAACAAAGTACAGGAGAGTTCTTTTTCCAAAAGACGCATCTGTGTGCTGAGAGGGGGCTGCGACATATGCAGTTTTTTTGCAGCGTGTGAAATGTTTCCTTCATTTACAATAGTAACAAAATAATAGAGGCGTTTTAAGTCCATGATCGCTAAGTCCTTTCTTGCCAAATATAATTATATGTAAAAAATATAGAAACTATATTTTTATAATAATTTTCATATAATATTTTCTATGATAATATAAGAAAGAAAAGAAAACAAGAGAGAAAGGAGAAAATATGAAGAGATTACTTGTTTATTTAAAAGATTATAAAAAAGAAAGTATTTTAGGTCCATTGTTCAAACTTCTGGAAGCATCTTTTGAGCTGTTTGTTCCGCTTGTCATGGCTGCAATCATTGATAAGGGAATTGCAGATGGAAATAAAAAATATGTGATTTCCATGTGCATCGTCATGATTGCTCTTGGAGTTATTGGCCTTGTGTGCTCCATCACCGCACAATATTTTGCAGCAAAGGCTGCAGTCGGATTTTCTACAAAATTGCGCCATGCTCTGTTTGAACATATTCAATCTTTTTCGTTTACAGAGATGGATACGGTCGGAACCTCTACTCTAATCACAAGAATGACGAGCGACGTCAACCAGGTTCAGTCGGGCGTCAATCTTGTTCTGCGGCTTTTTCTGCGCTCGCCATTTATCGTGCTCGGCGCAATGGTGATGGCATTTACGATTGATGTGAAAGCAGCATTCATTTTTGTAGTTACCATTCCACTGCTTTCTGTCGTCGTCTTTGGAATCATGCTGATCACGATTCCTTTTTATCGAAAGGTGCAGGCAGGTCTTGACCGTGTGCTGGGGGTGACAAGAGAAAACTTGACAGGTGTTCGTGTCATTCGTGCTTTTGGAAAAGAAGAGGAAGAAAAAGAGCGTTTTAAAAGGAGCAATCAGGATTTAACAAAAATCCAGATCTATGTCGGAAAAATTTCAAGTCTGCTGAATCCGCTCACCTATATCATCTTAAATCTTGCAGTCGCAGCGCTGATCTGGCAGGGGGGATTGCAGGTCAATGCAGGAAAGATTACACAGGGCGAGGTCATTGCCCTTGTAAATTATATGTCCCAGATCTTGATTGAGCTGGTGAAGCTTGCCAATCTGATTATCACAGTGACGAAGGCGCTTGCCTGTGCAAAAAGAATCGAAAACGTACTGGATATAGAAGGAAGTATGAAAGAGGAAGAGATTATCAGGACAGGAGACCAGACAAAAAAAGAGGAAGAGATTGCAGTGGAATTTAGAAATGTCAATCTTCGCTATAAAAATGCAGGAGATGATTCACTGAAACAGATCAATCTGAAAGTAAAAAAGGGACAGACGATTGGTATCATCGGAGGAACAGGATCGGGAAAGACGTCCCTTGTCCATCTGATCCCACGTTTTTATGATGCAACACAGGGAACTGTATTTGTGGATGGAAGAGATGTAAGAACTTACTCTTTAGAGGAACTGCGCCGGAAAGTAGGGATTGTCATGCAGAAAGCAGTGCTGTTTAAAGGGACAATCCGTGACAATCTGTCATGGGGAAAAAAAGATGCCTCAGAAGAAGAAATGTATGGTGCATTGGAGATTGCACAGGCTGGCGATATTGTAAAAAAGAAAGAAAGCGGGCTTGATTTTATGGTTGGTCAGGGCGGAAAAAATCTTTCAGGAGGTCAGAGACAGCGTCTGACGATTGCCAGAGCAGTGGTAAAGTCACCGGATATTCTGATTTTAGATGACAGCGCATCTGCTCTTGACTTTGCGACAGATGCAAAGTTGCGCCGTGCCATTCGTGATATGGAAGGAAAGACGACAGTTTTTCTTGTCTCACAGAGAACATCTTCGCTTCAGCACGCAGATCAGATTGTAGTGCTGGATGACGGAGAAGTGGCTGGAATTGGGTCACATGAAGAATTGTTAAAAAATTGCAGCGTATATCAGGAAATTTATTATTCACAGTTTAAGAAGGAGGAGGCATAGAGATGGAGAAAAAAGTAAATCAGAAAGAAACATTGAAAAAAATTCTGCATCGTATTCGGAAATACTGGCTTTATGTTGTGCTGTCGGTTGCAGCGGCATCTGTCTCTGTAGCTCTGACTCTGTATTTTCCGATTCTTACAGGAAATGCAATCGACCATATTTTAGAACCGGGAAACGTAGATTTTGAGGTGATTGCTCAGATTTTGAAAAAAATGGGGATTGTGATTTTGCTCACAGCGGCTGCACAGTGGATTATGAATATCAGTAATAATAAGACAGCGTATCATGTCGTTCAGGATATCCGAAGAGAAGCGTTTGAAAAAATTGAAATTTTGCCTTTAAAATATATTGATACGCATTCCTATGGAGAGATTGTCAGCCGTGTCATAGCGGACGCGGATCAGTTTTCGGACGGACTTTTGATGGGATTTACGCAGCTGTTTACAGGAGTGATTACTATTTTTGGAACGATTGGATTTATGCTCAGTGTGAATGTAAAAATCACTTTGGTAGTTGTGGTGATTACGCCGGTTTCTCTTTTAGTGGCCAGTTTTATCGCAAAAAGAACATATACTATGTTTAAACTTCAGTCGGAAACACGCGGAGAACAGACTGCATTTATCGAAGAAATGATCGGAAATCAAAAAGTAGTGCAGGCTTTTCAACATGAAAAAGAAGCAATGGAACAGTTTGACGATATCAACGAAAGACTGGGCAAATATTCTTTAAAAGCAATTTTCTTTTCCTCTCTTACAAATCCGGCGACACGGTTTGTAAACAGTCTTGTATATACAGGAGTGGGAATTACAGGCGCATTATCTGCAATTACAGGAGGAATCAGCGTAGGCCAGCTTTCCTGCTTTTTAAGCTATGCAAATCAATATACAAAGCCATTCAATGAAATATCAGGCGTTGTGACAGAAATGCAGAATGCACTTGCATGTGCCGCAAGAATCTTTGAATTGATTGAAGAGACGCCTCAGACGCCGGAAAAAGAAGGAGCCAGTATACTGGAATGTGTGGATGGAAATGTATGTCTGGATCATGTGAAATTTTCTTATACGCCAAATCAGAATTTAATTGAAAACTTTAATCTGAATGTGAAACCGGGACAGAGAGTGGCAATCGTAGGACCGACAGGGTGCGGAAAAACGACGATGATCAATCTGCTGATGCGTTTCTATGATGTGGATGAAGGAAAAATTTCAGTTGAAGGAAGAGACATACGGAATGTGACGAGAAAAAGTCTTCGCACAAGCTATGGGATGGTATTGCAGGATACATGGCTTAAGACAGGAACAATCCGTGAAAATATTGCGATGGGAAAACCGGATGCCACAGAAGAGGAAGTAATCCATGCGGCAAAAATGGCACATGCACATAGTTTTATCAAGAGACTTCCGGATGGATATGACACGGTAATCACAGAAGACGGAGGAAATCTCTCACAGGGACAAAAACAGATTCTGTGTATCGCAAGGGTAATGCTGTGTCTGCCTCCGATGCTGATTTTAGACGAGGCAACATCATCCATCGATACGAGAACAGAACTGAAAATACAGGATGTTTTTGCAAAGATGATGAAGGGAAGAACCAGCTTTATTGTAGCGCATCGCCTCTCCACAATCAGAGAAGCAGATGTCATACTGGTGATGAAAGACGGAGCGGTGATTGAACAGGGAAATCATGAAACATTGATGAAAAAGAATGGATTTTATGCTACACTATATAACAGCCAGTTTGCAGGGTGATGCCGGCAGGTGACTGGACGGAAAAGAATTGGAAAGACAGAGTGAGCGGGAAAGGAGAAGAAGGCATTATATGAAAAAAATTTTAGTGATTGTAGATATGCAGAAAGATTTTGTGAATGGAGCGCTTGGAACAAAAGAGGCACAGCAGATTGTAGAACGCGTGGCAGAAAAAATAGAGAAATTTGACGGGGAAGTTTTGTATACAAGGGATACACATCAGAAAAATTACCTGGAGACGCAGGAAGGAAAGAATCTGCCTGTGGTTCACTGTGTAGAAGGAAGCGATGGATGGCAGCTGGAGGAACGAATTGCAGAACTTGCAGCGAAAAGTCATGCAGTTATTTTTAATAAGGTGTCTTTTGGCTCACCAGAACTGGCCCATTATCTGACAAAGCTAGATCAGAAAGAAAAGATCGAGGCGATTGAACTGGCAGGGCTTTGTACAGATATCTGTGTGATTTCAAATGCACTGCTTTTAAAAGCAGCGCTTCCAGAGGTGCCGATTGTTGTGGATGCCTTGTGCTGTGCCGGAGTGACCCCGAAAAGCCATGACAATGCACTGGAAGCAATGAAAATGTGTCAGATTCAGATTACCGGAACAACTCTGAAAGCAGACTGATGAGAAAGAAGCTGATCAGCCATATGAGAATGTCTGCTTTACAAAATACGAGCAATCGTGTACACTTAAAAAGAATATAAAATGATCTCAAACACGATAGAAGGAATAGAAGTATGTTTGGATATGTAACGATTTATAAGCCTGAAATGAAAATGAAAGATTTTGCAGTGTATAATCAATACTATTGCGGACTTTGCCATGCTCTGAAACAGAAGTATGGAATTTCAGGCCAGATGACATTGTCTTATGATATGACATTTGTAGTTTTACTTTTGACTTCTTTATATGAATGTAAGACAGAGCGTGCATCATATCACTGTATGATCCATCCGGTCAGAAAAAAAGAAACTTTGATCAATGAGATCAGCGAGTATGCGGCAGATATGAATATTTTGCTTACCTACCATCATTTTGTGGACGACTGGAAAGATGAGCATCAAAAAAAGGCAATGATTGGGATTCGCAGCTTTCATAAGCGCTATGAAAAAGTAAAAAAACAATACCCTAAAAAGTGCACAAAGATAGAGCGCTGTCTGAAAGAACTGTCAGAACTGGAAAAGAAAAGAGTGCAGGATCTGGATGAGGTTTCAGGAAGTTTTGGAAAACTGATGGCGGAGATTCTGGTATATAGAGAAGATATCTGGTCATCCGAGCTTAGAAAAATGGGATTTTACCTTGGAAAGTTTATTTATCTGATGGATGCGTATGATGATTTGGAAAAAGATATAGAAGAGGGAAATTATAATCCTCTGATAACAATCCGTCATGAAAAAAATTTTGAGGAAATCTGTCAGACGATGCTAACTATGATGATGGCAGACTGCATGGAACATTTTGAGAAACTTCCATGCGTAGAGTATGCTGAGATTCTGAAAAATATTTTATATGCGGGAGTTTGGAACAAATATAAACTGATACAGGAAAAGAAAAATTTAAAGATAAAGGAAGAAAAGAAAGATGATAAGTGATCCATACAAAATATTAGGTATTTCTCCGAATGCATCAAATGATGAAGTAAAGAAAGCATACCGGGAATTGAGCCGGAAATATCACCCGGATTCTTATGTCAATAATCCGCTTTCGGATCTGGCAGAAGAAAAATTTAAAGAAGTCCAGGAAGCATACAAGCAGATTATGGATGAAAGAGAACATGGATTTTCCGGAGGATTCCGATCAAATCAGACAAGTACATCCAGCGGCGACAGCGCCAGTGTAGAGATGGTGGCCGTGCGCAACTATATTAATTCCGGTCATTATCGTGAAGCTCTCAGCCTGCTCTCCAGAATCTCCGTTCAGAATGCACAGTGGCACTATTATTATGCTGTGGCAAGCCAGGGAATCGGAAATAATATTGATGCGATGAACCATGCGCAGCAGGCAGCATCAATGGAACCTGGAAATGCAGAATACTTGGGATTTTTAAATCAGTTAAAACTGAGAGGAAATCGCTATCAGGGAGCAGGAACACCGTATGGCGGAGGCGGTCTCACTACAGGAAACTGCTGCTGTGATCTGTGGTGCGCAGACTCTATGTGTGAATGTATGGGAGGCGATATGTGTCCATGCATGTAAATGCAAAAAAAATGGCTTTTTTAGGATTGCTTTTGGCAATCTGCGAAATTTTACTGGTGCTGAGTAAAGTGATTGATGTCAGTACTTTGTTTTTTCTTGCCGCTGCGTCTTTCTGTACCGGAATTGCAGTGCGCGAATATGGGATTTCCATGGGATTCGGTTTTTTTCTGGCCAGTGAGATTTTAGGGCTGATTCTGGCTCCTGATAAATTATACTGTGTGACATATGGAATTATGGCATTTTATATCTGGGGAAGCGACGCTGTCTGGAATAAGATGACAAAAAAAGATGCCAATAAGAACTGGACAAAACAATTTTGGATTGTAAAATATGTGCTGTTTAATATCATGTATATTCCAGCCGTATTGTTTTTGCCGCAGCTTTTCTACAGCGGCACTTATCATACCGGCGTGAAAATAGCTCTGATTGCTGCAGGACAGATTATATTATTTGTATTTGATAAAGCATATTGCTATTTTCAGTCAGCAATATGGGGAAAATATCGTAAATTTTTAGAAAAATAGAGAGAAAAATCAAATGGAAAAAGACAGAAAAATTTGTCCGCATCAGAAAAAATGCGGGGGATGTCAGCTGCAGAGAATGTCTTATGAAAAACAGCTGATCTGGAAACAAAAAAGAGTAGAAGAATTGCTTAGGGAATTTGGAAAAGTTTCCCCTATCGCCGGAATGAAAGATCCGTGGCATTACAGAAATAAAGCACATGCTGTCTATGGATATACAAGACAGGGGAAAATTGTCTCAGGATTTTACCAGGCCGGAACACATAAAATTGTTCCGGTTGACGAATGTCTGATTCAAGATCCGAAAGCAGATCAGATTATTGTAACTATACGGGAATTGCTTCGATCCTTTAAGATTAAGACGTATGATGAAGACACAGGATATGGATTGTTTCGTCACGTTCTTGTGAGAACAGGGTTTTCGAGTGGAGAGGTGATGGTTGTTCTGGTGACAGGATCACCGATCTTCCCATCCAAAAATAATTTTGTGAAAGCGCTCAGAGCGGCACATCCTGAGATTACGACGGTTGTGCATAACATAAATGATAAAAGAACCAGTATGATTTTGGGAGAAAGAGAACATATCCTGTATGGAAAAGGATATATTGAAGATACGCTGTGCGGAAAAGTCTTTCGTATTTCACCGAAATCCTTTTATCAGGTAAATCCAAAACAGACAGAAATTTTATATACGAAAGCTTTAAAGATGGCAAATTTTTCAGGAAAAGAGACGATTTTGGATGCGTATTGCGGAATTGGAACGATTGGGCTGATCGCAAGCGATCATGTCAAAAAAGTAATTGGGGTAGAGGTCAATCCGGCAGCTGTGAAAGATGCTATATTAAATGCAAAGAGAAATCAGGTCAAAAACATTCAGTTTTACTGTCAGGATGCTGGAAAATTTCTGACAGAGATGAATAGAAATTCTGAAAAAGTGGATGCTGTCATCATGGACCCGCCAAGGGAAGGAAGCAGCAGAGAATTTTTGGATACGCTGGGTATGATGAAACCAGAGAAAATTGTCTATATTTCATGCAATCCGGAAACATTGGCGAGAGATCTGAAAATTCTGGTACGAAAAGGATATCGAGTAAAAAAGATAGAACCGGTTGATATGTTCGGACAGACGGAACATGTGGAAGTTGTAACGTGTCTGGAGCGGATAAATGGATAAGATATTCTGAAAAAGATTACATGAATATGGAATGATTCTTGCAAAGAATGAAACAATATAGAAGAAAAACAAACTTCTATTTACAGCAAAATAATAAAATGAAGATAAGCCAGCTTCTGTTGAAAGCGATTTTTGAAAGAGAGGGATCAATTTTATGGCTCAGAACAAATATGCAGGAACACAGACAGAAAAAAATTTAAGAATGGCATTTTCAGGCGAGTCAGAAGCAAGAAATAAATATACATTTTTTGCTTCTGTTGCAAAGAAAGAGGGATATGAGCAGATTGCTGCCTTATTCCAGAAGACAGCCGATAACGAAAAAGAACATGCAAAGATCTGGTTTAAGGAATTAAATGGTATCAGTGACACAGCGCATAATCTGCAGGCTGCCGCTGAAGGAGAAAACTACGAGTGGACAGATATGTATGCAGGATTTGCAGAAACAGCAGAAAAAGAAGGTTTTCCGGAACTTGCTGCAAAATTCCGTCTCATAGCTGATATTGAGAAGCACCATGAGGAGAGATACAGAGAACTGCTTAAAAACATAGAAACTGCAAAAGTATTTGAGAAAAGTGAAGTAAAGGTATGGGAGTGTAGAAATTGCGGCCATATTGTAGTGGGAACATCTGCTCCGCAAATCTGTCCGGCGTGTGCGCATCCACAGAGTTACTTTGAAGTAAAGGCAGAAAATTATTAAAAAAATAGAAACAGACAGTGTGGCTTATCTTTTAAAAAACGAGCCGGAAATCTTAAAACAGACTTCCGGCTCGTTTTTTAGTGCGCCTTGCGGCGCACGTTGCTAATGGATGAAAGTTCCTAATCCGC
>JAUNDP010000048.1 GCA_030526005.1 Eubacteriales bacterium
TGTCTGCGCCTGCGTCTCCGTCTGATCTTCACTCTCTGTCTGTGCCTGCATCTCTGTCTGTATTTCCGTTTCGGTTTGCTCCTGTGTTTCTGTCTGTGTTTCACTCTCCGTCCATTCCTCAGAAGATATAAGTGTATCAGACAGTAATTCTTTATTCGGCGTTCCATGCACGCTCTCTTCTGCTGTTACATCAGATGGCAATATCGTGAACATCATTGCCACAGTAAGCACCACTGCCAGCATTCTCTGCCAGCTTTTGTACGGACTGCCATCTGGCTTTTTGCCTGCTTTCATATCATTTCCTCCTTCTGTATATTCTGTATTTTTTTGATTTCATACCCTTTTTCTCTTCTTCTATCGTCCTCCCCTTCTCTGTCTGTTGACTTCATACATTAAAATTCCTGCTGCTATGGCTGCATTTAATGATTCTACCTTTCCTTCCATTGGAATTTTTACATAACAGTCTGCTTTCGATGCAAGTTCATCCGTCAGACCATTCCCTTCATTTCCGATTAAAAATGCAGTCCCTTTGCAGTAGTTTTCATTATCATAATTATTTTTCCCTTTCAGGTGTGCGGCAAAAACACGGATTCCCCTTTTTTTCAGTTCCTCCACTGTCTCCTGCGCTGAATCCACATACAGAAATGGCATCCTGTAGATTGACCCCATTGTGGAGCGAATCACCTTAGGGTTGTAAAGATCCACGCAGTCTTTACTCAGAAAAATCCCATCGACTCCGGCTCCCTCTGCCGTTCTGAAAATTGTCCCCATATTTCCTGGATCCTGAAGATTTTCCAGAACTAAGAAAAAAGGATTCTCTTTTTTCCAGAACTCCTCCAATTTATAGTGATACTGTTTTACAATGCTTAAAACTCCCTGTGGGGTCATAGTATCCGATGCGCTCTGAAACACACGATCTTCCACAATCTCGACGTCCTTGCCGGAAAGCATTTCTTTTTCTCTTTTATAAAAGCTTTCTGAAACATATGTTTTTACAATCTTCTCCTTCGGCGCCTCCTGATACATCCGAATTCCCTCTACGAGAAAGACATCCTGTTCTTTTCGGGCTTTTCCTTTTTTTTCCAACCGTATAATATTTTTAATCTGCTGATTTGCTATGCTGGTAATCATATTTTTTCCTTTCTTTCTGTTCTGCTTTTTTATAAACAGCTCTCTCTATCTCGTTTCCTTTTTTGTATGTTTTTACTCCCATACAAAAAGCCCCCCTTTTCCTTTATTTTACCAGAAAAGGAGGGCTTCCACAATTTATTTTCTTATCTATTTATCCTGAGTAAATTCCTGGCAAATCTTATCGGTCGCCCTCATCGTTGCTTTTGGGAATATTACATTGATTAGATGGATAATGCTTTACTTACTCTGTACCAATATTCCGGAATACTCTTCTGCATAGCAAGCGCTTCATCGATATCAAAATCCTGGAAGTCTCCATGACGATATCCGACAACACGGTTTGTCTTTCCTGCGCATAACAGATCAACTGCATAGGAACCCATCATGGAAGCATATACTCTGTCTTTACATGTCGGGCTTCCTCCTCTTTGCATATGTCCCAGAATAGTTGCTCTTGTCTCAACGCCTGTAGCAGCTTCCAGACGGCGTGCCATACTTGTGGAATGTCCAATTCCCTCAGCATTGATGATGATATGATGTTTTTTACCGCGTTTTCTTGTAGCAATAATATTGCTGATCAGTTTCTGCTCATCATAATCATATTTTTCAGGAAGCAGAATATCTTCCGCACCATTTGCGATACCGCACCATAAAGCGATATATCCTGCATTTCTTCCCATAACCTCAATGATACTGCAGCGTTCATGAGATGTAGATGTATCACGCACTTTGTCGATTGCTTCCATTGCTGTATTTACAGCTGTATCGAATCCAATCGTATATTCTGTACATGCGATATCCAGGTCGATTGTTCCTGGTACGCCAACTGTATTAATACCTAAATTTGCAAGCTTCTGTGCTCCGGCAAAAGATCCGTCGCCTCCGATAACAACCAGACCATCAATTCCATGTTTTTTGCAGACTTCTGCGCCGCGTCTCTGTCCTTCCTCTGTGCGGAATTCAGAGCAGCGTGCTGTATAAAGAACCGTACCGCCTTTTGAGATGGTATCCGATACGTCTCTTGCTGTTAAATCTCTGATTTCTTCATTTAAAAGACCGTTGTAGCCTTTATAGATTCCTTTTACTTTTTTTCCTTCACTGAGTGCTTTTCTGACAACTGCACGAATTGCGGCATTCATTCCTGGGGCATCTCCGCCGCTCGTCAAAACTCCTATGGTATTAATTTCCTTTGACATGTCATTACCTCCTGTTTTTATAGGTCCCTACACCGATATCTTTACTCTATATTCCTTAACATTCTAATTCATTTTTCCGACATTTTCAATACTCTTTTCTACAACTTTTATATTCTCGCTGCCAAAAGCTGCCGCCAGTCTGTTTACCAGCGTTTCATCTGCATTTACGGACCATCCTTCCGGCAATCTGCGGATCGCCTTTGGATCTCGAATATAAATCACAACCGGATCTTTTCCGTCTGAATCTTTTAGAAAGCTGTACAGTTTTGTCTCCATCTTATTAAAATCATCCAGATTGGAAAACTGAATCCATAATTCTTTTGGCATCTTCTCAAATGCCCATATCTTTTCACAGATCAATTTGCTTGCCCGGTCTTCTTCGCTTGAAACTCTTCCCTGCACAAATACCTTTGTATCTTCTTCAATCAAATGACCGTATTTCGCATAATCTCTCGGAAATACAACTACTTCTACATTTCCCACAAGATCTTCCAGCGTAAAGAATGCCATCGTCTTATTATTTTTTGTATATTTGATGGTCTTGGAGGCAATCATTCCTCCTATAATCTCACGTTTTCCATCGATCACTTTTGAGAATCCTGTCTCCTCATCCAGCATAAAATCTGCTGTCACTGCTGAAATCTGACGCCTCCACTGCGCTTCATATTTTTCAAGCGGATGACCGCTTACATAAATACCAAGCACCTCTTTTTCAAGAGCAAGAAGTTCCTCTTTTTCGTATTCTTCCACATCCGGAAGCTGAATTTCGTATTCCTTCTTCTCTTCTTCACCTGCAAAATCAAACAGGCTGAGCTGACCTGCAATCATCGTCTTCTTTTCTTTATTTATGCTGTCCATCAGTCGCTCATAAACCATAAGAAGCTGCTTTCTTTTTGCGCCAAGGCTGTCAAATGCGCCCGATTTAATCAGATTCTCGATCGCTCTTTTATTTACTTCCTTGTCAGAGACTCTGTCGATAAAGTCTTTCAGTGAAGTGAAGCTTCCATTCTCCCTTCTCTCTTTTACAATCTTATCAATCACTGTTCCGCCGACACTTTTGATTGCGGACAGACCATAACGAATCGCTTTCCCATCTACAGAGAATGTTCGGTCTCCTTTATTGATATCAGGCGGCAAAATGGTAATTCCCATCTGACGGCACGTCAGAATGTATTCTGCGACCTTACCTGGATTTTCAATTACAGACGTCATAAGCGCCGCCATGTATTCCACTGGATAGTAATATTTCAGCCACGCAGTCTGATAGGAGACAACTGCGTATGCGGCAGCATGTGATTTATTAAACGCATATCTTGCAAAGTCTGTCATCTCGTCAAAAATTTTATTTGCGGTCTCTTCTGAAATTCCATTGTTGATACATCCCGGAACTCCTTCTTCCGGATTTCCATATACAAAATTCTGACGTTCCTTTGCCATAACTTCCGCTTTTTTCTTTGACATTGCCCTGCGCACAAGATCGCTTCTTCCAAGCGTATATCCCGCAAGGTCACGGACAATTCTCATAACTTGTTCTTGATAGACAATACATCCGTATGTCGCTTCCAGAATAGGCTCCAGTTTCTCGCAGTCATATTTTATACTCTCCGGATGATTTTTTCCCTGAATATACTGCGGAATAAATTCCATCGGACCTGGACGGTACAGAGAGATTCCCGCAATGATATCCTCCAAACTCTGCGGTTTGAGTTCCTTCATGAACCCTTTCATGCCGCCACTCTCCAACTGGAAAATTCCTTCTGTCTTTCCGCTTCCGATCAAAGCAAGCACTTCGCGGTCATTATAATTAATGTGGTCGATATCAATCGTCTTTCCAGAACTTTTTTCTGCCAGTTCTACTGCTTTCTGAATTACGGTCAACGTTCGAAGTCCTAAAAAATCCATTTTAAGAAGCCCAAGCTCTTCCAATGTCGTCATTGTAAACTGCGTTGTGACAGAGCCGTCAGATGCCCTTGAAAGCGGAACGTACTCATCCACATTTTTCTGACTGATCACGACGCCTGCTGCGTGCATCGATGTATGACGAGGTAATCCTTCCAGACGTTTTGCCATATCAATCAGTTTTTTAATCTGACTGTCTTCCTCATACGCCTTTCGCAGCTCCGTGCTCTTTTTCAAAGCCTTATCAATCGTGATATTTAATTCGTTCGGTATCATCTTTGCGATATTGTCCACCATCGCATACGGTAAATCCATCACACGCCCGACATCTCGAATAACACCTCTCGCAGCCAGCGTACCAAATGTCACGATCTGTACTACTCTGTCTTTTCCATATTTTTCTACCACATAATCAATCACTTCCTGTCTTCTCTCAAAACAAAAATCGATATCAATATCCGGCATGGAGACACGTTCCGGGTTTAAGAATCGCTCGAACAAAAGATCATACTTCATCGGATCTAATTTTGTGATATCCAGTGTGTAGGAAACCACGCTTCCTGCTGCGGAGCCTCGTCCCGGTCCTACCATAATTCCTTTTTCTCTTGCATAGTGGATAAAATCCCATACAATCAGAAAATAGTCGATATATCCCATCTCTTTGATAACGCCAAGCTCATATTCCAGGCGTTGAACCAGCTCAGGCGTTGGATTTTCATATTTTCTTTCTAAACCTTCTCTGCACAGTTTGTTCAGATATTCCCATGAGGTATATCCGTCCGGAACATCAAATTTCGGCAGTTTTGTCACGCCAAATTCAATTTCCACATGGCATCGCTTTGCAATCTTATTTGTGTTTTCCAGCGCCTCCAGAGCATATGGAAATAATTGTGCCATCTCCTCATATGACTTGACATAATACTGTCCGCCCTCATAGCGCATTCTGTTTTCATCCGCCAGTTTTTTTCCTGTCTGAAGGCACAGAAGAATATCATGAGGTTCTGCATCTTCTGCATAGGTATAATGCACGTCGTTCGTCGCCACAAGCGGAATGCCTGTGTCCTGACTTAGTCTCAGCTGCTGCTGATTGACTGTCTTCTGCGCCGGTATGCCATGATCCTGAATCTCCAGAAAGAAATTTCCCTTTCCAAAAATTTCTTCATATTCAAGCGCAGATTTTTTTGCTTCCTCATACATTCCCCTGGTCAGGTATTTCTGTACTTCTCCTGCAAGACAAGCGCTCAGAGCGATAATGCCCTCGTGATACTTGCGTAAAATTTCTTTATCTACACGCGGTTTGTAGTAAAATCCTTCCACAAATCCTTTTGACACAATCTTCATCAAATTCTGATAACCGGTATTATTTTCAGCCAGGAGTACAAGATGATAATATCTGTCATCTCCTCCTGCTTCTCTGTCAAACCTGGAATTTGGCGCCACATATACTTCGCAGCCCAAAATAGGATTGATTCCAGCTGCTTTCGCTTCTTTGTAAAAATCAATCACGCCAAACATCACACCATGGTCTGTGATCGCCGCGCTGTCCATTCCCAATTCTTTGACACGGGCGACATACTCTTTGATCTTGTTTGATCCATCTAAAAGACTGTACTCCGTGTGCGTGTGTAAATGAGTAAAATTCATCGCTGATCTCCTTTCTTCTATTTTTTCCTTTCTGTTTTTATTGTTCATAAATCAACTGATTATGAAGAAAAAAACAGAGAAATTTTCCTGTTTCCATTGTTAAAAGCAGGAAGACTTCTCTCTATTTTTCTGCCATTTTTATTTTGGACTGAACTATACAATTCTTTCCATTAAAATCATAATTCCCACTGCAAAGACAGCCCCCGCTGCAAATGCCGGAGTAACCATCTTTACTTTTTTTCCATCTGCTGATTGTCTCTTCAGAAAAATCTGCTTCATATGATCTTCTGAACCGCAATGATGAACAATCCACAAAAATACACCAAAAGCAAGCACACCCATGATGCAGGCAAATGTTGTATACCCCATCAGCATTTCTATCAAATCCGCTCTTGTCACCTGCTCAAGAGTTGCCTCTCCCGCTGAAGCGAAAATGTGATTCTGAATCCACAAAGTCACTACACTTTGCGCATTGAACGTAAAATGGGCAATCACAGAAGAAAAAATACTTCCCGTCGCCTCAACCAGCAATGCAAAAACCATTCCCAACACCAGCGCATAGGAAAACTGGTTAAAATTCAGATGCATGAATCCAAAAACTGCGCCGCTGATCACAGCAGCTTTTAAGATTCCTCCTGATTTATACTGCTGAAAATACACGCCCCGCACCATACACTCCTCTGAGATGGCAGGCAAAACTGCCATCAGCGCCAGATTTAAGACAAGGGTATTTCCTGTCATCTGCTGATCAATCTCTATCACCGTATTCTCCACAAACAGCATAGATACGAGATTAATCCATGCCGTCACCGGAATCAGCAGTATGGCAAATAAGATCACCATCAGCGCCGTGGAGACAGAGATTTTGCGGAATGGAATCAGACGCAGAGGATTTGTTCTTGTGACAGCCAGATATACCACAATCGGAATCCAGAACAGCAGCTGAGAAACGATCAGATTTATCTCTCCTGACAGAGCTATCCCGCTTCGTCCCATCCAAAAAGATACTGCTGTCACAAAACATAAATTTCCCAGAAACAGCCAGTTTGTATTTCTGACCGTTCTCTGTGCATTGCTTTGTTCTGCCATATTTACCTCTTTTCTTTTTTCTTCAAAAGAATATTAACCCATTTTTCATCTCTTCCGTCTCTCACATCGTCGCTGATCCATGTCTCCAAGACATCCATCTCTCTTTGTCTGCTCATCATCTGTTCCAGAGACTGCGGTGTATAATCATGAAAAAGGCGATGGTTTCGATATTCTTCCCCTTCCCCGTATTTAAAAGAAGCATATAAAATGCCTTCCGGCTTCAACGCTCTGCATACTTTCTGCATGATCTGATCCATCTCTTCTCCCGGCACATGGAGCAGGGAAGCGCACGCCCAGATTCCGTCAAACACTTCTTCAAAGTCCATCTCATCAAATCTCATATTCAGGACTTCCTTGCCCATCGTAATCTCTGCCAGCTTGCACATTTCAGCTGATCCATCCAGCAAAGTCACATAGCATCCGGCATCCTCAAAAGCTTTTCCATCTCTTCCTGAACCGCATCCAAGATCAAGCACATCTGCATTTTCCGGAAGCAGCTCCAGAAACTTGCTTCTGATTTCGCTCATATCGACATCTACTGTGTTCTCATAATATACGTTTGCATATCGCTCATAATAATCTATTGAATCCAAAACTTCTTCTCCTTTTTCTATATAATTTTATATTTTTTATTATATCAGAATTTGCTCATGAGGTAAAGCCAGAGGGATGTCAAAAAAAGAGCAAAATAAAAAAAGCCCATATCCGACACACCTTTTTCTGTGCCAAATACAGACCTTTTCTTCTTATGTCAGGCAGAGTGTTCTTCTCCGCATCAATTCTGTTTCATTTCAGAACAGCCATGACTTATTTTACATTGCTGTTCATCATAAAGTCAATCAGTTTGTCAATATCTTCTTTTTCATGTGCTACAATTTCCAGCTCTGGAATTTCACCATTGGAGAAGATATTTGCCATAGAAACATACTGAGAAAGTTTGGATTTCAGATTTAATCTGTCTCCTTCTCCTGTAAGTAACTCTACCTTTCCTTTACAGCTGTCGATTACTTTGAAGAATTTATCAATGTCTGTGATGTTTTGTACCTTCATACAAATCTCTCCTTTCAAAAATCCCTTCCTGTTACGCCCTAACTATAACCTAATTTTTCTTTAAAATCAACTATATTTTCGCAATTTCGGAATATTTCCATACTTTTTTTTATTTTCCCGAAAAATGCTGTGATTATTTCACCATTCAGAGAACTTTTTCTCTCTGCCCATAGTGAGTTTCTACCTATATTTACAGGCATTTACGCTAAAGCTGATCGTCCCATATGGAATTTTTTTCCAATCACAGATTTCTTATTTTTCCGCGATCGCCTCAATCTCAATCAGAACATCTTTCGGCAGTCTTGCCACTTCCACACAGGAACGGGCTGGATATACGCCAGTAAAATATTTTGCATAAATCTCGTTGATTTTTCCAAAATCATTCATCTCTTTGATAAATACCGTTGTCTTTACTACCTTTTCTGCACTGCTTCCGGCTTCTGTCAGAAGGTTGACAAGATTTTTAATCGCCTGATCTGCCTGTGCTTCCACACCCTCTGGTATCTCGCCTGTTGCCGGATTTACAGGAATTACTCCTGAAGTAAAAATCATCCCGTTGATCTCGATTGCCTGTGAATATGGCCCGATCGCTGCCGGAGCCTTATCTGTGCTGATTGCCTTTTTCATTTTCGCATCCCCCTGTCTTTTTGTTTTGTCCGCCTGTCTGGCTTTTATTTTAATTTTTTAATTCTATTTTCTGTAATCTCGATGCGTCCCTGCTTCAGCAGACGGCCTACTGCACGTTTGAAAGCATTTTTGCTCAAACCAAATTCTCTCTGGATAATCTCAGGTGAAACTTTATCATTGAAAGGCAGAACGCCTTCAAATTCTTCAATCACGCTCATGACCGCTTCTGCGTCTTCATCAATCTGAATATATGCTTTTTCTCTCGCGGTCAAATCCAGTTTCCCATCTGGCTTCACGCCTGTCACTCGCAGCTGCACCACATCGCCTGCATGATACCGCTCTCCTGCCTCTTTCGCCTGAATCAGACCGGAATATTTTCCGTCGACAGCCACAAAAGCGCCGAATGTTTTGCTGATTTCATATACGATTCCTGTCACATGATCGTCTTTTTTATAAGAAGACTCTTTGCACAAGTATGGATAAATCTTCATTGTAGCACAGAGGCGGCTGCTTTTATCAATGTATAAAGCCACCAGAATCTGATCATTCTCCCGCACTCTCTTTGTCTGCTCTTTAAATGGCAGGAGCAGATCTTTTTCCAGTCCCCAGTCCAGAAAAGCTCCAATTTTTCCAACCTCTTTGACTGTCAGCTGTGCGATGCCGCCAAGTTCCAGCATTGGTCTGCGTGTCGTTGCGATCATTCGATCTTTGGAATCTTTATAAAGAAAAACTTCTATTTTTGTCCCCAGCTCCGCATTTTCCGGAACTTCTTTTTGAGGAAGCAGCACTTTTTCCGAGGCTCCCTCCCCTTCTGCAAGGTAGACGCCAAAATTGACGCATTTTATCACTGTTAATTCCTGTTTTTTCCCTAATTGCAGCATATTTCTATTTCCTCACTCTATTTTCTCATTTCTCTGACTGCAAGCTGTCCGTTTTTGAGCTCCCCTTCAACACAACAACTGCATATGGTTTCTGTGACTCATCGCACAATGCCACCTGACAGCATCCCGGCTCCTGCTTTACAATCGGAATGACGGTATCATGCAGAAGCGCCGCTTTCTTATATTCTGCTCTCATCGAACAGACGCAAAAGTCATCCGGCAGGTATTCCTGTGCCATTGCAATATATTCTTCATTATTTACATGATGGTTTGTATCGAGATATCTGCTGTTGATCTGAAATCCCGGCATCTGCGTGCCGCCTTCCGGAAAAGGAATTTTTCTCGGAGCGTACTCCATCTCATACGGATTTTCTAACTTATATTTTTCAAGCTCTTCCTGATCAATCTTAGCCGGGTGTCCTGTCTCCAAATCCACAAAAATCCAATTCGTATTGGCATATGCCAGAACTTCTTCTTTTTCGTCCAGAAGCAAAAAATTCCTTTCTCCCAAAAAACCTTTAAAGGCATGGGGCCACGTTTTAACCGTGATATACTCTCCCATAGAAGGATAGCGTTTCACTTCGATCTGCCAGGAGGAGAGCATCCACGCTTTCTTTCTGGAAGACAAATATTTCCATCCCAGTCCAAGCGCTTCCGAATGAAACGTACTGCAGTCCTGAAAATAGTTTACCAATGCCGGCAGAGTCAGTTTCCCGTCCATACCGGTTTCACTGTAACGCACTCTGCATTTCCATTCATAGCTCATAATATTCCTCCATTCTGCCGCCTTTGACCAGCCACAGTGCATCGTATCTTTTTCAGATGTATGTTTCCATCTGATCGATCCGTTCTCATTTCAATTTTCAGATCTATATTTCAATATCTGCTTGACACTCCCCACAGCTAAAGCAGGGGGATTCTTGCTTCAACCACTACTGCATTGGTTCATACCTTACGGTATTTCAATGTCTTACACAGTGTCCACAAGCGAGATTATACTGTTTCCGTATGCCCTACGGTGCAGTTTTGTATAGTTATGCCGACTGCATTTGCAAACCTTTGTTTAGAATGTTCATGCTGGCATTGGTATCTCTGTCGTGTATGGTATGGCAATCTGGACATTCCCATATACGTACTGCCAGATTCTTAACCAACGGATTCTTATACCCACAACAGGAACAGGTCTGACTGCTTGGATACATGGTTGGTATCTTTATCACATCATTCCCATACCATGCAGATTTATAGACAAGCATATCAAAAAACTTCGACCATGATGCTGAGCTGATATGCTGTGCCAGTTTGTGATTGCGCATCATATTTTTTACTTTTAAATCTTCAATACAGATGGTTTGGTTTTCACGAATCAGTTTTGTAGATTCCTTTTGTAAAAAGTCATTTCTTTGGTTTGTAATCTTTTCATAGACTAACGCTACCTTAACACGCTGTTTATTGCGGTTATTAGAACCTTTTTGCTTTCTTGACAGTTTACGCTGCTCACGAATCAGCTTACGCATTGATCTTTCAAGATATTTTGGATTTGATACAACATTTCCGTTGCTGTCAGCGTAAAATTCTTTAATACCTACATCAATACCTATACGGCCACTATTGTTTGGTCTTGGCTGTGGTTCAAACTCCACATTTAGAACCGCAAAATACTTGTTTGTAGGAGTACGTTCAATCGTTGCATTGTTGATTTTTCCCACTTCCATGGATTGGCGTATTTTAACAAATCCAAGTTTAGGAAGTTTCATATATTTCCCTACAATACGGATACTATCGCATTGGTTTACAGTCCTGTATGACTGATGACGGTTATGCTTGCTCTTATATATCGGATGTGCGGCACGTTTCTGAAAAAAGTTTACAAACCCTCTATCGAGGTCACGTAAAGACTGTTGCAAAGCAATAGAATCTACCGCTTTCAAAAAGGTAAAGTCTCCACACTTTTTAAGTTTCGTCAGCATTGCGGAAGTCTGGGAATAACCAATTTTATTACCATTCTCATAGGCTTCATTACGCATAGCAAGACCTTTGTTGTAGATGAGTCTGCAACAGCCAAGTGTCTGATTGATTAAGTTTTGCTGTTCCGTGTTTGGATAGATTCTGAATTTAACACCTTTTTTCATTAGCCCTGTTTATCCTTTTGCCGTTGTGAGGTTTTCTGGTTCTCAATATACTGTTTGATAACTTCCAGTGGGGCATCACCCTCTGTAGATACAAAATAGCTGTTTGTCCAAAGAGTAGGCATTTTCGTCCTAAGATATGGAAACTCTTGCCTTAAAATCTTGGAGGTATAACCTTTTAAAGACTTTACAGCTTTGTGGATGCCAAATTGCGGGTCTGCTTCCATCAGTATGTGTACATGGTCTGGCATGATTTCCATTTCCAGAATGTCTACAGAAAGATTTGCAGCGTGCTCAAGAAGCAATTCCTTTAATCGGACATCCACGCCATTGGTTAATACTTTTCGCCTATATTTTGGACACCATACCACATGGTATTTACAGGAATAGACGACATTGTTGTTTGATTTATATATTGTATTCATATTCGTATTATATTGCTATTCCAAAATTAATACAAGTATATATTTGTCCATCTTCGATTACTTGCATAAATGCGATGGACGTGTCGTAAAACCCCATAGCTAAAGCTATGGGGTTTTACGACATATTTGGATAAAAAAATAGCTGTCTCCCAGCGAAATATCCATTTCGTTAAAGACAGCTTGTAGAGCTGGGCTAGAAGGATTCGAACCTTCACAATGACGGAGTCAGAGTCCGTTGCCTTACCGTTTGGCGATAGCCCATTGCCTCAAGACAAGATGTATTATATACTATGTTTTTTAAAAAAGCAAGTACTTTTTTCAATTTTTTTTATTTTTTTCTATTTT
>JAUNDP010000049.1 GCA_030526005.1 Eubacteriales bacterium
ATAGAATTCCGATGTCCCATAAAAAATACTTACCCCAACTCTTGACAAAGAGCCTATAAAAGAGCAAAAGAAAGCTGCCGCTTCACGATTTTTAAATCGTTCAAGCGGCAGCCCCTTTCTTAACTACACTAAAAGATCATTAAAGGCAGCTAATTATTAGAATTTACCTTCTTTAGCAGCTTCTTCAATAGCAACTGCAACTGCAACTGTCATACCAACCATTGGGTTGTTTCCTGCTCCGATCAGTCCCATCATTTCTACATGGGCTGGAACAGAAGAAGAACCTGCGAACTGTGCATCAGAGTGCATACGTCCTAATGTATCTGTCATACCATAGGAAGCTGGACCTGCTGCCATATTATCTGGATGAAGTGTACGTCCTGTACCACCGCCTGATGCTACAGAGAAGTATTTCTTTCCTTTTTCGATACATTCTTTTTTGTAAGTACCTGCAACTGGATGCTGGAATCTTGTTGGGTTTGTAGAGTTACCTGTGATAGAAACGTCTACGCCCTCTTTCCACATGATTGCAACACCTTCACGAACATCGTTTGCTCCGTAGCAGTTTACTTTTGCACGAGGTCCGTCAGAGTAAGCTTTTCTGAATACTTCTTTTAATTCACCTGTGTAGTAATCATACTCTGTCTCTACATATGTGAATCCGTTGATTCTTGCGATAACCTGAGCAGCATCTTTTCCAAGACCGTTTAAGATAACACGCAGAGGTTTGTTACGAACTTTGTTTGCTTTTTCAGCAATACCGATTGCACCTTCAGCAGCTGCGAAAGATTCATGTCCTGCTAAGAAACAGAAGCAGTCTGTATCTTCTTCAAGCAGCATTTTTCCTAAGTTACCATGTCCTAAACCAACTTTACGCTGATCAGCTACAGAACCTGGGATACAGAATGCCTGAAGACCTTCTCCGATTGCTGCAGCAGCATCAGCAGCTCTTTTGCATCCTTTTTTGATTGCGATTGCAGCGCCTACAATGTAAGCCCAGCAAGCATTTTCAAAACAGATTGGCTGAATTCCTTTTACCTGATTGTAAACATCCAGTCCAGCATCTTTTGTGATTTTCTCTGCTTCTTCGATGGAAGCAATACCATAGCTATTTAAAACCTGGTTGATTTTGTCAATTCTTCTTTCATATGATTCAAATAAAGCCATTTCTCTTACCTCCTTCGATTATTCCTGTCTTGGGTCAATGATCTTCACAGCATCTGCCACACGTCCGTACTGGCCCTGAGCTTTTTCCCATGCAGTATTAGGATCATCACCTTTTTTGATAAAGTCTGTCATCTTACCAAGGTTTACAAATTTGTAACCGATAATCTGATCTTCTGCATCTAATGCGATACCTGTAACATAGCCTTCTGCCATTTCCAGATAACGTGGACCTTTCTTTAATGTACCGTACATTGTACCAACCTGGCTTCTCAGTCCTTTACCAAGATCTTCCAGACCTGCTCCGATTGGAAGTCCGTCTTCGGAGAATGCACTCTGTGTTCTTCCGTAAACGATCTGTAAGAAAAGCTCTCTCATTGCAGTATTGATTGCATCACATACTAAGTCTGTGTTTAAAGCTTCCAGAACGGTTCTTCCTGGCAGAATTTCAGCTGCCATTGCAGCAGAATGTGTCATACCAGAACATCCGATTGTTTCAACTAATGCTTCCTGGATGATTCCTTCTTTTACATTGAGTGTCAGCTTGCAGGTACCCTGCTGAGGAGCACACCAGCCAATGCCATGTGTCAGTCCAGAGATATCCTTAATTTCTTTTGCTTTTACCCATTTTGCTTCTTCTGGGATTGGAGCTGCGCCATGATTAACGCCCTGTGCTACAGAACACATTGTTTCTACTTCATGTGAATAAATCATTTTAAGACTCCTTTCAAAATTGATTTCTTTTTGATTTATATAGGCATGACAAACTTTTAACGCTTTTATTCGTCATACTTATAAATATTTTCTCATAAATCGCCAAAATAGTCTAGTATTTTTTTCAAAAAACCTCCCTTTTCGCTTCTGTTTTTTACCTCTTCTTTTTTTTCCTTCTTTCTTTATCTCCTCTGTGTTCTATTTTCGTTTTTTTCTTTACTTTTTTCCATGAAGTGGTATGCTTTTTATAGATAGATTGAAAATACTCTTTACTTTTATCCCGAGAGATTTTCGCATCTTTTACACTATTCGATCTTTTTACAGAAAGGAAAGACAAAATGAGCTATCAAAAAAAAGAAGGATCTTTACCTGACAACTGCTCTATGTACTGGCAGCTATTTAAAATCACTTTTTTTCTAAGCGCCTGCACCTTTGGAGGAGGCTTTGTCATCATCAGTATGATGAAAAAAAAATTTGTCGAGGAGCTGCATTGGCTCACAGAAGAAGAAATGCTGGATATGACAGCGATTGCTCAGTCTTCTCCAGGTGCGCTCGGCGTCAATATTGCTATTGTAGTCGGTTATCGCCTGAAAAAGGTGAAAGGCGCTATCGTCTGCACGCTTGCCGCTGTTCTGCCCCCTTTATTTATCATTTCCATTATCTCTGTATTTTACAATCAATGGAAAAATAATGCGTATATTGCAGTCGCACTGCAAGTTATGCGCGCCGGTGTGGCAGCCGTGATCTGTGATGTTGTTTTCTCGCTTGCCCAAAATGTCATCATGACAAAACAAATCCTCTGGATTTCTTTGATGATTCTTTCTTTTATCGCTACTGTTTTCTTTCATGTCAGCGCTGTTATCATTATCCTGATCTGCGGAGCAGCAGGCTTTTTGAACAGCAGATCAAAAAATAATAAGGAGAAACGCATATGATCTATATTCGTCTGTTTTTTGCTTTCTTTCAGATTGGACTTTTCAGCTTTGGAGGAGGTTATGCCGCTGTTCCTCTTATTCAGCATCAGATTGTGGAGACAAATCACTGGCTTGAGATGAGTCAGTTTGCTGATCTGATCACGATTGCGGAAATGACGCCAGGACCGATTGCGATCAACAGCGCCACATTTGTCGGCCAACAGATTGCCGGTTTCCCAGGCGCAGTGATTTGTACTCTGGGATGTATTTTTCCCTCTTTCATCATTGTACTTCTTTTATCTTTTTTATATATGAAATATCGAAATTTAAAGACAATGCAAGGAATTTTAACCGGTCTGCGTCCGGCTATCGTGGCAATGATTGCTTCTGCCGCTCTTTCCCTCTTTGTGCTTGCTTTATTTAATTCTTCCCTGCCGGATCTCAAACCGGAAAACTTTCGTATAATAGAAGCCGTTCTGTTTTGTATCTCTTTGTTTTTGATCCGAAAGTACAAAATAGGTCCCATTCCTATTATCTTTGGTTCAGGAATCATCGGCACGATTCTTTATATGCTGTTCTGATATCTTTGCACTTTTGCAGATCTGAGTAAAAAGTTAAGGCCACCGACTTAGCCGGTGGTCTTAGCTATAATAAATTTTCTGTTTTTAAAGATATTTGTTGTTTTCAAAGATGCAAGCCATATTCTGTCAATCATTTTTCTAATGCTATCTCTTTTCCTTTTTAATTTGTGAATTATTTTTCACAACAGCAATTTTTTAAAATTTCTGTCAGTGCATTTTTACTGCTTGTATGACAGCGAATAATATCCGTTTTGTCCCCTGCTTCTTCCAGAGCGCTTTTCACCATTTTGTGGGAAACTGTGCTGGTAAACAGCACCAGTAAATCAGGACATCCTATTTGTTTTCCGAAATCAGCGCTCATATGCGTAAATATTTTCACTTTGCATTTATAAAATTTACAGATCTTTTTATATTGAGCTACCATGCGGTCATGGCCTCCTACAATCACTACACTCATCTTGGATGCCTCCTGTCTTTCTTCTTTTAATTAGTTAAAACTAACTTATGTCGTTAGTATATACTAACTATAGAACTCTGTCAATTCTTTTTTAAAAAAAATTGAAAAGATACTTCCATTTTTATCTGATTTTACTTTAATATATCCCTCTTGTTTACTGATAATATCACGGGTCAGATACAATCCAATCCCCACTCCATCAATGCCTGATGACTGTCTTCCTCTGTAAAATCTTCCAAAAATTTTTGCCTGTTCTTCTTCTGCAATTCCAATTCCATTATCTTCGATATCCAATCTCAGATAGGAAGGATATGGTGTGATCTTAAGCTGAACTTTTCCACCTTCCGGTGTATATTTTACCGCATTGTCAAGTACATTTGTGACTGCCTCCGCTGTCCAGTTAAAATCCAGCACTGTTTCAAATGTCTGGTTACATTCAAATACAATCGTGATTTTTCTTTTCTTTGCTTTTGCATATACCGTTTTGATGCTTTGAAGCACAATCTCATTTAAACTGGTTTTTTCTGCTTTCAAAGTAATCATGCCGCTTTCCAGACGAGACATTTTTATCAGACTGTTCATCAGAAAAGTCAGTTTTTCAAGAGACATCTGCAAAGTAGCTGTATATTCTCTTCGTTCTGTCTCAGAAAGCTGCTCTTCACTGAGCAGCTGCGCAAAAGTATTTGCTGCGGCAATCGGTGTTTTTATCTGGTGAGAAATATCAGAGATCAACGTTTTTATCTGTTCTTTCTCCTGTGCCAGCATTTTATTCTGAGCTGTTAAAATATTGCGAAGTTTCAGAAGCTGATGCTGCAGACGCGCCGTCAATGTGTCTTCTTCCTCTGAAAAGATATACTGCTCCTGATCTTCAACCAGAGCTTCTATCAGCAATGTAAGCTGTTCTAACAGATCATCGTTGTAACGGTTATAAAGAAAGTCTGTCAGAAAAAGTAAGATCCACAGGATGATACCGCTTCCTGCAGTAAATCTTACAATTTGTTGTTCCGTAAAAAGCAGGACAATTTCAAGAAAAACAGCAATTATCATCCCTGTAGTTAATATCCACTTTCTGTAAGTTTTAAAATGCTTCATGTCTATTCTCCAAATGTATATCCTATTCCAAAAACAGTTACAATATATTCCTGCTTTTCATCTTTTAGTTTCTGTCTCAGACGGTTAATATTTACACGAACGGTATTGTCATCAATGAAATTTCCATCTATGTCCCATAAATTTTCAAGAAGCATCGCTTTTGTAACGACTCTTCCCTTATTTTTTATCAAATAGCAGAGCAGTTTATATTCCGTGGATGTAAGATGGATTTCTTCTCCATTTAGCAAAACAAGACATTTATCTATGTCTACTTCTAAATTTTTATATCTTATTTTTGTACGTTCACTTCCTGTTCTTTTTAAGATTGCCTGTACCTTTTTTCGCAGTACTTCAAGAGAAAATGGTTTTGAAATATAATCATCGCATCCTGCTCCAAAACCTTCAAGCATATCTTCCTCCGCATCATTTGCAGTTAAAAATAAAATCGGTATTTCCGAAGTCTCTCGGATTTTTTTGCAAAAATCAAGTCCGCTTCCATCTGGCAGATTGATATCCAATAAAAACAAATCGTATTTTTGCTTTTTATATTTCTTAAGCGCCTCCATAAATCCATACACAGCATTCACCGTATGGCAGTCTTTTTGTAAAGCAATCGCAATTCCTTTGCTTAAAATCTTATCATCTTCAAGAAGGAAAATATTTGCCATAACGCAGTTCTCCCACCTTTCTTATTTAACTTAAAATTGCAGGACAGACCACAGCTATTGTGTCTGTCCTGCATATAAAGTTTAATTTTCAAAATTGTGAAGTCTTTCTATAACCGTTTCCTTTGCAGCTATTCGATAAACAAGAGGGGGAACGCTCAGGCAGATTACAAAGATAGCCGCAATCAGACAAATTACAAGGAAAACAGGATATTCAAATTTTGCATAGTCTGCTATATGAGGTACTGCATTTGCAACCAGCAGAAGAAACGCATTTCCAAAAGTCATAATTAATAAAGTGGCAATGAGAGCATATATACCGCCTTCCCAAATCAGGATTTTTCTGATCTGCTTTTTCGTCGTGCCGATACTCTCCATCACAGCAAATTCATTTCTTCTTGCAATCACCCCTGTCAGCATGACATTAATAAAGTTGATCAGACCGATTACAATCAGCAAAATTGCCGCTCCATTTCCAAGTATTGTTAAAGAATAATATGTTTTATTAAATTCTTCCAGTTTTCCTACTGAACTTGTATAATCCCATTCTGAAGTTGTCAGTGTGGCATTGATCTCTTTCAGTTCCTCATCTATCCGCTGTAATTGACTGAAATCTTCAATATTCACGCCGATATTATAAATCATTGGTGTCTGTGTCAATCTTTTCATACCAGCTTCACTGACAAAAATAATGTCTGGAACAACTCCGATAAATTTACGGTATCCAAAATTTGCACTGTTGTCAAGACTGTTGCTGTCAAATGCACCTCCCACCATAAACTCTGTTGTCTGTCCATCATCACTGTCAGCCGTCAATTCCAGATTTTTTCCGATCAGTGTGGCATTTGGCGCATAATATTCTGTATCCATGCCTGCGATCAGCACTTCACCGTTTCTGAAAGCTTCCAAATCAATCGGAGTATCATGAGTACGATTATATTCCTCTACATAGCTTTCATCAAGAGTGGAAACATAACAGCCATATTCGCCGGCTTCTGCATAGGCTTTTAATTCCGAAACCATCTGTTCGTACGTTTTTCCATCGGATGAAAAATACCCGTCTTTATATGCAAGCTGCATATATTTTTCAAATTTTTCTTCATCAAATGCGATTCCTGCCCAGATTATTTTTCTCACTTCAATGTCTTTTATGCCGTCTATCTGTGAAATCTGTTCTACAAAATGATCGTCAAACTGAGGAATTTGTTCCTCTGTATATCCAGGAGATTCAAATTGAATATCTGTATATTCAAAGTCATAATCCATATATCTTTCTATATAATTTTCTCCCTTCATGCTTCCGATAATTCCATTCACTCCGAGAATCGTCGTGATTCCCATAAACAGAGATAAAAATACAAGAATCGCCCGTTTTTTGTCTCGGAAAACATTATGAAATGCCATCACATGAAGTTTCCCTCCATTTGTCGAATTTCTGCTTTTTGTCTTTTTCGGAGCAAAATTCTGATATCTTAAGGCTTCTACAGGTGAAATCTTTGCTGCTGCTTTTGCCGGAGTGTTACATGCAATCCAAACGGTTACAGCGGAGAAAATGACTGATAAAATGTAAATGGACGGATGAAAAAATACAACAGCATCTATGGAAGATTTTCCCTGCTCAAATCCTTGTTTTAAGATAAATGGAACTAATCCCAAAGAGACAGCTGCAGCCATTGCAATACCTATCGGGATTCCGATACATGCAAATTTCAGCGCCTGACGTTTTACTAAGGATTGAATCTGCTTTTGCGTTGTTCCAATCGTTTTGATCAGGCCATAAAATCTGGTATCTTTTGAAATCGAGATATATAAAATATTATAGATCAAAAGATAGCCGCTTCCTACAATAAATAAAACTAAAAGAACCGCCATTGCAATGACTGATCCATTAGAGGAGTCCAGTGAGACTGCACCGTCAAAACTCTGGTTTTCATTTAAAATCACATCATTTTGGATACGGTAAAAATCATCCGGCAATTTTTTCAAGGACAGAGATAAGATTCCATCTTCCTGCATCGTATATCCTGCTTGGCTGCAATAGTTCTCTGACACAAACGCGGTTCCTGTCCCTGTGTAAGAGTGAAACCATCCGCTCAGATGAAATGTTTTGTTCTGTTCCCCATTTTTATCATAATAAGTCAGAGGAATCTCCATGCCAAGGGTTGGCTCTGTGATATTCAGCTGCAAAAGAGCATCTTCTGACATCATAATTTCATTTTCCTGTACTGGATACTGGCCATTTATCTTGCTGATCGCTTCTGTGAAATGCTCTTCCCATTCTGTCTCATCATAATAGTTCAGAGTGATTGAAATCTCCCTTCCCTCTTCATTTTTTTCTGAGACAGCGCCAACTGCATACTGTTTTCCAACTGTCTCGACATATTTCAGAGATTGTATTTCCTCTTCCTGTTCCGGTGTCGGCATATTCAGAAAAACATCGGCATTTGTGCCAGCCATTCGTACCTCTGTTAAATCCATATTTTCCTTGTAATTGATTCCTAAACTGAACACAGTCGTGATCATAAAAGTAGTAAGAATAACAGCCAGCACAGCAAAAAGATTTCGGATACGATTTGCTTTCATCATTCCTTTTTCTACTCTTTTTATTGCTTTTTCGTTTCGATTATTGTGCATATCTGACACCTCCCGAAACCACTTTTCCATCCTCTATGCGAATGATCCGATCTGCCATCTGCGCAATTTCCTCATTATGTGTAATCATAACCGTTGTCTGGTGAAACTGTTTACTGATCGAGCGCATCAGTAAAATAACATCCATACTCGTTTTGGAGTCTAAGTTTCCAGTTGGTTCATCTGCCAGAATAATGGCCGGTTTTGCAGCAAGAGCACGGGCAATCGCTACTCTTTGCTGCTGACCTCCCGAAAGATTATTCGGCATATTTTTCAGTTTCTGTTCCAATCCAAGAGTATGAATAATTTTCCTTATAAAATCTGTGTCTGTTTTTCCCCCATCAATTTCAATCGGATATACGATATTTTCATACACATTCAGAACAGGAAGTAAATTATAATTCTGAAAAACAAATCCGATATTTCTGCGCCTGAAAATTGTCAGCTGTTCATCTCCCATTTTCAGAAGATCTTTTCCACGTATTTTTACACTGCCGGAAGTAGGTCGGTCCAGACCGCCTATCATATTCAAAAGTGTAGATTTTCCGCTGCCAGAAGTGCCCACAACCGCAACAAATTCTCCCTCTTCTACCGTAATTGAAACTCCATCAAGAGCATATACTTTGTTTTCTCCGCTTCCATATATTTTTCGTAAATCATCTGTTTCAAGAATAGCCATCACGAAAACCTCCTTATTGATTTTTATAATCTTAATATAGCAGATACTTCTTACAATCTCGTTACAGTCTGTATCAAAAAAACTTTTTTGCTCTTCAGATTTTTTCCAAAAAGGCTATTTTTCTCCATATTATTTAAAGGATGTATTCTGTCTAATCATGATTTGGCCGTGCGAAAATTATATTTCCAAAAAGGGATTATCTATGATAGACTATAGAAAAAGGAGGCGTTTTTCATGAAACATTATACTTTACCACATCAACATGGTCAGTCCATGTCGCAACTGATCGAACACATTCCAGATCCAGAATATTTTCAGATTATTGCAAATGTCTTTAAACAGCTCAGTGATCCGACCAGAATCCGTATTTTCTGGATTTTATGTCACTGTGAAGAATGTGTCATCAATATCTCTGCTATGATGGAAATGAGCAGTCCTGCTGTAGCACACCATCTGCGTCTGCTTCGTTCAAGCGGATTGATTGAATCCCGGCGTGAGGGCAAAGAAACATATTATCGCGCAAGTCAGTCCTCAAAGGCACAGTCTCTCCATCACATGATTGAACAGATGATGGATATCTCCTGTATTCATGGAAACGAACATCATCAACTTCCCACCGTCGAAAGGTCATAGACTTGTAACTGCCCAGGCGCAAGAAAACCATATGCCTCCGCATGGCTCTTTCTGTGAAACTACTTTTTGTCAAAAGAGCCCCGGCAAATTTAAAGGAATATTCAGACGCTATACTGCACTTTTGCTGACTGACTATCGAAGATAATATCAAATCCGAAAAAAGATTGCTAATAAAAAAACAGCAAAAACCCTTTAACCAGTTTACAGGGTTTTTGCCGCTCATTTCTAACAGGCAGAATATCGATCTCTCTATTTTGATTCCGCTGATCTTCTATTACAGATTGTGAACTCTTAAAGCACGAACCGCATTTAAAACAGCAAGAATCATAACGCCTACGTCTGCAAAGATTGCAGCCCACATATTTGCCATGCCAACTGCTCCAAGTCCCAGACATGCGAATTTGACTACCAGAGCAAATGTAATATTTTGATACACGATTCTCAGACATTTCTTAGAAATCTTAATCGCTTTTGAGATCTTTAACGGATCATCATCCATCAAAACTACATCTGCCGCTTCAATCGCGGCATCTGATCCCATTGCCCCCATTGCAATTCCAATATCTGCGCGTGTCAGAACAGGTGCATCGTTGATGCCGTCTCCGACAAAAGCAAGTTTCTCTTTCTCGGATTTTTTTGAAATCAGTTCTTCTACTTTTGCCACTTTATCTCCTGGGAGCAATTCGCTATATACCTCATCCATTTCAAGAGACTGCGCCACTTGTTCTGCCACACGTTTTGCATCTCCTGTCAGCATAACGGTCTTTTTTATGCCTGCTTTTTTCAGCTGTGCAACAGCTTCTCTGGCATGTGGTTTCACAACATCCGAGATTACGATATGTCCTCCATATTCGCCGTCAATCGCCATATGAATGATGGTTCCTACTTTATGACATTCCTGATAAGCCACATTTAATTTTTCCATCAGTTTGCTGTTTCCTGCCGCCACTTCATGGTCATCTACTTTTGCAAGAATTCCATGTCCGCTGATTTCCTGAATATCCCGAACTCTGCTTCTGTCAATTTCTTTTCCATAAGCTTTCTGAAGGCTCTTGCTGATTGGATGGGAGGAAGCACATTCTGCAAGTGCAGCATATTCTAACAGTTTCTCTTCTTCCATTTTATTATGATGAACTCCACTGACTTCAAATACGCCCTGTGTCAAAGTTCCTGTTTTGTCAAAAACGACATATTTTGCCTTAGATAAAGTCTCCATATAATTGGAACCTTTAATCAGTATACCTTCCTTGCTTGCACCGCCAATTCCCGCAAAAAAACTGAGCGGAATACTGATGACAAGAGCACACGGACAGCTGATAACCAAGAAAGTTAATGCCCTGTAAATCCATACTCCCCACTGTGCTGTCTCTCCCAGAAACAGCATCTGTACCAGAGGCGGAAGGATTGCCAGCGCTAAAGCTCCATAACATACAGCCGGTGTATAGACCTTGGCAAACTTTGAGATGAAATTCTCAGATTTTGATTTTCTGGAACTGGAATTCTCCACCAGTTCCAAAATTTTGGATACGGTCGATTCACCAAATTCTTTTGTTGTTCGGATCTTCAATACTCCTGTCATATTGATGCAGCCACTGATAATCTCATCTCCCTGTTTTACATCACGCGGAAGACTTTCTCCTGTTAAAGCGCTCGTATTCAAGCTGGAGTTTCCTTCTGTCACAATGCCATCGAGCGGAACCTTTTCTCCCGGCTGAACAACAATAATGCTGTCAATTTCTACTTCATCCGGATCTACTTTTTCCAGTTTGCCGTCGCGCTCTACATTTGCATAATCTGGACGAATATCCATCAAAGCGCTGATATTTTTACGGCTTTTGCCGACAGCATAGCTTTGAAACAGCTCACCGATCTGATAGAATAGCATAACTGCGATTGCTTCATTGTAATCTCCGCTTCCCGAGTAGACAGCCAGCACAAATGCTCCTACTGTTGCAACAGCCATCAGAAAATTTTCGTCAAAAACACGACGATTCCAGATTCCTTTTCCAGCTTTTTTTAAGATGTCATATCCAATCACAAGATATGCTGCCAGATAAAGAATAAACTGTCCAAATCCTGTTATCGGTATAAAATTCAATGCAATTACCATCACTGCTGTGATGATAATTCGAATCAGCATCTTCTTCTGCTTTTTATTCATCCACATATCCTCCCTGTTTTTTTATTATATGCTTATTTATTCATATGTTCTTTTTAAATTTGCACCCCTTCTGCTTTTGCATCCGGGGCGCTGTATTTTAAATTTCAATTTCGCAGTCTGATTCTACCTTTTTGCACGCTTTTAAGACATCTTTCATCACTGTCTTTGGTTCATGACCATCCTCAAATTCTACGATCATTTTTTGCGTCATAAAATTCACAACTGCATTTGCAACTCCTGTTGTCTTTTTTGCTGCATCCTCCATCAGGTTTGCACAGTTTGCACAGTCTACTTCAATTTTATAGGTTTTCTTCATGGTAAATACTCCTTTCATCATCCATATTATTTATCATTTCAATAATTAAACATTTGTTTAATCTTTATATCTATAATATACTCTCAAGTCTCTTAAATGTCAATCATTTTTTATCGTCTATTTCCAATCGGGTAGGAGGTAAATAATTAATTTATTTACCGTCCTCCCACACCACCGTAC
>JAUNDP010000050.1 GCA_030526005.1 Eubacteriales bacterium
CTCGCATGAGTCACATCTGCCCCTATTTAGAACTATCTATTTCCCGACAGCCCCAGTTGACTATCAGAAAATATAATAGGAAAGGCACTTTTTATAAAACGAATACATAAGATATAATAAAACCACTTAGAGGAGCTTTTTTGAAAACATTTCCAAAACCGCTTACAGCTAAGGAAGAAAAAGAATATCTCCGGAAATATCAAGAAGGCGATATGGAGGCAAAAAGGATTTTGATTGAGCGCAATCTAAGATTGGTTGCCCATGTAGTCAAAAAATATCAAGGGGCAGAAGAAGAGAACGATGACTTAATCTCAATCGGAACGATTGGCTTGATTAAAGCAGTCTCCACATTTGATCCTGGAAAGAATAATCGCCTTGCCACTTATGCAGCAAGATGTATAGAAAATGAACTTTTGATGATGTTTCGTATGAAAAAGAAAACGACAAAAGAGGTTTCCTTGTATGATCCGATTGGAACCGATAAGGAAGGAAATGAAATCAGTCTGTTTGACATTATTGAGGGAGAAAATATCGATATCATTGAAAAAATGGAACTCCAGAATAATGTAGAAAAATTGTATCGACTGTTGGAAGAAGTACTGAGCGATAGAGAAAAGAAAGTGATACGTCTGCGCTACGGTGTCTGCGGCGCGGAAGAGATGACACAGAGAGAGATTGCACATCAGCTTGGTATCTCACGTTCTTATGTGTCACGAATTGAAAAAAATGCGCTTGAAAAATTAAAAAAGAGGTTTTAAAATAAAACACAGCAATACGAAACAGGTGATAAAAATGATTTATTTATATGAAGATTCAAGGCAGCTAATTGACTCAGAAGCGTTTTTTTTATATTCTGCATTTCCGGAAGCAATCAGACAGAGAATAGATGAAATAAAAAATCGAGAACGAAAAATGGAGCGTGTGATCTGTTACACGCTTCTTGTTCGTGCGCTGTGTGAAGAGTATGGATTAAAAAAGGAAGAGATTCGTATTGAAAATGGCAAATATGGGAAACCATTTTTGACGGGTATGCCGGAAATTTTTTTTAATCTAAGCCACAGCGATAGCAGAGCGGTGTGCGTGACAGGCAGACAGGAAAATGGAATTGATCTGCAAAAGAGAATTTCTTTTCAGGAAAAGTTAAAACAGCGTATCTGCTGCGACAGTGAAAAGAAGCGGATAGATTGCTGCCATTCAGAGGAAGAGAAAGACTGGATGATTACAAAAATATGGACGGCAAAAGAAGCATATCTGAAAAAAAAGGGGACAGGTATCCGAGAAGATCTGAGACTTTTGGAGACAGAGGAGAAAAAAGAGAATTTCTGGTATTTAAATGGCGAGACAATTAAGTTTTGGAAACGGGGGCAGTTTATTCTGGCTGTATGCAGCGAAGAAGAGATGAAAACGATAAAAACGGTCGAATTTGACAGATTGATGAGACAGGTTTAAATGATAGGAACTGTAAAGATAAATACAGACAAATATATTGAAGGAGACAAATAAAATATGGCAAAGAAAAAAAATGAGGCTTCTGTGAAGACAAACGTGATGCGAATTGTGGAGAGCGCAGGAATTCCATTTCAGACACGGGAATATGAGGTGAATGAAGAGGATTTGTCAGGCGTACATGTTGCACAGATGATCGGAATGCCATGCGAACAAGTATTTAAGACTCTTGTTTTGAGAGGAGAGAAAACAGGATATTTTGTGTGCTGTATTCCGGTAGATATGGAATTAGATTTGAAAAAGGTTGCAAAGGCAGCCGGAGATAAAAAGGCGGAGATGATTCCGATGAAAGATTTGCTTTCTGTGACAGGATATATCAGAGGAGGCTGCTCTCCGATTGGAATGAAAAAGAAATTTCCGACGTATCTGGATGAAACAGCGCAGCTGTTTGAAGAGATTGCTGTCAGCGCCGGGAAAAGAGGGGAACAGATTTTGATCCATCCGGATGCTCTTACAGAACTGACAGATGGAAAATATGCTGACTTAATCAGAGAATAGGGGAATTAAAATGCGAAAAATGGAATTTAAAATGGAAAGACCAAACCTTGTAAAAGAAGGACAGCCCGTAGAGGTGACAGAGAGCCAGCTTCCGACAAGCTATTATTATACAATTTTGCCTGCTGTAGGAATGTCAGGTAACTATCAGTTTCGAGAACGCCTCAAAAGCAGAAAAGGAGTGGTACAGGAGATCAAGGAGACACCGAGAGGGTATTATGTGATTGTAGCATTTGACGAGGAAGAGATATAAAAAATAAACCCATTCAGTGTTTCTCTATGTAGCAGAAAATTGCTGAATGGGCTTACTTTTCGCAGTAATAGTATGCAATCCTCTTGATACTTCCAGCATGTGAGGAAAGAGGTGTTTTCGACCATGGATGGATTTTTATATCACTCAGATTATTTGGATGGAAACATTTTTTGAAGAAAACGACATCCGTACGCATACATGGAGATACCATGTTTTTGGTTGATATCCATATACCAGCCTTTGCCAGATGTCTTGTCTAATGCAACCAAAATGAATGTGATATTCGTATAAGGATCAAGAACAGTATCAATAATCCTAGAGATGCCGTAGCTTTTAATGGCCTCTTTTGTCTCTTTTGTGACAGTATCCATACCGACAAAAAGAATAAAACAGAAAGATTTTCCTTTCAATTTAGATTCGTCTATATGTTCCACCTGCCAGTCCACCGTTTCTTCAACATTACTGCTGTCACAAAATTTCACATAATATGAAATAGCATCTTTAAAGAAGGAAAATTTTTTTTTGAAAAGCCATCCGTTTTCTTGCTGCAAAAAATTATTTTCTATAAGTATTTTTTTCAATGTATGGATGCTGGAAAAAGAAAACTGTTTTAATTCCTGTCGCTTATATTTTTCTTCTGTCTGAATGCCCTCATCAAGCAGTGCATAGGAAATATTATTGAAGAAAAGTTTTAAGCCAATAAATATAAGGATAAGGCAACAGATAACTGTTATTTTTTCATTCCAGTTCATTTTTAAACCTACTATGAAAAGTATGACTGAGAGTAAGAAAAAGATTAAACTTAAAATCATCCGTTTTTTTCCTCTCTTTATATCTTCAGGGCTCGCTTCATCCGCATTATCAAGCTCATTGATATCGCTTGTATCAACCATATCATTTTTTGATTTTTTTCTCATTTCATTTTCCCCTCCCGACGATTGTTTGCTATATTTATTATATCATTTTTAGAGGATTTGTGAAGAGAATTGAGAGAAAAAGCGCTCAGATTGTTCCTTTTTAGAGCAGATAATGCAACAATGGATAAGAGGAAACACAGAAGGCGCTTCTTCTCTTTATGTTCTGTAAAGAGCGCGGATATAAAAAGGAAGTATAAAAATAAAAAATGTCAAAAAAAGTTGATCTTTTCACAGAAAAGCGTTACAATAAAATCAAAGTCAATTACCTACTGCTTAGCTAGTGAATAGTTTAAAGCAGGGGCTTAAAATCAATTCATGGCGTTCGCCGTTTATTTCCAAAAATAAAAAGAAAAACAAAATAAAAAAACTAGAGAAAGGATGATGTGATTGTTCAGTACATCATATTCAGCAGTTCTCTGCGGTGTGGAGAGCTGTCCGGTCTGTGTGGAAGCAGATGTCTCGAATGGACTTCCGGCATTTCAGATGGTAGGATATCTGGCTTCTGAAGTGAGAGAAGCGCAGGAGAGGGTCAGGACTGCGATACGCAATTCTGGAATTTTACTTTCGCCCAAGAAAGTGACGATCAATTTGGCCCCGGCAGATTTAAGAAAAGAAGGATCTGGCTTTGATCTGCCGATTGCGGCGGCAGTTCTGGCGGCATATGGATATTTTCCAGAGGAGGCTTTGGAGCATATTTTTATTGCGGGAGAACTGAGTCTTGGCGGGGAAGTCAATCCAATCAAAGGGATTTTGCCGTTGGTGGACGGAGCAAAAAAGGCAGGATATCATACTTGTATGATTCCAAAAGAAAATGAAAGAGAGGGGGCGATGATTTCGGATATGGAAGTGATAGGCGTCTCTGATCTAAAGGCGATGATCCGACATTTTCAGGGAGAAAAGAAAATAGAACCATGCTGTCAGCAGGAAGAATACAGGTGGGAAACAGATACAACGGATGATTTTTGCGAAGTAAACGGACAGGAAACTTTAAAACGTGCGGCAGAGATTGCAGTGAGCGGAATGCACCATTTTTTGATGATTGGACCGCCAGGGGCAGGAAAATCCATGATTGCAAAAAGGATTCCCTCTATTCTGCCTGATATAACTCTGGAAGAAAGCCTGGAAATTTCAAAGATTTACAGTGTTTCTGGTCTGTTGTCACCCGAATCTCCTCTTTTAAAGAAAAGACCGTTTCGAGCTCCGCATCACACGATCACTCCGCAGGCGCTGATCGGAGGGGGAAGAAATCCAAAACCGGGAGAGATCAGCCTTGCGCATAGAGGCGTTCTGTTTCTGGATGAGTTGACAGAATTTCAAAAAACGACACTGGAAGTACTGCGTCAGCCTTTGGAAGATAAAAAAGTGTGTATATCGAGATTGGGAGGGATCTATACATTTCCAGCAGATACGATGCTGATTGGAGCGATGAATCCGTGTAAATGCGGCTATTATCCAGATCGCGAACGGTGTAGCTGCACAGAAAGAGAAGTACGGCGCTATCAGCAGAAATTGAGCCATCCTTTTTTAGATCGCATGGATATCAGTGTGAAGGCAGAAGAAGTTTCTTACTGCGATCTGCAGGCAAAAAAAGAGGCAGAATGTTCCAGGCAGATCAGAGAGCGGGTGGGGCAGGCACAAGAAAGACAGAGAAAACGGTATCAGGGAACCAATTTTATGTTTAATTCGGATCTAAACGCGGCGGGGATTCAGCAGTATTGCGTTATGACATCAGAAGCTTCAAAACTGCTGGAGCAATCATTTGAAAAATTAAAAATCAGTGCAAGATCGTACCATAAACTGATCAAAGTAGCGCAGACAGCCGCAGATCTGGAGGGGGCGAAAAAAATAGAAAAGCGACATATCGCAGAGGCAATCTGTTATCGAATGTCTCAGCAGATCTATTAATAGAAAGAACGGACAAGAATTAGGCAAGTGAAACAGCGAAAAAGGAGGAAATATGGAAGCAGAAAAAATGGAATCGTATTGGCTTTGGCTTTGCAGCCTGGAAGATATCACAGCAAAAAAGAAAGAAAAACTGTTAAAATTTTTTGGAACACCGATGGAAATTTACAAGGCAAAAAGGGAAACGCTTGAAAAACGGCATATTTTAAAAGAGTGGGAGATTGAAAAAATTCTAAAAAAACAAGAAAATCCATATGAAGTTTATCATAGACAGAAAGAAAAAGGAATAAACTTTATCAGTCGGGAACATGAAATGTTTCCAAAGCGGCTTCTGAAAATCTCAGATGTACCATTGGGATTATTTTTTAAAGGAAAGCTTCCGGATGAAGGAAAAAAAGCCACTGCAGTCGTGGGAGCGCGGGCGTGCACTTATGCGGGACAGGCTTTGGCAGGTCAGATCGGAGAAGAACTGGCACAGGCTAATGTGGAAGTGATCAGCGGGATGGCGCGCGGAATTGACGGATGTGCCCAGCAGGCGGCATTAAATGCGGGAGGCATTTCTTTTGGAATCTTAGGAAGCGGAGTTGATATTGTCTATCCGCCGGAACACAGAGATTTATATGAGAATCTTTCAAGAGCAGGCGGTGTGATCTCTGAATTTCCAGAGGGAAGCCCTCCGATCGGCAGCCATTTTCCGAGACGCAACCGTCTGATCAGCGGTCTGGCAGATTTTTTGATTGTTGTGGAGGCAAGAGAGCGAAGCGGCAGTCTGATTACAGTAGACTGTGCACTGGAACAGGGAAAAGATGTCTACGCTGTGCCAGGCAGACCGAGTGATGCGCTGAGCAGAGGATGCAACCGTCTGATTGCTCAGGGCTCCGGAATTTTTTCATCTGTAAAACAAGTTTTGGAAGAACAAGGGGTATTTTGTGAAAATATAAAGAAAAAAGAAAAAAAACAGATTAGGCTTGCAACAAAAGAGAATATGGTGTATAGTTGTCTCGATTTACGTCCAAAAAGTCTGCAGCAGATTTTAGATGAGACACACTTAGCCTTCGACGAGACAATAGAAATTTTACTTGGACTGCAGATGAAAAAAGTGATTTTAGAAGTGGATAAAAACTATTATCAGCGAGTATTATAAAAAATTATAAAAGAGTTTTGGAGGTTTATATGTCAAAGTATCTGGTGATTGTGGAATCACCGACGAAAGTAAAAACCATTAAAAAATTTTTGGGGACAAATTATGAAGTGGTTGCCTCAAATGGTCATGTGAGAGATCTGCCAAAGAGCCAGATGGGAATTGATATAGAACATGATTACGAGCCAAAATATATTACGATTCGAGGAAAAGGAGATATCCTTGCAATGCTTCGAAAGGAAGCAAAAAAAGCAGAAAAAGTGTATCTTGCGACGGACCCTGACCGGGAAGGGGAAGCAATTTCCTGGCATCTGTCAAATGCCCTGAAATTGGATGAGAAAAAGGGACACCGTATCACATTCAATGAGATTACAAAAAAGGCAGTAAAAGAATCATTAAAAAATGCAAGAGACATTGACATGAATCTTGTCAACGCACAGCAGGCCAGAAGAGTGCTGGATCGAATGGTAGGATACAAGATCAGCCCTGTATTATGGGCAAAGGTCAAAAGAGGTCTGAGCGCCGGCCGTGTACAGTCTGTAGCTCTGCGCATCATAGCGGACAGAGAAGAAGAGATCAACGCTTTTATTCCGGAGGAGTACTGGACTTTGGATGCTTCTTTTGCAGTAAAAGGGGAAAAGAAACCTCTTCTTGCAAAGTTTTACGGGACAGAGAAGGAGAAACTTGCCATCCGTTCAAAAGAAGAGATGGATAAGATCATAAATCAGATAAAAGAAGCGTCTTTTTCTGTAAGTGATGTAAAAAAAGGAGAGCGTATAAAAAAAGCCCCTCTGCCATTTACGACGAGCACATTGCAGCAGGAAGCTTCAAAAGTATTAAATTTTTCTACGCAGAAAACGATGCGGCTGGCACAGCAGCTCTATGAAGGAATTGATATCAAAGGAAATGGAACCGTCGGATTGATTACATATCTGCGTACGGATTCTACACGAATTTCAGAAGAGGCAGACCGCTCGGCAAGAGAATTTATTGAAAAAAATTATGGTTCTGCATATACGGCGCAGGAGACGCAGGAAAAGAAAAACAGTCAGAAAATACAGGATGCTCATGAAGCGATCCGTCCTTCTGATGTAGAGAGAACGCCTCTTTCCATGAAGGAATCTTTGTCTCGGGATCAGTATCGTCTGTATCATTTAATATGGAAACGATTTGTCGCAAGCAGAATGGAGAATACACGGTATGAGACTACTTCCGTAAAGATTGCAGCAAAAGGAAAAGAAGAGACGTATCAGTTCACGGTGGCAGCATCGAAAATTTTATTTGACGGATTTCGGGCGGTCTACACAGATGATACAGATGAAAAAACAGAAAATAATATGTTGCTTGGCACACTTTCCAAAGATACGGTCTTAAATCTGAAAGATCTGGAGGAAAAACAGCATTTTACACAGCCGCCTGCACATTATACGGAAGCAGCGCTTGTCAAGACACTGGAGGAACTTGGGATCGGGCGTCCAAGTACGTATGCGCCTACCATCACGACAATTATTGCAAGAAGATATGTGGCAAAAGAAAATAAAAATCTGTATCTGACAGAGCTTGGAGAAGTCGTCAATAATATTATGAAGGAAGCATTTCCAAGCATTGTGGATGTCAATTTTACAGCAAATATGGAGATGCTGCTGGATAAAGTCGGAGAGGGCGTTGTAAATTGGAAGACGGTAGTGCGAAACTTCTATCCGGATTTAAAAGAGGCCGTCGACCGTGCGGAAGCAGAGTTGGAAAAAGTAAAGATTGAAGATGAAACGACAGATGTAATATGCGAATTCTGCGGCAGAAACATGGTGATCAAATACGGTCCGCACGGCAGATTCTTAGCATGCCCGGGATTTCCAGAATGTAAAAATACGAAACCATATCTGGAGAAAATAGGGATTTCATGCCCGCAGTGTGGAAAAGAAATTGTTCTCAGAAAAACAAAAAAAGGAAGAAAATATTATGGATGTGAGAACAATCCGGAATGTGATTTCATGACATGGCAGAAGCCTTCAAATGAAAAATGTCCAAATTGTGGAAAAATTTTGCTTGAAAAAGGAAATAAACTGGTCTGTATGGATGAACAATGCGGATATATAAAAAATAAACCGAAAAAAGAAGAATAATACAGAAAAAGGTGCTGTCTCGGCGGCACCTTTTTTGCGTGGTGTCTGAATTATCTTGAATACCAAGAAAAAATGATATTATTTTTATAATTGTCGTTGAAAATTCAAAAATTATGTGATAATATAAAAAATAGAAGCAAGAGTGCAGTGGTTCTAAGAATGGAGGGATAATATGAGTGTACAGTTGCTAGATAAAACCAGAAAAATCAATAAACTCCTTCACAACAATAATTCCAGTAAGGTTGTATTCAATGATATTTGTGAAGTGTTGACAGACATTTTGAAATCTAATATTCTGGTCATCAGCAAAAAAGGCAAGGTTTTAGGAGTAAGCCTCTGCGAGGGAGTAGAAGAAATCAAGGAGTTAATTGAAGACTGTGTTGGCGGTTATATTGACGCAATGCTGAACGAACGTCTTTTAGGCGTACTTTCAACAAAAGAAAATGTAAATCTGGAGACCCTCGGTTTTGAAGGGGACGGCGTGAAAAAATACCAGGCAATTATCAATCCAATCGATATCGCCGGAGAACGGTTGGGAACTGTTTTTATGTATAAGTGCGACAGTCAGTATGAGATCGACGATATCATTTTAAGCGAATATGGAACAACTGTTGTAGGGCTGGAGATGATGCGCTCCGTAAATGAAGAAAGCGCAGAAGAAAGCAGAAAGATTCAGATTGTAAAATCTGCAATCAGTACGTTGTCTTTCTCAGAACTGGAAGCAGTGATTCATATTTTTGACGAGCTGGACGGTTCCGAGGGAATCTTGGTAGCGAGCAAAATTGCAGACCGTGTGGGAATTACAAGATCGGTCATTGTCAATGCTCTTCGCAAATTTGAGAGCGCTGGCGTGATTGAATCACGTTCTTCCGGTATGAAGGGAACCTATATAAAAGTATTGAACGATGTAGTGTTCGATGAACTGGCTGAACTGAAGAAACAAAAGACAAAGACAAAATAAACTTCAAAGAGGCGATCCTCTTTTTTGCAGATGCCAAATGCAGATGTGAAAAAGGGGATTTTTTATGGGAAATTTTTAAAAAGAAAAAAGTTTTTAAAATATGAAAAGTTAAGATAAAATGAAAAAACAAAAGAAAATAAGAGTAAAAATGAGAATATATGGAAAAATATGCTTATAATACGAGTTGCACATTTGGCATATTTTATCTAATATAAGGCTATCGGTTAGCACTCGATGTAAGTGAGTGCTAATAAACAGAAGGGTCTAAGATAAAGGAGGAACCGAACATGAAATTAGTACCATTGTGTGACAGAGTTGTGTTAAAACAGTTAGAGGCAGAAGAAACAACAAAATCCGGAATCATTTTAGCAAGTAAATCACAGGAAAAGCCACAGGAGGCAGAAGTGATTGCTGTTGGACCTGGAGGAATGGTAGACGGAAAAGAAGTCGTTATGCAGGTAAAAGTCGGAGATAAGGTTATCTATTCAAAATATGCCGGAAATGAAGTAAAATTAGAAGATGAAGAATATATCATTGTAAGACAGAATGATATTTTAGCAATCGTTGAATAAAAGAATCGGGATAGAACAGACAAGCAAAGATCAGGAGGAGATCAATTATGGCAAAAGAAATTAAATATGGTTCCAGCGCAAGAGCAGCATTGGAAGCAGGCGTAGATAAATTAGCAAATACCGTTCGTGTAACATTAGGACCAAAAGGAAGAAACGTTGTACTGGATAAACAGTTTGGCGCTCCGCTGATCACAAATGATGGTGTGACAATCGCAAAAGAGATCGAATTAGAAGACGCATTTGAAAATATGGGAGCACAGCTTGTAAAAGAAGTTGCAACAAAGACAAACGATGTAGCAGGTGATGGAACAACAACAGCTACTGTTCTGGCACAGGCAATGATCCATGAAGGAGTAAAGAACCTGGAAGCAGGAGCTAATCCAATCGTTTTAAGAAAAGGTATGAAAAAAGCGACAGCAGAAGCGGTAAAAGCAATCGCTGAGATGAGCAGCAAAGTAAAAGGAAAACATCAGATCGCAAGAGTTGCTGCAATTTCTGCTGGAGATGACGAAGTCGGAAATCTGGTTGCTGACGCAATGGAAAAAGTTTCCAACGACGGCGTAATCACAATCGAAGAATCCAAGACAATGAAGACAGAACTGGATCTGGTAGAAGGTATGCAGTTTGACAGAGGTTATATCTCAGCATATATGGCAACAGATATGGAAAAAATGGAAGCAGTTCTGGAAGATCCATACATCCTGATCACAGACAAGAAAATTTCCAATATTCAGGAAATTCTTCCATTGTTAGAGCAGATTGTACAGTCCGGAAAGAAACTGTTAATTATCGCAGAAGATATCGAAGGTGAAGCGCTGACTACATTGATTCTGAATAAATTAAGAGGAACATTCCAGGTTGTCGGCGTAAAAGCGCCAGGATACGGTGACAGAAGAAAAGCAATGCTGGAAGATATTGCAATTCTGACAGGCGGACAGGTGATTTCTGAAGAAGTAGGATTAGACTTAAAAGATGCTACATTAGAACAGCTTGGACGTGCAAAATCTGTAAAAGTTCAGAAAGAAAATACAGTTATCGTAGATGGCATGGGAGATAAAGCAGCGATTGAGACAAGAATTTCTCAGATCAAAGCGATGATCGAAGAGACAACATCTGACTTTGACAGAGAAAAACTTCAGGAAAGACTTGCAAAACTGGCAGGCGGTGTTGCAGTGATCCGTGTTGGGGCAGCTACAGAGACAGAGATGAAAGAAGCAAAACTTCGTATGGAAGATGCTCTGGCAGCTACAAGAGCAGCAGTAGAAGAAGGTATTATCTCCGGTGGTGGTTCTGCTTATATCCATGCTTCCAAGAAAGTTGCAAAACTGGCAGAGAGCTTAGAAGGCGATGAGAAAACAGGAGCAAAAGTAGTATTGAAAGCTCTGGAAGCTCCTCTGTATCATATTGCAGCAAACGCTGGTCTGGAAGGCGCTGTCATCATCAATAAAGTAAGAGAATCAGAAGAAGGCGTTGGATTCGATGCTTACAAAGAAGAATATGTAAACATGGTAGAAGCTGGTATTCTGGATCCTGCAAAAGTGACAAGAAGCGCACTGCAGAATGCAACAAGCGTTGCAGCTACATTCCTGACAACAGAATCATGCGTAGTAAATATTAAAGAAGAAACACCGGCAGCTCCAGCAGGCGCACCAGGCATGGGAATGATGTAATCAAACAAGAGTCAAAAAATAAGAGAGAGGATACTCAAAATATATGAATGCAGATTCATAGAGGAAGTATCCTCTTTTTTTGGCTCTTTGTCAAGAGTTGGGGTAAGTATTTTTTATGGGACATCGGAAT
>JAUNDP010000051.1 GCA_030526005.1 Eubacteriales bacterium
CCGAAACGTCCTTTTCCGATACTCTCCGGAATCCAGTTGATTGTATTGTTGTTGCGGATCAGATCTTCTTTCACCGCAGTCATCTTGATAAACCAGGATTCTCTCGCATAGTAGATCAGCGGTGTGTCGCATCTCCAGCAATGAGGATAACTGTGTTCAAACAGAGGCGCTGAGAACAGCAGTCCTCTTTCCTCCAGATCTTTCAAAACCAAAGGATCTGCTTTTTTACAGAATGTTCCTGCCCATGGCGTCTCTTTTGTCATCTCGCCTTTTGCGTCTACCAGCTGTAAGAATGGCAGATCATATTTTCTTCCCACTTTGGAGTCGTCCTCACCAAATGCAGGCGCGATATGAACAACGCCGGTACCGTCTGTCAGAGTAACATAGGTATCGCATACAACGTAATATGCTTTCTGTTTCAGTTCTGCAAACGGGAACAGAGGCTCATATTCCTTATATTCCAAATCGGTTCCTACATAGGATTCCAGAATCTCGTATTTTCCTTCGCCTAATACGGTATCGCACAGTTCTTTTGCCAGATAGTAAATAAATCCGTCTTCTGTCTTTACTTTTACATACGTCTCATTCGGGTTGACGCAAAGCGCCACGTTAGACGGCAGTGTCCAAGGTGTTGTTGTCCATGCCAGAATGTATGCTTCCTCACCTTTTACTTTAAATTTTGCAATCGCAGAACGTTCTTTGACATCTTTGTATCCCTGCGCTACTTCATGGCTGGAGAGCGGTGTTCCGCATCGCGGACAGTATGGCACAATCTTATATCCTTTATACAGCAGTCCTTTTTCCCAGATCTGTTTTAATGCCCACCATTCAGATTCGATAAAGTCATTCTCATATGTGACATATGGATGTTCCATATCTGCCCAGAATCCTACTGTGGCTGAGAAATCCTCCCACATTCCTTTATATTTCCATACACTCTCTTTGCAGTGTTTGATAAATGGCTCCAGACCATACTCTTCGATCTGTTCTTTTCCATCCAGTCCCAGCAGTTTTTCTACTTCCAGCTCTACCGGCAGTCCATGTGTATCCCATCCTGCTTTTCGAGGAACCATATATCCTTTCATTGTACGGTATCTAGGAATCATATCTTTGATAACACGAGTCAGAACATGACCAATATGCGGCTTTCCATTTGCTGTAGGCGGGCCGTCATAAAATGTATATGTTTCTCCCTGTTTGCGGCTTTCGATACTTTTTTCAAAAATTTGATTTTCTTCCCAGAATTTTTCTACTTTTTTTTCTCTCTCAACAAAGTTTAGATTTGTGGATACTTTATCGTACATGAGTTCCTCCTTTATAAAAATCTGTTTTTTTCATCTTTTCCCAATGATCTATAGCTGAAAAAAAAGCTTCCGCTCTGTTTCTGACGCGAAAGCAGTCTATAATTTTCTATATTTTCTAATTATATACACCTTTCTTCTCATTGTCAATTTTATATTTTATTTTTCAGCTCCGATATTGCCCAATTTTTCAAGGATTTTCAGCCATTTTCCAATCCCGTTCTGCACAAAAACAGTCTGCTGTTTTCAGATCGTTTATCCGAGTAACAGCAGACTGCTTTTCTGTCTCTTATTTTCTGTTCTTTTTTTATAATTGATACTCCCGCCGATTTTGTTTCCTATGCTTCTTTTTTCAGAAATGCTTTCACTTTTCCGTAAATGCTCTCTGCATCCAATCCATATTTTTCGAGCAGTTTTTCGGCTGGACCGGATTCTCCAAATACATCCTGAATTCCAATTCGCATCATCCGAACAGGATATTGTTCTCCCAGAACCTCTGCCACTGCGCTGCCCAGTCCGCCGATCACAGAATGTTCCTCGACTGTAACCACTTTTTGTGTCTCTTCTGCCGCCTCGACAACTAACTCCTCATCGAGCGGCTTGATCGTATGAATGTTGATGACACGCGCTTCTATGCCATCTGCCGCCAGTTGTTCTGCCGCTTCCAGCGCACGGCTGACGCACAGTCCTGTCGCTATGATGGCAAGATCCTTTCCTTCCCGCAGCACAATCCCTTTTCCAAGCTCAAATTTATAATCGTCCCTGTCATTGATCACAGGAACGGCAAGACGGCCAAATCGCAGATAGACAGGACCTTGATGTTCATATGCCGCCTCCACTGCCGCTCTTGCTTCGATATCATCTGCCGGATTTACAATCACCATTCCCGGAATCGTCCGCATCAGAGCGATGTCTTCATTGCACTGATGGGTCGCCCCGTCCTCGCCCACTGAGATGCCGGCATGCGTTGCTCCAATCTTGACATTCAGATGCGGATAGCCGATCGAATTTCGGATCTGCTCAAACGCTCTTCCCGCAGCAAACATTGCAAATGTGCTGGCAAACGGCACTTTCCCAGTCGTGGAAAGTCCGGCGGCAATTCCCATCATATTGCATTCTGCAATCCCACAGTCAATATGGCGCTCCGGAAAAGCTTTCAAAAAAGTCCCCGTCTTCGTTGCTCCTGCCAGATCGGCATCCAGAACAACGACATCTTCATATTTTTTTCCCAGTTCCACAAGCGCATTTCCATAGCTTTCTCTCGTTGCAATCTTCTTTTTTTCCGTCATTCTCCTTCACCTGCCTTTTCCAGCTCTGCCATTGCCTGTTCATACTCTTCATCATTCGGAGCTTTTCCATGCCATCCTGCCTTGTTTTCCATAAAAGAAACCCCTTTTCCTTTTACGGTCTTCATGATGATTGCCGTCGGCTTCCCCTTTATCTGTCTTACTTCTGAAAAAGCAGCGTCCAGCTGTTCCAGATCATTTCCATCTGCTACATTGATGACATGAAAATGAAAAGCTTTCCATTTTTCGTCGATTGGATATGGGGAGCATACATTCTCTATTCTGCCGTCAATCTGAAGTCCATTGTTGTCTACAATCACAACGAGATTGTCCAGTTTCCGATATCCTGCAAACATGGCTGCCTCCCATACCTGTCCTTCCTGAATCTCACCGTCCCCTAAGAGGGTATATACCCGATACGATTTCTGACTCATTTTTGCTGAGAGCGCCATTCCAACTGCCGCTGAGATTCCCTGCCCCAGAGAACCGCTTGACATATCGACTCCCGGTGTATGTTTCATGTCCGGATGCCCCTGAAGATAAGATCCGATATGGCGAAACGTCTTTAAATCCTCCACCGGAAAATATCCTCTGTTTGCCAGCGCTGCATAAAATCCAGGCGCTGTATGGCCTTTTGACAATACAAACCGATCGCGATCCGGATTTTTGGGATCTTTCGGATCAATATTCATCTCTTCAAAATAGAGATAGGCAAACAGTTCTGCGGCTGATAATGAGCCGCCTGGATGACCCGATTTCGCTTCATAAACTTCTGTCACGATCCCTTTTCGGATTTCATTCGCTATCTTTGTCAATTTCGCTTTCTCCATCTGTGTTCCTCCGCGGCGTCATTCGCCAAAAACTGCTTTGTAGTCTGCCTGAAATTTCGCAATTCCGGCATCCGTTAAAGGATGTTTTGTCATCTGTTCAATAACTTTATATGGAACCGTTGCAATATCTGCCCCTGCAAGCGCACAGTCTGTGACATGGATTGGATTTCTCACACTCGCTGCGATGATTTCCGTCTCAATCCCTGCCACTGCGAATATTTCTGCAATCTCCTGAATCAGATCGACGCCTCTGACATTGATATCATCGAGTCGTCCCAGGAATGGAGATACATAGGAAGCGCCTGCTCTTGCCGCAAGCAATGCCTGATTTGCTGTGAAAATTAATGTCACATTTGTTTTGATTCCCTCTGCTGTCAATACTTTCACAGCCTTTAATCCTTCTATTGTCATAGGAATTTTCACAACCATGTTTTTGTGAATGGCAGCGATCTGCTTTCCTTCCCGGATCATTCCCTCCGCATCGGTCGTCGTGGCTTTCACCTCTCCGCTGATCGGTCCGTCCACAATCTGCGTGATCTCTCGGATAACTTCCGCAAAATCCCTTCCCTCTTTTGCAATCAGAGAAGGATTCGTCGTCACACCACAGATGACTCCCATATCATTTGCTTTTTTAATCTCCTCAATTTTTGCTGTATCAATAAATAATTTCATTTATCTTACCTCTCTTTCATGGTGCGCAGATACAGGGATGTCTGCCGCCGACCTGCTGTTTTTCTTCTATAACAAGGATGACCGCCAGAGCCGTAAAAGACGCAGGCGGTCACTTTTTATCCAGTAAAAAATATTCGGTTTCTGACACCTTCAAAAAGGAGTCCTTTGAATTGTCCCTGTTTATTTTACAGAGACAGAACTTTCTTCAGACAGTTCTTTTCTGTATGGGATAGACGGCGCCGCCCCCGGCCGTGTGACCGCAATGGCAGAAGCTTTTGCCGCATTTTCCATCGCCATCCGAGGCGTTTCACCCAGAACAAGTCCTCCGATAAAAAATCCGGTAAACGTATCGCCTGCCGCTGTCGTGTCAACCACATCCACTTTAAAAATCGGCTGGCGAATCGCATTCTCCTGATCTTTATAAATGGAACCTTCCTCCCCAAGTGTCAAAACAATTTTAGCCATCGGGAATTTTTCTGCCAGCAATTCAAGCAGTTCGTCTCCCGTTCCGTCATGTCCGCACAGATCTCTGGCTTCAATTTCATTCAGGATAAAATAATCTACATAGTCAAGCGGATATGTAAATATTTTTTCATCCATAGGGGAAGGATTTAAAACAATTTTCATTTTCTTCTCATGAGCTTTCTGCATAATATAACCGATCTCGCTGATCTCATTCTGGAGAATCAAAAAGTCTCCCTCTGAAAACTGTTCCATCACATGATCAGCCTGTTCTCTTGTCACCTGCTGGTTTGCTCCGCCGAATAATAAAATGCAGTTCTGTCCTTCCCTGTCTCTTTGTATGATCGCATGTCCTGTTTTTACAGGAAGTTTTGAAATCAATTCGGTATGTACCCCGACTTCCTCCAGCTGTTCTAAAAGGAAATCTCCATCTTTTTTTCCGACTGCTCCGGCATGCCATACCGAAACTCCGCTTTTTGCCAAAGCAATCGACTGGTTCAATCCTTTTCCTCCAGAGAATACTTCCATTTTAAGAGAGGACATCGTCTCGCCACTTCTCACGAAATGGTCGACCGTATAGACATTGTCAATATTTAGTGAACCATAACTCAGTACTTTCATATTTTGTTATCCTCATCACTTTTCTTTTTTCTTGTTGATCCTCGCTCTACTAATTCTACAGAAAAAACAATTTCTTTACTTTTTTCTTTCTGCTCTTTATGATCAATGATCGCCTGGACAGCCACTTTTCCCATATCGCTCACATGCTGTCTGATCGTTGTCAGTTCAGGATTCATAATCTTGGAAAGTTCAATATCATCAAATCCGATGATCTGCACATCCTCCGGTATCCGTTTCCCGCCGCACTGAAGCTCTTTCATAACCGCAACTGCCACAATGTCATTCGCTGCTACAATTCCATCTACATCTGAATATAGCCTTAGTATATCCTGCCCAGCCTCTCTGCCTGATTCAAAAGTATAATCCGCTTCCAGGCTTTTGATTTCTATATGGTGTTTGCTGCATCCGTCACAGTATCCTCTGAATCGATCCCGTGCTACAGACAGCTTTTGAGGACCTTTTATATGAATTAAATTCTTACATCCACAATGAATTAAATGTTCTGCCGCAATTCTCCCACCTTCATAATTATTAGAATGGATATATAAAAATTCCTTACTGTTTTTTGCCTCACGGTCGAAGACAACTACGGGGGTTGTACTGTTATTAAATGCTTCCTGCACATCCTCCGCATTTGACATCAGAATAATTCCTTCCGCCTGCAATGTTTCTAATATATTAATCGCAGATCTCAATTTTTCCATATCACCATTCACAAAAAACATCATCATGCGATATCCCATGCGATAAATCTCTTTTTCAATGGCATTGACAACGTCATTAAAAAAAGGATTCTCAATATCCGGAGAAATCACTCCGATAATTTTTGCGCTGTTATTATAAAATGATCTGGCCAGCTCATTCGGAACAAATCCTGTTTTCTGAATCGCCTCCATCACACGCTGTCTTTTATCTGCTTTTACCTGGGCTGAATTATTGATAACCCTTGATACTGTTGAGGGAGATACTCCGGCAATTTTCGCAATATCCCGCAAAAGAACCATATCTTTCCTCCACTTTTACTTCAAATTTACGTTCGTTATTTATGCTTTCTGAGCGCCTTTGGATGATTTTTTCTGAAGGAAATAGTTCTGAATAATCTCCAGATAAGCAGCAATAACAATAACGATACCTGTCACGATGAACTGATAGAACGTATCCACGCCCATAGTAATCAGACCGCACTTCAGCGCTGAGAACAAAATTGCTCCTAATACGGTTCCGAAGATATTTCCTCTTCCTCCTGCCATGGAAGTTCCGCCGATTGCAGCAGCTGCGATCGCATCAAGTTCATATCCCTGTCCTGTAGAAGGATCGCCTGTTCCTAATCGTCCTACCAGAATCATAGCTGCCAGTGTAGTACCCAGCATCGCAATTCCATATGCCATCACTTTTGTGAAAACAACGCGTACACCCGATAATCTTGTTGCATCCTCGTTTCCTCCGATTGCATAGATATGGCTTCCCAATCTCGTCTTTTTCATGACGATTGTCATAACGATTGCAAATACAAAGAAAATCAGAACAGAAACGGAAACATTCGGAGCTAATGTGCTGTTGAATACATTTCGATAGCTCTTTGGAACACTAAGTACAGGATATCCTCCTGTGATAACATATGCAAGTCCTCTGTAGATGGACATTGTACCCATAGTAGCCACGAATGGCTGAAGATGTAACTTGGAAATCAGGAAACCATTGATGATACCTAATCCAAATCCAATTACGAGACATAAAGCAATCCACACCGGAATTGGCAGTCCTGCCTTTGCAAGCTGAGCGGCAACGCAGGCAACGAGTGCCAGCACCGAGCCGACACTTAAGTCAATTCCGCCTGTAATGATTACGCATGTCATACCGATACCCATCAGTCCATATGTAACAGACTGTGTAATAATTGTAGAAATATTTGCTACGCTGAAATAAGCTGGATTCATAATGCCAAAGAAGGCAAACGTAATAATAATCGCTACTACAACACTAAATTCACGGCGATATTTTTGGTAAAATTTTTTCATTTTGTACTTCCCCCTACTGCATATTTAAGAATGTTATCCTCTGAAAATTCTTCCCGTGGAACCTCTTTTACGATCTCTCCTTCCCGCATAACTAAGATTCTGTCGCTCATGCCCATAATCTCAGTCAATTCAGAAGAAACCATAATGATTGATTTTCCGTTTTCCACCATATCTTCCATCAGACGATAAATCTCTGCCTTTGCTCCGATATCAATTCCTTTTGTAGGTTCATCAAAAATCATCAGATCTGCATCTGTTGACATCCATCTTGCCAGAATTACTTTCTGTGCATTTCCTCCTGACAGACTTGATGTCATAAACTCTGGATCATTCGGGGTTAAACCTACCTGTTCTCCAACTCTCTTTGCATTGTCTGCCTTCATTGAATTGCTGACAAACACGCCTTTCTGATACTTTCTCAGGCTGGAAATCGCAATATTGTCCATGTTTGGCAGATTTGGAATCACACCTTCCTCTTTCCGGTTCTCAGAGATCAGGGCAATTCCTGCTTTCACCGCATCTGTCGGTTTTTTGCAGTTTAAAATCTTTCCATTATATTCCACAGTTCCTCCTGTGGCTCTGTCTGCCCCATAGATCGCTCTCATGACTTCTGTTCGCCCTGCTCCTACCAATCCAAAGAATCCTAAAATCTCTCCTTTGTGCAGCTCAAAGTCTACATTCCGGAACGCTTCTCCTGAAAAATGACTGACTTTCAGCACAGTCTGATTTTTGTCACATCTGGACGGCTTTGTTCTCTTTGCGAATAAAGAGACGTCTCTTCCGACCATTGCATGAATCAAATCTTCTTCCGTACAGTTTTTCAGTTCCAGCGTCGTGATATATTTTCCGTCACGCAGTACGGTTGCACGGTCGCAGTGGGCAAAAATTTCATCCATCTTATGACTGATATATAAGATGGTAACGCCTGACTTTTTCAGCTCATGGATAATTTCAAACAGGATTTTTACCTCCGCGTCGCTCAAAGATGCCGTTGGCTCATCAAATGAAATGACGCTGGCATTGAGCTGCAGCGCTTTCGCAATGGCGATCATCTGTTTCTCACCTGCGGTCAGATCACCAATCTTATCTTCTGCTGAAAAGTTGCAGTGCAGCTTATCGAGAAGTTCCTGTGCAGTCTGATTCATCTTCTTGTGATCAATCATCCCATATTTGCACGGTTCTTTTCCCAGCATCAGATTCTGTGCCACTGTCATCTCCGGAATTACACTGATTTCCTGATGAACTTTTGCGATTCCAAAATGGATCGCTTCACTGGCATTTGCAAAATGTACTTCCTGACCCCCGATTTTAATTGTACCGCTGCTTGCTGGAAATACTCCGTGCAGTATATTCAGCAGCGTGCTTTTTCCTGCGCCGTTTTCGCCTACTAAAGCATGTATCTCGCCTTTATTGACGGAAAACGATACGTCATCCAACGCTTTTTGTCCGGGGAATATTTTTGTGATATGTTGAATTTCAATATATTTTTCCATACACATTTCTATCCTTTATTTTTTCTTTCACAGACGGTTTCTTGTTACGGTCTGATATACCGGAAAGAAAAGATATTCTCTTCTCTTTTGAAACCGGTTTCAGTTCTGTTTTATATTTTGCTCTGATTACTTTGTAATCAGAGCAAAATAATTTTTGAGGTTATTTTTCTGTCTCTCTTATATATTGTGAAATCATTTCACATCACTTGTTATTCTTCAAAAACAGGTGCATATTCATATCCGAAGATCTCTTCAAATGTCTTATCTACGTTCTCGCTGTCGCGTACGCACTGTGGTGCATATACAACCTTCGGCACATCCTGTCCTGCCAGTTTACGGATTGTCATCTCTACACCGATTGCTCCCATTACCTTCGGTGAGAAATCTACCGTCGCATCCAGTTCTCCTTCCTGAATGGATGCAATCGCTTCGCTTGTTCCGTCTGTTCCTACTACTACGCAATCGCTTCCTGCTGCCTTGATCGCTTCCAGACTTCCCATAGCCATTGTATCGTTGTTGCAGTAGATTCCTTTCAGATCCGGATACTGCTGTAATAATGTCTCAGTAATATTGTATGCTTTCTGGCGATCCCAGTCTCCGTTCTGTACTGCCACAATCTCAATCTTATCATTGTTCTGCTCTGCAAAGAAATCATTGAATCCCTGCGTACGAGCCTGTGCTGCCGTAGCCTGGCTAAGACCTGTAATGCAGGCAACCTGTCCTTCCTGTCCGATCTTGTTGTAAATCCACTCTGCTCCCTGTTTTCCTGCCATGTAATGCCATGCGCCTACTGTTGTTCCTGCATAAGGGCTGAATGCGTCCATTACGGTTGTCAGCTCAATTCCCTTCTCCATTGCCGCTTCACATCCAGGAACCAGATTTCCTTCTGAGATACCGGAGATCATGATGGCATTGTAACCTTTATTGACCATATCCATCATCAATGTCAGCTGACCTTCTTCGTCAGATTCCGTCTGTGCTCCACGCACATCAATCGTCAGATTATATCCTGCATCCTGGAACATCTCTGCGCCCCATTCTGCTCCTTCTTTTTCCATACGCCAGAATTCATTTTCAAATGTCTTTGTCGCAAATCCGATTGTAATTTCCTCATCTAATTTTGGAACTGCTCCCAGTTCTTCTCTGATATCATTATACTGTACTGCCTGATCGTAAAAATCATATCCCTGCTCTGCGACATCTGCACTTGGAAGCTCATCCTCTGAAGCATATACAGGTACTGCTGCCGCTGTCATCATAGATGCTGCCAATAATGCTGCTAATAATTTTTTCTTCATTTTTCTACCTCCGCTAATTTGGCGTGAAACCGGTTTCATAATTTTCTGAAATTTCCCTTGATTATATTTTCCCGAAACAATCAAGATATGTATATTTAGAATATATTTTCATGAAACGGGTTTCATTTTTAACCAAATTCCAATACTATTAATTGCACTTTGCTATTATTTTTTTATTATCTATATTCTAAATTATACATATTTCCTATGTCTTCATACTATCACGTTATTTTTATTTTGTATATCGCTTTATTTTCCAAATTATATATTATTTTTTTGTATGTTTTTTACAATCTCATCTCATTTCTTCTCTTTTTTTCGTTTTTTGCTATTGTGATTCTGACTATAGCGCAAAATTTTCAGATCTGGCAAATGGTCTGTGCGGAATCAATTTTTAAAGATATTTTTATGACCTGCCCCAAATTCAGATATGACAGGATGAAATGGTATCACCTTTTCAGATTCAGATGTGGCGTCATGAAAAGGTGTACTTTTTCAGATGCGTATGATAGAATAGAATCATCTCACAGAGCAATTATTTTGTGTCTGATTTTTATAATAATTTTTTCATCCAATCGCAATTTTTTTGTGGATGATAAAAAAGAATGTATATTTCTAACATATGAAAGGATTTCGGTATGAATCGTTTATTTCAGATAGACAACCCATTTTTTCGCTTTATGGGAAATGTGGCTGATCTTGTTATTTTAAACTTTTTATTTTTAATCTGCTGTATCCCGATTGTCACAGTCGGCGCCTCGTTCACAGCAGCGTACTATGTGGCAATGAAAAAAGTCCGCGGAGAAGAATCTTATATAGCAAGAAGCTTTTTTCATTCTTTTAAAGAAAACTTCAGACAATCCACGATCATCTGGCTTATTTTTTTATTTCTGGGCATCCTCGTTTTCTTTGATTTTAGGATTATCGGCGCAATGGAGGGATCTGTATCCGCTGTTTTAAACTATCTCATGATTGTGGCCGTTTTCTTCGCAGTGATGGTTTTTCTGTATGTATTTCCTGTTCTGGCGCGATTTTATAATCCTGTCAAAGTAACATTGAAGAATGCTCTTCTGATGTCGATCCGCCATCTGCCTTATACGATCCTGATGATTGCTATTACAGCCACATTTGTGTTCATCACTTTTTTTGACTATTTTTCTCTCGCTTATGGACTTTTCATCTGGCTTGTGATCGGATTTGCGCTTATTATTTTCATTCACTCTTACTTCTTCAGAAAAATTTTTGACTGCTATATACCGCCTGAAGAACGAAAATCTGAAAATTAAAGTTCCCAGAAAAGAGATTTTCACAGGTATCTTATTATACTACTTATACTACGGATTGCGGACTCTTCGGAGTCCGTTTTCTGTTTTTAAGGCAAAAAAACGGAGCTGCTGCTCCAGTAGATTATCTATCTACTTTTGCAACAGCCTCCCTTTAAAATGTTTACGATGAATCTATAAATGCAACACAAAGTATAAGAGCAGCTAACTAATCATATTTCTTTATCCAAAAGCGTTACAAAAATATTTGTTCACAACAGTAAATTGCTTCAATTTGAGCGAGTACGTCCGCTTTTTGAGTACAATAAGCTGCC
>JAUNDP010000068.1 GCA_030526005.1 Eubacteriales bacterium
TTTAACTGTTCGATTTCTGTATGATACGTCCTCTTATGAAACTTCTCTGCACTTTTCCGAGTCTTTTCATAGAGTACGATCAATGCATTCTGTAACTCTTTCTGACTCATCGGTATCCCTCTTTTTATGATATTTTCCCCTCTTATACCGATGTTTAGTATACCATATTCCAATATCCATTTCAATTTATATTCATTTTCATTTGGAGATGCAAAAAAATAATCAATACGCCCGGATTCTGTAAAAAAATTGCCATATCTATGCAGACGCAAAAGATATGGCAACATTTTTTCAAAACACTTAGTTACAGCTCACACCGCCATCAACCACAATTTCCGCTCCCGTCAAAAACTTTGCATCGTCACTTGCAGCATACAAAACAGCAGCTGATATATCTTCCGGCTTTCCTGCCGGAATCGCGGTATCCAGTCCGGCCATCACTCTTCCCATACCGAGCTGACTGATATTCGTCTGGCTGTTCATGACTTCTGTTTCAACCCCGCCCGGACAGATTACATTACAGCGGATTTTTCCGGCATACATATATGCCGTATTTTTCGTCACACCTACGATTGCATGTTTCGACGCTGTATATGCGGCTCCTGCCCGACATCCGCGGACACCGCCGATGGAAGCAACATTGACGATATTCCCCATTGTCTCCTTTGCCAACATTACCTGAACGGCTTTTCGCATTGCGTAAATCGGTCCATTCAGATTCACTGCCATCACTCTTTCATACAATTCATTGCTCATCTCACCGATTGGCGTAAATTCATCCATAATGCCCGCATTATTTACCAGAATATCAAGTGCTCCGCATTGTTCAACTGCAAAATCAATCATACCATTGCAAACTTCTTCTGATGAAACATCCCCGGGATACGGCAGAATTTTTCCCGCAAAATCTGCGGACTGCAATGCAAGCTCATCCAGCCTCTCTTTTCTTCTCGCCACTGCAATGACCGTCGCGCCTTCTTTTGCAAAATCCAGTGCGATCACACGCCCCATACCAGAACTGGCTCCTGTAACTACCACACATTTTCCTTCGAATCTCATTTGGATCTCCTCCTTTTTTATTGGCTCAGTTTCGTTCCAGCACATGCTGTTTCTCTTTCAGACATCGTAACATTTCCACAAAGAACCGTCAATCAAAATACAAGATTTTCATGGATCATACAACTTTTGTCAGTGCATACGGTTTTCTTTTAAATACACTTTTTGCCTTTGTATCCACCTGCGTTTCCATTTTCGAATATACGCGGATCATATCATATTTGATTCTCTTTGCACTTCTTCTTTCTTTTACCATCGCGATACCTCCAGACTGTTTCAAAATCACTTACACTGCCATTTTAATATATGTTTTTCTCTGTCTGGTTATCACTGCTTTAAATCTTTGTAAAATCCTCTGTACAACCGCATTGCCTTCATTCTATTTACTATTCTGCTTAAATTAATTTGGGGTATAATAAAAGAGCAATAATCTCTGATATGCCTTTTGTCTACTACATACAATATTTTCTAGTTAAAGGTTG
>JAUNDP010000052.1 GCA_030526005.1 Eubacteriales bacterium
CCTTTTCTACTGTCGTTTGTACTGTATTTTTTACAGTATTTTCTACAGTAAAAGAAATAATCTTATACTTATTGGGGCATCCCTTTTTCCCTCTTTGAAATTCGATCAACCCAGCTTTAACAAGATCATCTCGACATTTTATAAATGTCTTTTCAGAACTTGTTTGAAGGGCTGCCATCAAACGCAGGTTATCTACTTGTATCCATTCTTGCCATCCCGCTTTATTAAATCTTTGCATAAGCTTATACCAGAGAAGCTGGGCATTTGCAGATAAATGGTTACTTTCGAGCCATTGTTCAAAGGCATTGATCTCTGCGATGTAATTCATAGATCCCTCCTTTTCCCTGCCGCACCTGGCAGGGAAGATATTTCGTGATATACTATATTAACTTTTCAAGGTGCCGTAATTCCATAGACGTGATACATTCTCTCAAAGCTTTCTCGTCCTCGCTGATGAGCTATTGTGTGATGCGTCCGGCATAAGCAGATCTTTCGATATCCCGAATCATCCACTTGCTGCCGATCACGTCCCATTCCGATTGTATCTATATGGTGAATTTCTCCATCCTTTCCACAAATACAACATTTTTTATGTTTAATGCAATGATACAGGTATCTTCCAATGTCATCTGTACGATTTAAAGCATTGTCAGACAACGGTATTCCGTTTTCCAGAGCATATTCTAGTATGCAGCTGATAAAGTCTCTTGCTGTCTCTATAGAACAGTCAGAAAGGCTAAAATAATTGCTCCCTGTTCGCGAAAGAAAATAGTATTTCATCCATTCTTTACATTCTTCTGGCGGATATCCTGTATAAGTAGAGATATCTTTTAGAGTGGCATATATTTTCTTACGTTGATCTGCGGTAATGGTCCTTCCATCATCCATTCTCAGTTCTGCTCCATTTATCTGTTTTTCGATCAAATAGTCTTTTAACTGAAGATTCGGTATAAAAACAGTCAAATACGTTCCTGTCTGATTTTCAGTTATCTCTTTAAAACTCCCAGTTACATACATCAACTTACCTTCTTTCCATTAAACAATCATTCCATTAAACAAAAGGCAAGTTTTCATCATCAAGCTGATCGGGAATTGCATCTTGAGGCGCCGGATCAGGAATCTTGTCCGGTGTTTTTGAAAACTTCTTCATTATCGCTTCAAAAGTTGGAAGATTCATTTCTTCTATTGTTGCTATCTTCGCCATTTGTAGCACCGTTTTTGCAGTAACACCAGTTCTCATCATTTCCTTTTTCAGTTCCTCTATCTGTTGAACAGAAATTACTGGGATAGATGGCGGCGGTGTTTCTGCATCTGGATCTGTCATGTCCTCTGTTGGAATGCAGAATACCTGAAAGCACGCATATTTAAATGCGACCGACATTGCCTTATTCGTTGCCTTATCACCGCTGTCCATTCCCTCTCCAATGACAGTAGCGCTGATGTTTGATCCATCGTCTGCAAAGAATGTATATTTAATCTTGCAGATAGAATAAATAAGCTTACCGTTTTTGGATTGTCTTTCTTCTCTCTGCTGTTCTATCACTTCCGGCACAACAAAGATTCTGTTTTTTACCATCGCAGGATGCAGTGCATTCATCACTGCATCAATTCCACGAAAATTGTAGTTCTGTTTCTCGTTCTTGCTGTTCTTTCCCACAGCAGACACATCGTTCATCGTGTCTGCAATGGCTTTAAATATTTTTGCATTTTCCATGATCTTCTCCTCTCAATTACTTGATCCGCAGCCGTTCGCTCTGCATAAGTTCTGCAATCCCTTTGTATTTTTGGGGATCTTCTTTCACTTCTTTTAATAATCCTGTTCTATCTAACACTGGATCCTGCTGCTTCCAAAATTTTCTCGGAATCTTCCGCTCGTCCAACACTCTGACTGTCGGCGGCGTTTTGCAGATTGAGAAGGTGAATAATGCGGTTCGCATTTTGGGCTTTTCTGCAATCTCAAGAGCATTTTGTAAGGCATACATCATTTTCTCTATATTTTTCTCTAATGTCTGTTTTCTGCCATTTAATCGTTCTATCTCTTTTTTGATGGCTGTTACCTGCTGTTTCAGATCATTAATCACCTTTGCATATCCATCTGCCTTGTCTTCCAGCTCCAACTCTAAACTTTCTATTGTGTCTGCCAGCGCCTGTTCATCAAGATCTTCTGTCGCTGCCATATCCCACAGAGTTAAAAACATTCCCTGCAACTCATACAGTGTACTCATCTTCATATTCCTCCTCATCATCGCCCCATTCTTCTGCATGTCTGTGTCTGATTCTACGACGCCGCTCCTGTTCTGCTTCATATTCTTCATACAGATAATAATTATCTATGTAATCCATTTACAAATCCTTTCCTACATGCTATACTAAGCGTGTATTTTGTTGTGTTTGTCCCCTTGATTCAATGCACTGAATCAGGGGGATTTTTATTTTCGTCTGTACTCTCTGCATGGATACCAGCGTGTGCGTTCCATGCAAAACGAAAAATGCACACAGCTCTTGCAAGTTATCTTAACTGTATCTGAGCTTTGTAGAAGTGCGGACACTGAATGTCTATCGTGAACTTGCTCACGCTCACCATTCCAGCTATCTTCGTTGTCAGCGCTTCTCTCTCGTCTTTCATGCAGCACACATCCGCTTTCACACATTCTTTGCAACTCCCCTTTTTTGTTTCTTCTTTTCCGAGGCAGTGATTAAATCCTCTTGAAAACTCTGTTTCCATCATGTTTTTAATTACAATTTCTTTCATTTGTGTTTCCTCCTATTTTTCATTGTATTCCTTTTTGTTATCATTATGCTAATATATGTTAGTAGATATGTAAAGCTATTTTTTGATATAATATGCTAATAAACATCACAAGGAGGTATGTTATGGCTATATCAAAAATTCAAACTGGTTTGCGTATCGATGAAGTAACTTATCGAAAGCTTAAAACCATATCCGAATCTGAAAATCGTTCTTTAAACAATCTTGTCGAATTTATTATCAAGAAATATCTTTCTGATTACGAAAAACAAAACGGTGTTCTTGATCTGGCACCATATCCAGATAATTAAGTCCTATGTCTACCAGTACGAGTATCATCTGATTAATTGAGATTCCCGCTCTATCAGCTTTTTCTTTGATACGTTCGTACTGGTTTTCTGAAATTCTTAAACCTGTTTGTATTTTTGTGTTCATTTTTCTCCTTTACCTTTTGTCTTGAGCAATTTCTTTTCTTAATTCTGCGATCTCGTTGTTGATCACTTTCAACTCTTCTGAATGCTGCTTTTGAGATATAACCAAACATATTTTCTTGTTTATCTTATTTAATAAGTCGAAATTTCTAAAGTATTGTTGTTCTGCCATATCATCTCACTTTTCTTCCAGCTTCTCGCCTGTATTCAGAAAGTCAACTAGTTTCTCCATGTTGATCAGAAACTTACTTCCTGCTCTGACGTACACTATCTTATCTTGCAGGCACAGCTTTCTTAAGTGGTCGTAAGATAGACCCGTGATCTGTGCTGCTTCTTTCAATGTTCGCATCGTCGGAATTACCATCTTTCTTCCTCTCCTAAAAACTTATTAATAAAATATTGCTGACCTTTTCCGGTAACTTTTGGAGTCTTACTAATCCTAATACTTCCGTCTAGATTGTGAATGATCGTTTCCTTGATCTCAAACAGCCCTCGTTCCATACTGGATTGGGTCGGCATATTTTTGCTAGTTCCGCTTTTGATAAGATATCCTCTATCTCTCAGGATAGTAAATAATCTGTTCTGTCCTGTGGCATAACCATTTTGACTTAGCAGTTTTGCCAGTTCGCCGATTAATATGGATGTGTTGGAAGCCGCCACAGCATCCGCAAATATTTCTTTTGGCTTCATCCGAGCATTATCTTCTGTCAGCGCCTTATTCTTCTCCTGTTCCTCTTTTAGCTTCGTTGCGAGCTGAATAAGAAAGTCAGGGGAAGTCAAAGCTTTCTCAAGAGTGTCTTCTGTCATATACGCCCCATGTCTGCGAATCGCAGGGAGAACTTCTGCTGTTACCCAATGTTTGAATTTTTTTGCATTTGGCATCTTACTCGAAAGGATAAGACTGTAAAGACCGGATTCATTGATAAGAACCCCTTTTGTACCATTAACGGTGAACGATTCGTTCACCGTCTTATCTTCTTCATCCACATGATCACGGAGTGCCTTTTGCGGATTGCTATATCCTAAAATTTCAGCAACATCCTTTCCCACAAACCACGGTTCATTGTTAATGATTACCGTTCGGATTTCTCCAAATTCTGCATTCTGAAAAACTTGTATTTTTTCCACTATTTTCTTTCACCTCTTTCCGTTTTGGAATTACGCAGTCAACTTCGCCAGATTGAATCCGATCAGGATTCCTTTGACTTCACGTCTCTCGTTGCTGTTCAGCTGCTTCATCAGAGAAATCATTTCTTTAATATCTTCTCTCTGGGCTTTCAGATCTTCACTGTCTTTTATCGTCATGTCTCTCCTCCTTTCCAGTAATATCAGTTTCGTACAGTTACATAATATTCTCTTTACGAAACTTTGTCAACTCTTTCTTGTCACTTTACGGAACTTTTTTTATTGACAGCATGTCTTCTCCGTGCTATTCTGATACTTGAAAGGAAGGTGATTATCATGATGCAAGGTGATCGTGTAAAGAACATTAGAAAAACATTGAAATTAACGCTTGAAGAGTTCGGAAAAAAAGTCGGTGTCACAAAGCAGACTGTCAGCAGAATTGAAAATGGTGTGAATAATCTTACCGATCAGATGGCACGATCTATTTGCCGAGAATACAATGTAAACTATGACTATCTAATATACGGCGAGGGAGAAATATTTGATACCCTACCCCAAACCACGTTGGATGAACTATGTAAGCAATATAATTGCGATGAACTTGATCGCAGCTTGATTGAAGAATACTTGAAATTAGATCCTGCCAGTCGCAAGGTATTGAAAGATTATATAAAAAATATACTCAAAAATAGAAAAGAATGAATTTCTGTGTAGCACTGTGAGGTAAAGGATCTTTTGGAAGAGACAAAGAACAAGGGAACCCTCTCGGATTCCCTATTCATTACTATTTGCTGCCATGTATGTATATGTACTTGATAAACTCATAGATTCTCTTTAAGAGAATTTCAGAGTCTATCTTATCCAGCAGCATGTTTATTTTCTTCCGAATATCCATCCTCATTGCCTCCTTTGTATATTTATTTTTTTCTCTATAATAAAAACGAGTTTGCAAACTTAATTTGTCGCGTTTGTCCCAGATCTGGGACACTTTTTAAAAATTAGGCATTTTTGATAAGAATTGGACAAATCATTTAAAATCAGACTCATACAGATTGCTGATTCTCACTTTCAATCCTTTTGCTAGTTTCTCCATCACATCCATGCTTGGACTAATCTGTTTGTTGATTATTCTGCTGATAGTAGATTTTGAAACATTTGTCAGAATTTCAACCTGTCTGATAGACAAGTTGCGTTTATACATATATTCTCCTAATAAGATTTTCATATTTTTAATCTCCTTCTACTTTTTAATTAGTATTAGGAGAAATTGTAAAAAATATAAAATATATGTAATGAATTAAAAGATTTTTTTCAATAAGTTTTTTGGAGCGCGTTTGTAGAAATATAAACATATTGGAATTTTAAGGAGGCTCAACAATACAGAGAATCTGTTGCTATGAGGAATCATTTACCTATACATCTTCCCGAAACAAAGAATATACAAACTGAAGCGCAACGATATGTCGATACTAAATGGGGAAAAATTCCTCATCAAGGAGATGTTGCTCATTTAGACTATCAATATTATGAAAAGCTTATATCAAACTCAAAATGATTAAACCGCTTCGGCGTTTTAATAAAAAAACAAAGGAAAAGGGGAAATGAAAATGAAAATGAAAATTATTGCTTCACTGTTGCTTTCTGCAGCACTTTTATCGTCATCTATTTCTGTGTTTGCAGATGAAAAAGATGATCGTATCGCAGAACTGGAAGAAACTATCGTCACTCTGGAAAGTGAAAATGAAGATCTTCGTGCAACGATTGCAGAACTGGAAGAAAAGCTTTCTGAAGCTACTCCGAAATCTTCCAATCAGGCTGAATATAAGATCGGCGAAACTTGGGTCGTTGAAGGACAATGGAAACTTACGATTGACTCCGTAGAAGAAACTATGGAACGAAATGAATTTGAAGACACAAACCCTGCTGCTGTGTATATTATAAACTATACATATGAAAACTTAGGATATGAGTCAGAGTTCACAAATGGTCTGTTTATTGATTTAAATTTAAGCAGTGACGTTGTCGATGCTTCTGGAACGATGGCTTACAACTATGCAAGTGATATAGTAGATGCACAAGCGACACCTATCGGAGCAAAATGTATTGCTCAGTCTGCAATCGGCGTTGATAATCCTGGTGATTTCAAAATTTATTTTTCAGACTACGACGGAACAGGAACGACTCAAAAAGCCGTCTTCTCTATTTCACTTGATGCAGAAGATGCAGAATAATTTTTACTAACAAACGAGAGGAGCAACTGTTCATCTGATGGCTCCTCTCATGTCTATGCAGCACAGTTTTGTGATAGCATAAACATAATTTTTTATACTATCATAAAGCGTGCTATCGCATGGCTTTATTTTTTATATTATTTTTTGAAGGGAAGTAGATTAATGGCAAGCATTACAAAAAGAGGAAATGGCTATAGAATTACTGTCAGCAATGGCAGAGATCGAATGGGCAAACAGATTCTTGAAACCGCAACATTTATTCCTGATCCAGACAAGACAGAACGGCAAAATCAAAAAGCATTGGAACGCTTTGCAGTAGAATTTGAATCCCGAGTTAAAGATGGAAAATATCTTAGCGGTGAAAAAATTACTTTTCAAGACTTTACTGCTACATGGCTACAGGAATACGCTCCCCAACACCTAGAGGTGACTACTGTTGATATTTATAAACGTCATTTGGAGCAGCACATTTTACCAGCTATTGGCCATTTAAAATTATCACGCATTCAGCCAGTTCATTTGAATCGTTTATACAACACAATGCTTCAGGAGCGAAAAGATGGGAAAGCTGGTGGTTATTCTGCGACTACTATCAAAAAAATTCATGCCTTAATTAGTAGCATTATGAGCACTGCTGTAAAATGGAATGTTATTCTTGAAAATCCTTGTGAACGTGTCAGTCCTCCAAAGCAATCTAAAAATATTGATGATATTGCTTTTTTTACTTTGGAACAGTCCGCTATTTTTCTTGACGCAATAGATCATGACTTGAATACAGGAAAAATTCATTTGCAACATAAAATATTTTTTTATCTCGCTCTTTTCTGCGGCCTGCGCAGAGGTGAAACTACAGCATTAGAATGGTCTGATTTTGATTTTAATCAACATACTGTTAATATTTCTAAAAGTACAGGCATGACACAGAATGGAATTATTACAAAAGCTCCTAAAAATAAGACATCTATTCGCAAAATCACAGTTCCACAAAATGTTATTATGCTACTAAGACAGTATCAAAAAGAACAATATAAATTAAAACTATCGCTTGGCGATTACTGGAATGGACAAAATTACGTTTTTATCCAGGACGATGGAAGACAAATGCACCCATCTACACCGTATAAAGTTTTTAAAGGGATCATTCATAGATATAACGAACGTACTTCTGATAATGCTTTAAAACTACCAGATATTCCACTTCACGGTCTTCGCCATACATCTGCAACACTATTGATTAGTCAAAACATAGATATCCGCACTGTATCTAATCGGCTTGGCCACGCACAAACTAGCACGACAATGAATATCTATGCTCATCAGCTCAAAAAAATGGATGAAAAAGCAGCAGATACCATTGAAAATTTGCTATTTCTAAAAAAATGTTAACCAAACGTTAACCAAAGTCAAAAAAAGACCGCTTTTTCCTTAGCGGTCTTTCCTTTTTAATATTTGATTTTCCTTATAAAATCAAGCTTTTTTGAAAAGCTGGAAAAGAGACTTGAACTCTCGACCCCTTCATTACGAGTGAAGTGCTCTACCGACTGAGCTATTCCAGCGAAGTACAGTTCTTTACTGCACTTCGCTATTATATAACTTTCTCATCTATTTTGCAAGTCTTTTTTTTATTTTTTTATTTATTTTATTATTTGTAGACTGCACGTTCGCCTCCGATATATTTTGGTCTTGTTCTTGCACAGACTAAATTTGCCTCTCCAATCTTTTTTTTGCTGATCCGTACAGGAACTGCAACATGTTTTAAATGCATCCCAATCAGCGTATCACCGATATCCATACCGGCATGTGCCTGAATATACTCTACTGCTACTGCATTTCTTAATCCTCTATATGCTGCTGTTGCAAAGGAGCCGCCAGCTTTTGGCTGTGGAACAACACTTACTATCTCAAATCCGTATTTTTGTGCCGCTTCTTTTTCCAGAATCAGCGCACGGTTCAAATGTTCACAGCACTGTGCTGCCACATAAATCCCATGTCTTTGTGCTGCCGTATAAATTCCTTCAAAAATTGCAGCTCCCAGATCCTTATTGGAAAATGTCCCGATTTTTTCTCCTGCCACTTCACTTGTGGAACAGCCAACCACTAATATTTCTCCTTCTTCCAGTTCTGCTGTTTTAATCAGCTCTTCTGCTGCCTCTTCTGCCTCTTTTTTAATCGTGTTAATCATTTTAAATTTCCTCTACTTTTATGAACATGATACAAACCGATAATTTATATTATTGAAAGTTCTCTCTTGCTATTCTAAAGGAGTGATGCTTCTGTCTTATAAGAGTTCCAATAGTTTCTGCAAAACATCTTCTACATTTTCATTGATAGAGATATCTGCTAAATGGTCCATATAATGTTTTTCTGAATTAATAAGAATCAATTTTTTCCCCTGGAAATACTGAAGTTCATCAGAACAAATATTTGATCTTAAATTTGCTCCCAGAACCAGAAGTACATCTGCCTTTGACACTGCATCTGCTGCCTTTGTCATTGTATGGTTGTCCACCATTTCTCCCATCATCGTCACCCCTGGGTTCAATGGAATGCCGCATTTTTCACAGAGAGGCACTTTCTCCGCTTCCAGGATATATTCTTTTTGGTATTTCTGTCCGCATCTTGGACAATGACTCTCAAAAATTGTTCCATGCAGATTAATCACTCTCTGACATCCGGCTCTGTTTGGAAAATCATAAATACTTCTCGTGATAATCCAACTTAAATTTACCTTTTTCTGAATTTTTGAAAGTGCATAGTATGCCGCCCCTGGCTCTTGGTCCTGCATCAAAACTTCTGTTTTATAATATTTATAAAACTTTTCTGGTCTTGTTGCAAGACATTGCGCCGTGTAAAGTTCCTCTGGTGATCTTCCATACAGCTCCTCTATTTCATATGCTTTCGCATTTTCTGCATATGTATGGATTCCCATTTCACGTGACATTCCCTTGCCTGCCAGACATACAATATTTTCTGCTGTTCGCAGTGTATTTGCTAAATAATTTATTTTCATATGACAGCCTCCCTTTGCAGAAACCGATCTGTAGTTTTATCCGTTTTTGCAGACCGATCTGGCTTATTTTATGAATCTGTTGATTGCTTTGTTCAACTCTTCGATCGCTTCAAAATCGCCTGTCTCAACTGCATCCACCAGACAATGCTCAATGTGATCTTGAAGAATCACCTTGCCCGTATTGTTGATAGCAGCTTTGACTGCTGAAAGCTGAATCAATACTTCACTGCAGTCTCTGCCGCTCTCCACCATCTTTTTTATAGATTCCAGATGGCCGATTGCGCGTGATAGCCGATTGAGAACTGCTTTTGTATTTTCATGGGTATGCGTATGGGAATGAGAATGAGGTTTTTCATTTTCACTCTGATGGACATGCACATGCTCATATACTGTCCCGTCCGGACGAATATGTGTGTGTGTCTTATGATGCTCTTTTTCGCTGCTTTTTTGTTCTTCCTTCATCTCATCATTTTTCCTTTTCTTTTTCTTTTCCTGCTCTCTCATTTAAAGAATCATTTGCAGGAATCTGAGCGTTTTGCTGTGAGGCTGCAAGATTTATGTCAAGCTGATTAAACGGAATTTCAACTCCTTCCCTGTCAAAAACAAGTTTTATTTTTTCCGTGATACTCCACTTTGCAGCCCAATAGTCTTCTGTGGCAACCCATGCTCTCCAGCCAATGATCACAGCGCTGTCTCCTAAATCATCGACAAAAACCTGCTTTTGTTCTTCCTGCATCACAAAATGGTCTTTGTCTAAAATTTCCATAATCAGCGCTTTTGCTTTCTTTAAGTCTGATCCATATGAGATTCCCACCGTGTAACGTAACTCTCTCTTTTTCTGCCCTGAAACATTTGTAATTCCCGAATTTGCCAAAATTCCATTTGGCAGATGAATCACTTGGTTGTCAGGCGTCACAAGTGTCGTATAAAACAGTCCTATCTTCTGGACCGTCCCTTCATTTCCATGACCGTCTTCTCTCACATATTCCCCTGCTGAAAATGGTTTCGTAATCAATAAAATCAAACCACCTGCAAGGTTTGACATGGATTCTTTTAAAGCAAGACCAACACCTACGCCGATTGAGGCAATCAAAGCAGCAAAAGAGGAGGATGGTATTCCTATAATAGAAGCCAGAATACCTGCCAGCGCAAGATACATTCCTGCTTTACTGAGTGAAACCATAAAATGATGACCGCTCTCTTCTTTTATGCTGCGCGCAAAAAAACGATCTACCGGTTTTATCAGGATTTGAATGATCTTTTTGCCTGCCAAAAAAATCACAACAGCAAATAGAATTCGGATTCCCATCAAAATAATATGGGATATATTATCCTGAAGATATGTAATCAGTCGGTTTGCTTCCTTCACCGTCACATCCTGCAGTTCCGTTACATTACTCATTTGTTTACCTCATATTTCTTCTGTAAAATTATTATTTTTCTGCTGTCTTTTCTTTTTCTGTCTTTTTATGTTCT
>JAUNDP010000013.1 GCA_030526005.1 Eubacteriales bacterium
GAATTTCTATGCCTATTCTTTTTTTACTTTACCCCCAAGTAAAGTTTAGAACCAAAAAAGGTTATATAATATAATCTACAATGAAGTTTTTGTATTTAATTAATTTGAGGAGGAAAATAACAAGGAGGTATCGCTATGGCATATACGAGTTTTGGCGAATTCATGCGCATACTGCGAGTTAAGCACCATGAGGTGATGGGTGACATGGCGAATGTTTTAGGTGTATCATTGCCATTTTTATCTGCTGTTGAAAATGGTAAAAAGAATGTTCCGGCAGAATGGATTGGTAAAATCACAGAGCATTATGGATTGACAAAGCAGGAGCGAGAAAGGTTAAAAGAAGTAATCGAAGAATCAAAAACACAGTTTAAAATTCTGGCAGTTAAAGCTGGAAATAACCAAAGGCGTGCAGCACTGCAATTTGCAAGATCATTTGATGAAATGGATGATGAAACTGCATTGAAGATTTTAGAATTATTAAGTAAGAAGGAGGAAAGTAAAGAATAGATGGATTATAAAACAAAACCTGCAAGTCGCAAAGATGCTAGGAGATTTACAACATATATCACACCTACTTTCACTTTTTAATATAGGTATTTTAAAGTTTTTTGATGACTATTTGCCAGAATAAAGATTTACTTTCCGCCTTTTCTCTGATAAACTAAAAAGTGCCTGTCACGAAAGAGAACAGGAATACAATCCTAGGAGGAAAGAGAGATGTTTGAGAAACTATTTAAGCTGAAGGAGAACAACACCAATGTGAAAACAGAGGTGCTGGCTGGAATTACAACATTTATGACAATGGCGTATATTCTGGCAGTGAATCCAAGCATTCTGGCGGCAGCGGGCATGGATCAGGGTGCAGTATTCACAGCGACAGCAGTGTCAGCATTTTTGGGAACGTTGCTGATGGCGCTCTTTGCGAATTATCCATTTGCACTTGCGCCAGGAATGGGACTGAATGCGTATTTTGCATACACGGTAGTAATCGGTATGGGATACACATGGCAGGTTGCCCTGGCAGCCGTTTTTGTGGAAGGTCTGATTTTCATTCTGCTTTCCATCACAAATGTGCGTGAAGCTATTTTCAATGCGATTCCGATGAATTTGAAATCAGCAGTAAGTGTGGGAATTGGTCTGTTTATTGCATTTATCGGATTACAGAATGCAAAGATTGTAATTGGAGGATCTACTCTGGTTCAGCTTTTTTCTGTTGAAGGATATAATGAGCTGAATGGTGTGAGCGCTTCTATGAATGACGTTGGAATTACTGTCATATTAGCAGTGATTGGTATTATTATCACATCGATCTTAGTAGTAAAAAACGTAAAAGGAAATATTCTCTGGGGAATTTTAATCACATGGGTTCTGGGAATCATTTGTCAGCTGACAGGATTATACGTTCCAAATGAAGAACTCGGAATGTTGAGTTTGCTTCCAGATTTCAGCAATGGAATCAGTGTGCCAAGTCTCGCACCGATTTTTGGAAAGTTAAGTTTTTCAGGAATTAATATCGGACAGTTTGTTGTTGTTGTATTTGCATTCCTGTTTGTAGATATTTTTGATACACTTGGAACATTAATTGGAGTTTCCACAAAGGCAAATATGCTGGACAAAGAAGGAAAGCTGCCAAGAATTAAAGGAGCATTGATGGCAGACGCAGTGGCAACGACAGCAGGAGCGGTGCTTGGAACTTCCACAGTGACCACATTTGTGGAAAGCGCATCAGGAGTTTCAGAGGGAGGACGTACAGGCCTGACAGCTGTGACAACGGCGGTATTATTTGGGGCATCTCTATTGCTTTCACCGATCTTTTTGGCAATTCCTTCTTTTGCAACGGCGCCGGCTCTGGTAGTAGTTGGCTTCTATATGCTGACAAATATTGTAAATATTGATTTCTCTGACTTTACAGAAGGGATTCCTTGCTTTATCTGTATTGCAGCGATGCCATTTTTCTACAGTATCTCAGAAGGAATCGCAATGGGAGTGATCTCCTATGTGATCTTAAACTTGGTTGCAGGTAAGACAAAAGAAAAGAAAATGAGCACATTGATGATTATTTTGGCTGTTTTGTTTATCGGAAAATATTTCCTATTATAATTGGCTGAATTATTTTATAAATCTATGTCAGAAAACGTATTACCTTTAATTTATATGCGGTTCGCAATGCAAGCTTTTTGTCAGCTTTTTAAAAGCTAAAAAAGGCTATTTTGAGGAGAAGACATCAGGATTATGTCCTGGTGTCTTTTTACTTGAAAAAAATTAATTTTTAAGTTTGAAGTATATAAAAATGACATCCTAAAGGGGGTGTAATTGTATTTTTGATACAATGACTCCGTTAATCTAAATATACAGGAGAAAAAGGTATGGAGATAAATTATGTGTGTAGGCGTATGCTTCAATTGATACCGATTTTGATAGGAATTATTTGTAACATCAGATGCTACGAAGAACCAGGGAAAATACAGCAATGAAAAATTGGATCAACTAGAGGAAGAGATGAGTAGAACATTTGATGCCCAAAAACGTGCAGAGCCGGAAATTCAGATGTAGCAGACAATTTTAGAGGACAACGCATTTGTTTTTTGCTTTTTCCATGAGTATGATTTCAAAAGCAAATGTATCCGGATATACCTCTCACGCCTGCGACTATTATCAGATTACAGCAGATTTGGATATCCAGTAGGAAATAAAAACAGAAACTGTAATAATAAAGATGAGCGATATTTAGCTTTATAGCTGGATATCGCTCATTTTTTGAGAATATATGTCTGTAAAAAGAATAAGAAAAATAGCTACATATCCCCATCCCCCGCATCCGGATTAACAAAATTATATCTATATAAAGAAAAATATACGGTAAAAGACGGGACAGCGCTGGAAAAAATAAGTTTTATAATGATGCTGAAAAACATCCCCATGGGAGGCTTGTTGTCAAATTTTAAGGGCAGTATAATACACGGGAATGACTCTCAAAGACAATGATATTTTTGAGAAGATCTGTCAAATCAAAAAGCAGATATTAATTTTGATCAGTCTGCTTCATCAGGAAAGGGAAAGAGATATGAAAAGAAAAAAGATTTTTTCAATGATGGCAATTTGCGCTATGGCAGTAGGAGCTACGGGATATTCTGTACAGGCAAGTGAAGAGGAGAATAAAACAGAAGGATTAAATAAGATTGTTGTTTACAATTCAAGTTTATGTACCGTTTTAGAAGCGTTTGGCAAAACAGATACCATTGTAGGAGCATATGGGAGTCTGTCTGAAAAATATAATGTACCTGAATGTGGTGCATGGAATGAGGTAGATGTAGAGGCAGTAATCTCCACTGGCGCAGAAGCAATTTTCGGATATGAACAATATATAACAGAAGAACAGATCAGTCAGCTGAATGAGGCAGGCATTGAGTGTTACTTTATTGAACTGAGCGATGCAGATACTGCAGCAGATGAAGTCTCTGAATTGGGAGAGCTGTTTGAATGTCAGGAAAAAGCAGAGATTTTTGCAGAGCTGTATAATACTTATGATAAACTTCTGGAAGAAAAATTGGAAATGGTTGAGGAGCCATTAACTGTATATGTAGAAGGAACAGCGAAAGAACCATTTAAAACAGCTAACGATACTACTGCCGCACATAAATTAGTAACTGGCGCAGGTCTTACAAATATTTATGCGGACAATGAAACTGCTTATCCAGAAAGAAATATTGAGGCAGTAATTACTGAGCAGCCAGATGTGATTGTGAAACTGTGGGGATCGGATACTACATTAGATGAAACGTTATATCAAGAATACACAGCTGGATTGGCTGGTGTAGAGGCGGCAGATGAAAACAGAGTGATCCTGCTGAATAATGAAGTGGGAACTACAGCGGTTGGCAGTATCATCGGACGTTTATATATAGCAAAATTTGCATATCCGAATCTTTTTGAAGAAGTAAATGTAGATGAAGTTTATGAGCAGCTGTGCACAAGTTTTCTTGGAAAAGAATTTTCAGGTTCCGGCGCATTTATAAAATAAATGGCAGATCAACAAATCAAAAAATTAAAAGAAGAGTATTTTGGCGTAAACAGAAAAAAACGTTTGTTGCTGGCAGGACTAATTATAGCAGTTATATTAGCAATTTTCTGGTCATTGAATGTAGGACCTGCCAAAGTAAATTTGAAAACAGTAGGGGCTGTTTTATGCGATCTGTTTGAGAAGAATGAGGCTTTGACAAACGGGGAACGAGTCGTTGTACTCCGTGTCAGACTTCCGAGAATTGCAGCTTCAATCTTAGTGGGAATTTTACTTGCTAATTCAGGACTTTTAATGCAGGGGATTTTTCAAAATCCCCTTGTAAGTCCATACACGCTTGGGGTTTCTAACGGCGCTTCTTTTGGCGCGTCACTGGCTATTGTAATCTCAGCAGGAATGTCTTCTATTACTGCAAGCAATCAATTAGTCTCTTTATTTGCATTTGGTTTTGCAGCATTAACAATGTATCTTGTTCAGATTATCGGTAAAGTGGCAAAAGATTCCACGAAGAGTCTCTTATTAGCAGGAGTGGCAATTAGTCATTTGTTTTCTTCTCTTGTCTCTTTTATTAAATATGTTGTAGACATTGAAAAATTGCCGGAACTGGTTTTCTGGCAAATGGGAAGCGTTTCAGATGCTACTTGGCCGCAGATTGCTCTGATGCTGGGAGCTGCAATCGCCAGTTTAAGTATTATGGCATTTTTTGCCTGGGATTTAAATGTTATGGCAACAGGAGAAGAGTCGGCAATCAGTCTTGGTGTAAATTACAAACGTTTGCGCCGCATTGCCTTTTTATTGAGTACACTTATGACAGGTGTGGCAGTGGCATTTGCAGGCACGATTGGATTTGTCGGAATGGTAGCGCCCCATATTGCCAGAATGTTAGTCGGAAATGACTATCGTTATATGATCCCAGCTGCGTCAATATGCGGTGCGCTGCTGCTATTGACAGCAGATTCTTTGAGCAGAATGCTTGTTACGAAAATTGCTTTGCCAATCGGAGTCATCACATCTATAATAGGCGTACCTTTCTTTATCTGGTTGATTATCCATAAAAGAAAGGAATTTTAAAATGGAAATAAAATTTGAGCATCTGTCTTTTGGGTATACACGAAAAAAGCAAATTTTAAAAGATATCAATTTAACAATACCATCTGGAAAATTTTCTGCCATTATTGGTCCAAACGGCAGTGGAAAGACAACTTTGATAAAACAGATTAACAGAATTCTGACACCACAAAGCGGCAAAGTTCTGATTGACTGTTCTGATAACACAGTGATGTCTTCAGGAGATCTGGCACGGACAGTTGCTTATGTTCCGCAGATGACAGGAAGTATCATGACAGGTTCGGTTATGGATACAATTATGCTGGGAAGGAAGCCATATATAAAATGGAAACCATCGACAGAAGATATAGAAATTGTATCTCAGTGTTTAATGCGTTTTCATTTAGAAGAGATTGCCCAGCGGGAATTTAATGCTTTATCTGGCGGACAGAAGCAAACGGTATTGATAGCCAGAGCTTTGGCGCAGACACCGCATATATATTTATTTGATGAGCCGGTAAGCTTTCTGGATGTAAGAAATCAACTGGAAATCATGTCTGCTGCAAGGGAATTGGTCGATTATGACGGAAAAACTGTTATTATGGTTCTGCATGATTTAAATATGGCATTGCGTTTTGCAGATCATGTGGTCATTATGAAGAATGGCAATGTTTTTGCTCAGGGAAATCCCATAGAAGTGATTACTGAAAAAAATATATTAGCAGTATATAAGACACATGCCAGAATTCAAAATGGAGAATATGTAATAACAAGTTTATAGCTGACTTTATGAAAAATATCACAAAAGGAATTCATCATTAAAAAAATAAAAGGAACAATCCTTAGATAATAAGACATTCATAATAGGGATGAAGTAAAATATGACAAAAATTATTTATCCTTTTACTGCTATTGTTGGGCAGGAAAATTTGAAAACAGCGCTTCTTTTAAATCTGATTAATCCTAAGATTGGAGGCGTGCTGATTTCAGGACAAAAGGGCACTGTGAAATCGACGGCTGTTCGAGCAGTGGCGAAATTGACAGATAAACAAGTGATTACACTGCCGCTTTCTGTGACAGAAGATAGACTGACTGGTTCCATAGATTTGGAAGCAACGATGAAAACTGGGAAATCTGTATTTTTGCCAGGAATTTTATCGCAAGCAGATGGACAGATTCTTTATATAGACGAAGTAAATCTTTTGCAGGATCATATTACAGATCTTGTTTTGTGCGCTCATTCAGCGAAAGAAAACAGAATAGAAAGAGAAGGCATTTCCTATAGTACTTCTTCAAATTTTATTTTGATAGGGACTATGAATCCAGAAGAAGGACAGCTGCGCCAGCATTTTCTCGATCAGTTTGGTTTATGCGTGGTGACGGAGGCCGAAAATAATCTGGAACAGCGCGTAGCAATTACAAAAGCAAGAATAACTTATGAAGAGAACCCAAAAAAATTTACTGCTTCTTATACGAAAGAGGAAAGTGAATTGAAAGAAAAGATTCTTCAGGCAACGAAGATTTTAACTCAAATTTGTATCAGAGAAGAAGAAAGATTTTACATTGTAAATAAATGCCTGGAAGCGAATGTACAGGGACATCGTGCCGACCTGATTTTGGAAGAAACAGCCAAAGCGATGGCGGCATGGAATGGACGACTGAAAGTGACAGAAGAAGACATTGACCGGGCAGCTGTTTTTGTTTTGCGGCATCGCTGTCAGAAAAAAGAAAAAGAGGAAACAGAGACTGGGCAGCAAAAACAAGAACAAAATAAAGATGAAACTCTGGAAGAAGAACAAAATATTTCATCGAATAAAGGAGAGAGTAAAGAAAGTCTTTCTTTTGAAAAATCAACTCAGGGATATGGAGGAGAGCGTACTTTTTCAGCAGGGAACTCTTTTAAAGTGACAGAATTTGGCCATCAGACTTCCAGACAGATTCAAAAAGGGTTTGGAAAGCGGACGAATGCGAAAAGTGCAGGGAAAATGGGGCGTTATATTTATTCTGTTCAACAAAATCTAACAGGTGATCTTGCGTTGGATGCGACAATTCGGGCAGCAGCCCCTTATCAGCAGTCGCGTCCGAAAAATAATCTTGCTATTTCGATAAAAAAAGCAGATATTCGAGAGAAAGTACGCCAAAGAAAATATGCGAATCTCCTTGTCTTTGTGGTAGATGCCAGTGGATCTATGGGGGCAAGTCAGAGAATGACAGAGACAAAAGGAGCAATTTTATCCCTTTTGAAAGATGCTTATGTCAAAAGAGATAAAATTTGTCTTATTGCTTTCCGAGATCATGATGCGCAGATATTATTGCCTCCTACAAGAAGTATAGAACGTGGAGCGCGTCTGCTGGAAACGATGGCTGTTGGAGGCAGAACACCGCTGAATGCTGGAATTTCAAGAGGAATACAAGTAATTCAAAGTGAATTAAAAAAGAATCCGAGTATCTTGCCTTATATGATCATGATCACAGATGGGAAGGGAAATGTCAGTATTGACAAAAAGACAAAGCCAAAGCAGGAACTGATGGAAATCAGCGAAAAACTCCGCAATTTTGCATATATCAATACAATGGTTTTGGATATTGAACGAAAAGGTGCCATGAGCTTTGGGATCGCGAAAGAAATGGCAGGGCGTATGGGGGCAAGGTATGAAAAAATTGAAACATTAAAAAGCACCGCTATTATTAATGCAATAGAAAGGGTACGATAAATATGAGTCATTTTACGAAAGATCAAAAGAAGCAATATTTTCCATTTACTGCTATTGTGGGGCAGGAAGATATGAAAAATGCCTTGATTCTCAATGCTATTAATCCTAAAATTGGCGGTGTTTTAGTATTTGGAGAGAAAGGGACAGCGAAATCTACAGCCGTCAGAGCATTAACACGTCTTTTGCCGGAAATGGATGTAGTTAAGGGGTGCCCATTCCACTGCAGTCCGGATAATCCGGAAGAAATGTGCGATGATTGCTATCATAGATATTTACACGGCGAAACACTTGAAAGAGAAACAATGCGGATGCCAGTTGTGGATCTTCCCGTGTCTGCGACAGAAGATAGGGTAGTTGGTTCACTGGATATAGAAGCGGCTATTCAAACTGGAAAGAAGAAATTTGAACCGGGTGTTCTGGCAATGGCAAACCGGGGGATTTTATATGTCGATGAAATTAATTTACTGGACGATCATATTGTTGATCTGCTGTTGGATTCAGCGGCAATGGGAATAAATACAGTCGAAAGAGAAGGGATTTCTTTTTCACATCCTGCAAGATTCATCTTAGTAGGTACTATGAATCCAGAGGAAGGAGAATTGCGTCCACAGCTTTTAGATCGATTTGGACTTAGTGTAGAGATTAAAGGTATCGCTGATCCCCAACAGCGTGTAAAAATTATGAAGCTACGAGGAGAATATGAAGAAGAACCAGAAAAATTTATGAAACAATATGAGGAACAGGAATGTCAGCTTTGTAATAAAATAAAAAATGGGCGTGATCTGCTATCTCGTGTAGAAATCAGTGATGAGATACTTCTTTTGAATGCACGAATTTCTATTGAGATGGAAGTAGATGGTCATCGTTCAGATATTACGCTCATGAAAACAGAAAAAACATTGGCGGCTCTTCGTGGAAAAACAGAGGTAACAAAGGAAGAAGTTCAAGACAGTGTTCCGATGGTTTTTTTACATAGAATGAGAATGCTGCCTTTTGAGACGAGCAGAAAGATTGATATGGATCGAATAAATGATATGATTAATGGAGAAAACAAATGAAGAAAATAGTCGCTGTTCTTTGGCATAATTCTGCGAATCGAATGCGTATGATCCGAAAAGAATTAAATCAGATTGCAGATATTTCCATTTTTTCAGCAGGAGCGCTGGATGATGGAGAAGAAGATATGGATTCTCTTTACAAAGCGATTGATGAGGCGGATTTATTGCTTTTGAATGAGACAGCATCCGATATGGTATGGAAACAGATTAATGAGTATTTAACAGGATGCACAAAACCCATGATTTATATAGGAAGTGAGGCGGCGAATTATATAACAAATTCTGCACAGGCAAAATGGAGCGCTGTATGCAATACCTATTATACATATGGCGGTACAGAAAATATCATGAATATGATCCGTTGGATATGTGCGGAAGTATTGGGTGAGAAAATTTATTATAATAAAGTGAAAAAAATCCCATGGGATGCAATTTTTTCACCAGATGGCAAAAAAATTTATGACTCTCCCGAACATTATTTTGCAGATTTTAAGCGTTCACCAAAGGGAACCGTTGCTCTTGTTATTTCGCGTTCTGCTTGGATTAGCAATGATTTAAAAGTAGAAAATACATTGATTAATACATTGCTGGAGGAAGGATTTACGGTTCTTCCTATCTATACTTATGCAATGATGGATAAAAATATTGGCGCATCTGGAGTAGAGGCGGCGTTGGAGAAATTCTGCTTTTTTCAGGATGGTACCCCATGTGTGGATGGTATGATTCGCCTGGCAGGCAGTTTTTATCATGGAGAATGCAGCAAGGTAATGAAAAAACTGTCCTGTCCTGTCATTAAGCCTATTTGTTCTTATAATATGACCATGGAGGAATGGAGAAAAAATCCAGACGGTACAATCGCAGATGTAGCATGGAACATCGCTTTGCCAGAGTTAGATGGTATGATTGAGCCTGTCTTTATAGGAGCTCAAGAACAATATGGCGAATCAGAATACAGAGTCCCAGTGGAAAGCCGAATAAAAAAATTAGTTCGCCGTTTGGCAAAATGGATAAATCTGAAAAAGAAAAATAATAAAGATAAAAAAATTATTTTTATGCTGAATAATAATCCGTGTACTTCTGTGGAAGCTTCGGTTGGAGGAGGGGCCAATCTGGATACCTTAGAAAGTATTGTACGAGTTATGAAAGCAATGGAAGAAAAAGGATATCATCTGGAAAATATATCGAAAACAGGAGATGAGCTGATTAAGACAATTATGGCAAGAAAAGCTTTGTCTGATTTCCGCTGGACGACGGTAGAAGAGATTGTAAGAAAAGGCGGTGTGCTGGCACAAGTTTCAAGAGAACAGTATGAACAGTGGTTTAGAGAATTGCCAGAAGATCTGCGCTGTTCCATAGAAGAAAACTGGGGTAAACCAGTGGGAGAAGGAATGGTAAAAGATGGAAAGCTGCTGATTACAGGAGTACAATATGGCAATGTAATTGTCTGTGTTCAGCCTAAGCGTGGCTGTATGGGATCTAAGTGCGATGGAACTTCATGCAGAATATTGCATGACCCACATATACCTCCTACCCATCAATATCTGGCTACCTATCGCTGGTTTGAAAGAATTTTTGGAGCAGATGTGTTAATTCATGTTGGAACTCATGGAAATTTAGAATTTCTTCCTGGAAAATCAGTGGCTCTGTCAGACTCTTGCTGTACAGATGCCTGTCTGGGAGAACTGCCTCTATTATATATTTATAATGCAGATAATCCACCAGAAGCAACGATTGCTAAGAGAAGAGCCCTGGCAGTGACGATTGACCATATGCAAACGAATATGATTCAAGGCGGATTGTATGATAAATTGGAAGAGATTGATGAGATGTTAAATCAATATCAAAAGACAAAATTTTCTGATGTAGCTCAGGCTCATTTAATGGAACATTTTATTTATGACGAAATAAAAAACAATGAGCTGTTATCGTCTATTGATCTGACCGATTACCACGATCACTTTGATGAGATTGTTTCTAAATGTCATAAAATATTGTCTACAGTAAAAAACACGCAGATTCAAGATGGTATGCATATTTTGGGAGAAATTCCAGAAGACGAAAAACTGATCGATATGATTGCATCCATTCTGCGGTTTGAAGGCGTAGAAAATCAGTCGATCAGAAAAAAAATCTGCGACCTGCTCGGATTTGATTTTCAAACATTGCTGAATACCCAGGGAGATTTCTATGAATCTTATGAAATGACAGGCGGAGAAATTTTAGCAGAGCTGGATTTGATTGTCAGAAATATAATCCGACTGTTTTTAAGTGATAAAGAGTTTAAAGATCAGAAAGAGATTTTTAGAAAGTTTTCTGTGATAGATACAGAATATATTCCTGAAATAAATCATTTTAAAGAGCGGGTTGCTGATATTGCCAGCAGAATTTATAATTCCAGAGAAATAGAGGCGCTTTTAGAGGGAATGTCAGGTGATTTTATTCAGCCGGGTCCAGCCGGAGTCATTACACGGGGAAGGGACGACGTTTTGCCTACAGGAAGAAATATGTATTCTCTTGATCCAGAAAAAGTTCCAACAAAAGCAGCATGGGAGATTGGAAAGCGTCTTGGGAATGAAGTGCTCAAAAAGTTTTTAAAAGAAGAAGGTCATTATCCTGAAAATATGGCTTTATATTGGATGACTACAGACATCATGTGGGCTGATGGAGAGGGAATGGCGCAGATTTTGTATATGTTGGGAGTAGAGCCAGTTTGGTTGCCAAATGGAAAGGTGCATACGTTTAAAATAATACCGTTAGAAGAACTGGGAAGACCAAGAATTGACATAACAGTAAAAATATCTGGAATTTTAAGAGATAATTTTCAAAACTGTGTTGCTATAGCAGACGATGCCGTGCGTACCGTTGCATCTTTGGATGAACCGATAGATAAAAATTTTGTTCGAAAACATACATTGGAGTCTATGAGAGAAGAGGAAATGCTTACATTTGATGATGCAGCCACAAGAATTTTCGGCGCTCAACCAGGCACTTATACTGCGGGAGTAAATTTGATGATTTATTCTTCTTCATGGGAAGAACAGGGAGATATAGGAGATTTATTTGCTCTTTATAATCAGTATTCTTATGGACGAGATCGTTTTGGAAAAGAGGCGATTGGAATGCTGAAAAAAAATTTGTCAACGGTAGAACTGACTTACGACAAGGTAACATCGGATGAACATGACTTATTAGGATGTTGCTGCTATTTTGCAAACCATGGGGGGATGACAGCGGCCGCACAAAATTTCTCAGGGAAAAAAATAAAAACTTATTATGGAGACAGTCGCGAATCGACGAATGTAGAAGTGCGTACTTTAGGAGAAGAAATCAGCCGTGTAGTGAACGGGAAATTATTAAATCCAAAATGGATTGAAGGACAGAAAAAAGCTGGTTATCAGGGAGCCGGTGATATCAGTAAAAGAGTTGGACGAGTTTACGGATGGGATGCGGCTACAAATACGGTAGACGACCGTATTTTTGATAATATAACCAAGACTTTTATTGCAAATGAAGAAAACAGAGAATTTTTTATGGAAAATAATCCATGGGCATTAGAAGAGATGTCCAGAAGATTAATGGAAGCATATAATCGTAAACTGTGGAATCCACAGGATGATTTACTGGAGGAGATTCAAAACGCATATCTGGAATTAGAAGGTTTTCTGGAAGAAGATATGGGAGATCAGACAAGAGAATTCCAGGGGAGCAATATTGAAATTTTGCCAGGAGATCAAATGGAAATTTTTCAAAAAAATATGCAGAAACTTCATGGAATGAAGAAAAAATAGAGAAGAAATCATTTTGAAATATAATAAATTAAGGGAGGACATAAAAATGCATTTATTACATGATGAACACGGAAATTTGATTGCTCATGGAGAACACCATCATTCAGGAGAAACAGCGCTGAAAAAACATGAGGAAAAAGAGAAAAGAACTGCATTGCTGACTTATATGCTTCAGCATAATCAGCATCATGCAGCGGAATTGGAAGAAATGGTTTTTACAATGCAGAAAGAAAACTACAAGGAAGCAGCAGATGAAATTCAGAAAAGTGTAAATGAGTTTCGGAAAGGAAATGAACACTTGGAGATTGCTTTGAAAAAAATGATGCAGGAATAAAAAGAAAAGAGAATAGCTGGTGTCAGAGCCAACTGTTCTCTTTTTTTATATAAAATCTAGAAATATCTTTAACTGAAATCTTTAGAAAGTGAAAAAATATAATCGCTGAAATCTTTCATCTGACTCGTAAACGGATGAGTGCGGTTATAACAGAGATAAAAAAAACGGTCGAGATTAATTTCCTGTACAGGGCAGTGAAACAGGACTCCTGCCGCTACTTTCTCGGCTACACAGCGCTGAGAGACGAAACCAAGACCCAGATTATAAGAGACGGCATCGATAATTGCGGGAGTACTGCTGCTTTCCCATTTCACATGATAGGGTACATTTTGAACTTTCATAAATGTCTCAAAGAGCGCTCTTGTGTCGCTTCCTTTTTCGCGCAGAATAAAATTTTGATTTCGAAGGTCTTTTGCATGGAGACAGGAAGCGTTGGCAAAAGGATGGTCCTTACCGCAGATAATGCAGAGCTTATCGAGAAATGCAGGCTTGGCAATTAAATCATTCTGCGTGATTATGCCTTCTGAAAGTGCCAGATCCAGCTCATTGTGCAAAAGCATATGTTCAATATTTTCTGTATTTGTGACAGTGACCGAGATATCAATGTCTGGATAAAGTTTATTCATGGAAGCTACAATTTTTCCAATGATATTAGCGCCTACCGTCACGGTAGCTCCGATATGAAGGGAACGGATGGAATTGATCGTTTTCATATTCTGCTTTAAAGCAGTTTGAATTGCAATAATTTCGCGGGCGCTCTTCAAAAGCAGGGAACCTGCAGGGGTAATCTGCAGTTCTTTTGCGTGGCGCTCAAACAGTTTTGTCTGATATTCTTTTTCCAGTTCAGAAATAATCTGACTGATCGTGGGTTGCGAAATATATAAATGTTTTGCAGCTTCACTCATTTTTTTTAACTCAGCTGTGGCAATAAACGCTTCCAGCTGTCGGATTGTTGCCATAGATACTTCCCCCTTTTTGTGTATAAATTTATAAATAAGCCGAGAACACGCATGATTTTTTTCATAAGAGATTCAAGATGAATACCTATAATATAGGTTAATACCTATACGTCACATAAAATATTACTATTTTACTTATAAAATAACAAGTGATATGATGAATATTGTAATAAAGAGTTACTTGACGGAAATGTTTGAAAGATAAAACAGAGAGGTAGGAGGATAAATGATGAAGGTACTTGTACTTGGAGGCGTTGCTGCTGGAACAAAAATTGCTGCAAAGATTATGAGAGAAGATCGTGCAAATGAAGTCACAGTGCTGAATAAGGGGAAAGAGATTTCTTATGTAGGATGCGGGCTGCCATATTATGTAGGTCATGTGATTGAGAACAGAGAAGAATTGATTGTCAATACGCCGCAGAAATATGAGAAGCTGACAGGGGTAAAAGTGCTGACAGAAGTAGAAGCAGTAAAAGTAGAGCCGGCAGAAAAAAGTAACTGCTGTCGATCTGAAAACGCAGGAGACAAAAGAATATGGATATGATAAACTTGTGATTGCCGTTGGTGCAAGTTCGGTAAAACCTCCGATCGAGGGATGTGATCTGGAAAACGTATTCTTTATGAGAACCCCAGAGGATGCCTTACGGTTGCGTGAGACAGTAGACGGAGGAAACATCAAAAAAGCAGTTGTGGTGGGAGCCGGATACATTGGGCTTGAAATCGCTGAAAACCTGAAAAAGATGGGGGTTCGGCCTTTCGTGCTGGATATGGCTCCGCAGATTCTTTCACCTGGATTTGACAGAGAGATGGCGGCATATGCAGAGGGGTATCGCCTGATTGACGCGTCTATTCAGCCGACGACAGAAGGAGCGACATATGTGGATCTCATAACAGTAAACGGTCTGATTGACGGATTTGATCCGGATAAAAAGCTTCTGCTTGTGTGCAACAAGGGAAAAAGTGCATACCTGCTCCAGAACCGCATGAAATTTTATGGATATAAAAATACAAAGGCTCTGGAAGGCGGCAATATTTTTACAGATGTAGAAGTTGAAAAATAGCCCAAAAGTCAATAGAAAAAGAGAGGTAAAAATTATGGCATGTACAATCAACGCAGATGAAATTAAAAGAGTAAAAGCATTAGGATTTTTAAACAATAAGGGTACAGATCTTTTTAATGGACGTATTATCACAGTAAATGGAAAGATCAATGCAGAGCAGACGAGAGTGATTGCAGAGGCGGCTCAGAAATTTGGAAATGGAGATGTTGAGTTTACAACACGTCTTACAGTGGAAGTTCGAGGCATCCATTTCGACAATATTGAACCGTTCCGTGAGTATATTGCACAGGCAGGTCTTCAGACGGGAGGAACGGGTTCTCTTGTGCGTCCGGTTGTATCCTGCAAAGGAACAACGTGCCAGTATGGTCTGTATGATACCTTTGCACTGTCAGAGAAAATTCATGAGAGATTTTATATGGGATATCGCACCGTGAAATTGCCGCATAAATTTAAAATTGCGACAGGCGGATGTCCAAACAACTGCGTAAAACCAGACCTGAATGATCTTGGAATTGTAGGACAGCTCATTCCGAATTTTGATGAAGATCTGTGCAACGGATGTAAAAAGTGTAAGATCGAGAAGACTTGCCCGATGAAAGCTACGAAAGTGGAAGATGGCATTCTGGAGATGGACAAAGAGATCTGCAATAACTGCGGACGCTGTATAGGACAATGTCCATTTGATGCGATTGAAGACGGTACGACAGGATACAAGATTTACATCGGCGGAAGATGGGGCAAAAAGATTGCACAGGGTAAAGCACTCTCAAAAATTTTTACATCAGAGGAAGAAGTGCTTGACGTAGTAGAAAAAGCAATCCTTCTGTTCCGTGAGCAGGGCAGAACAGGCGAGCGCTTTTCCGATACCATCGAAAGAATCGGTTTTGAGGAAGTGGAGAGACAGCTCCTCTCAAATGAATTGTTTGAGAGAAAAGAAGAAATCTTAGCTGCAAAGCTGCATCTGGCAGGCGGAGCAAGCTGCTAGGAAAAACGAGGCATACCTCTATACAGAGGTGTGCTTCTTTTTTTATTTCCAAATATAAAAACTTTGGTATAATAAAAAAAGAATGGAGAAACAGAATCAGATAAAAAATAAGACAAAGAACAAAAAAGAACGAAACAGAAATAGATAAGAAAGACGCATAAGTGAAACAGTAGGAGAGATAAAAAATGTACATAGCAGATTTACATATTCATTCACGCTATTCGCGTGCCACGAGCCGAGACTGTACACCGGAATATTTGGACTTATGGGCGCGCAGAAAAGGGATTCAGATTATAGGGAGCGGAGATTTCACTCATCCTGCATGGAGAGAAGAATTAAGAGAAAAGCTGATTCCGGCGGAAGAGGGATTTTACATTTTGAAAGAGGAATATCGCATACGAGATGAAGTGACGCCGGATCATTTTGTCCCACGGTTTGTCATTACAGGAGAAATCAGCTCTATCTATAAGAAAAATGGCAGAGTTCGCAAAGTTCACAGTCTGATCCTGTTGCCAGGTCTGGAAGAAGCAGAAGTGATCTCTAAAAAACTGGAACAGATCGGAAATATCCATTCAGACGGACGTCCGATTTTAGGGCTGGACTGCCGTGATCTTCTGGAAATTTTATTGGAACTTTGTCCAAAATCAATTTATGTTCCGGCTCATATATGGACGCCTCATTTTTCGCTGTTTGGAGCCTTTTCTGGATTCGATTCTGTCGAAGAATGTTTTGAGGATTTATCTTCTCATATTCATGCGATGGAAACCGGATTATCCTCTGATCCGCCGATGAACTGGAGAGTTTCTGCTCTTGATGCTTACCAGCTGATTTCAAATTCGGATGCACATTCTCCGGCAAAATTAGGAAGAGAGGCAAATCTGCTTGACATTCCCCTTTGCTATGAAGGACTTCGGGAGGCGATTCAGACGGGAAAGGGCTTGTATGGAACGATTGAGTTTTTCCCCGAGGAAGGAAAATATCATCTGGATGGACACCGAAAATGCGGTGTCTGTCTGACACCGCAGGAGACGGAAAAGTTTGGCGGCGTCTGCCCGATATGCGGAAAAAAAATTACAATCGGCGTATCGCATCGGATTGAACAGCTTGCGGACAGAGCAGAAGGATATCAAAAAGAAAATGCAAAAAAATTTGAGAGTCTTGTGCCACTTCCGGAAGTAATCGCATCTTCTGTGGGACGTTCGGCACAAAGCGTGGCAGTTCAGAAAGAATATCAAAAAATGGTGCGCACACTGGGGCCAGAGTTTGAGATCTTAAGAACGATTCCATTAGAGGAAATTAAAAGTGTATCAGGGTATCTGATTTCAGAAGGAATTGAGAGACTCCGTCTCGGAAAAGTCGAGCGGATTCCAGGATTTGATGGAGAATATGGGACAATTCAATTATTTGGCAAAGAAGAATTAAATTCGACAGAAGGTCAGATGGATTTTTTCAGTATGTTGGGAATTGATTTATCAGAAGAAAATCAACAGAAGACAAAAAAAGATTTTTCCAAAGAATATAAATTTTCAAAAGTGGACAGCGCCAAAAGAGAAGCGTTGGAAGCAGAAAAATGGGAAAAAGAAAAACCAGAAACAGAAAAATTAGAAACAGAAAATTTGAAAACAGATGTGAAAAATATACAGGAAATATCGGTCAAGACCGAATTAAACAAAGAACAGGAAACAGCGGTTCATGCGCAGGAGCGCATCATTGCTGTAGTGGCCGGACCAGGGACAGGAAAGACAAAGACATTGATTGCGCATCTCCATGATCTGACTGAGAACAGAAAAATAAAGCCGTCTGAGATTACGGCAGTGACATTTACAAATTATGCGGCGGAAGAGATGAAAGAGCGTCTGAAATCGCAGGCATCAAAAAAGAGACAGATCAACAATATTCAGATCGGAACATTTCATGCAATCTGTATGGCTTTTTTGAGAAAGCAGGGGATGGAATTTTCCATTTTGGATGAGGCGGAAGCTGTTGAGAGAGCAAAAGAAGCAATCAGCGCCTGTTCGCTGGATCAAAAGCCGAAAGTATTTTTAGAACAGCTCTCTTTGAAAAAATCAGGAATGGAAATCTCTTGGGATTCTGAAATGGAGGAGACTGCCAAGTGGTATCAGAATTCACTGAGAGAGCATCAGCAGATGGACTTTGACGATCTGCTTCTTGAGACACTGCGGATCATAGAAGAAGAGGAAAGTGAAAAGATAAGAAAACAGTTTTCTTATCTTTTGGTCGATGAATTTCAAGATATCAACCCATTGCAGTACCGTTTAATCAAAGCATGGAATAAAGGCGGAAAGGAACTGTTTGTGATCGGAGATCCAGATCAGTCGATTTATGGATTTCGTGGAGCCGACAGCGCGTGTTTTGAAAAACTGAAAAAGGATTTTAAGGATGTGCATGAGATTCAGCTCGTTGAGAATTATCGGTCCACACCGGAGATTTTAAACGCGGCGCTTGCAGTGATCTCCCATAATCCGGGAAAAGAGAGAAACTTAAAAGCGAATCTGGACTCCTTTGAGCCGGTGCGCGTTGTAAAGGCAGGAAGTCCGATGGGAGAGGCGATCTTTGCTGCGAAAGAGATCAACAGAATGGCTGGAGGAATCGGGATGCTGGAAGCACATGAGGCTGCAGAAAAGGAAAGAAAAATCAGGAGTTTTGATGAGATTGCTATTTTATATAGAACGCACAGAGAAGGAGAACTGCTGGAAAAATGTCTGAGACAGGAAGGAATCCCTTACATTGTGGCAGGAAAGGAATCATTTCTTCAGGATGAGACCGTGCGTGGCAGTCTTCATTTTTTCCGTTATCTGGAAGATCTGGGAAACATCTCAGAGAAAGAGAGAGCGATATCGCTTCTGTGGGGACTGGAAGAAAGCCAGATCAGCGAGACGATAGCAAAACAGGCGGAAGAAATATTTGAACCGCTGTATAAAAAGAAAAAGCCACAGAAATTTATGGAACTTTGGATCAAAGAGATGAAACTGGAAGAAAAGGAAGTCATGAAAAAACTGGCAGATATGACTGGATTTTATAAAACCATGCCGGAGTTTGTGGACGCACTCTGTTTGGGTACGGAAAGTGATCTGAGGCGGTGTGGGAATAAAAATTATACGTCGGGCGCAGTCACGATGATGACGCTGCATGGATCAAAGGGACTGGAGTTTCCAGCTGTCATCCTCTATGGTATGCGAGATGGAATGATTCCATTTGAAAGCGAAGCGCATCCGGCTGATTTGGAAGAAGAGAGAAGATTATTGTATGTCGGGATAACACGGGCAAAAGAAGAACTGATTTTGACATCCTCCGGAGAACAGTCAAAGTTTTTAAATGAAATGCCAAAAACGATGATACAGGAAGAAGAGACGGGAAAGAGAAAGAAAGAGGAGAGTTGCTATCAGATGAGTCTGTTTTCACTATAAATTTATGGTCCGGACTCGATTGTGCAGAGTCAACGATAAGAAGATAAAAGCTGTGCAGACCCTTCATTAGAAGGGGATGTACAGCTTTTGTTTTCTATGTCAGAGAAATCAGAATTTACAGGCGTAAACCTTTTACATCTTTGATGCGGGCAAGAATGACATGTGTTTTGACAGAGGTAACTCCTTCGAGACAGTCAATCTCATTTCGGATAAAGGTCTCTAATTCATCCTGAGAAGAGGCGACTGCATGGACGTGAAGGCAGCAGTTTCCGCTCATGCGATAGATTTGCGTCACCGTGTCGCTGCGATACAGACGGTCTGTGATTTGATTTAATGCTTCCGGTTTTGTCTCAATTTCAAAATAGCAGGAAACTGCCCCGCTGATTTTCTGCGGATTGATAATCGTGGTATATTCCTCGATGATTCCTTTTTTCTCAAGAGCATCAATACGACATTTTACAGCGACACGGGAAAGTCCGATAATATCGCCGATCTCAGAATAGGAATAGCGGGCGTTTTTTGTGAGCAGAGCCAGAATCTGCTGATCAAGTGCATCTAAATGATCTAAATACATAAATTTTAATTATATCCTCCTTATTAATTGACATTCCCCAAAGCGAAAGCAGAGGAAAACGGATCTATTTGATAAAAAATAAATATCAGAAAAAAATAGATAGAAATGGAAATGAAAACAATATGTATCAGTGGAAATTCCATTTTTCCCCCATTATATCACATAAGCTTCCGAACAAAAAGTAATTATTTATTGACAATATGATGGTATTTTCGTATGATAATTATCAAATAGTATGATAAAACTTACGAAAAGGATAAAGAGATGAAATATAATTTGACGGAGGGAAGCATAACAAAAAATCTGCTGAGATTTGCTTTTCCGCTGATGGTGGGAAATCTTTTGCAGCAGCTTTATAATGTGGCAGATACGCTGATTGTAGGGCGATTTTTAGGAGCGGATGCTTTGGCTGCGGTTGGTTCTTCTTACACACTGATGGTTTTTCTGACCTCAATTCTTTTAGGTCTGTGTATGGGAAGCAGCGCATTTTTTTCCATTCAATTTGGAAAGAAAGATTTTGAGAAACTGAAAAACAGTTTTTTCTTATCGTTCGTGATGATCGGAGTTTTTACGATTGTGCTGAATTTGCTTGTATTTTTTAATATAGATGCAATTATTCGTCTGCTGCAGATTCCGCCGGAAATCACACAGATGATGAAAGAATATCTGCTTGTTATTTTTGCGGGAATTTTTGCTACTTTTTTATATAATTATTTTGCTAATCTGCTGCGTGCAGTTGGAAATTCATTTGTTCCGCTGATTTTTCTGGCAGTGTCGGCGATATTAAACATTATTTTGGATTTAGTATTCGTGCTTTCATTCCGCTGGGGGGTAGCCGGTGCGGCGGCAGCGACGGTAATCTCTCAGTTTGTCTCCGGAATTGGTATCATGATTTATTATTTCTTCTGGTTCCCCGAACTGCGAATACACAGACGCCATATGCGCTGGAGTTCGGAAGTGCTCAAAGAGATCACGGGGCTGTCTTTCCTGACTTGTATCCAGCAGTCGATCATGAATTTTGGAATTTTGATGGTGCAGGGACTGGTAAACAGTTTCGGAACAACAGTGATGGCAGCGTTTGCGGCGGCAGTTAAAATCGATTCTTTCGCTTATATGCCGGTTCAGGATTTTGGAAATGCGTTTTCTACTTACATCGCCCAGAACTATGGCGCCGGAAAACAGGACAGAATCAAAAAGGGAATCAAAAGTTCTGTAATCTTTGCATTCTTATTCTGTATCACAGTCAGTCTGATTGTCTGTATTTTTGCAGGATCGCTGATGACGATCTTTATAGATCCGTCACAGACAGAAATTATCTCCGTTGGCGTACAGTATCTCAGAATTGAAGGGACATTTTATTTTGGCATTGGTCTTCTGTTTTTATTTTACGGATTTTACCGTGCAATCAAGAAACCGGGAATGTCAGTTGTTCTCACGGTCATTTCACTTGGAACGAGAGTTGTTCTGGCATATGTACTGTCGGCAATCCCGGCTTTCGGTGTAAATGGAATCTGGGCAGCGGTTCCGATAGGATGGATTTTAGCTGACTTGGCAGGAATCTGGTATTACCGCAAATGGAACAGAACTGTAAAGATAAAAGAGTAGAAAAGAGAAAAAGGAAAAAGCTCTGAAGATAAAAGAGTAAAAGCAGAAAAAATCGGAATAAAATAAGAAAAATCAAAATAATAAAATCAAAAAGGTATGTTTCGACAGACAAGAATGTCCGGCGCAAACATACCTTTTTGATTTCCAGTTTACGAAGCTGTCAATTCATCCAGTTTCTTTTTTAAATTATTGTACTCCTGCTGAAGCGTTTTATATTTCGACAGCAGAGCATAATATTTTTTCTCCCATGCCTCAGCTGAAAGGGAAGCATCCGAAGGTGTTGCTGTCTCCAGGGGAGAAAGTGTCAATTTTTGCGGTTCAGAATAAAAATCCAGGAATGACTGTACATGAATTTCCACATTAGAAGTAAGATCATCCAGCGAATATACGAAACAGACAGGGAGCGATTCTTTATTTTGAATGGAAACAAGCAGATTATTTACTTCCTGTGTATATTCCGAATCATATGCCAGGACGCCAGGCTGAAGAGAGGTATTTTCCTGATAAGCGCTGGTAAAAAAGTCTGTGGAAGCCATAGCAGGCTCGTCTGTATTATTTGTATATTCAAAATGGAGAAGAAGGGCAGGCTTTCCTTCAAAATCATCCTCTATGGAAAAATACTGGTAAGAGAGGATTTTTCCATCTGTGTCAAGATAGATTGCAGGCTCTGATGCAGAGTCAGAAATTGCTTCTGAATGCGAAGATTCAGCGGCAGATACCGTCAGTGAGATCAGTACTAGCAATAAAACTGCCAGAATAGTAATTTGTCTTTTTTTCATCATAAAAATTCATCCTTATTTTTTAAAAAGATCTTAACACAGTTGAGGGAAAGAGGCAATAAAAAGATAAGTGGATTGCCTGTCGCCCAAAAGGAATGAGTTTTGTGGCTATGGTTTTATAAATTGTATCGTTCGATCAGCAGAAATCTGATTTTTTTAATGTAAGGGAGATTTTAATTTTTCATTTAATTTTTTTCAACACTTTTGCTTTTTCACACGTTTTATTAGTATAAAAGGGATTCCTAAAAGAACAAAAGAAGGGAGGAGGAGTTGTGATTGAGGAGCTGTATGACAGATATTACGAAGAACTTTTAATCTGGTGTAAATCCATGACTGGCGGAAAAGAGGCGCTGTCAGAAGATTTGATCCAGGAAGTCTTTCTGAGAGCGATGAAACATGAAAGATTATTGATAGAACTTGGCGAGAGACAGCAAAGGAACTAGAAGAGTATTCAGAGATTGACTGTTCCGATATGCTAAAAATATTGCCAGATGAAGAGAGAGTTCTTTTTGTTATGCGGTATTTGCAGGGTTATACTTCTTCAGAAATTGGAAGAATGTTTCAGATTCCAGACGGTACGGTGCGTTCACGTCTTGCTTCTGCGAGAAGAAAATTACGTCAAATATGGGATTAATTGAGCGAATGGAAAAGAAAGGAAAATGAAAAGATGAAGAAAAAGTTAATTATCAACAGTGAAATTTGTGATGCAAGAAAAATAAAGGAAGAGCATTATGCAGACTATGAACAGATTTCATTAAATACAGAAATCCTATTATTAAATGAATATAGCAAAGCAGTTTTTCACAGACTTCCGATTACAGTAAATGCAGAAAATATATTGGAACTGGATGGAGATGAGGCGTTATCAACTATCAATGGAAATTTTGAAATCGCTGGCGATATATCAGTTCAAAAAAATGCAATCCTTCTGGTCAATGGCAATCTTCATATTGGACAGGGAACAAAGGAAATCTTAGAGAAATATAAATTTATTCATGTAAATGGAAATGTAAAATGTCCGAAAAGTATGTCGGCCTATCTTGGAACCATTCAGATTAATGGCGTTCTTGTAATAATTCCAGATGACTGTGTGGAATTGAAAGATGATTTTGAGATGGATGCGTATTTTCCAATTCGTGCGAAAGAAAATGGAAAATATTTTGCTTATAAAAGCGTGAAAATCTTAGATTCCGAGATTGATGTACAAACATTAAAAGCAAAAAAACTGCACTTTGATACAAAGAAACTGTTAACGAGACAAGAATTGCTGAAAGATGTTATTGATCTGGTAGATGAAAATACAGAACTTCAGGTAGTGCCAGCTGGGTATGCTTATATAAAAGGAGATGTCAGCTTAAATGAATCATTAATCGCAAAATATGGAATGAAATTATATGTGGATGGTTCCCTTATATTAGATAGAGACAGTACGCCATGGATAGAAAAAATAGAAGAGCTGCAGGTATCAGGAGATGTTTCGATGCTGAGCACTCAGGTAGAAGCTTTTCAGAAACTTGATGCGAAATATCGAGAGTTAGTAATTGTAAAAGGCAAAATGGTAAAAAATATACCAATGATTTCCATTGATACAAAGATGCTTGAGCTTTCCGAAGACGGAGTAACTGTAAAAAATTGTGCCCAGATTAAAATAAAAAAAGAGGTTTCTTCTGAGATGATTTTAGAAAAACTGCAGATTATGAATTGTGCTCTGGTTAGCTGCAGTCAGGAACAAGAATCAGCAATCAAGATGGTGGGAAAAAATATTGCTAAGATCAGCAGCGAAGAAGAAGCAGGAGTTGGGGAAGCATTGAAAAAGATGGCAGAGAGTAAGATGATCAATGCCGAGAACTATAGTTTATAAAAATAGAATATGATAAAAAAGAAAAGCTGCCGCACCGAGAAATTCGTGTGGCAGCACTTTTTTTGCGTAAAAATTATGAAACGAAATGAAGAACAGGAAAACATAAATTGAAAGAGAGAGGAACAGTGGGAAACAGGAATAGGTGTCGATTTCCTGAAAAGACCCATCTCGACGATCATCTCCTCTTATGATATACTGAATGTCGCTAGAGGAGGGATTTTTTTGGATGAGCAGTTGAGAGAAAAAACAATGAGACGAATTTGTACAGGTCTGTTGGCTCATGTAGATGCAGGAAAGACGACGCTTGCGGAGAGTCTGCTTTATACGGGCGGAAGTATAAGAAAACTGGGACGGGTAGATCATAAAGATGCATTTCTGGATACGCATGAGCTGGAGAGAGCGCGAGGAATTACTATTTTTTCAAAGCAGGCAGAAATGCAGGTAGAAGATATGAGCATTACGCTGCTTGACACGCCGGGGCATGTGGATTTTTCAGCAGAGATGGAAAGAACGCTTCAGGTGCTGGATTATGCTGTTCTTGTGATCAGCGGCCCGGACGGAGTGCAGGGACACGTTCAGACTCTGTGGAAACTGTTGAAAAGATATGAGATACCTGTCTTTTTATTTATAAATAAGATGGATCAGCCTGGGACAGAAAAAGCGCTGATTTTAGAAGAGCTGAAAAAAAGGCTGGATGAGCGATGTATTCCATTCGATTTGGAAAAGACAGACGAGTGGATGGAAGAAATCGCTCTGTGCGACGAAAAAGTGATGGAACAATATCTGGAGACAGGTGAGATTGAGGACGAGACGATCGCTGACATGATTAAAGAGCGAGACGTATTTCCGTGCTATTTTGGATCGGCGCTTCGGATGGAGGGCGTAAAAGAATTACTGCAGGGAATGGTAAAATATATCAAGTGTCCGGAATATGGCGAGGCGTTTGGGGCAAGAGTGTATAAGATTGCCAGGGACGATCAGGGAAACCGTCTGACATATTTGAAAGTGACAGGGGGAAACCTGAAAGTCAAGATGCTTTTAAAACAAAATGAGGGTCGGCAGAATCATGAGGAACTGTGGGAGGAAAAGATTGACCAGATCCGCATTTATTCCGGATCACAGTTTTGTACCGTTCAGGAGGCGGAAGCCGGAAGCATCTGCGCCGTGACGGGACTGACAAAAACGTACAGCGGAGAAGGTCTCGGAGTGGAGGCACAGTCAAAACTGCCGATGCTGGAACCGGTGCTGACTTATCAGATTCAGCTTCCGGCAGGAGGCGATGTTCATGGAATGTTTTTGAAACTGCGCCAGCTGGAGGAAGAAGTGCCGGAGCTTCACATGGTATGGAATGAAAAGTTGGGAGAGATCCATGCGCAGGTGATGGGAGAAGTGCAGATCGAAATTTTAAAAAATATGATCAAAGAGCGGTTTGGAACAGAAGTAGAATTTGGTGAGGGAAGTATTGTCTATAAAGAAACGATTTCAGAAATGACGGAGGGTGTCGGCCATTTTGAGCCGCTTCGCCATTATGCCGAAGTCCATCTGATTCTGGAACCGGCAAAGAGAGGAAGCGGACTGCAGTTTGCATCCTCATGCAGTGAAGATATTTTAGATCGAAACTGGCAGAGACTGATCCTGACGCACCTGATGGAGAAAAAACATCTTGGCGTGCTGACGGGATCAGAGATCACCGATATGAAAATTACATTGGCGGCAGGACGGTCTCATCCGAAACATACAGAGGGCGGAGATTTCAGACAGGCGACATACCGTGCTGTGCGTCATGGACTGAAAAAAGCAAAAAGTATTCTTCTGGAGCCAGTATATGAATTTCAGATGGAGATACCGGCGGAAAAAGTAGGAAGGGCGATGACCGACATTCAGAAGATGCATGGGACGTTTCAGCCGCCTCAGATTGAAGGCGACACGGCCGTGATTTTGGGAAAAGCTCCTGTTGTGACGATGAGAGGATACCAGACGGAATTGATCTCATACACAAGTGGGACAGGAAGAATGTTCTGCTCTCTGAGCGGATATGAACCGTGTCACAATGCAGAGGAAGTGATCGAGGCGTGTGCATATGATTCCGAGGCAGATCTGGAAAATCCCACAGGATCTGTTTTTTGCAGCCATGGCGCCGGATTTAATGTTGAATGGGAACAAGTAGAGCAGTATATGCACATAGAAAGTGTACTGAAAAAAGAGCGATCTGAAAAAAAGTATTGTGATCCAGTCTCAAGCCAGTCAAATCCAGGTGTCTGGACAGACGACAAAGAGCTGGAGGAAATTTTTGCACGGACATATGGGCAGGTCAGAGACCGAAAAAATCCTTTCAGAAAAAGTTCGGCAGTCCGGGAACGGGAAGAGGCAGAGGCGAGAGCGTACCGTGTAAAAAAACAGGAATCAAAAGAAGAATATCTTCTGGTAGACGGATATAATATTATTTTTTCATGGGAAGAACTCAGAGACCTGGCAAAAGTCAGCATTGACGGCGCCAGAACAAAGCTGATGGATATTTTATGCAATTATCAGGGATTTAAAAAGACAATCGTGATCGTTGTCTTTGATGCGTATAAAGTGGAAGGAAACCAGGGAGAAGTTTTCAAATATCACAATATTTATGTCGTGTATACAAAGGAAGCAGAGACTGCCGATCAATATATTGAAAAGACGGTTCATGAGATGGAAAGAAAATATAATGTGACGGTCGCCACATCGGATGCACTGGAACAGGTGATTATTCTGGGGCAGGGTGCAAAAAGACTGTCGGCGCAGGGGCTGAAAGAAGAAGTGGAATCGGTTAATATTGAGATCCGGAGCAATTATCTGAATCAGCAGAGAGGAAGTAAAAATTATCTGTTTCAGGAAGCGTCGAAAGAGCTGGCAGAATTTATGGAAGAAGTGCGGCTTGGCAGAAAGAAGATGGAACAGTTTCCCAAAAAAGAAAAATAAAACAGAGACAAAAAATGATCTTGCAGGTAAAGTAAAAACCAGTGGGATCATTTTTTTGTGATGATTACGTTAAATCTATGTGAAAAACAGATAAAATTTTACATAGATTTAACATAACAGGAACGGAAAACTTTACATTGCAATGATATGATAAGATTGTAAATTTCGCGAACAGAAAAATATGAAAGTACACAGAAAGAGAAAAAGCAAAGAAGTGTAAAGGAGAACATATGAATCAGACATTGGAAATTCTATTTGGTTTGTTTGGTGGGTTAGCCATTTTCATCTTCGGTATGAATATGATGAGCGAATGTCTGCAAAAAGCAGCCGGTGAGAAGATGAAAGCAATCTTAGGTGTGCTGACACGAAATCCTGTGATGGGAGTTCTGGCAGGTGCGCTGGCAACAGCAGTTTTACAGAGCAGCAGTGCGACGACAGTTATGGTAATCGGTTTTGTAAGCGCCGGATTGATGACACTGCCTCAGGGTATCTCTGTTATTCTGGGAGCAAATATCGGAACAACGATCACAGCTCAGATTATTGCATTTAAGATCAGCGATTACATTTATCTGATTATTTTCCTGGGATTTTTACTTTCTTTTATTGTAAAATCAGAAAAAGTAAAAAATATCGGACAGACTATTTTTGCATTCGGTCTCTTATTTTTAGGAATTGAGACAATGGGAGACGTGATGAAGCCGCTGGCTTCCAGCCCGATCTTTATAGATATGATTGAAAGAGTATCGGATATTCCAGTTCTGGGCGTAGCGGTAGGAACGCTGATGACGCTCGTTGTGCAGAGCAGCAGTGCGACGATTGCGGTTCTTCAGAATTTTGCGACTCAGGCAGGACCGGATGGAGTGACAAGTGTGCTGGGACTGGCAGGAGCGATTCCGATTCTGTTAGGAGACAACATCGGAACGACAATCACAGCTGTTCTGGCAAGTATCGGACAGTCTAAAAATGCGAAACGTACGGCTGTCGCACATTGTGTATTTAATATTACAGGATGCTTCCTGTTTATCTGGTTTATTGGACCATTTGCAAATTTCATCACATGGCTGTCGCCAAAAGGACCGGAAGTAGAAGTAATTTCCCGTCAGATTGCAAATGCGCATACGACATTTAACGTTGTAATGACCTTGATCTGGCTGCCGCTGATCTGGCTGATGGTAAAGATTGTAATGCGCCTGATTCCGGATGGAAAGGGTCAGAAAGTGGAGACAAAAGAGCCTGTTTTCTTAGATGAGAAGATGGTGAATCAGCCGGCAGCAGCGCTGCAGATGGTAGCAAGAGAAACTCTTCGCTGCAGTGATATTGTAGGGAAAATGGTAAAAGAAATTAAAGCTGCCGTAAAGAAAAGAGACAAAAAGATGCTCGACAGAATCAAAGAGGAGAGTGAGACGGTTCATTATCTTCAGGGAAAAATCATGGAATATCTGACGAATATGTTTTCAAGCGGTGTTCTGACTGAGGAACAGGCCACACAAACAGCAGGACTGATGTATGTACTCAGTGATATCGAACGAATCGGAAGTCTGTGCACGGAAGTGGGAGCAAATTTGACGGAGAATCTGGATCAGAAATATGAATATTCAGAGGAAGCGTTGGAAGATGTATCTGAAAGTTTAAATATGATCGAAGAGATCTATGAAAAGGCGCTGCAGCTGATCAAGACAGGAAACGTATCAGATGTTCAAAAAATCATGGAGAAGAAGGAAAAGATTCAAAATCTGGATCTTCAGATGCGCAAGAGTCATATGATCCGTGTCAGTGAAGGAAAATGTAAGGCAGAGCTGACAAGTTCTTTTGCAAAAATTCTGCATGATATTGACAGAATGAAGAACTCCTGCACAAATATTGCAGATATTGCGATCCAGAAAGTGAATGTGCCATATTTTATCGGAGATCTAGGAAAGAAATAAAAGCAGAATCAAAATAAAAATAAGGTTTTTGGTTTGCCTGTTCAAAAAAAGGGAATGTAAAAAATTCCGAGCTGACAGAGCGGCAAATCAGGGACCTTATTTTTGTATTGTATATGTATTTAAAAAATAGAATAAAAAAAGGATAAAAAAACAATAAAAAATAAGATTTGCAAGAGATCTTTTTTTGTCGATAATTGCATATTTTTGAAAACCATGATATGATAAATGAGCATGAAAAAAGACAGGTGGGAAAGAAAAAGAGGTATTATGAATGAACCATTCAATTTATCAGCTGCTGTGGTATTTTTTGATTTATTCTTTTGTCGGATGGTGTTTGGAGATTGTCTATGCGGCAGTGAGAAAAAAGCGTTTTTTAAATAGAGGAATTTTAAATGGACCGCTCTGCCCGGTCTATGGACTAGGCATGATTTTCAGTCTTATTTTTTTTCGCTCTTTGACAGACAATTTCATATTTCTGGCAATCGGATGCGGGGCTGTGGCAACCGTAGTAGAATTTTTTACCGGGATACTGCTGGAGAAGCTGTTTAAAAAGAGATGGTGGGATTATTCTGATTATAAATATAATTTAGGCGGTTATGTGTGTCTTCCATTTTCTATTATATGGGGAATCATTGCTGCTCTGGCGATCAAATTTGTTCAGCCGCTGCTTGGCGCTGTGCTCGATCTGATCCCTGTATTCATAGGACAGATTCTGCTGATTGCAGCATTTGTGATCGTTGGAATTGACATTATCAGCGTGCTGGGTATTATTTTTGAGGTTCAGAAATATAACAAAAAGGTGGAAGATCTGGCGGAGAGTATGCACCAGATTTCAAATAAACTGGGAAGAAAGATTTTTTTATCCATTGAGCGGCGTATGACAAAAGCACATCCGCCAGTGGAAGTGGATGCCTCCTCGAAGCAGACAAAGAAAAAGGATATTTTTGCATATGGATGCAGTTTTTATAAATTGGTATGGCTGTTTTTTATCGGTGCATTCTTAGGGGATGTGATCGAGACGGTTTTCTGCCGTTTTTCCATGGGCAGATGGATGAGCAGAAGCAGTGTTGTCTATGGCGATTTCAGTATTGTATGGGGACTAGGAGTTGTTGTTCTGACAGCAATGCTTTATCGCTATAAGGACAAAAAGATTTCTTTTATCTTTCTGTTTGGAACAGTGATGGGCGGCGCGTATGAATATATCTGCAGCGTTTTTACAGAGATTGTATTTGGAACGGTATTCTGGGATTACAGTAAGATTCCGTTTAATCTGGGAGGAAGAATCAATCTTTTGTTCTGCTTCTTCTGGGGAGTAGCTGCCGTACTCTGGATTAAATTTGCTTATATAAAGCTGTCGGCTCTGATCGAAAAAGTACCGAAAAAACTGGGAAAAGTTTTGAGCTGGGTGATGATTGTATTCATGATTTTCAATATGTTGATTTCGGCGGCAGCTCTTGACCGATATACGCACCGCGCTATGGGTCAGAAGGCTTCCACAGAGGTGGAAAAACTGCTGGATGAATATTTCCCGGATGAGAGAATGGAAAAAGTTTATCCGAGTGCGATTATGAGAAATGGAAAAAAATAAGACAGATTGCTGTGCGCGGTGGTGCGATGGGCTGAGAAAATCAGCGCAGACATCATCGGTACAGCAGTCTGTTTTTTTGTGGTACAAATCAGGTTTTACTGAAATTTTACAATACCTTGATGGAAGAAAAGAAGAAAAACGGATAAGATAAAAAGGACAGGAAAGAATAAGAAGAAAGGATCATCTGCATAAAAAAAGAAAACAGAAGAAAGGTGCAGACCAGACAATGAAAAGGAGATTGTCTGAGAATGGGATAAAAGATGACATACGAAGAAATCCGAAAAAATGAAGAAATTAATCTTTTGATTGAAAAAGGCAATGAAGTGCTTGGAACCCTTGGATATACAGAACACTCAAAAAAACACGCGGCAAAAGTCGCCGCATCAGCGGGAAAAATTTTAAAAGAATTAGGATATAAAAAGCATTCGATTGAACTTGCGAAGATCGCCGGATATATGCATGATATCGGAAACAGCATCAATCGGCATGACCATGCGCAGAGCGGTGCAATTCTGGCATATCAGATCTTAAAGGAAATGAAAATGCCGCTGGAAGATGTGCTTGTGATCTCATCAGCGATCGGAAACCATGATGAGGGAACGGGGACAGCTATCGATGTGGTGTCTGCAGCGCTTATTCTGGCAGATAAGACAGACGTGCGCAGAAACAGAGTGCGCAATCGGGTGACAGCCAGTTTTGATGCGCATGATCGTGTCAATTATGCCGTACTTTCAGTAAAGCTGTCCGTTGATAAAGAGAAAAAAGTGATTCAGATGGATATGGAACTGGACGATACGATGTGTACCGTTATGGACTACTTTGAGATTTTTCTTCAGAGAATGATGATGTGCAGAAGGGCGGCAGAAGTGCTGGGATGCAAATTTAAACTGACGGCAAATGGAAGTAAGTTATGTTAAAGATAGATAAAATAGAATTCAAATATAAGAACATTGTATTGCAGCATTTTTGTATAAGAGAAAAGCATTGTCAGTGAGAAAAAATTCTCAGACAATGCTTTTTTCTTTCTATAAAGAGGGAAATGTGTTAAGATGGACGTCATAGCGCTTTGAAAAAGCAGTGATAAAATCAGAAAGGAGAATAAATAAAGAATGCAATCAGGAATAAAAAAGGAGTTTTTTAAGTACATTTCCTCTAACATTATGGGGATGATCGGATTGTCGTGCTATATTTTGGCAGATACCTATTTTATTGCTGCAAAGATGGGAAGTCAGGGGCTGACATCTTTGAATCTAGCGATTTCTATCTACAGTTTTATTAACGGACTGGGATTGATGATTGGAATCGGAGCAGCGACAAGATTTGGAATTTATCGCTCACAGTCAAGACAGAAGGAGGCTGACGAGACATTTACATCGGCTGTATTTTTAGGCGGATTTTTTGGAATACTTCTGCTCGCAATAGGAGTAATTGGAGCAGAGAAGCTGTCCTTTCTCCTAGGAGCCAGAGGGGAAATCCTTCCGATGACAACAGTATATCTCAGAACAATTTTATGCTTTTCCCCATGTTTTTTACTCAACAATATTTTTCTGGCATTTGTGAGAAACGATAAGGCGCCGCAGCTTGCCATGGCGGGTATGCTGCTTGGAAGCCTTACTAATATTGTGATGGATTATATTTTTATTTTTCCGCTCGATCTTGGTATGTTCGGCGCTGCATTTGCAACAGGAACAGCGCCCGTTGTCAGCATGATCGTCCTCTTACTTCACAGGATAAAAAAGAGAAACCATTTTCATTTCAGCAGAGTTCTCGTACCGGTGAAACAGATGATTCATTTTTGCTCTCTTGGTGTTTCGGCGCTGATCAATGAGATCTCTTCCGGTATTGTGCTGATTGTATTTAATCTTTTGATTTTACAATTAGAAGGAGATATGGGCGTGGCGGCATATGGGATTGTGGCAAACTTAGCTCTTGTTGCTGTCTCTATTTTTACAGGAATTTCACAGGGAGCGCAGCCGATGATCAGTCGTTTTTATGGAAAAAAGGATAGAGAAGGCGCGCGGAAAGTATGCCGATATGGGATTATCGTATCGCTTTGTTTTGGAATTTTACTGTTTTTATGTGTTCTCTTTTTTACGCCTCAGCTTGTTCAGGTCTTTAACAGTGAACACGATCCGGCGCTTGCAAAAATGGCAGAGGAGGGACTCCGTCTTTATTTTATCGGTTTTCTGTTTGTGGGAGTCAATATCATCACGGCGGCTTATCTGGCTGCGATCGAAGAGGCGGCAAAATCGTTTCAGATTTCTGTCTTCCGTGGGATGATTGGAATTCTGATCTTTGCACTCGGACTGTCAGCTGTATTTCATATGAAAGGAATCTGGATCGCTTTTCCATGTACGGAGGCAGCAGCGCTTGTGTTGTCTTGGCGATGTATTCGGAAAGAAAAAGCATAAAAGAAATGAAAGATGGGAAAAGACCTTGTCTTTTAAAGGAGAGTGTGCTATATTAAAAAAGAACAAAATAAAAAGTAACAGGTGCGAAAGTCGAATTGTCGACTGTAGTTAAAAGGGAAACAGGTGAAAATCCTGTGCGATCTCGTCACTGTAATCATGGAGCAAAAGATCAATATGCCACTGGGAAACTGGGAAGGTGATTTTTTGTGAGGATATGTAAGTCAGGAGACCTGCCTGCTGCTGGTACGGAAACATGGTTTTCAGGTCACGAGTAATTGGCTGTACCGATAGAAATAGAGAATTTTTCATTCTGTTTTTATGTGACCTTTTGTCTTTGGACGAAAGGTCTTTCTTTTTCTTGGATTTTTTCAGGCAAAAGAAAATTGCGCAGGCGGCGTGGCGTCATGTTCCGGTCAATTCAAACTGGTGCAAAGCATCAGAATATAAAAAAAGTCGCATAGCGCAAAGGAGGAAAAAATGAAAAAGAATGGAAAAGCAATGACAATGGCTGTGGCAATGGCAGCGCTGGCAATGGGAAGTCTGTCCGTCTGTGCGGAGGAAACAGCTGCAAAGGATCAGGCAATCTTAGTCGTAAGCTTTGGAACAAGCTACAATGACAGCAGAGAGGTCACAATCGGAGGAATCGAAGGGGCGATTGAAGAAGCATTCCCGGAGTATGATGTAAGAAGAGCCTTCACAAGCCAGATTATCATTGACAAGTTAGAAGAGCGCGACGGACTGGAGATTGACAATGTAGGAGAAGCGCTTGACAGAGCGGTGGAAGATGGTGTGAAAACATTGATTGTTCAGCCGACTCATTTGATGGATGGACTGGAGTACAATGATGTAGTCGATGAGATCGCAGAATATGCAGACCAGTTTGAAAAAGTAGTGATCGGGGAGCCGCTTCTGACAAGCGATGAAGACTTTAAAAATGTGGCAAAGGCAATCACAGAGGCGACAGCAGAATATGACGATGGAGAGAACGCAATCTGTTTCATGGGACATGGAACAGAAGCAGAGTCAAATGAAGTTTATACAAAACTTCAGGATGTACTGACGGAAGAAGGATTTGAAAATTATTTTGTCGGTACCGTGGAGGCAGCGCCGACTCTGGAAGATGTTTTGAATCAGGTAAAAGAAGGCGAGTATAAAAAAGTAGTTCTGGAACCTTTGATGGTTGTCGCAGGAGATCATGCAAACAATGATATGGCAGGAGACGAAGAAGGTTCCTGGAAGACGGAGTTTGAAGCAGCTGGATACGAGGTGGAATGTCTGATCAAAGGACTGGGAGAAATGGAAACGATCCAGCAGATCTATGTGGATCATACAAAGAGCGCAATCGACAGTCTCTCTGAATAATCAGCTTAAAAAGAGTTTCAGAAAGTTAGAACAGAAAATTGTATTAAAAAAATAAGAAAAAACATTCAGAAACAGAAAAAAGTTTTTTGCTTTACGATGAAAAATAAAGGAACAGGAAAGGGATGCACGGCATAGTCTGTGCATCCCTATGTGGGTATATGAAGATGAAAAGATTTAAGATGACAGTAGTATCGCTTTTTCTTGCAGGATGCCTCGGCGCAGGATGCTATGCAGCTGAAACAGAAAACAGCCAGGTTGCTTCCCCGGAGGAGATGGCTCCGGCAGAAGATATCACAGAGGAGGGAATGGTTCCGATTGAAGGATCCCAGATCAAAGATGGAACGTACGAAATCGAAGTGGATTCCAGTTCAAAAATGTTTCGGATTGTGGAATGTGAGCTGACTGTTAAAGATGGCAGCATGACGGCAGTGATGACAATGAGTGGGGATGGATATTTAAAAGTATATATGGGAACCGGGGAGGAGGCAGTGGAAGCTTCTGAGGAAGAGTATATCGCTTTTAAAGAAGACAGCGAAGGACGCCAGACATACGAAGTGCCGGTAGAAGCGCTTGACAAGGGTATTGACTGTGCAGCATGGAGTAAAAAGAAAGAAAAGTGGTATGACCGCACTCTCGTATTTCGTGCGGCTTCCTTGCCCCAGGAGGCAATCCATGATTCTGCTCTTACAAAGGCAGAAGATTTGAAGTTAGAAGACGGTTTCTATCAGGTCGATGTGGTTTTAGAAGGCGGATCTGGAAAGACAACGGTGGAATCACCGGCAAAAATGCAGGTGGAAGATGGAAAAATTACAGCGCAGATTATATTCAGCAGTCCATATTATGACTATATGATTGTGGATGAAGTGAAATATTTGCCGGTCAACACAGAAGGAAATTCAACATTTGAAATTCCTGTCACGGTATTTGACTGGAATATTGCAGTAACAGCAGACACAGTGGCGATGAGCGCACCGCATGAGATTGATTATACACTGCACTTTGATTCTTCTTCCATCGAAAAGGAAGAAAAATAATGAAGAGAGAAAGAAAGAAAAGAAATTATGCAGGAGCTGTTTTTTGCCTGGGTCTTATGGCAGTCTGTTCACAGGTGACAGCGATGGCTTCTGAAGAAGACAGACTGGAAACTGTTTCGTCTGAGCTTGTATATGAGAATACAATGGAACTGTCGTATGCCGATCAGTTTCAGGTAGATTACTATGAGGGCGGATATGCGCAGATTTCAATCGTGGACGGAGATCAGTTCCTGGTGGTCCCGGAAGGGGCAAAAGTGCCGGAAGATCTGGACGAACAGATCACGGTTGTGCAGCAGCCAATACAAAATATTTATCTTGTCGCAACATCGGCAATGGATTTTTTTCGGGCGATCGATGGAATAGATCATATTCGGCTTTCGGGGACAGATATCGATGGATGGTATATTGAGGAGGCAAAGGAAGCTCTGGAAAATGGAGAAATGGTATATGCCGGAAAGTACAGCGCTCCTGATTATGAGCTCATTCTGGCAGAAAAATGCGGGCTTGCCATAGAATCAACGATGATCTATCATACGCCGGAAGTAAAAGAAAACCTGGAGAGTTTTGGAGTCCCTGTTTTGGTGGAACGCTCCAGTTATGAATCTCACCCGCTTGGCAGGATGGAGTGGATCAAATTGTACGGAGTACTGCTTGGAAAAGAAGATGTGGCAGAGAAGATCTTTGAAGAGCAGAAAAAGATGACAGAGGATATTTTGGGACAGGAAAATACAGGAAAAAGCGTTGCCTTTTTCTATATCAGTTCCGTGGGATATGCCAATGTCAGAAAATCCGATGATTATATTGCAAAGATGATCGAGCTGGCAGGAGGAAATTATATTTTTGAGGATCTGGGAGATTCAGAGAATGCACTTTCTACCATGAATATGCAGATGGAAGAATTTTATGCGCGCGCGAAAGATGCAGACTATATTATCTATAACAGCACGATTGACGGGGAACTTCAGACGATGGATGAACTTTTAGAAAAGAGCGCGCTTTTGAAAGATTTCAAGGCAGTCAAAGAAGGAAATGTATGGTGTACGGAGAAGAATCTGTTTCAGGAGACGACAGGTCTGGGGCAGATGATTGCGGATATCCATCAGATGCTGACGAGTGAGGATGAGCACTTAAAAGAGTTGTCTTATATGCACAGACTTCAGTAGAGGATAAGAATAGAGTCCACAGATTGAAATAAGAGCTGCAAGATCAGCAGCATGGGAGGAAAAAATGGATAAAAAAGCACATCGCCGGTATGGATTTACTTTTTTGCTTTTAGGAGGATTGCTTATCTGTCTGCTCGTCTGGAATATCAACTCAGGCAGTGTGAAATTGTCTGTGAATGATATTTTTCGGATTCTCTTTTTTCATGAGGGAGATGAAACGGCATACAATATTATATGGGAAATCCGTATGCCCAGAATTCTGGCTGGAATTATTTTGGGCGGAGCATTATCTGTCTCAGGATTTCTGCTTCAGACATTTTTTTCAAATCCGATTGCAGGACCGTTTGTGCTTGGAATTTCGTCCGGCGCAAAGCTGATCGTCTCTCTTGTCATGATCGTCTGCCTGGAGCGGTCGATCGTAGCAGGATCAGGAATCTTGATTTTGGCGGCATTTGTGGGATCTTTGATCTGCATGGGATTTATTTTGCTGATTTCCAAGAAAGTCAAACGAATGTCGATGCTTGTGATCGGCGGCGTTATGATTGGCTATATTTGTTCGGCTGTCACAGACTTTGTCGTGACATTTGCAGATGACTCCAATATTGTCAATCTGCACAACTGGTCCATGGGAAGCTTTTCAGGAATTGCATGGGGAAATGTGGCAGTGATGGCCGCTGTTGTTCTCCCGACTCTGGCAGCTGTTTTTCTGATGTCAAAGCCGATCAGCGCATATCAGCTGGGAGAGGTATATGCACAGAATATGGGGGTGAATATCAAAGTATTCCGAATTTTGCTGATTTTGCTCTCCAGCATTTTATCTGCATGTGTGACAGCATTTGCCGGTCCAATCTCATTTGTGGGCATTGCAGTGCCGCACATTGTCAAAAATATTTTGAAGACGGCGAAACCGATTCTGGTGATTCCAGGATGTTTTTTGGGAGGCGCTGTATTTTGCTTGTTCTGTGATTTAATCGCAAGAACCGTTTTTGCACCGACAGAGTTAAGCATCAGTTCTGTCACAGCAGTATTTGGAGCGCCTGTAGTAATTTATATTATGATACGGAGACAACAGAAAATATAAGATGAACAATTACTTTTTTTATACAGATAAAATGACAGTCGGATATGATGGAAAGCCGTTGATTAAAGAGATTGAAATGAAGGTCAGAAGAGGGGAGATTTTAACTTTGATCGGACCAAACGGCGCAGGAAAATCTACCATCTTGAAAAGTATCACAAGACAGCTGAAAACGATAGCCGGAACCGTCTATCTGGACGGCAGAGTGATGAGACAGATGTCAGACAAAGAAGTCTCAAAAAGGCTGGCGGTTGTGTTGACGGAACGGATTCGGCCGGAACTTATGACTTGCGAGGAAGTAGTCGCAACGGGGAGATATCCCTATACCGGTCAGCTTGGAATCCTGTCAAAAAAAGATTGGGAAAAGGTCTGGGAAGCGATGCGTATTGTCTCAGCCGAAGATTTGAAGAAAAGAGATTTTGCGGCGATCAGCGATGGACAGCGCCAAAGGATTCTGCTGGCAAGAGCCATCTGCCAGGAACCGGAGATTATTATTCTGGATGAGCCGACTTCATTTTTAGATATCAAGCATAAACTGGAACTACTCACAATTTTGAAAAATATGGTCAGACAAAGCAGTGTGGCAGTGATTATGTCTTTGCATGAGCTGGATCTGGCACAGAAAGTTTCAGACCAAGTTGTCTGTGTTCACGGGGAATATATTGAAAAATATGGCACGCCGGAGGAAATTTTTACTTCAGAATATATCCATAGATTGTATGGAGTGACAAGCGGAAGCTACAATGCAGACTTTGGATGCCTGGAGATGGAGGCGCCGCAGGGAAAACCGGAGGTGTTTGTCATTGCAGGAAATGGAAGCGGAATCAAAGAATACAGGAGACTGCAAAGGGCAGGCATTCCATTTGCAGCAGGAGTGCTCCACAAAAATGATATCGATTACGCAGTGGCAAAGACACTTGCATCCAGAGTGATCGCAGAAGAAGCATTTGAGGAAGTCAGCAAAGCGCACTATGAGGAAGCGTGGAGGGTCATGAAGGAGTGCAGAAGCGTAGTATGCTGCACACAGACATTCGGCACGATGAATCGAAGAAATGAAGCATTGATGAAAGAGGCGGAAAAGCTTGGCATTTTGAGAAAAGAATAAAAACAGATAAAAATTTTTGTTTTTGACTGGAGGAGTCACAATCCCCCCCTGGGGGTTGTGATTTTTTTGGTTTTTTGGTAAAGTAGGAAAAAGTAAAAGCAGATAAAAAATAGAAAGATAAATAGGGTGAGACAGAAAATGAAAATCAGAATCAGAAATGCAAGACAAAATGAAGTAAAAAAACTGGCAGATATTGAGGCAATCTGCTTTCCGGCAGCTGAGGCGGCATCAGAAAAAGAAATAGCAGCAAGATTTTTATCATTTCCAGAAAATTTTTATGTGGCAGAGACGATAGATGGAAAGATTGCAGGTTTTATTAATGGATGCACGACGGATACGCCAGTATTGAAAGATGAGTTATACCATGATGCTTCTCTCCATGAGCCGGACGGAGCATATCAGACATTATTTGGATTGAATGTACTGCCGGAATACCGTTGTCAGGGGATTGCAGAACATCTTCTGCGCGCGTTGATGGATGCGGCAGAAGAAAAAGGAAAAAAGGGCATGATTCTGACATGCAAGGAACATATGATTCATTATTATCAAAAATTTGGATTCCAGAATTACGGAGTGGCGGACTCTTCCCATGGCGGTGCGACATGGTATGATATGCAGATTCGATTTTAAGATGCAGGATGAAATATTCTATATCTGTCCGGCAGAATATTTAGACTAAAAAATGGATTTTTTAAATGAAATATGTTATGCTGAACATGTTCAGAAATGATAGCGTAACAAGTGATCTGTCCGTTGACAGAAGAAGAGGGAATCAGGTGAAAATCCCGAACGATCCGGTCGCTGTAAACAGAGAGTCAGGCAAAAAACCATTGTGCAGCAAAGCGTGAGAAGGAATGTCATGACATAGATCTGTGAGTCAGGAAACCTGCTTGTTATGAGAGATGAAGCTTCCGAGCAAGGCATTGCATCTAAAAAGTACAAATAAAAGAAAAGGATAGAACAGTACCTCTTTTTGTTGCTATTTCAGAAAAAATGGAATCTATTGGAGTGATGGCATTTATCGGCGCTTTTGGTATTTCCCTTGCAGTGGTGGCTCTTGCCAATATCGGAGGCAGAGCAAATTCAGTAAAATTGTTGCTTGCCGGTATGGCACTCAGTACGATGTGCTCTTCATTTTCAAATTTTATTGTTTATTTTGCAAATGACAAAGAAGGAATGCAGACGATTACCTACTGGCTGATGGGAAGTCTTGCCGGTGCAAGTTGGGAAAATTTGGCCGTTCTTCTTCCGATTGTACTGGCAGGCACCGTATTTTTCTGGACACAGTACAGGACGTTAAATCTGATGCTTTTAGGAGATGAAACGTCCATTACGCTTGGCACAGATCTGCATAAGTAGAGACAGCTTTACCTGCTTGTGTCATCTGCCATCATTGGATTTGTTGTGTATTCCTCTGGGATGATTGGATTTGTGGGACTTGTGATACCGCATATTGTGAGAATGATTGTAGGCACAGATCATAAGAGATTAATCTCTGTATGTGCGCTTGCAGGCACCATTTTTCTGATTTTGGCAGATGTGCTCTGCCGTATTGTGATTCGAGGGGCAGAGCTGCCAATCGGTATTCTGACTTCGATCATCGGAGCGCCATGTTTTATATATCTTATGACAAAGAGACGGTATGGATTTGGAGGAAAAGACTGATGCAGATCAAAATAAAAGATTTGGGAATGATTTTGGGCGGCAGCCAGATTTTAAATTAGGTTCAGATTGAAATTTTGGACGGAGAGTTTGTAGGAATTATCGGACCGAATGGAAGTGGAAAAAGTACGCTTTTAAAATGTATTTATCGTGTCTTAAATCAGACAAGCGGCAGTATTTTATTAAATGGAAAAGATCTGCATTCTTATCGAATCAAGGAGTATGCAAAAGAAATGGCAGTCGTGGCACAGCATAATTATTACAATTTTGATTTTTCTGTGCAGGATGTAGTATTGATGGGGCGCGCGCCTCATAAACGGGCGTTAGAGCGCGATAACAGAGAAGATTTTGAAATTGTCAGCGAGGCGCTTAAGAGAGTGGGAATGACTTCGTTTAAAGAGCGCAGTTTTTCGACGCTGTCAGGGGGAGAGTAGCAGCGTGTTCTGCTTGCAAGAGCGCTTGCTCAGAAAACGGAATGTCTGATCTTAGATGAGCCTACGAATCATCTTGATATCAAATATCAGCTTCAGCTGATGGATATCGTCAGTTCTTTAGAGATGACAGTGATCTCTGCTGTCCATGATTTAAATATTGCAGCCATGTACTGCGATAAGATTTTTGTCGTCAAGAATGGAACGATTATCGCATATGGAGCGCCAGAGACAATTTTGACGAAACAATTTATAAAAGAGGTATATGAAGTAGACGCAGAGCTGTTTTGGGATCGAGACAGACAGCTTCATATTTTATATCAGCCTCAAAATGGCAGAAAGAGAAAACGAATGGGGAAAAGCAAATGAAAAAAATAGCGATGTTAAACTGTTTAAAATCAAATGAAGTCTGTACTGGCGCGGCGTGTATGAAAGCATTTTATGAAAGAAAGAAGTTTTTTGCCAGATATGAAGGGGAAGAAGTGGAAGTAAGCGCTTTTTTCAGATGCAATGGATGTGGAAAAAATCCGGAAGAAGATGCTGGAATGACAGAAAAACTGGATCGTCTGGTGCAGGAGGGAATCACGGTCGTTCACACAGGAGTATGTACAAAGAAGAAAGACGGAACAGAATGTGGGACGATCACAAAATTAGTAGAGATGATCCGGCAGAGAGGGATTTCTGTTGTGCGAGGCACACACTAAAATCTGCTGAAGACAGGGAGGAATTATGCGGCTGACAACACTTTGCTATATTGAAAAAGACGACTGCTATCTGATGCTCCACCGCGTCAAAAAGCAGCAGGACGTCAATAAAGACAAATGGATTGGGATCGGAGGAAAATTTGAGAAGGATGAGACGCCGGAGGAATGTCTTTTGCGGGAAGCAAAAGAAGAGACAGGACTGACTTTGACTTCATGGAAACTGCGTGGAATCGTGACATTTCTGTGTGACTGCGGGGAGACAGAATATATGTTTTTGTATACAGCAGATAAGTACGAAGGGGAAATGACGGTATGCTCTGAGGGAGAACTGGAATGGATTCCCAAAAAAGAATTAGATCGCTTAAATCTCTGGGAGGGTGATAAAATCTTTTTCAGACTGCTGGAGGAAAAGCATCCATTTTTTTCTCTGAAGGTAAAATATGAAAAGGATGTGCTGACAGAAGCAGCGCTGGACGGCATAAAAATAAAAGGCTGATTTTACAGATATTTTACTCCTATATGATAACAAATTTTATTTTCGGCTGGTATGGTATAGATGTACCAAATCAATGAAGCGAATAAAGAAAAATCAGAAGTGAGGAGAAAAAATGAAAGCCAGAAAAATTTTTGCGATTCTCAGCGCAGCAATGATGATCGGAACTATGCAGACTTCAGTTGCCTTAGCAGAAGAAAATACAGCGACTGCACCAGCAGCACAGGAAGAAGGAACTGCACCAAAATATATCTTTTTATTTATCGGTGACGGAATGAGCTATCCTCAGATCCAGTCAGCAAATTATTACTTAAGCGCAAGCCAGGGAGAAAATGGAAAAACAGACGATATTTTAAAGAGCCAGAATAATCTGTGCTTTATGGACTTTGAGGTGGCAGGCTCTGCGCAGACATTTGACAGCACGTCTTTCTGCCCTGACTCTGCTTCCACAGCGACGTCGATTGCAACTGGAAATAAGACATACAGCGGAACGATCAACATGGATGAAACGATGACTGTTTCCTATGAGACAATCGCAGAGAAGCTGAAAGAACAGCTGGGATATAAAATCGGAGTTCTTACAAGCGTAAACCTGAATCATGCGACGCCAGCTGCATTCTATGCCCATCAGGCATCCAGAAACAGCTACTATGAGATCGGCGAAGAGATGATCGAGAGCGGATTTGATTACTTTGCAGGCGGCGGACTGTTAAAAGAGACAGGAAATGACGGCGATCAGGAAAGCCTTTACACATTGGCAAAAGAAGCAGGATATACCGTTGTAAAGACGAAAGAAGAGGCCGAAGCCCTGACAAACGGCGCAAAAGCAATCGTGATTGACGAGACGCTTGCCGATTCCGATTCTATGAGCTATGCGATGGATCTGGAAGAAGGGGAGTGGGGACTTGCCGATTATGTTGAAAAAGGAATCGAAGTTCTCGACAATGAAAATGGATTTTTCATGATGGTAGAAGGCGGAAAGATTGACTGGGCGTGTCACGCAAACGATGCGGCTGCCTCCATCACAGATACGCTGGCTCTGGAAGAAGCAGTTGAAAAAGCAGTAGAGTTTTACAATGAGCATCCGGAAGAGACGTTGATTCTGGTGACAGGAGATCACGAGACAGGCGGTATGAGCATTGGATTTGCAGGGACAAACTATGATACATTCCTGACAAATCTTTCCAATCAGAAAATTTCCTATGCAAAATTTGATTCTGATTATGTGGTAAAATACAAAGAAGAAGGAACTGACTTTGACACAGTAATGAAAGATATCACAGAGCTGTTTGGACTGCTGCCGCCGACAGAAGGACAGGTGGACGAGAGCGCTAAACTGGACAGCAAAGATGCACATCCGGAAGGAGAAGAACAGGGAAGCCTTGTGCTGACATCCTATGAATATGAGAAGTTAAAAACTGCTTACGAGGAAACGATGACGAGAACAGGCGAAGAAGAACTGAATCAGGAAGAGTATGTATTATATGGAAGCTATGAACCCCTGACAGTCACAATCACTCATATTTTAAATAATAAATCCGGAATTTCCTTTACTTCTTACAGTCATACAGGACTGCCTGTGGAAGTATTTGCACAGGGAAATGGAGCAGAGCTGTTCGGCGGATATTATGACAACACCGAAATCTATCATAAGATGGCAGAACTGACAGGAGTAAAATAAATGAGAGCGATTCAGTGGATGAAACAAAGAAGCGTCTCACTGCTCGCAATCGTAATGATGGGCGTCCTCATGATCCTCCCTACAGGGTATGAGGATGCCCTTATTTATCAGGGAACAGAGCGAGTGCGCGCCAAAGTCACAGAGACAGACGAGAGCAATATCTACAATAATGGGCTGATTCAGTCAGGAGAACAGGACTGTGAAGTGAAAATTTTAAATGGAAAATTTAAAGGACAGACGGTTAGTGCAGTCAATATGCTGAGCGGTTCTTTAGAGTCGGATAAGATTTTTCAGGAGGGCGATATCGCAAACGTTGTGATCAGCCATAAAGATGGAGAGATTTTATCTGTCACCATGTCGGATCATTATCGGATTGACAAAGAGATCATTCTGGCGCTGATTTTTGTCGTTCTTTTAATTGCATTTGCAGGAAAAAACGGGCTGAGGGCAATTTATTCTTTCGTGATTACTGTGCTGACAATCTGGAAGATTCTCGTTCCGGCATATCTGGGAGGCCTCAATCCGCTCTGGGTCGGGATCGGCATTACAACGTTTCTGACAGTGGTCATTATATGGCTTGTATATGGATTTGACAGGAGAACGCTGGCGGCAAGCGGAGGCTCCATGCTGGGCGTGCTTGTGACTTGCGTGATGGGAATTATCTTTACCGATCAGTTTCAAATCCACGGTACGGTGATGGACTACTCAGAGACTCTGCTGTATGCAGGCTTCCAGAATCTGAATCTGACGCAGATTTTTATGAGCAGTATTTTTATCGGCGCGTCGGGAGCAATGATGGATCTGTCTGTTGATATCACGTCGGCAGTCCATGAAGTTGTTCAGAAAAAGCCGGAAATCGGATGGAAAGAGGCAGTCGGATCAGGCATGAATGTGGGAAGAGCGGCGATGGGAACGATGACGACAACACTTTTACTGGCATATTCCGGCGGTTATATAGCCCTTTTGATGGTTTTCATGGCGCAGGGAACGCCGATTGATCAGATTTTTAATTATAAATATGTCTCTTCTGAAATCTTAGATACGATTGTAGGAAGTATGGGGCTTGTGACTGTAGCGCCGTTTACCGCTCTTGTATCGGGGATTTTGCTGACAAGAAAGTCAAAAAAAGAGAATCGAAAATAGAATAGAAACAGATAAAATAAAAAGAAGAATGGAGCGCGGATGATACCGTGCATCATTCTTCTTTTTCTGTGTTTTTCATTCCGTTGTGGGCTGCACGCCGAGAGAATATCGAAACAGATCGTAAAGAGGCTGTGTCAGATACTGATTTTTGCGGCAGACAGCCCACAAGTCATTGCGTATATTGAGCTCTTGCACGGAAACGGGAATCAGGATGCCGTGCGAAATCGGATCAGATACCAGGATATCAGGCAGAACGGCAATGCCTAGATTTGCCTTTGCAGCTTCGATCAATGACTGAGAATTTACACTGGTCCAGACGGGATATGCCGTGTGACCTTTCAGATACAGAGCGCTGTCCAGAGAGTCGCGGACAGCGCTTCCTTTTTCTCTGAGCAGAAGTTTTTCGGAGCAAAACTGTTCGATGGAGAGAGCATCAGAAGACAGCGGATAGGAAGGAGAGCAGACTGCCTGAAGCCGATAAGAAGAAAATGGCGTGCTGACAAAGGGACCTTCTGGGCACGTTCCTTCAATCAGAGCAAGGTCTACTTTTCCTTCTTTCAGATATTCAACTGTCTGCGCTACGCTCATCACGTCAACATGAATCGGAAGATCGGGCCAGATTTTCTGAAAAGACTGAAGCATATCAGGCAGCCAGAATGAGGCGATTGTGATACAGGAGACGATGTGAATGGGGGCGCGGCACTCTAAGTTTGCGATATGGTGCCGGACAGACTCAAAGGAGGAGAGAAGAGGAAGCGCCTCCTCCAAAAGGAGCTGACCGCATTTTGTCAGCTGTACGCCTTTTGACATCCGATAAAACAGAGCTGTTCCGGCTTTTTCCTCCAGCTCTTTCACAGCGTGCGACACGGCGGACTGCGTTAGATAAAGTGATTGCGCAGCTTTTGTGAAGCTGCCTGTTTCTGCTATGGCTCGCAGAATTTCAAAATGACGGATATTCATAATCAAAACCCTCGTATTCTAAAGTAGGAATGTTGATAGTCCATTTCTATATCAATAAACTGCCCATCACCTAAAGGAAATGGGATTTTTGAAAAATAAATCGAAAAGACTGCGATTGCGGATTGAACTTTGACGATGAAGCAGCAGAGGCAGAACGCAGTTTAAAACATGAATAAAAATAATGGAAATCACAAAATTATATCATTTTACACATGGCAAAGCAAGAACTATAATGGATAGGCGATAAAAGAAGAAAGACGTCAGGAGGAAAATATGAAAGAGAAAAAATGGAAATTATACGGATGGCTTTTTACAGTCAATATTTTCATCAGTGCCTTTACTTTTGGAGGGGGATATGTGGTTGTCCCTATGATACGAAAATATTTTGTGGTAAAAAAACGGCTGTTTTCAGAAGATGAGCTGATGGATATGGCAGCTGTGGCGCAGTCTACGCCTGGAGCAATCGCCATCAATCTGGCGGCGCTGGCAGGATACCGCACCGCAGGAACGATTGGGACTGTGATCAGCTGTATCGCTGCTGTATTGCCGCCGCTTGTCATTTTAGGAGTCATCTCTCTTTGGTATGCTGCATTTGCGGCGAATACAGTGATTGCGGCTGTTCTGCGAGGAATGCAGGCAGGTGTTGCGGCATTGATTGTCGATCTGGTCGCAGATATGTGTCAGATGATTTGGAAGGAGAAATCGGTGATGCTGACTTTAATGGTTCCGGCAGCCTTTGTGGCAAGTTTTTTTATGAAGATTAATGTAGCGCAGATTTTGATTGTCTGCTGTATTTTGTGCATCATAAGGACAGCATATCAAAGAGGAGGAAAAAAATGTCAAAATTAGTTCAGATTTTTATTTCTTTTTTTCAAATTGGTTTATTCAGCATTGGGGGAGGATATGCGATCATTCCGATGATTCAGGAACAGGTTGTAAATCTGCATGGATGGGTGTCGCAGAAGACATTTACAGATATCATCACGATCTCTCAGATGACGCCGGGACCGCTTGCTGTCAACACGTCCACGTTTGTGGGAATCCAGATTGCGGGAGTGCCGGGAGCTGTGATGGCTACGTTTGGATGCGTCATTTCCGGAATCGTGATCTCTCTAGGACTTTACCGTTTTTTTCAGAAGCATCAGGAATCCGTCTATGTGCTGGACGTACTGAAAGGGCTGAAGGCAGCTTCCCTTGGTCTGATCGTTTCAGCGGCAGCCACTATTTTAGTTCTCACATTTTTTGGAGTATCTGAAATCAGTCAGATCAGCAGCATGGACTGGATCTCTGTCATTGTCTTTTTGATCTGTCTTGTCGTACTGAGAAAGTGGAAATTTAATCCGATTCTTGTTATGATAGTGACAGGGATTGCAGGAGGGATTCTGTATACATAAAAGAAAGGACGGCAGAAAAATGAATTATGGATTGTGGATACAGTATGATGGAACACGATATGAGGGATGGCAGAGGCAGAACCGGACACAGCAGACGATTCAGGGCAAGATTGAGGCGGTCTTAAGCCGGATGTTCGACGAGCCGATTGAGATACAGGGAGCAGGAAGAACAGACGCCGGCGTCCATGCAGCAGGGCAGGTTGCAAATTTCCATACGGATAAAAGAGCAGAGTGCAGTTGGATCAAGCAGGAACTGAACCGATATCTGCCGGCAGACATTGGCATTTTGGACGTCAAGGTGATGAATTCGCGGTTTCACAGCAGACTGTCGGCAAAAGAAAAAGTGTATCGCTATCGGATTGGGACAGAAAAAGAAAAAAATGTATTTTCAGGCAGATGGATTTATGGCATTTACGAGCCGCTTGATCTGGAAGAGATGAGACGAGCCGCACGTCTGCTGTGCGGCACGCATGATTATCGCAGTTTCTGCGGAAATAAGAAGATGAAAAAATCGACTGTTCGGACAGTTTCTGATATTGCAGTCGAAAAAAAAGACGGAGAATTGTGGCTGACTTTTACAGGAGACGGTTTTTTGCAGCAGATGGTGCGGATTTTGACAGGGACGCTGATTGAAGTGGGACAGGGACAGAGAAAAGCGGACAGTATGATCCAGATTCTGGAAAAGAAAGATCGCCAGTACGCCGGAAAGACGGCGCCGGCACAGGGATTGATGATGATGGAAGTGCGCTATGCAGCGGCAGGATTGAAATAAGAAAAAAGAGATAGGCAAAAAGATTTCCTTGTATTATAATAGAAATTAGACAATGAAATAAAATCGGCAGGATTTGCAGACCGATATGGTTTTTAATGGAGGAAGATATGAATAAAATTGCAATCGTAACCGACAGCAATAGCGGAATTACGCAAAAAATGGCAAAAGAGATGGGAGTACATGTGATTCCCATGCCATTTTTTATTAATGGGAAATTATTTTTGGAGGATATCAGTCTGTCTCAGGAAGAATTTTATAAATATTTGACAGAAGACGCCGATATCAGCACGTCACAGCCGTCTCCAAAAGATCTGACAGATTTATGGGATCAAATTTTGAAAGAGTACGATGAAATTGTACATATTCCGATGTCAAGCGGTCTGAGCGCTTCCTGTCAGACAGCCGCTGCAATGGCACAGGAATATGACGGGAAAGTTCAGGTGGTAGACAACCAGCAGATTTCAGTTACTTTAAAAGAGTCTGTGAGGGATGCGCAGAAATTGATTGAGCAGGGAAAAAATGCAGCGCAGATCAAGCACATTTTGGAAGAAAAAAGATACAGCAGCAGCATTTATATCACGCTTGAGACTTTAAAATACTTAAAGAAAGGCGGGAGAATTACTCCGGCTGCTGCGGCAATCGGAACGATTCTGAATTTAAAACCGGTTCTTCAGATCCAGGGCGAAAAACTGGACGCCTATTCAAAGGCAAGAGGGAAGAACAAAGCAAAAGCAATTATGATCGATGCGATAAAAAAAGATCTTTCCTCTCGATTCAGTCAGGCCGCACAGAATGGAAAAGTAAAACTTATGGCAGCATATACAGGAAATATAGAAGAAGCGAAAGAGTGGCAGAAACTTCTGGAGAAAGAATTTGGAGAGGAAGTGGAGATGGATCCGCTTTCGCTGAGCGTTGCGTGTCATATTGGATACGGCGCCCTCGCAGTAGCAGCAGCAGAGTATCTGTAAACAGAAAAAACCGTTCGAAAAGTAAAGGAGAAAAGAGAAGATGGAAAAGGCAAAAGTATATTTCACAGATTTGCGTGTGAAAAATGGAGACAATCTTCAGAAAAAACTGGAACGTTTAATTAAGAAAGCTGGCATTAGTCAGATTGACTTTGAAAAACATTTTGCAGCGATTAAAATTCATTTCGGAGAACCGGGAAATCTGGCATATTTGCGTCCAAACTATGCAAAAACGGTAGCAGATGTTGTGAAAGAGCTGGGAGGAAAACCGTTCCTGACAGACTGCAATACTTTGTATGTGGGTGGAAGAAAAAATGCACTGGATCATATTGACTCTGCATATTTAAACGGATTTACACCATTTTCCACAGGATGCCATGTGATTATCGCAGACGGATTAAAAGGAACGGATGAAGCGCTTGTGCCGGTGGAAGGCGGAGAATATGTAAAAGAAGCCAAGATTGGACAGGCAATTATGGATGCAGATATTATCATCACATTGAACCATTTTAAAGGCCATGAGGCAACCGGATTTGGGGGCGCTTTAAAAAATATCGGAATGGGATGCGGATCAAGAGCAGGAAAGATGGAAATGCACAGCGCAGGAAAACCGTATGTCGATCAGGAACTTTGCATCGGATGCGGCAAATGTACGAAGATCTGCGCGCATGACGCAGCGATTGTAAAAGACAAAAAGGCATCCATCGACCATGAGAAATGCGTGGGATGCGGAAGATGTATCGGAGTCTGTCCGCGCGACGCAGTCAATCCGGCATCGGATGAGTCTTTTGACATCTTAAATTATAAGATTGCAGAGTACAGTAAAGCCGTTCTGGACGGCAGACCAAATTTCCATATCAGCCTGGTGATTGATGTATCCCCGTTCTGCGACTGTCATGCAGAGAACGATGCGCCGATCGTTCCAGATGTGGGAATGTTTGCTTCCTTTGATCCGGTGGCGCTTGATGTGGCATGTGCGGATGCCGTAAACCGTCAGAAACCATTTTCAGACAGTCTTTTGGGAGAAGCGTGTGAGGAAGGCCATATACACAGAGATCATTTTGGAATGGTCAGTCCGAATACAAACTGGAAGAGATGCATTGAACACGCAGAAAAACTGGGAATCGGAACGAGCGAGTATGAGCTGATTGAAGTAAAATAAAGCGTATAGGGTATGGAAGAAGCAGATATGCCGAACCATACCCTGTTTTTATTTTTTCCGCCGAATCAGCAGTATTTCATAAAACTTTAACAAATATCCTTATTGATTTCTGAATCAGGTGTATTATAATAAAATAGACTATTTATGAGGAGGAAAAAAATGAACGAGAATCAGCCATCGAATCAGAATTATCAAAATCGTGGTCCGAATGACTCTCAAAATAGACCACAGCCAGACCCAAATGGCGGCCCTGGAAATATGCAGGGACCCAAAAAACACAGCTTTCTATTTTTCTTAATGGCTGCACTGGCGCTTTTTGTCAGTATTAAACTTTTTAGTGGAGTTTTGGGAGACACAACAACACAGGAGATCACATACGACCAGTTTATAAAAATGATAGAAAACGGCAAAGTGGCAGAGGTTGAATTTGAGTCAGACAGAATTGTCATTGTGCCGAAAAATCCAGCTTATGCCGGAAGAATCTTTGAGTTTTACACAGGAAGAGTTTATGATCCGGAATTGACGCAGAAACTGCTGGACGCAGGGGTGACTTTCAAAGAGGAGATCCCAGATACGACATCCGCAGTCATTCTGAATGTGATTTTGACTTTTGTACCGATTATTTTACTTTTAGTTCTGCCATTTTTTATGTTTAGAAAAATGTCAAAAAACGGCGGCGGAATGATGGGCGTCGGAAAGAGCAAAGCAAAAGTATACGTCCAGAAAGAGACCGGCGTCACATTTAAAGATGTGGCAGGTCAGGAAGAAGCAAAGGAATCCTTGCAGGAGGTCGTGGATTTCCTGGAAAATCCGGGAAAATATACGAAAATCGGAGCTAAACTTCCAAAAGGAGCATTGCTCGTAGGCCCTCCTGGAACAGGAAAGACTCTGCTTGCAAAGGCAGTTGCCGGGGAAGCCCATGTTCCGTTTTTCTCACTGTCAGGTTCTGACTTTGTGGAAATGTTTGTCGGTGTCGGCGCTTCCCGTGTCCGGGATTTGTTTGAAGAAGCGAAAAAGAATGCGCCATGTATTATTTTCATCGATGAGATTGATGCGATTGGAAAAAGCCGTGACAGCCGCTACGGCAGCGGAAATGATGAGCGTGAACAGACATTGAACCAGCTTCTGGCAGAGATGGATGGATTTGATACGTCAAAAGGTCTTTTGATTCTGGCAGCGACAAACCGTCCGGAAGTTCTCGATAAGGCGCTGTTAAGACCAGGACGTTTTGACCGCCGTGTCATTGTTGACAAACCGGATTTAAAAGGAAGAATTGATATCTTAAAAGTTCATGCCAAAAATGTTCTGCTGGATGAGAGCGTGGATCTGGAAGCAATCGCGCTTGCCACATCAGGCGCAGTTGGATCGGATCTTGCAAATATGATCAATGAGGCGGCAATCTTAGCCGTTAAAAAAGGCAGAAATGCAGTCAGCCAAAAAGATCTGTTTGAGGCTGTGGAAGTGGTGCTTGTCGGAAAAGAGAAAAAAGACCGCATCATGAGCAAAGAAGAGCGAAGAATTGTCTCTTATCATGAGGTTGGCCACGCTCTGATCAGCGCGCTCCAGAAAGATTCAGAGCCAGTCCAGAAAATTACAATCGTGCCGCGAACAATGGGCGCTCTGGGATATGTCATGAATGTTCCGGAGGAAGAAAAGTACTTAAATACAGAGAAAGAAATCCGTGCAATGCTGGTAGAACTTGTCGGCGGACGTGCGGCAGAAGAAATTGTATTTGACACGGTGACAACAGGAGCGTCGAACGATATCGAGAGAGCCACAGATGTTGCCAGAGCGATGATCACACAGTATGGAATGTCTGAAAAATTTGGGCTGATTGCGCTGGAAACTCCGGCAAACAGATACTTAGACGGACAGGTTGTGATGAACTGCAGTGATGTGACGGCGGCAGAAGTGGATCAGGAAGTGATGCGCGTCTTAAAAGATGCGTATGAGGAAGCAAAACGTCTCCTGAGCGAGAACAGAGATGCGCTCGATAAGATCGCAGAATTCCTGATTGAGAAAGAGACGATTACAGGAAAAGAATTTATGAAGATTTTCCGAAAAGTAAAAGGTCTGCCTGAACCAGAAGAAAATGAAGAAAAACAAAAACCTGGCCGTGTGACAGAAAAACCGAAGGTTGATCTGAAAAAAGAAGAAATAAAAGAAGAAATCCCAAGTGTGATTGAACTGCCGGATGCTTCTGTCGAGGAAGAACAGTCTGAGAAGGAAGAAAATCTGGAAAGCACAGAAGAATCTTTTGCAGAAGAGCAAGATTCAGAAGAGACTGCTTCGGAATCGTCAAACGTCTATCGGATTGAAGAAGAAGAGGAACAAAAATAACAAAAAGAGAAAGAGAGACTGCCGTAAAAAATTTACGGCGGTCTTTTTTTGAAAAAAAGATGTTTCTTTTCTGAAAATGAGAAAAGTATGATATAGTAATGAAAAGAGACGACAGAAAAAACAAGTGAGAAGGGGGAATGAGATGTTTCAGATTGAGGAGGAACTGAAAAAGCTTCCATCAAAGCCAGGCGTTTATCTGATGCACGACGAGGACGACACAATTATTTATGTCGGAAAAGCAGTGAGTCTGAAAAACAGAGTGCGTCAATATTTTCAGAGCAGTCGTGTAAGAAGCTCTAAAATTGAGCAAATGGTATCAAAAATCAGCAGATTTGAGTATATTGTGACGGATTCTGAGCTGGAAGCGCTTGTTTTAGAATGTAATTTAATCAAAGAGCATCGGCCAAAATATAATACGATGCTGAAAGATGGCAAAACGTATCCATTTATCAAGGTATCGACCGGCGAGGCGTATCCACGCGTCTTTCTGTCGCGTTCCATGAAAAAAGAAAAAGCGAAATATTACGGTCCTTATACGAGCTCTAAAGCGGTAAAAGATACGATTGATCTGATTCAAAAGCTGTTTCAGCTGCGAACATGCAGCCGTAATCTGCCAAAGGATACCGGGAAAGGAAGACCATGTCTAAACTACCATATCGGTCAGTGCAATGCCCCATGCCAGGGTTTGATTTCTCAGGAAGAATATCAGGAACAGGTAGAAAAAGCAATTCGTTTCCTGGAAGGGGATCAGGAATCAGTAATTCAGATGCTGGAAAAAAAGATGCAGGCAGCTTCCGAGAGAATGGATTTTGAGAGTGCGATGGAGCAGAGGGATCTGATTGAAAGTATACGGCAGATTTCACAGAAACAGAAGATCACCCAAAGCGACGGAGAGGATCGGGATATCATTGCGGCCGTGACAGACAGAGAGGATGCCGTTGTTCAGGTTTTCTTTGTCAGAGGCGGAAAACTGATCGGAAGAGATCATTTTTATTTGCGGACGGCGATGAATGACACAAAAAGCAGCATCTTAAACAGTTTTATAAAACAATTCTATTCCGGGACGCCATTTATACCGAGAGAACTGGTACTTCAGACAGAGATAGAAGATCACGAAATTCTGGAACAGTGGATGACTAAAAAACGGGGGGCGAGAGTGTATATCAAAGTCCCGAAAAAGGGAACAAAAGAAAAGCTGGTGGAGCTTGCAGAAAAAAATGCGGAGATGGTTCTTAGCCAGGATCGTGAGAGAATTAGAAGAGAGGAGGCAAGAACAAGGGGAGCTGTACGGGAACTGGAAGAACTTTTAAATCTGCCTCCCATCAAAAGAATGGAAGCATTCGATATCTCGAATACAAGCGGAATCGAATCGGTAGGTTCCATGGTTGTATATGAAGATGGAAAGCCCAAGAGAAGCGATTACAGAAAATTTAAGATCAAATGGGTAAAAGGAGCAAATGATTATGCCAGCATGGAAGAAGTGCTGACGAGACGATTTTGTCATGGAATCAGAGAAAATCAGGCGGAAGAAACCATACAGGACAGTTTCAGCCGATTTCCTGATCTGATTATGATGGATGGCGGCAAGGGACAAGTTCATGTGGCACAGAAAGTGCTGGAAAGGCTGAATCTGTCCATTCCGGTCTGCGGCATGGTGAAAGATGACAGTCATAGGACGAGAGGACTTTATTTCCGGGATCAGGAAGTAGTGATCCCCAAAAATACAGAGAGCTTCCGTCTGATTACCAGAATACAGGATGAAGCACACCGATTTGCGATCGAATATCATCGCGCTCTGCGCGGAAAAAGTCAGGTACATTCGGTGCTGGATGAGATTGAAGGGATCGGGCCTGCGAGAAGAAAATCACTGATGCGGACATTCACATCGATTGAGGCGATCAGAAATGCCTCTGTTGAAGAGCTTTTGAGCGCGCCTTCCATGAATAGAAAGAGCGCGGAAAAAGTGTACGATTTCTTTCATTGATGTTAAGGCTTGAGTGTGATAAAATAAAAAAAATGAATAAAAAAGGAGATTCAAAGATGAATGGTGTAGAATTGACGAAAGTCATCGAAAAGCTGAATCTGGAAAATATGACGCCTGATATTGATGCTTCAGAGATTCGAATCAAGCTTCCTGATATCAACCGTCCGGCATTACAGCTGACAGGATATTTTGATCATTTTGATTCTGAGCGTGTGCAGATTATCGGCTATGTGGAATATACCTATCTGGAACATCTGAGCAGAGAGAAAAAACTGCCGGTTTATGAACAGTTTTTATCCAGCAAGATTCCGTGTGTCATTTATACGACAAAGACACAGCCGGATGAAGATATGCTCAGACTTGCCAATCAATATCGAGTTCCGATTCTGAGAACAGCCCGGACAACGTCATCGTTTATGGCTGAGATTATCCGATGGCTGAATGTGGAACTTGCGCCGTGCATTTCCATTCATGGCGTGCTTGTGGATGTGTATGGCGAAGGTGTGCTGATTATGGGAGAGAGCGGAATCGGAAAAAGCGAAGCGGCGCTGGAACTGATTAAGAGAGGGCATCGTCTTGTATCAGACGATGTAGTCGAGATCCGAAGAGTCAGCGATGAAACACTGATTGGATCGGCGCCGGATATCACGCGTCATTTTATTGAGCTGAGAGGAATCGGTATTATAGATGTCAAGACGCTGTTCGGTGTGGAGAGTGTAAAGAATACGCAGTCTATTGATCTGGTAATTAAACTGGAAGAGTGGAACAGAGATAAAGAATACGACCGTCTTGGATTGGAAGAAGAGTATACAGAGTTTCTGGGAAATAAAGTGGTATGTCATTCTCTGCCTATCCGTCCGGGACGAAATCTGGCGATCATTGTGGAATCAGCCGCTGTCAACCACAGACAGAAAAAGATGGGTTATAATGCTGCTCAGGAGCTGTATAACCGTGTGCAGAACAGTTTATTAAAACGGAAAGAACAATAAGGAGAGAAAAAATGAAAAAATATTGTTTTGGAATTGATGTCGGAGGAACAACCGTAAAATGCGGTTTCTTTAATACAGATGGAGAAGTGCTGGAAAAATGGGAGATTCAGACACGCACAGAAAACAACGGAGAAAATATTCTGCCGGATATCGCAAAAAGTATCAATGAAAAAATCAAAGAGAGACAGGTTAATAAGGAAGATATTGCCGGTGTGGGAATCGGCGTTCCAGGACCTGTCAATGAAAATGGAGAAGTGCCATGTGCAGTAAATCTTCACTGGGGATATAAAAATCTGGTCAAAGAGATGGAAGAGATGACCGGACTGAAGACAAAAGCAGGAAATGATGCAAACGTTGCAGCATTGGGTGAAATGTGGCGCGGCGGCGGCGTGGGATATCACAACCTGATTATGATCACGCTTGGAACAGGCGTCGGCGGCGGAATCATTGTAAATGAAAAAATTATTACAGGTTCTCACGGAGCCGGCGGAGAAATCGGTCATGCCCATGTGGAAGACGATATGGAGATCGCCTGCAACTGCGGAAATAAAGGATGTCTGGAGCAGTTTGCATCCGCAACCGGTATTTCCTATCTGGCAAGAAAGATGATGGAAGAGACAGATATGCCGTCTGTTATCCGCAAAGAAAATGTCAGCGCAAAGACAGTATTTGACGGAGTAAAAGAAGGGGACGAGCTGGCAAAGAAAGTGGCAGACCGATTTGGCTATTATCTCGGAAAAGCGCTTGCCAATTTTGGATGCGTGACCGATCCGGAAGTATTTGTAATCGGTGGCGGCGTGTCAAAAGCAGGAGAAGTTTTACTTGATTATATCAAGCCATATTATCAGAAATATGCGTTCTCAGCGTGCAAAGATGCGGTGTTTGCACTTGCAAAACTGGGAAATGATGCGGGAATTTACGGAGCGGCAAGATTAGTGCTGGAATAAAAAGAATAGTAAAAAGAAATGAAATATAGAAAAGAAAAGCGGTTCTTTGCAGTGTTATTCTGCAAAGAACCGCTTTTTTGATAAAAATATGATTTGTTTTTTCTTTTATTGTGTATTCATATTTTTAAGAAGAGAACCCAAAGGATCCTGTTCCGCTGTTTCCGGCACAGTCTCTGGAATGTCAAGCGGCGGCTGTGTCTCCGGGACCGTCTGATTTGGGTCCGGGTAAGTCGGATCTGTGATAATTGGATTCGTCTGTGGCTGTGTTTCACTCTGCGGTTGTGTCTCGCTCTGCGGCTGTTTTTCTGTCTCATGGTCTTGACCTGGCTTTGTAAGATTTCCAATCAGTCCTCCAAGAGGTGTATGATTTCCGGCGCAAACCTGAGTCGGCGGCAGATATGCGGCATCTTCCGTATCCATAGAACTTCCGGCAGGAAGGGACATATAGACCTTTGCGGTGGAAGGACAGGTAGAAGATGCGACCAGTCCTGTTTCTGTACAGATATTGACAGAAACGTGCGACGTACAGTACTGTGTCGGTTCTGTTCCGGCAGCAAACGATTCCGTATAGATTTGTGAACCTCGCGGATCATGGTCACAGATTCCAGGAATTGCAAGCAGACCTGATTTTTTGCAGACAGAAGCTGTCACGATATCAGATGGCGCTTCAAACGGTCGAACCTCAAGATTTTCATGAATTCTGGACATGATAGACTGCCACAGAGTCTTGCTGTAGGAATGATAAATATCACCGGCAACATCAGGAAGAGGACTGTTGTTATCATATCCGCCCCAGATTCCACAGGTATAATATGGCGTATATGCCACAAACCAGATGTCTCTGTAATCAGAGGTAGTACCTGTTTTTCCGGCAACCGGCATACCATTCAGATTAATGGAATTTGCGGTTCCGTCCGGAGCATTCACAACGTCCTGCATCGCATTTGTGAGCAGATAAGCCGTCGATTCCTTGATGACAGGAGAAGAAGAAGGCGTGTTGTCAATCAGCACATTTCCATCTCGGTCTTCAATTTTTGTGAAAAATTTTGGCTCATTATAATTTCCTTTATTGGCGATCGCTGCGTAGGCTGCCGTCAGTTCTACGTTATAGACACCCTCTGTCAGTCCGCCAAGCACAAGAGACTCATTAATATCGGAGAAAATACCGTAATCCGTCTCTAAGTGAGAACAAAGTGTGGAGATGCCGAAACGCTGTGCAAAGTCAAATCCTGCCTGCGGAGTGATTTCATTCAGACATTCGACAGCCACGATATTGACGGATGTGGTGATTGCCGATCGGATTGTAGTCAGACCTGTATAAGAGTTGACATCCCAGTTTGTGATCGGATTTCCGTCTTTGTTGATATAAGGAGCATTGTTGTATACAGAGGCAAGTGTCTTTCCGTACAGATCGAGAGCCGGCGCATAGGCAGTCAGGATTTTGAATGTAGATCCGGGCTGTCTTGGAGAGGAAGTTGCACGGTTTAAAGTCAGACTGGCTTCTTTTGTGCCTCGTCCGCCGACGATCGCCTTGACAAATCCGGTTGTCTGGTCGATAATCACGCAAGATGCCTGAGGCTGCGGTGTGATCGTGATTCTCTCGGCGATCTCCTGATCTCCTTCTTCATGAATGGAAGCTTTGTACTGGTCAATCCAGCTTCGGGCTTCTTCTTCTGTAGAGAAGAGAAGATTAAAAGAAGGATCTCCAAGCTGTTCCTGAATGTAAGTGCGAAGCATTTCTTTGCTATGATTTACAGTCTCGCCGTTTGGTTTCAGAATGCTGAGCGCATAGTCCAGTCCAACTTGAGTGCTGGATGGGAAGTTGGCAAGGTTTGCAAATTCTTCATCACAGATTCTCTGAATTTCCATATCCTGTGCAGAAAAGATTTTCAGACCGCCGGAATAGACGGCATGATATGCCTGATCGTACGAATATCCTTTTTCTGTCTGGAGCACGTCCATGACCTGATTGATCAGGGCATCGACATAGTAAGAATAAGGATCGTCTTCTTCGTCAGAAACCTCAATATTTGTCTGCTGAATCCGCTCATATACATTGTCATTCAGCGCTTCTTGATATTCCTCATCTGAGATATAGCCTTGTTCCAGCATCTTTTTCAGAACAATCTGGCGGCGCTCGGCATTTTTTTCCGGATAAGTGATTGGATTAAGCATGGTAGGATTTTGAGTGATGCCAGCGATGACGGCACATTCAGAAAGCGTCAGTTCGGATACATCTTTATTAAAATAGCGATGAGATGCAGCCTGCACGCCATATGTGCCGGAACCTAAGTTGATCGTATTTAAATAATTCTCTAAAATCTGATCTTTGCTCATCTTTTCTTCCAGTTTTAAAGCAAGATACTGTTCCTGAAATTTTCTTCTCAGTTTTTCACCGAAAGAAGATTCGCTTGTCCAGTCGGTAAAAACACTGTTTTTTAAGAGCTGCTGTGTGATGGTGCTGGCGCCCTCAGAGAAGCTGCCGTTTTTCAGCCCTACAAAGAAAGCGCGGATGATGCCGCGGATGTCGATTCCATTGTGCGTGTAGAAACGTTCATCTTCCACAGCTACGACGGCGTGCTGAAGATGGACAGGAATGCGGTCAAGCGTCACAAGTTCCCTGTTTGCTGACGGAGCGGTCAGCTTTTGAATACGGTTTCCGTTCTGGTCATAAATGTAAGTGGCAGACTCAGAGGGACGAAGGCTGATATTGCTGATATCAGGCGCATCCTCAATCAGACCGTTGATCATTCCAAATCCGGCACAGATTCCAAGTACAAGGACTGTTATAAAAGAAAGAAGGACAATCTTTACAGCCGAAAGCCGGAGTTTTTTTCTGATCTTGGGAGCTTTTGGATCTTGCTGTTGATTTAGAATACTGTTTTTTCCATAATCCATAGATAAGAATCTCCTTTATAAAGGTAGTGCTGCGTATTGCCGCGTACGGTTACGAGTCAAATTATAGCAGAACTGTATTTTGAAAGAAAGGGGATAAATGGAAAGTTTAGAGATTCTTAAGAAGAAAGAAGAAGCATAGAAAAAATAGCATAAAAAAGTATCTGTTGTGTTCCTGTGGCAGGATTGCTATAATAAAAACAATCAGAATCAGAAAAATGGAAGAAAAGGATGAGAGAGAATGGATGGACAGAAAATATTGTATGAAGGCGGCGAAGGGGAAATTATAGAAAAAAAATCGCGTTTTATCGCAACAATTCAGTGTGCGGAAAGCGAGGAGGAAGCCGTTTCCTTCATCAATGCGATGAAGAAAAAGTATTGGGACGCCACCCATAATTGTTCTGCGTTTGTGGTGGGAGAAAAACAGACGCTTCAGCGATGCAGCGACGATGGGGAGCCGTCAGGAACAGCGGGCAGACCTATGCTGGATGTGCTTCTGGGAGAAAAAGTCTGTAATATTGTCGTTGTTGTGACACGTTATTTTGGCGGAACGCTTCTCGGAACAGGGGGTCTGGTGAGAGCGTACTCAAAAGCAGTGCAGGAAGGGCTGCGAAACTGTAAGATCATTGAGAAAAGACAGGGATATCTGCTGGAGATAAAGACAGATTACACCGGTATTGGAAAGATTCAATATCTTCTGGGACAGAGAGGAATCGCCATCACAAATTCAGAATATACCGATACTGTGACTGTGGAGGCGCTTGTGCCGGCGGAGGAAAAGAAAGATCTGACTGAGGAGATCACAGAAGGCACAAACGGAAGAGCAAAATTTTTAAGAGAAGATTCCGTATGCTATGCATTTGTGGATGGGGAGCCAATGATTTTCTGAAAAATCGTCACTTGCATTTGGAATTGCAACAGAGTAGAATAAAAAAGATATGTCAGGAAAATAAAAAATGAGGATAGATAAATGGAGAAGAAAAAAAATCAAATGGATCTGAGAAATGCACCTGTTGGAATCTTTGATTCCGGTGTGGGGGGACTGACTGTCGCAAGAGAAGTGATGCGCAATATGCCACAGGAGAGAATTGTTTACTTTGGAGATACGGCGAGAGTGCCTTATGGAAGTAAATCAAAAGAGACGATTATAAGATACTCCAGACAGATTATACGTTTTTTGATGACACGAGGTGTGAAGGCGATTGTGGTTGCGTGCAATACAGCAAGCGCTTTTGCGCTGGAAGAGATCAAAAAGGAGATTGAAATTCCGATTCTTGGCGTTGTTCAGCCGGGCGCCAAAGTAGCCTGTGCTGCGACGAAGAATAAAAAGATCGGTGTGATCGGAACAGAGGGAACCGTGCGTAGCCAGATTTATACAAAATTTGTACAGCAGTGGGACCCTGAGATTCAGGTGATAGGAAAAGCATGTCCGCTCTTTGTACCTTTGGTGGAAGAAGGATGGCTGAAAGATCCTGTGACGGATGAGGTGGCACAGCGCTATTTAAGCGAGCTGAAAGAAAAAGGAATTGACACGCTTGTGCTGGGCTGTACTCATTATCCACTTTTGCGTTCAACCGTGAGAAAGGTGATGGGAGATGAGGTGACACTTGTGAATCCGGCATACGAGACTGCACTGGAACTGAGAGAACTTCTGTGCGCAAATGAACTTGATAACCGGGGAGAGAGCGAACAGAATGGCGAAAAGTATCAGTTTTTTGTGAGTGATGCTGCCGATAAATTTAAACAGTTTGCAAATTCTATTCTGCCGTATGATATAGAAACTACGAAACAGATTCAAATTGAAGAATTTTGAGAGGAAAGCGATGACGAGAGAGGTACTGCTAAGCATAAAGGGGCTCCAGGTAATAGGAGAGACAAAGGAAGAAACAGGGGGTGAAGAGATCGAAGTCGTTGCCCCGGGCAAATATCGGTTCCAGAGTGGAAAACATTTTGTCAGCTATGAGGAAGTAATCGAGGGAAGCAGTGAAAAGATACAAAATCTGATTAAGATCAGCGATGACATTGTAGAAGTCACGAAGCGGGGATTTACAAATGTCCATATGGTGTTTGAAAAAAATAAGAGAAATATGAGCTATTATGATACACCGTTCGGAAAATTTTTGATCAGTATTATGGCAAAGAATATTCAGGTGACCAAAGAGCAGGGACAGATCAGCACAAAGGTAGATTACAGTCTGGATATCAATTATGAACACATGGCGGACTGCAGCATTGAAATTAAGATCAATGCCAAAAATGGAAGACCGTTTCATCTGTCCGAGACGGTGAAATGAAAAAATGAGAAATAAAATTCCGGGGGATTTGCGGCAGAATTTTTATTCTGCATCAGATCTCCCGGAATTTCTGCATCCGTATTTAAAACAGTTATTTCTTTTTTTTACTGAATTTTGATTTCATACGTTTGAAGAAGCCTTGTTTTTCAGGTGTCTGCACCTGTAAAGGTTTTCTTACCCCTTTGACATCGACAATGTAGATACCGCTGATTACAGCTTTGACTTCCTTTTTGACCGGTATGAGATCAAAAGCCTTTGGATCGCAGACAAGCGTCATGATTCTTGGACCAACTTTTGCTTTGACGATTGGAAGTTTAGAGCCTCTCATCAGTTTCGGCGTCTGATCAATGACCATTTGAGGAAGACCAGATTCTTTGATTTTCATTTTCTTTTTATCGATGACCAGCATAGAAACTGTTTGTTTAGCAGCTTCGATCTGTTCCTGCTGGATAGCCTGTTTTTTCTGCGCTTTTCTTCCGAGAAAATACAGAACAATAAAAGCCACGACCAGTACGATCAAAATGACAATCAGTACATTCCAAAACATTAGAATACCTCCCATAATATTATGATGACACTATATTTTATCATTCTTTTCCAGAAACTGCAAGAATCATCTGTATTTCTTTATTTTTTATTAAATGAGAAAAAGTATCTTGTTGACAAAAGAAAAAATGTGCTATAATGTTTAGCTGTATAGACAGCACAAAACAGTGCGATAGGAGGATTTTATGAAGAGAAAATGCATGGCAGCGGCTGTAGTGATGGCTTGTGGATTAATGTTATCCGGATGCGGTGACGGATCAAAAGACACAGATACCACCGAAAAAGAGACAGTCACAGAAAAAGTAACAGAAAAAGAAACGG
>JAUNDP010000014.1 GCA_030526005.1 Eubacteriales bacterium
TGTTCAGTTATCAAGGTTCTTTGCTGTTCTCTGTGACAGCTTTTATATTTTATCACAGTGTTTTCTGTTTGTCAAGAACTTTTTTTATTTATTTTTTTCAGTTCTTTTCATCCGTCTCACACGCGACTTTGTTAGTATATCATTTCTTTTTTGTTTTGTCAACACTTTTTTATTTTTTATTTTCAAGCGTTGTTTTCAAAAAAGAATGATCCACCGCATCACACGATGGATCTTATAATATCACCCTTTTTTTATTTTGTCAATCCCTGTCACACAAAAAATTTCATAATATTGTCAAAAATCCCGATATAGATATTTGCGTCATACAATGCTGTCAGTACAGAGCTGTCATTGATCATTTTCATAATGTAGTCTCCCCATTCCGTATTTCCGAAAAGAGTTACCACTAACAGAAAGAGCCATATCAAAAATAAGCTCTGTATCAGTCCCATAGCCGCCCCTAAAATCCGATTCATGCTGTGAATGACCGGGAGATGTGTCAGCAATCCCAGCGCCCCTGCAATTACTTTAATCAAAATCAATGCAGCAATAAATGTTATGATATAGGAAAGGACATTTAAAATCATCGTGGCAAGAAAATGTGAAATATACTCTCCAAAACTATCTACATTCATTTTCTCATAGGAGACCGTGTTATTGTTCTCTTTTATCATCTCCTGCAAAAATTCTGGTATCTTCAAATTTTCAATCCATTCAGACTCTTCTATTTTACTGCTGATCTGATCTGTTCCGCTCTTGATGAAATCTTCGCATTTCTCTTCAATCATATTGTATACAGGTGTCTGTGTCTTCAAAGCATTTGAAATATGCGGTGTGGCAATGCTGACCAGAAAAATTGTAAGGATCAATGTCGTCATTGAGGCCACCATTTGAACGAGACCTTTTCGATACCCCTTCACCATAAACAGTAAAACTACCAATAAAATAACAATGCTCAATATATTCATTTTCTTTCGCCCCTTCTAACTCAGTCTGATCAGATCCATACTTCCCTTTGTAATCACCAGATATTTTCGGAATCCCGGTATTTTCATAATATCTGTAATCTGTTCACGATACTTCCCTTCAAATATCTTTTTCCCCTGTTTGCTGTAGATACAGAATGTATCTGCGTTATATACAATAATTTTCCCAGAGCTGAATTTTATATTCTGAAATTCCTGATCCATATACTGCTCCATCGTTTTTTTGCCGTTCAGATTGTAGAGCTGTATCTTATATTTGTGTTCCGAAAGATCGCTCTGGAATACGAATCCCAATGTTTCGTCATCATAAAAAATACTGACGATATCCTGATCCATATTTACCTCTGCTTTTTTCTCAGGAATCTGTTTCCCCTCATAGATGGTAAATCCATTGTCCCGAAACGCAACTGCCTCCGTATTGTTGAGATACATCACTTTTGGAACAACTGTGTTCTCATAGATCTCACTGTTCATCTCATTATTGGTCTGCGCCTTCCCCACAGATCCAAAATTATAAAAAGCAATCTTTGTATTCATCACACCGTTTGTCATCCTTAGAAAAGAAACCACTAATTTCTGCCCATCTGGCGAGATCGAGATATCAATCGGATATCCCGATTCAGCGACAGATGTTCTGTGCTTTGCGATTTCATTTCCCTCGGTATCATACAAATTGATCCATGTCACTTCCCCGTCTTCCAATACGGCTGCCACGACTCCCTGCGAGGCAACTTGTACTTTCTGAATCGGCAAAAGTGTCTGGAAATTTCCAATCTGTCCTTCCTCCGCGCTGTAAATATAGACCTGTGATCCTTTCTGTTCCCCCACAACAGCCATCGATCCACAGATGTCTACAATCGGAGTCTGCATACTGTACGCAGAGCTCCATAGAACAGATTCTTCATCCATATATACGACTCCATCTGGACTATACTTTAATAATTTTCCATTCATCTCCACAAAATTTGTCGCCAGAACATCCGATCTCTCTGAAGTTTTCAGAATCTCATAATGATTCAATATACGCATATTATTGAAAACCAGATATCCAACCACGCACATTGCGACTGCAAACAATATCAAAATTTTTTTTCTGCCCGTGATCATATTTTTTAGCTTATGCACTCCCTGCATGAATTTGTCCGAAAAAGACCGGTTCAGATAGGAAATATCCCGAATTTCATCGCTGTCTTCCAAGGCAGCTGTATATCGGCTGTGACCCGTTTCTTTTTCTTCTTTTTTTATATCTTTTTCATCAATCTTTTTTTCATCTACTTTTTTTTCGTCTGTACTTTTTTCTTCACTCATTTTTTTCCTGTTTTCATCTCTGTTATTTTTCTGTATTTTTGCAGATCTCTCTTCTGTTTTATCTGTTTTATCATTTTTTCTATCTGCCTTTGTGCAAAATGATTCTGTTTATTATATCATTTTTTAATGGCGGTTGCAATTCATCTCCTCTTTATAAGAGATATCCGATTATATCCAATTTGTTTCTGGATATCTTCTCTCTTTCTGTTAAGGCAGAACAATCTTTTCTCCTGCCCATATTTCATCTTGATCTGTGATATCATTTAGTTCACAGATCTCTTCCACTTTGTCCAGATTTCCATAATACTTCTGACAGATATCTGCTAACGTATCCCCATTTTTCACAATATATACAGCCTGCGATGGACGCGCGGACGATTCTTTTATATTTTCCGCTTCAGGAATTACTCTTCTTTCATTTGCTTCCCGCATTTTTGTCTCCGTCTGCTGCTGTTTTTCACTTTCCGTCTCCGTCTGGCGCTGGCTTTCTGTCTGCTGCTTTTCTGTGTCGGACTCTGTTTCCGTTTGGGACTCTCCTTCTGTCTCCGTTTGTCGTTCTGTCATTTTTTCTGTCTCCATTTTTATCTGTGCTGATACCGGCAAATCTCTGCCATCCGGTTCCTCCGCCACTTGTTTTGAAATGTCTGTCAGCGTTTTTTCCATATTTTTCATCTTATCATAATTGTTGATGATTGTGATTCCGATTACCAGAATTGTCATAACCAGCATGGTTCCTGCTCCATATACCCATCTGATCCCTGTTCCCTGCCTTTTTTCCTGCCTGCGTCTAAATTTTTTTCGGAAACTCTGAATTGCCCTCTCCTCTTTCGTCTCCTCCTCCACCGATTCTTGCTTTTTATGATCCATCAAATATTCCTGCATTCCCGGATTCTGTTCATAATAGACGTAATATCCTCCCTGATCACGTAACATCGACCCTTCCATTAAAAACAAAATCTCTTCCTGCTCTACCGTGTCTCGGATCAGTAGAACAGAATCCTCGTCCGGAAACAAATCCCGATGTTTCCGTTCCAGTTCCGCTGTCAGTTCCAGTTTTTGTCCCGGTGTGGACAGAAACCATCCGATACTGCTCAGTTGCGTAAAGTATTTCTTCTTTTCTTCTTCCATCTTTTTTTTCTGTTCTTCACCAAATTCTCCGTCCTCGATCTCCAGTATTCCGCTGATAAAAAGATAATGGCAATCTTTCTGTACCTTTTTTTCTCCCAGAAAGACTGCCGTCTTCGTTCCTTCCGCATTTTTTGTCAGCTGTTGAAGATATGTGACCACATAGTCTTCTATGTACAGCTTCCGTTCTTTTTCTACTTCTCCGACCTGTTTTACATTTTTGGGAAGTTCAAATTCTTCTGCATTTTTTTCCTGCGCCTCATCTGTCGATTTCTCCGATGTTTTTTTTTCTTCCTTATACTTTACTTCGAGCATATCCGTCCACTCCTTTCCTGTCCTCATCCTATCATATTTTTCCCGCAGAATTTATCATTTTATGTATACGGCAGAAAAAATATTTCGACATCTTTTCCTGTTTTATTTCCAGAATATTTTTCTTTTTTCCTGGATACACTTTAGAAAAACGAGAAAGGAATTTCACTATGAATCCAAAGTTGTCTGAAGAAACTTACTATATTAATACGGCAAAGGAAAATGCTTCTCTTTTCCTTGGCTCTTATTTAACTGCTTTATTACAGGAGCGTTCTGATAAAAATCATCTGCCTCCTGTCTTTCTGTGTATCGGCAGTGACCGTGTAACAGGAGACAGCCTCGGGCCCATCATAGGAACCCGCCTTTCTTCCCTGCTTCCTGAATATTTTTCTGTTTATGGCACTCTGGAGCGCCCCGTACACGCGCTCAATCTCTCGGACACACTGCACGATATCTATAAAAATCATCCGGACCGTCTTTTGGTCGCAATCGATGCCTCGCTCGGCACGCAAAAACATCAGGGATACATCACGGTGGCGCATGGCAGTCTTTCTCCCGGCGCCGGGGTTAATAAAACGTTGGAATCCGCAGGAGACATCTCCATCACTGGCATTGTAAATATCAACAATCGCTTTTCCCATCTCATGCTTCAGACTACACGCATTTCCATTGTAATGATACTTGCAGAATGTATCTCCAAAGGAATCTGTCTCTCCTGTCAGAATCTTTTTCCTGAAAAAAGACAGTTCCTTTTTTAACCTAAAGGAACTGCCGGATTTTAGCTGATTTCATCAAACGCTCAGTTTTTCCGGCAGTTCCCTTACAGGATCTTCTGCAGTATTTTTATCTTATACACAGAAAATCTTATTTTATTTGTTCAAAAATTCTTTGATCTGACGATAAATTCCTTCTGCGTCCAGTTCATATTTATGAAGCAGTTCCAGAGCTGGTCCGGATTCTCCATATACGTCCCGGATTCCGATCTTTTTCGTCAATGTCGGCATTTTTTCACTCAGGCAGTCACAGACAGCGCTTCCGAGTCCTCCGATGATGGAATGTTCTTCCACAGTCACTACTTTTCCTGTCTCTTTTGCTGCTGCCACAATCAGCTCTTCATCCAATGGTTTGATTGTATGAATGTTGATTACTTTTACGCTCACTCCATCTTTTTCCAGCATCTGAGCTGCCTCAAGGCTTGGTGCAACCGTCAGACCGGTAGCTACAATAGTCAGATCTTTTCCTTCTTTCAGAACAACACCTTTTCCCAGCTCAAAGTGATAGTCTGGACGGTCATTGATAACCGGAACAGCCAGACGTCCAAATCTCAGATAAACAGGCCCTTCGTATTCATAAGCTGCCTTTACTGCTGCTCTGGCTTCTACATCGTCTGCCGGGTTAATCACAACCATACCCGGAATCGTTCTCATAAGCGCGATATCTTCGTTGCACTGATGAGTTGCCCCGTCTTCTCCGACAGAAATACCGGCATGAGTTGCTCCGATTTTTACATTTAAATGCGGATATCCGACTGAGTTTCTGATCTGTTCAAATGCTCTTCCTGCCACGAACATTGCAAAAGAGCTTACAAATGGCACTTTTCCTGCCGCTGCAAGTCCTGCCGCGATTCCAACCATATTGCTCTCCGCGATCCCGCAGTTAAAGTGACGTTCTGGAAATGCATTTTTAAACATTCCTGTCTTTGTGGCAGCCGCAAGATCGGCGTCAAGCACTACCAGATTCTCATATTTTTCTCCTAGCTCTACTAACGTACTGCCGTAGCTGTCTCTCGTTGCAATTTTCTTTACTTCTGACATAATGCTTCACCTGCCTTCTCTAATTCTGCCATCGCTGTCTCATATTCTGCGTCATTTGGAGCTTTTCCATGCCAGGAAACCTGATTTTCCATAAAGGAAACTCCTTTTCCTTTTACTGTTTTTGCAATAATCGCAACTGGTTTTCCTTTCACAGTCTTTGCCTCTTCAAATGCTGCGCGGATCTGGTCAAAATCATTGCCGTCTTCCAGACAAATTGTATAAAAATTAAATGCTTCAAATTTTTTATCAATCGGGTATGGGGAACATACCTCTTCTACTTTTCCGTCAATCTGAAGTCCATTGTTATCTACAATGACAGTCAGATTGTCCAGATGATTTGCACCTGCAAACATGGAAGCCTCCCATACCTGTCCTTCCTGAATTTCTCCGTCTCCCAGAAGTGTGTAGACATGATAGGATTCGTTTGAAATTTTTGCGGACAGCGCCATTCCAACAGCCGCTGAGATTCCCTGTCCCAGAGATCCGCTTGACATATCTACTCCTGGAATATGTTTCATATCCGGATGTCCCTGAAGATAAGAGCCAACTTTTCGCAGTGTTTTTAAATCCTCTGTCGGAAAATATCCTCTATGTGCCAATGTTGAATACAGTCCCGGCGCTGTGTGACCTTTTGAGAGTACGAAACGGTCTCTGTCCTGTTTTTTCGGGTTCTTAGGATCAATATTCATTTCTTCAAAATACAAATACGTAAAAAGATCGGCTGCAGATAAGGAACCGCCCGGATGTCCTGCTTTTGCACTGTGTACACCTGTCAAAATTCCTTTCCGAATCTCATTAGCAACTTTTTGAAGCTCTAATTTGTTCATGTTCATTCTCCTTATTCTGTTATGGCTATTACTTGCGACCCTATTATAAGGGCTTTTCAGCGGAAGATCAAGCTTTATTCCCCGGATCTTTCCCTGTTTTGCCTTTCCTGCCGCATATTTCTACAATTCAATTCTTCCTTCAAGGGCGCGCAGAAGCGTCACTTCATCAATATATTCCAGATCTCCGCCCACCGGCACTCCGCTTGCAATACGGCTCACTTTGATCCCGGTCGGTTTAATCAGTTTGCTGATATACATCGCGGTTGTCTCTCCTTCCAGGCTGGAATTTGTAGCAATGATGACCTCCTTGATCTCTCCCTGAAGCCGTTTCATCAATTCTTTCAGTTTAATCTCATTCGGTCCAATTCCCATCATCGGAGAGATTGCGCCGTGCAGTACATGATAAACGCCATTAAATTTTCCTGTCTTTTCATATGCTGCCAGATCTCTCGTATTTTCCACCACCATAATCGTACTGTGATCACGCCCCGGATTTGCGCAGATCGGACAGATTTCCTGATCGGTCAGCGTATAGCATTCCTTACAGTAACGCACTTTTTCTTTTGCCTGAATGATTGCCTCTGACAGTCCTTTTACTTCTTCCATCGGGCGGTTTATGATGTGAAAAGCCAGGCGTTGTGCTGATTTTGTACCAACGCCCGGCAGCTTTGACAGTTCCTCAATTAACTTGCTGATATAACTGCTGTAGTAATCCATTAGAATGGGAAGCCTCCGCCCAGACCGCCAAGACCGCCTGCCAGTCTTGACATTGTAGAAGCCGCCTCTTCTTCCATTTTACGCATCGCCTCATTTGTGGCAGCCATGATTAAGTCCTCCAGCATCTCAATGTCATCCGGATCTACTACTTCTTCCTGCAGTTTCACTTTTGTGACTTCTTTCTTTCCTGACACCGTCACTTCCACAGCGCCGCCTCCGGCAGTTGCGGTAAACTCTTTTTCTTCAAGCGCTTTCTGGTTTTCCTCCATCTGCTTCTGCATTTTCTGCGCCTGTTTCATCAGATTATTCATGTTTCCCGGCATCATTCCGCCTGGAAATCCTCCTCTTTTTGCCATATTTCTTCCTCCTGAAATTTACTTTTTAAAAATCTTCCACAATCACATCGGTATTGATAAACCGCTCAATGGCTTCATCCACACCGATTTTTGCAAGCGTCCCTGCGGTCAGCGCCTCATCCTCCTGAAGGATCATCCTGACCTCGACTTTTTTGCCGATTTTTTTTGCAATCAGCTCCTCCAGCTCATGCTGTTTTTCCTGATTGTCGATATAAGGTTCCGCCAGAAAATCTGCAAATACGATATACAGTCGATTGTCGTCCTCTGAAGTGGCATTAAATTTAATCTGTGCCGAAGAAAGCACCACTTTAAATCTCCCGCTCGTCATTGCAACAATGCTTCTCCACATGGACTGCACTTGCTGCAGATCCTTTGGCGCAGCCTTATCCATGACTGTCTTTTGCGATGCCGTCTGCATTTCTCCAGAATATTCTGATCCGGCATCGGACGGATTCCACTGTGCATCCACATTTCTTTTATGCGTGTTTCCCGTATTGGGCTCAGCCATGAAAACGCCCTGTTCCATTTTCTTTTCCAGTCTGCGCACACGTTCCAGCAGAGAAGAAGGATCCCGTTCCATCTGCGGACGGCACAGCTTGATCAAAGCCATCTCTACTAAAATTCTCTTATTGGAAGCATTTTTCAGCTGATTTGTCAGTTCTGAAAAAATTCGTATAAAGCGCATCAGCGTATCCTGACGGATCATTCCTGCCTCTTCTTTGAGCTGAATCAAGTTTTCAGCCGAGACATCCAGAATCTCCTCCATATTATCAGATGCTTTGATTAAAAGCAAGTTTCTCATATACCAGGTAAAATCATTTACAAACTGTCCCAGATCGCTTCCCTGCATGATAATTTCTTCCAGATGTGCGATCACTCCCGCCACATCATCGTTTAAAATCTCCCGCAGAAAGCTGCTGAATACGTCTGTGTCCACAGCGCCTAAGACCTCCAGCACTTTCTCATAAGTCAGCTTCTGTCCAAGATAAAAAGAAATGCACTGCTCCATCAGACTGAGCGCATCTCTCATTCCTCCGTCCGCTTTTTTTGCAATATAGCGGATTGCTTTTTCTTCTACCTCAATATTTTCTTTTTCCATCAGTTCCCGCAGGCGGTCGCTGATCACATCCAATGAAATTCTCTTAAAATCATAGCGCTGGCAGCGCGATAATATCGTGACCGGAATCCTGTTGACTTCTGTAGTAGCCAGAATAAAGATGACATAGGACGGCGGCTCCTCCAACGTTTTCAGAAGCGCATTGAATGCTCCTATGGTCAGCATATGAGCCTCATCAATGATGTAGACCTTATATCTTCCCATGGTCGGAGAATAAGTGACTTCATCCTTGATCTCCCTGATATTGTCCACGCCGTTGTTGGATGCCGCATCAATCTCTATTACATTCAGGGAAGTCCCTGCTGTGATTGCTTTGCATGTATCACATTCGTTACAGGGACTCCCATTTACAGGATGTTCGCAATTTACTGCTTTTGCAAAAATTTTCGCTATAGTTGTCTTACCAGTTCCTCTCGTACCGCAGAATAAATACGCATGTCCGATTCGATCCGCGTTAATCTGGTTCTTCAGTGTTGTCACGATATGATCCTGACCTTTGACATCATCAAATTCATCCGGTCGGAATTTTCTGTATAAAGCAGTATAGCTCATTCTGATTCTCCTATCTTTTTAACGGACTCAATCTCCAAAACTGATTCCTGTCATTTTTGCTTCTTTTACAATCTGTGCGTCTGGCGATACCATTTTCAGCTTTCCTGCCACTTCCTCAAGAGGAACTTTCTTTGTCTTTCCATTTACAATGCCGACCATGTATCCATATTCATCGTTCAAAATTAATTTCGCAGCTGCTGCTCCCAGTCTTGTCGTCAGGACACGGTCGTACGGGCAAGGACTTCCTCCTCTTTGCGTATGTCCGGGAACGGTCACACGCACTTCAATTCCTGTTTTCTCCTGAATGGCTGCCGCAATCTCATAGGATACAGCCGGATGCGCTTTTTTCTTTAATTTTTCTTTTAAATCCTTTTTGGACAGCTTCGCATCTTCTTTTGAGATCGCTCCTTCTGCCACAGCCAGAATTGTGAATCCTTTTCCCGCCTGTGTTCTCTTATTGATTGCGGCAATGACCTTATCAATATCATATGGGATCTCCGGGATCAGAATGATATCTGCTCCTCCGGCGATTCCGGCATGAAGCGTCAGCCATCCAACCTTATGTCCCATGACTTCTACAATAAACACACGGTTATGGGAAGACGCTGTTGTATGGATGCAGTCAATCGCTTCCGTCGCAATATTCACGGCGCTCTGGAAACCAAATGTCATATCCGTTCCCCAGATATCATTGTCAATCGTCTTTGGAAGATGAATCACATTCAGTCCTTCTTCACGCAGCAGATTTGCTGTCTTCTGTGTTCCGTTTCCTCCCAGAATAACGAGACAGTCGAGGCGCAGTTTATAATAATTCTGCTTCATCGCCTCCACTTTATCCAATCCTTTTTCATCCGGAACACGCATCATTTTGAATGGCTGTCTGGAAGATCCCAGAATTGTTCCGCCTTTCGTCAGGATACCCGAAAAATCTTTTGCTGTCAGCATACGGTAATCTCCATAGATCAGCCCCTTATATCCGTTTGAGAATCCGTATACCTCCAGTTCATTCTCAGGCAGGTTGGATGACAACCCTTTTACAACACCACGCATCGCTGCATTTAAAGCCTGGCAGTCACCGCCACTCGTCAACAACCCAATTCTTTTCATAGTTTCAAAACACCTCGTTTTCTAATTTTATATGATAATTTATTATATAATACTTTTGTTCTTACCACAATACTTTCACCTTTTCTTTTTCTCTTTTTATCGCTTGACCTCCCTCTTGGAATCCAGTATCATAGAATCAAAAATTTTTATTGTATAAGGGGGAAAATGTTATGCCGCGAAAAATTCCTATTGAGACATCTGCCCGCCATATCCACGTCTCAAAGGAAGACTTTGAAATCCTTTTTGGCGCGGGAGCCACACTGACCTTTGTCAAAGAGCTGAGTCAGCCGGGACAGTTTCTCGCAAAAGAACGTCTGACCGTTCAAGGTCCAAAAGGACGCTTTGAGAATGTTGCAATCCTTGGACCTTTCCGTCCAGAGACGCAGATTGAGATCTCCATGACGGATGCGAGAAAATTAGGAGTGCCTGGAATGATTCGCCAGTCCGGTTCCATCGAAGGAACACCGGGATGTACGTTGATTAGCCCGACTTCATCTCTGACACTCGAAAAAGGCGTGATTGTAGCAAAACGCCATATCCACATGACTCCAGATCAGGCAATCCGCATGAACTTAAAAGACAATGACGACGTCTTTGTAATCACTCAGAGTTTTGAACGCGCTCTTATTTTTGCGGATGTAGTCGTCCGGGTCAGCCCGTCTTTTAAACTTGCCATGCATGTTGACACAGACGAGGCAAATGCTTTTGCAAATGATTCTGCGCCTTACGGAACCATCTTAAAGTTATTTGACGGAAATGCCTATGATCTCCAAATGTGGGCTCAGGAGCTGGATCAGGGCATCAAACGGTAGATAAATCCGATACTCTCCAAAAATTTTTGTGAATCAGGAAGAAATCTTTTGCATTTTATCAGATTTATGGTATACTGTTTAAGATGATACGAAGGAATCTCCGATTATTCCGCTGCAAAGTCTTCATCCTGTGCAATTTTACAGATTGTTTCAAAAATTTATGGAGAGTTATCGAAGTGGTCATAACGAGCTGCACTCGAAATGCAGTTGTCCATTCTGGGCACGTGGGTTCGAATCCCACACTCTCCGTCATAAGAAATAGGGTATCGCTCCATCATCTGATTTTAGATGATTTTGCAATACCCTATTTTTATTTTTTATTTCAGTTCTGTATTCGGTTTCCATTCTATATCGGATTCTGGTTCTATTTTCTGTGCATACAACGCGTCTGATGGAATTTTGATCTCATCCGTCTCATTTAATTTATATGAAATTTCCATTTTATACTCTGGGAAAGAAACTCCTATCTTTGGAATCGCCGCATCTTTTTCAGAATCCAAACCATATCGCTCATATTCTACGGACCATTCTGCCAGCTCTTGTAAAAAAGCAGAGAAATCCAATCCACTCAGATCCAGGATCTCTTTCGCCGGCAGAAATGTAGTATCATCGATATAATAGGTCATCTTGATCGGAATATCATTCATCAATTCTTCTGCCAGTTCACACAGCCTGAACAATTCTTCCATTTCCTCTTTGCAGATGCCTTCTGAGGCTTCTGCCGAAGAAGCTTCATTCATATCAAGGCAGAGCTGTTCTAATATCTCTGACAGACCATCGATATCATATGAGATATCTTGTTCTAATTTATAACAGGAAGCCCCATCAATCTCTGTTGGAAGAGGAGACACTGTGACGCGGTCTGCTTTTATTTTGATTACTGAGAGAAACGGTTCACACAGATCTTCCAGTTCTTCTATTTCCTGATCCGAATACAGATCCTTTGGCATATAATTGAAAAGATCTTCACCGTCAATCTCTCCTTCCGGCAGGAACAGACTTGTATTTTGTCCTGTGAAAGCCGAAAATCCGTACTTCATAATACTCATGAACTGGCGATCTGTCTCCATTGGAAAAACAGTCTTCATCCACTCGTCATTCGCACTGTCATAAAAGTAATTCTGAAAACCATTTTCGCCGGGGAAACGGTAAAAACGCAGCGTCATTGTATCCTGCATACCCGGCAGTATCACTTTCCATTTTAAATCCATTTCCATAGAACTATCATTCAGAACGGTAAAGTCACCGCTTATACGATTCAGTGCAGTCGTTGAGACCTCCGGAATGGAACCATCTTCTGAGGACAGGGATACCTGCGCTTTCATTCTGCACTCGATATTTCCACTCACAGAGTTCAGCTCTTTGATCTGTCTTATTGCCTCAGAAGACGCATCTAAAATTTCCTGAGAAGTCAATTTGGAATCAAAACCTGTCAGCATGAAAAAGCTGTTGCCTAAAAGAAGGGCAGCTATATACTTTTTCTTCATAAAAATCCCCTCTTTCCCCAACTTTGAAACATTTTTAGTTTAAAGAAGATACTTCTGACTCGCCTGCCTGCACACCCTGGATTGCTTCTTCCGGAACGGTGATGCTTGGCGTATTGTTGAAGCTTAGATTGATTGTAAACATACATGGATCAAGAGAAACATTGACAGAAGTCTCCACTGGTTCTGCCTCGGAAGCATCGTTCATCTCCTGCTCCAGAGAATCCTTCATCATATTCGCATAGGCTGACATATCTGTCTGGCTCATATCCATCGTGATCTGCACCGGCATTTTTGTATCAGCATCCACATAATAGGTCAGATCCGCATGGAGTCCGTTCATCATAGAGTCATACATTTCCTGATCCCCTGTCATCATGCCTGACTGTCCGAAAAGATCCATAATCTGATCTTCATTTCCTGCAACATCAGAGCTGTCAACCGTCGTTTTCAGTTCATAACAGGAAACTCCATTTACTGTGACCAGTTCATCCGATAAAACAAAGTCCAAACCGGAAAGCTGTTCCTCTGACATACCTGCTCCCTGCACAGCAGTAAAAGTATTCATAATTTCATTGATTGTCTGCTGTACCTCAGATGCGAGTGCCTGTTCGTACATCCACATTCCACTCTCAGAATCATAGCTGTAGAGATCGTATGCCTCTGCGTTTGGAACGGCATACATATCCATATTCACAGATTCTGTCATGCCCATCGCAGCTACGTCCATGGCTATATTCATAGCCATTCCCCTGTCTTCTGAAATCTTCATGCCAAAATTCCCGCCGATTCCTGTGCCGATGCTTGTAGGAACTGCATCCTCTCCGCTTCCCGTAATCATTTCTATATTCAAAACCATGTCAAATCCTGCATTAATATCAAAAGATGATACATTCTGCATCGCTGCCATAGAGTCCTGCATAATACTTTCCGGTGTTACAGCACTGTCAAAACCCGTCAGAAGCAGGAAACTTGTTCCTAAAATAGCGCTGAGGGACAAAAATCTTTTTTTCATAATCGTTTCCTCCTGGGATTAAATTTATAGTCTTACTATACCATATTTCATTCTTTTATTCTACGAAAATTGTGCAGAATATTTTTAAGATTTTCATAATTTTACTCGGCACAGCCATAAATCTTCTTCCCTTCGCTTCCAGCTATGCCTGTCACTTTGCAATGTACTCCAGATTCCATTAGAATTCTCTATCAGTATAAAAATTCTAAAATCGGACATCATACAAGAATAAAACAATCGAATAAAAGTTCCGATAAATTTGGATATCTGAGATGGTCAGGAGGATGAACATGAAAATTTTAGAATTGACAGAACAAAATTTTGAGCAATATGTGATGCACAGTGAAAAACCGGTAATCGTCGATTTCTATGCCCCATGGTGCGGACCGTGTAAATCCATGGCTCCTGTGTTGGAGGAACTTTCCTCTGAACATCCAAATTGTGCCATTGGCAAGGTGAATGTGGATGAATACCCGAATCTGGCAAGAGAGTTTCAGGTCATGTCGGTGCCAACATTTTTTCTGATAAAAAATGGAAAACCAGAAAAAAGAGTGACAGGCGCTTTAAAAAAAGCAGACTTGGAGAAATGGTGCATACAGGCAGAATCGTAAAAGAAAAAAGGCTGTAAAAACAGCCTTTTTTCTTTTACGATTCTTCCCTGTTTTGTCTCTCACAACAGATCTTGTGTGATTTTCAAACCTGTCGGTGTCGCTGCAAGTCCCCCTTCGCCTGTTTCACGCAAAGAACAAGGCATTTGTATTCCAATATCACGCATAGCGTCAATTACTTCATCTGCCGGAACAGCAGAACGAACCCCTGCAATCGCAAGATCTGCGCTTGTGACTGCATTGACTGCGCCAATCACATTTCTCTTTACACAAGGGACCTCCACCAGTCCTGCAATGGGATCGCACGCAAGTCCGAGCAGATTTTTCAATGCAAGAGCGCTTGCATGGACAATCTCCTCGTTGTCGCCTCCATTCAGATATGCAACTGCGCCTGCCGCCATTGCGCTGGCAGATCCAATCTCTGCCTGACATCCGCCTTCTGCCCCTGAAATAAAGGCTCTGGCTGCAATGACTTCTCCAATTCCAGCCGCCACAAAAAGAGATTCCAACATCGTTTTATTCGGTATATTTCTTTCTTCTTCACATGTCAGCAAAACTGCCGGCAGAACACCGCATGATCCTGCTGTCGGAGCCGCTACGATACGCCGCATACAAGCGTTTGACTCTCCCATCTTAATCGCTCTGGCCATCACACGGCAGAGAAAATCGCCGCAGAACAGCGCCTTGTTTTCAGAAGCTTCCAGGATTTTCTGTCCGTCTCCTCCGACAAGACCGCTTGCTGACCGAAGAGACGCATCATAAGACAGGTCCGCTTCCCTCATCGCCTGATACATGGTATTCATTTTGGCAAAAGAACTTTCTTTTGAGACCTGACGCATCGTCATATCATCCTCGACTACGATCTCCCAAAATGGTTTTTTCTTCTGCTGCGACTGTTCTAAAATTTCTGATAAAGATCTAAAGCTCATGGGACCCCTCCAAATTGAGATATGTTACTTTTAATACACCGTGCATCTGTTCCAGCCACTGAATCACAATCGGAGGAATCTCCTCGTCACATTCAATGACCATAATCGCATTTCCTCCCCGGATATCACGGTAAAGCTGCATCGTTGCAATATTAATATGCTTGCTTCCAAGCACGGAAGTGACCTCCGTCACATACCCCGGCTGATCGATATTGTGAACGATTAAGGTGGGCAGCTCGCCGCTGAAATGGACTTCCAGCCCGTCGATCTGGCAAACCTGGATTCTGCCTCCGCCGATGGAAGATGCCATCACTTCTACCGTACGTCCGCTTGTCCCCTTCATCTGCAGCAGCACCGTGTTCGGGTGAACGTCCCGCAGATCGGTACAGGAAAATTGAAAATTCAGGCCTGCTTCTTTTGCAAAAGAAAAACTTTGCGGAATACGGATGTCATCTGGCTCCATTCCAAGCAACCCTGCAACCAGGGCGCGGTCTGTGCCATGTCCTTTTCCGGTCGCACGAAAAGAACCATGCAGACCGATTGTAACCGATTGAATTGGCTCTCCCATCAGTCTTCGGGCAATCAGGCCGATCCGCACAGCACCCGCTGTATGAGAGCTCGAAGGTCCTACCATAATAGGACCGATAATATCAAAAAGATTCATGAAATTGAGAGTCCTTTCCTAAAAAATAGATATCCAATATCTTTTTTTATTATATCATGACAGCTGTCAAAAAAACAGTGGAAAGAAAATAGATTCCAAGCTGGAAAATTAAGAAGATCCTGTGTATAATAGGGATATTATAAAAGAAAAAACGGAGAAAGATTATGGAGATTCATGAATATTTTCCTTTTTGGAAACATCTTACAAAAGAACAGCAAAATCGCCTTTCTTATTCCATCCGTGAGAGAAAAGTCCCGAAAGGGACGATCCTTCACAATGGAGCCGAAGACTGTGTCGGGCTGTTTGTCGTTCAGACCGGTCAGCTAAGAGTGTATACGATTTCAGATGAAGGCCGTGAGATCACTCTTTATCGTCTTTTGGAAAGAGATATCTGTCTTTTTTCAGCATCATGCATCATGAGCGGCATCCAATTTGACATCGCTGTTTCGGCTGATACCGATTCTGTCTTATATCATATTCCGCCCAAAATCTATCAGCAGCTGATGAGAGAGTCGGCAGCTGTCGCAAATTATACAAACGAGCTGATGGCTTCCCGCTTTTCCAATGTCATGTGGCTGTTTGATCAGATTCTATATAAGCGTCTCGATTCGAGACTGGCTGCATTTCTCGTGGAAGAAATGGAGTTGCAGGAGACAGACGAACTGAAGATGACACACGAAACGATTGCCCAGCATCTTGGATCTGCTCGGGAAGTGATCAGCAGAATGCTGAAATATTTTCAAAATGAAAAAATTGTAAAATTGGGACGCAGCAGTATTTTGATTTTAGATGAGAAAAAGTTAAGAGAGACGGCGTCGGACAGCCTGCGGCTATAATCCGCAATAAAAGAAGAAACCCCTTATATTTTTTCCAGAATGTGACATTGTCACAGTCAAACTCTTTTTTTCTGTGTATAGTATAGACATAAAACAGAGATACAAAATGGAAAATAAAGAATAAGAAAGGGGCATGGAACAATGTCAGCATATAAAATCAATAAAAGTAATTTTAAACAGGAAGTATTAGAAGAAAACGGAACAGTGATGATTGATTTTTTTGCACCATGGTGCTCACCATGCAAAATGCTCTCACCTGTTGTGGATAAAATAGCAGAAGAATATAAAGGCAGTGTCAAAGTAGGAAAAGTCAATATTGATGAAGATCCTGAACTGGCACAGGAATTTGGGGTGATGAGCGTCCCGACACTGATTGTAATGAAAGATGGAAAGGTTTTAAACCGCTCCGTGGGATTGAAATCCCAAAAAGAAATTGAAAAAATGATTCTGTCATAAATCAAATAGAAAAACCGCAATACTGAAATCAAACCCACAAATCAAAAATGCAGAATTCTCATCAGGAAAATTTCCATAGAGAATTCTGCATTTTTGCCATTTCCCGCCCCATTTCTCAAAGCCAGACATAGACGCAAAACAGAATAAATAAAAATGCCGCTCCTGCAAAGATCAGTCCAATCACAAGGCACGCTGCCATTACGCTTCGATATAAGACCCATCGCTCTTTTTTTGTCATTTCGTCCAGCGGTGATTTTCTTTTTTCTGTCTCGATTTCCTGCGGAATATCTCCCCCCATTTTTTCCCGCATCGCACGCTCTTTGTCATACCATGGCATTCCTTCAATATTCATGTTGGCGATCTGTCGCCCGTCATCTTCAAATTTTTCTTTTTTACCCAATTTTTATATCTCCTCTCTGCAATCAATCAAAAGTTTAAAACAGGAGGACCGTCGCAGTGCAATTTCACCGTGCACTGCGGCAGTCCCCCTGTCTGTTTTTTTATTTAGTCATACAGATGACAGCGGACAACGTGTCCATTGCCCATATCTTTTGGCTGCGGCGCCTCCGTCTTACATTTCTCCATACATTTGCTGCATCTTGTATGGAATTTACATCCTTTCGGAGGATTTGCCGGAGATGGAATACTTCCTTCCAGAATAATACGATTTCTCTTCAGATTCGGGTCCGGCATCGGAATTGCGCTGAACAATGCCTGTGTATACGGGTGAAGAGGATTTGAGAAAATATCCTTTGTCTCTCCTGTCTCCACCAGACCTCCCAGATACATAACGCCAATCGTATCTGAAATGTGCTCTACGACAGAAAGGTCGTGAGAGATAAACAGATAAGTCAGGTTACGGTCTCTTTGAAGGTCTTTCAGCAGGTTGATGATCTGTGCCTGAATAGAAACGTCAAGTGCGGAAACCGGCTCATCGCATACGATAAATTCTGGATTCAGCGCAAGCGCTCTTGCAATACAGATTCTCTGACGCTGACCGCCTGAGAATTCATGAGGATAACGGTCTTTGTGATATTCCTGAAGTCCGCATTCACTCATGATTTTTGTGATATAATCATCAAACTCATCCTTTGGAACGAGATTGTGCTCTCTGACTGCTTCTCCAATAATTTCTCCTACTGGAAGTCTTGGAGAAAGGGAAGAATATGGGTCCTGAAAGATGATCTGCATTTTTGTTCTCAAGCTTCTCATCTGTTTTTTATCCAGTGCGTAGACATCCTGTCCGTTGAATTTTACTTCTCCGTCTGTCTTATTGATCAGTCTTAAGATGGTACGTCCTGTCGTAGACTTTCCACATCCGGACTCTCCTACGAGTCCCATTGTCGTACCGCGCTTGATATTGAATGTGACATCGTCTACTGCTTTGACGTGACCCACGACTCTGGATACCAGTCCGCCTTTAATCGGGAAGTATTTTTTCAGGTGGGATACTTCCAGAATATTATCCTTTGAATCTTTTTCCAAGGACATGTTCTTCTGTTCACTCATCCTATTTTACCTCCTTTTTCTTCTGATCTGCATAGCGATAGCAGCTAACCACATGCGTTGGTGAAAGCTGTATTTCCTTTGGATATGGTCCGGAACACTGTTTTACACACATCTCACAGCGGTCTTTAAAGTAACAATAGTTCGGCATATTAATCGGGTTTGGAACTTTTCCCGGAATACTGTAAAGACGGTCAATCTCTTTTCCTACGACTGGTTTTGAGTTCATCAGACCGATTGTATATGGATGGGAAGGATTTGTAAAAATATCCTGTACCGTTCCCTGTTCCACAACACGTCCCGCATACATAACGACAACGTAATCCGCCATCTCTGCGATAACGCCCAGGTCATGCGTGATCAACATGATACTGGAATTGATTCTGTCTTTCAATCCGCGCAGCAGATCGAGGATCTGTGCCTGAATCGTCACATCAAGAGCGGTTGTCGGCTCATCTGCAATGATCAGTTTCGGGTCACATGCCAGTCCGATTGCAATACAGATTCTCTGTCTCATACCACCGGACAGCTCGTGTGGATACATTTTGTAGACACCTTCACAGTTTGCGATTCCGACAAGCTGAAGCATCTCGATCGTACGCGCCTTCACCTGTTCCTTTGTCATGGAAGGATTGTGAAGCTGAATGACTTCATCTACCTGATCTCCGATTCGAAATACCGGATTTAAGCTTGTCATCGGCTCCTGAAAAATCATGGAAATCTGATTTCCGCGCAGACTCTGCATCACAGAAGATGGAGTCTTTGCGATATTGTAGCATTTTCCATCAGCCTGGAAGCGGATTTCTCCGCCTACCGTCTGACCCTGCGGACGCTGTACCAGCTGCATCAGCGATAAACTTGTAACTGACTTTCCACATCCGGACTCTCCTACGATTCCGACTGTCTTTCCTTTCGGAACATTAAAGCTGACTCCGTCCACCGCTTTTGAAACTCCTACATCCGTGAAGAAGTATGTCTGAACGTTGTCGAACTCAACGACATTGTTGTCGTCTTTCATTTTTGTTATATATTCTTCTTCCGGAATATGTTTGCGTTTTCTCTGTTTTTCAATCTCATCTGTAATCTTTCGATTTTCTTTTGAGATGCGTCTTGCTTCTTTTCCGGAGATATAATTTGCGTTTTTCTTTTTACTGAATAATCCCATGGTTTCACCTACCTCTTCATCTTCGGGTCAAACGCATCACGCAGACCGTCACCTACAAAGTTGAATCCTAATACAGTCAGCAGAATCAGGCATCCGGCTGGAATCCATACAAACCAGTAGTTCGTCAATACATAGCTGTCATTTACCGCATTTACGATATTTCCCCATGAAGCATATGGGAATTTTACACCTAATCCAAGGAAACTTAAGGTCGCCTCCATCAGGATAACAGAACCTAATTCCATTGTGGAAATTACGATGATCTGAGGAATAACGTTTGGAATCAGATGTTTCATAATTCTTCTGCTGACACGGATACCAGTTGCCTCTGTAGCGATCATGAATTCCTGTTCTCTCAGAGAAAGGATCTGACCTCTTGTCATACGCGCAATCGTTGTCCATCCAATCAGTCCGAGGATGATACAGAGCATAAAGATACGGACTCTAGGATCTACCTGCATATAGTCCATGACAGATCCTAAAATCAGGTACAGCGGCATAGATGGAATACAGATTACGATATCTACGATACGCATCAGGATGGTATCTACCCATCCGCCAAAGTATCCGGCGATTCCTCCGACCAGCATACCTAAAACAATCTCAATCAGGATAACGACAAATCCGATCAGAAGAGAGATTCTTCCTCCGTACATCAGACGTGTCATCATATCCATACCGTTTCCATCTGTTCCCAGCCAGTGTTCCTTTGATGGGGATGCAAACGTATCATTCAAATGTGTCTCTGTATTTTTCTTAACCGTATACTGATTATCTCTTACCTGAATGCGGTATTCTTCCTCTTTTCCTTCTGCACTTGCAAAAGTGAGCGCTGTCTCTCCGCTGCTTACTGCTCTTTCAATCTCTCTTCTCAGATCGAGACTGAGGAAGTCTGATTTCTGGATCATGTTCATCACATAGTAGGAAACATACGCATACTCTTCTCCGTCTTTGGAAATCATTGCTGAATCTGTTTCCTTGTCCACATCCAGTTGATACGTCTCTCCGTCCACAGTTATGGATGTCTCCCCGGCATCGATTGCTTTCTCTGCTGCAAACTGAAAATCATATGTCATTTCAGTATCTGAGGAAGCAGTTGAGAATACTTTTTTTGTTGCCATTCCCAGATTCTCCACAACGGAAATCATATACTGTTTTCCTTTTTTGGAAATCTGATATTCTGTATCACCGACCTCAGCAACGGCCTTGTCATTATCGATCGCTTCCGCAATCGCCTCTTTCGCTTCATCAGTCAGCGGAACGCTTCCGCTCTCATTGAATCGATAATTTCCTTTTAATGCCAGCGCAGTTGCAATCTGTGAACCGCCGGCAATCGAATAAAATTCTTCTCCTTCTTTTATCAGATAATACGTCGTACTATTTGCCTCAAATGATTCTTCTCCATTATCGGCCGCTTTTGTCAGTGCAGAAACAATAGAGGAAGGAAGTTTTTTCCCTTCCATAGGAATCAGACGATATGCACTGTTTTTCGTCACTCCAACATAATCTTTTAAAATGGTATCTGTCTTACGGAATACCTGATCTTCTTTATATGGGGTCAATGCTCCCCCTACAAATGCAAACAGGAACATACAAACCAAAATCACCAGACCGACCATGGCAAGTCTGTTTCGGAAGAATCGTTTTGCAACCATTGCTCCCGGTGAAAGTACTTTTACTCTCTGTTCATCATCCAGGGATTTTGAAGTACTTATGTGTTTATTTTCGGCTTTTGTGTCTTCTTTTTTCATACTCCTTCTCCCTTCTTAGTTTACTCTGACACGAGGATCAGCCACTGCATATAAAATATCAGCAAGCAGTGTTCCCATTAATGTCAAGAATGCGATAAATGTCATATAGAACATTGTAAAAGGAATATCTCCTTTTGTCAGACACTGATAGGAAGTATAGCCAATACCTGGAATCTGGAACAGTGTTTCTGTGATCAGAGCTCCTGAAAACAGAGCTGGCAGCTGGTTCGCAAGAATTGTGATGATTGGAATCAGAGTATTTCTGAATGCGTGATGATTGATAACACGGCTCTCCGGCAATCCCTTAGCGCGCGCTGTACGAATATAGTCTGCGTTTAATACCTCCAACATATTCGTTCTTGTATAACGCATCAAACTACCGATCTGAACAATCAAAAGAGTGGTAATCGGAAGAACCAGGTGCTGTGCGATATCCATGACTTTTCCAAACGGACTTAACTGTTCGTGCATACGTCCTACGACGCCGTACAAGTCAAACCATCCCAGCTTAATTGAGAAAATATATTTTAACAGGGTTGCAAAGAAGAATGACGGCAGCGAGATACCGATCAAGGCAAACACGGTGATTCCATAATCCACCTTGCTGTATTGCTTTCGCGCCGCCAAAATTCCAAGCGGCACCGCGATTCCGATTTGCAGAATAAATGCAATCAAGCCAACGGCAAACGAATACCAGATTACTTCTTTGAATTTCTCTGTAACAGGTTTATTCCACTCCCAGGAATCACCGAATTCACCGCGGATCGCCTGTCCTGCCCAGTGAAAATATCCCGGTACGATAGATTTGTCCAGTCCATACGCTGCATTGAGTTCTTCTACCAGTTCATCATATGATTTCGCTCCTGGTTTTTCTGACATCGTCCTTGCTTTTGTCTCTACGAAAGAAGATGGCAGGCAGCGTTCAATGGAATAGATAATGAAGGAAACAAAGAACAAGATTACCACAGACAGCGCTAATCTTCGAATAACAAATTTTTTCATATCCAATCCTTTCTGTTTACTGTAGGTGAAGCGAGGGGAAAGAAATTCTCTCCTCCCGTTTCACCTACATTTGGGCCCGTCCAGGCGGGCCCAAACCATCAGTTCCTTATGTCTTTTCTGTTATTTTTAATGCCGAACTGCTGCATTATTTTTTAGTTCATTTCAATCAGAGCAATATCTTTTACCCATCTGTAGAATGGTGTTGAATCTTTTGTAAAGGAATCTGCATTGACACGTTCTGGGCTGTATACAACACAGTTCTGTCTCTGATAGATCGGAACCTCTACACCCCAGTCGATTACGATATCGAGTGCCTGTTTGTACAGAGGTTTTCTGTAAGCCTGGTCATCGCTTGTTCTTGCTTCCAGAATGATTTCATCCAATTCTGGATCTGCGATGCAGTAGTGGTTACTTGGCTGGTTACTAGCGTAAACCTGATACATATCAGGATCTGCATCTGCTGCCCATGCTGCTGCCCACAGTTCTGTTGTATGAGCGCTCATGCTGTCATATAACTGGCTTGTATCACTTAAATCGTTGATGATTAATTCAATTCCGATTTCTCCCAGAGCTTTCTTTGCGTCTGCAATGATACCAAAGCTTGGATGATCTCCTTTTCCGTCTGCACCGATCATCATTTCATAGCTCATCTTAGCGCCTTCTGGAGCTGCAACAGCTTTGCCGTTTTCGATTGTATATCCAGCTGCTTCTAAGTATCCTAAAGCTGCCTGTTTTGCTGCTTCATATTTCTGTTCTGCTGTCATATCAGCTGTGTAGATATCGTTTCCGTCTACGTCTACAGAATAAGCTGTTCTGTAATCAGCATCTGATTTTTTAGGAGCTGCCCAGGAAGTATTGGAGATTGGGTAGTCGATAACAGCAGCTGCTTCTCCGTAGTAAGAATCAATGTTTACATCACGGTATACAGAAATTACAGTAGCGATTGCTTTTCTTAAGTTCTTGGAAGCGTCAGATCCTGCATCTCCTCCTACGTTTACAGTAGAAGCGTTAATTCCGATATAACCATATCCCAGGTTATCTGTTGTAACTGTGTTGATGACATCACCGTTCAGTTCTCCGTTTCCGTTGATGTCGCCGATCTGCTCAAATGCAGATTTACTTCCGTCTGGGTCAGAGATATCTGCTGTACCCTGCTGAACTGCTGGGATCTTATCAGAATCATCTGTCTCTTTTAACTGAATATTTTTTGTCTTTGGAGAGCCTAAGAAGTAATCTTCGTTTGCTTCCAGATAAACGATCTTGTTTTCATATTTTACAAATTTGTAAGGTCCGTATCCAAGAGGTTTTGTAGATTTTTCTTTCATTGCAGAAAGGTCTCCTCTTGTGAAACCAAACTGATTATTTTCGTAATCATACATGCTCTCGTCACCATAATAGTGCATTGGCACGATACCGAAATTGAAGCGATATGGTGTAGTAGCGTCATATCCGTTTAATGTGATTTCTACTTCATAATCGCCTAATTTCTTAACGCCTTCGATGTTCGGAACTTCTTCTCCTTCACCGTTTGCTTTCATTTCTTCAACTAAGTATGTCTCAGCTACGCTTGCTGCCTGAGATGCAAGTGTCTCTTCATCTCCGTAGTTTGCGCCCAGAGTTGCATAATCTCCATCATACATTGCAACTACATCTGCGATTACTTCTTCCTGAGTCTTTTCGCCTGGATCATATGCTTCGTCTAAAGCGTAAGATGCAACATACAATTCGATTGCGGATCCCATTCCGAATCCTTCATAGTTTTCTTCACACCATGCCATCTCAGATGTCAGGAGTGGAGTGATTACCTGATCTACAATGTTTGTCTTTAATCCTTCTGGCATTTCTTCCAGAGCTGCTGCAACTTTTTCTTCTGTAACAGAATCTGCTGCTGTGGAGTTCGCACGGTAATTCTTTAATCCTTTGATGTTCTGCGCATATAAAGTCTGGTTTCCATCATAGCTTGGATCACACAGTGCGTAGATTGTAAAGATTACGTCATCTGCTGTCAGGTTTACACCGTCTGTAAAATAAATGTCATCACGCAGTTTGAAATTGTAGACTGTCTCATCTGTCTCTTCATTTCTTGTCATTGTGACATCTGCCATTCCATAGTAAGTATAATCTGTTCCATTATACTCTCTTGTTTCTCCTTCGATTCCGTTCCATACAGGCAGACCGCTTCTGTCCAGCGTCAAAAGCCATGGTGTAATGATATCTGCAACATCATTGTCATAAACCTGCTCTGCGAACAGAGGTGAAAATTTTTCATTGAAGTTTGTTACTCCAACAACAAGCGGCGTATCTTCTGCTGCATACGCCATGCTTCCTACCATACCGGCTACCATTGTTCCGGTCAGTAAAGCGGACACCAGTTTTTTGGTTCTTCTCATAATTCTAATCCTCCTTTAATTTTTAGATGAAGGCAAGATGGTAAACTCCACCCCATCTATGTTTCTTTTATTTCTAATAACCAGCGCAAAGTTTACTGCACAGATTACTAAAAATCCACCTTCCCGCAGCCATTCGTGACCTTCCAGTCCGCTCTGAACCATTCGGATCACCATGAAAATAGTCTCTGCGATCATCAAATAACCTAACCCCCAGATCATACCTCTGAGACTTCTTCTGAGCCGGACAATCGACTTTTCATATGTCGGAAATTCCATCTTTTCTGACGCCCTGTTGAATGTAAAGGCACCCATCACAAAATAAATCCCCGGAAAAAATAAAATGGCATACGGAAGTACCACATAGAACATTCTGCTACTCGGCGTATTTAAAAGCCCTGCCGCAAAGTGAAGCGCCATAAAAAGAACGGCTGAGATAAAAAATTCTTTTCTGGCTGTCTTTTCTTTTGTTATCTTGTAGTAGTCACCCGTATAGATGATGTTGCGGATTTTTTTGTTATTTTCTCCGCGTATCGTCTCTGTCCGGTATTGATTGATATATTTTTTCATACGATTTTTGACAATTTCTCTTCTAATTTCTCTGCAATCATCTTCATGCTGCCGTCCTCAAATGGCACTTTCAGTCCCACTTCTTTCAGCATATTTCCATAAAAATCACTTGCGGAAAGTCTGCACAGCTTCAGATAGCTGCTCCATGCCCCCTTGTAGTCCTCGTCCATCCAGATTTTGTACTGGAACGCACACGTCTGGGCAAGCACATAATCAATATAATAGAATGGTGAACGGTAAATATGCTGTTGTTTCTGCCAGATTCGTCCCTCGTCAAAGAAAGAGTCTTCATAGGACAGATACGGACGGTATTCATTTTCCAGTTTTCTCCACACTGCATGGCGCTCCTTCGGCGTCATATCCGGATTTTCATACACAATGTGCTGGAATTCATCCACCATTGTACCGTATGGAATAAAAATAATCGCATCTTCCAGCTGCATTTTCAGGAAATCCTGATACCGTTCGCCAAAGAAGCTTTCCATCCACGGGTCTGTGAAGAATTCCATGGACATGGAATGAATCTCTGCTGTCTCCATCGTGATATCTCTGTGCTCTTTTATCGGGTCCATCCCGGCAAGATATCCCTGAAATGCGTGACCGCATTCATGCGTGATGACATCGACGTCTCCGCTTGTACCGTTAAAGTTTGCAAATACAAACGGCGCCTGATAATTTGGAAGATATGTCATATATCCGCCGCCTCTTTTTGTCTTTCTGCCCAGAACGTCAAACAGCTCATTTTCGATCATAAAATCCATAAATTCTTTTGTCTCTTCTGACAACTCTGCGTACATTCTCTGTCCGCATTTCAGAATCTCTTCCGGTGTTCCGACCGGTTTTGGATTGCCCTGCGGGAAGTACACGCCTTCTTCTTTATGTGTCAGTTTTTCCAGGCCAAGACGTTTTTTTCTTCTCTCATGCACTCTTTTTACAAATGGCACAAAATCTTCTTTGACCTGTCTGCGGAATTTTTCTACTTCTTCCTGACCGTAACTGTTGCGGTTCATTCGATAATATCCCAATTCCACATAATTTTTATACCCAAGCGCTCTTGCCTGAGCTGTTCTGTTCTTGACAAGCTGATCGTAGATCTGATCCAGTTCTTCTCCGATGCTCTCAAAGTAAGCAATATACTTCTGATATGCACGGTTTCGAATCTCCTGATCCGCGCTCTGCAGATATGGTGTCATCAGAGAAAGGTTTAAAACCTCGCCGTCCCACTCAATCTGTGCAGAGGCAAGCAAGTTGGAGTACTTTGTCGTCAATGCATTTTCTTCCTGCATCAGTCCGATAATTTTCTCATCAAATCCTTTGTTTGCAAGCTCCATGCTCTTAAATGCCACATGACCAATCTTTTCTTCCAGATAGTCTCTGTATGGGGACTCAAATAACATCTTCTGATATTTGATCACCATATCTTTGTATCCTGGCATGGAAGCATCATAGTAATCATTCTCTTCTTTATAGTACGCATCTGCAGTATCCCCGTCATGGCGGATCTCTGCCAGAGTAGAAAATGTTTCCACATCATCTGTCAGGCTGTAATACTTTTTGTGAATTTCAAACTGTTCTTCTCCGCTCTGCGCATTCTGAAATTCTTTCATCAGATCCTGAAATCTGTTCTGAATTTCCGCAAAGTCGACACGTTTATACGGCATGTCCTGAAATTTCAAATTTCCTTCCTCCTGTCACTTTGTGAATAGTCATATTTATTACAATTTATTATTATACCATCCATACTCAAAAAAAGGCAAGCTATTATCCAGCAAAAATCGACACTATATACAAAAAAAGCACTGATTTTCTATTCCCTTTGAAAATCAGTGCCGCACTCTTTTTCTGCATTTTTATATTTAATCCGTGCGCCGCACTTTGAATCTCCACCACAAGCGTTACCTCTACAGTTAACTCAGCCCAGGCGCCCTCACGGCACACAAGAGCTTCTGCTTAGTGCTGCTTCATTCCTGACCTGACACGGTTCACAGATTCCTGTTGCGTAAGACCCAGACGTCAACGCCACTTATAAAGGGCAGCCTCACAATGCAAGACCCTCGGATTAGCATCACTCCTGCTAGAGCGGATTGCAGGTACAGGGCACCGCTAGCTCCCCAGCTGCACGGAAATGTTATGACATCTTAATTGCTGCGACATTAACTATAACCTGTTTTTTTCTTTTTGTCAACTTGATTCTTTTCATTTTTCACTTTATTCCATGCCATTTTCTGCTGTCTTTTCCAGATTTTTTTTCTGTTTTTTCTTTTTTTCTCTCAGTTCCTTAAAGAAATTTGTCAGCATCTGGCTGCACTCTTCCTGACAGACTCCTCTTGTCACCTTCACCTGATGATTAAAACCTTCCATTTCCAGTAAATTCAAGACGGACCCGGCACATCCGGCTTTCGGATTCATGCTCCCCACTACAACTTCTGTGACTCTCGCCTGCACAATCGCTCCGGCGCACATCGGGCACGGCTCCAGCGTGATGTACATCGTACACCCCTCCAGCCTCCAGTCTCCCAGTCTTTTGCTTGCTTTTTTAATTGCAATGATCTCTGCATGAGATAATGTATTTTTATCCGTATTTCTTCTATTATATCCACGGGCAATCACTTTTCCATCATATACAATCACACATCCGATCGGAACTTCATCGAGCGCATATGCTTTTTTTGCCTGAGTGATTGCCTGTCTCATATATTTTTCTTCTGTTGTCATGTCTGATTCCTTTTTTCTTTGTCTCTATTTTAATTTTACTTTTTTTCCACAGACTCTATGTTGCTCTATCTTCTGCCATGATATATACTAACAGAAAAAAATAAAAAAGAAAATATTTTATTTCCTGCATCAGAAAGGAGAAATGGCGCTCCTCCTGCTTTCTTTATACAGCTGAGGGAACGCCTGAGTAAAATTTATGAAAATACATGGTTTTAACAAACTGACGCTTTTAGATTACCCGGGGCACACAGGAGCTGTCCTTTTTCTGGGACACTGTAATTTTCGCTGTCCTTTTTGCCAGAACAGCGCTCTTGTTGTCGCCCCCGATCAGGAACCTGTCTTATCCCTGGATGAAATTTTTTCTTTTCTGCTGAAACGGCGCGGTATTCTGGAAGGCGTATGTATCAGCGGAGGAGAGCCGACACTCGCCCCAGACCTGAAAGAGCTTGCCACAAAACTAAAATCGATGGGCTATCTCGTCAAGCTCGACACAAACGGTTCCCGCCCTGACGTTGTAAAATCACTCGTGGAATCTCATTTGATCGACTATGTTGCAATGGATATCAAATCCGGCAAAAAACGATATCCTGTGGTCTCCGGATGCCCTTCTGTCTCTATGGAGGCAGTAGAAGAATCCGTCGATTTTCTTCTGCACTGCGCCATCCCATATGAATTTCGCACAACCGTCGTCCAGGAACTGCACACAGAGGAGGATTTCTTTTCGATCTCTGACTGGATTCTGGGATGCAGCCAGTATTTTCTGCAGTCATACAAAGATTCTCACAGCGTTTTGCTTCCTGGATTTCACAGCTGTACCTCAGAAGAGCTGCACCGATATCTCTCTATCGTCCGCCAGAAAATTCCTCACGCGCAGCTGCGTGGCGTAGACTGAAACTTTTCTGTATCAGAACTTTCCGTTCCCGGCTGTTGATGCTCTTGAACGCCTGAAGCGTCTGAAACTTCTTTATATCAAAACTCTGCACCAGTAGCCAAACGGTTTTTCCTCGGTCTTGTTTGATTTTGCCGGCTTGAATCCGGCAAAGCCAAATCGGGCTGCCACAAAGTGTTCCTGTCTCTCATATACGCCTGGTATGCCCAGAACCCATCTGCCGTCCTTTGTTCTCCCCAGAATCAAATGGCGATAATTATAATAGCCATGCAGCAAAAAACTATTTCTGCCAAGCCGCCACTCCTCCTGACATACCAGCATCAGATCTTTTGGAGAAATCTGTACGCATTCTTCGATCTCCTCATCTGAAAATGGATCTGTTCTCGGAAAAGAAGCGACAATCGTATTCCACCTCTCTTCCTTGCTTTTGGGGCGTTTTTCTTCATCCGGCACGCAGTCTGGTTCACTTGGCATCCCATTCTCCGCCTCATTTTGTATTTCCTGCTGTGATTTCTCTTTCCTTCTGTCTCTGTTCCGCTCTTCTGACTGCTCTTGGAGATCGTCTGAAGGCCGCAACTCATTTTTTGTCTCCTCTGAAACAACGTCTTCTCTTTCTTCCTCTGTCTCTTCCATTTCCAGAGCCTGTACCTCACTCTTTTTTTCAGGCAGTTCTGTGACAAATTTGTCTAAAAAAATGGGCTCTTCATCCCAAGCAGTCGCATATGTGCGCCCTTCCGCCCCCTGAATAAAAAGCCCCGTGATTTTTCGGAATGGATAGTCTGTACCTCCGATTTTTTCTGAATCCGTCATGATCCTCAAATCCAGTCGCTGTCTCTGCGTCTGTCCTTCTCCCAGCAAAATGCCGAGCAGCCATCCGTCTTCACGAACCAGACCGTAAACTTTTACTTTTGTCTCCCGCCCCGTGTTCTTGATCATGAGCTGGAGTTTACAGATTCCATTGCGAACCTCCACTTTTGTAAATCCTGCATTATATTGTTTTATTCCATTTACATATTCGTATATGTAGGCGATAAAACGAGAATAGTCCGTCATATTCATACCTGCTGTTTCTTTTTATCTCATCCTATGATAAAAACGGATGGATTATTCCTGACACGTCCTTATCTTCTCGCCGCATCTCGGACAGTAAAGTGCATTTTCGGGCAGTTTTGCGCCGCAGTAAATGCAATATTGTATGCAGCTTCCTGTCTTTCTGCCGCAGTATGCACAGTATCGGACTTCTTCTTTCTCTTCCTCATGTTCCTGTACTTCCTCACACGGTCTTCCGCAATGCCTGCAGAATTTTGCATCTGCCTGAAGCTGACTGCCACAGTAACTGCACGTTTTTTTATTGTTTGCCATGCACATACATTCCTTTCCTGCTTTTACCTTCTGACTGCTTCGTCAGAAAAAGCATCCTGTCATCCCTTTTCTATCTTATGTATGACAGACAGAATTTATCCGATCTCAAACTCAGACGGATCAATTCCTTCCTCTTCTTTTTCGGATGCCTGACGTTCTTCCCCATTTTCCTTTCCTTCTGCATCGACTGTCTGCTCTTGGATTTCTTTTTTTTCCTCTTCCGTCTGTTCTTGTGCTGTCTGTTCTTCCTCTGCTGCTTCCTCTGCTTCTTCTTCCTCAGAAAGATCTGTGACAACCGCCTCAGCGTCCACGGTCGTCTGTTCCAGCATCTGAGAATCGTCTTCTCGTTTTGTTCCGCACATCATACAGAAATTGTCTGTGATACGCATCTCAGCTCCACAGTTTTTGCATCTGCAAATTCCCTTTAACGTATCAATCTGTTTTCCTGCCTCAGCAATCTCTGCTTCACTGTTTCGGATCTTTTCAAACAATTCCTGTATATCCGGATCATCTGAAACGCCTTCTTGTTTTTTATAATATAATTCACCGACCTGTCTCATGTATTCCTGAATACTCTCGCTCAGTTCTTTGATCTGACTGTTCAGTTTTACTGTTCCGGATACCTGCTTTGCTTTCTGTTCTACTCCCTTTCCGGTAGAACTAATTGTATTTGTCAGCTTATCTAAAAATCCCATAATGTTCCTCCTGTAAAATTCTTAAACTCTTTTATCCTGTATATCTTATTTTTCCGCAGAATCTTCTATTCCTTATCTTCCTCTGGATTTGCCTCTTCCTTCTCTTCACCGGACGGCTCTGTTTCGTGGAAAGTTTCAGCTTTCTGCTCTGCGTCTTGCGCTATATTTTCACACGATTCTTCTTTCCGTGTCTCTTCTGTCTCCTCAGGATGATCCGCTTCCATCTCCCTTGGCGTTCCGCATCTGCTGCAAAACAGATCTTCTTTTCGCAGCGGAGCTCCGCAGCACTGGCACGTCGTTTTCTTTTTCTGCTCTTCCAGTTCTTTCTGCGCTTTTCGGATCGCTTCCTGAGATTTGTGAACTCTGTCGAACAGTTCTTTGTAGATACCTGTTCCTTCCCCTTTTTGTTCCTCATAATACAGACGCCCGATCCGCTCCATGTATTCTTTCACAGCATTCTTTTCTTCCCTTATTGTGCTGTTCAGCCTCATACTGTCAGACACTTCTTTTACTCTCTGCTCCGCTTCCTTTCCGGCTTCTGTCAAAAGGTTGTTTAACTTTTCAAAAAAATCCATATTTTTTCCTCCTTATTAATTGGATACTTCCTTGTTCTCTCTGATTTTTCACAAAATTTTCTATTTTCCTCAAAATCAGAAATCCCCTTCCCATTTTTTTCTTTAAATTTCCCACTCTTCTATTTCAGTATACCTCAAAACAGAATCGTATTCAATTTTTTCTCTTGTGAAATCATCAAAATTTTGTATTGTGACATAATGTGCTATAATAAAACAGTGAAAGGAGGAATCATGATGTCGGACGAATCTCAAAAAACAGCTACGCCGCCCTTTTATCTTCATGCAGATAAAAAGCTGATTGAGTCAATTATGAATAAGCTTCCTACAGATGAAGAACTTTTTGACCTGTCTGAATTATTCAAAGTTTTCGGCGATTCTACAAGAATTAAAATTTTAATGACCCTTTTGGAAAGTGAGATGTGTGTCGGCGATCTCGCCAATCTTCTCTCATTGACTCAGAGCGCCGTATCTCATCAGCTTCGTGTCTTAAAACAAAGTCATCTTGTTAAATTCCGCCGGGAAGGAAAAACGATTTTTTATTCTCTGGCTGACGATCATGTCATTACTATTTTGAATCAAGGACTGGAACACGTTGCAGAATAATTGGAAACTGCCCTGTCATTTCATATAGACTCAGGGCAGTTTTACATTTTTCTCTTATTCTTCATAAATTTTCACAAATGGCTTGACGCTGTCAATAATATCTTCGTAGTCTTCTGAATGAATCTGCATCTCAATATTGGGAGTTGAAGATAAAGCAAATGCACTGATAATAGATTTTGCATCCACAAGACAGTCTTCTGTTTTTAAATCAATCGGACAGTCAAACCGGTTGATGGCATCGACAAAATTTACAATATCCTGTGCTTGTTCAAACATGATACCAAGTGTTTTCATATAACCCTTCCTTTCCTGTTCTGTTTTTCATAATGGATTCTGATCCATATTCTCCCCTCTATCTTATTAATTTTTCGCAAAAAAATCTATGGAAATTTGTTAATTTTTTCATTATTTTTCTTTGCGATTGCCTTTTTTCTTTGGGCAAGCTATGGTAGTATTATAGTACACTAATAAAGGAGGATTTTTCATGGAGAAAAAAATTATTCAAGTTGAGGACAAAGTCCCGTTTCGTCTCCTGGCGCCGCTCAGTATTCAGCATATGTTTGCGATGTTCGGCGCCTCTGTTCTTGTTCCATTTATTTTCGGAATCAACCCGGCAATCGTTCTTTTTACGAATGGTGTGGGAACGCTGTTGTTCATTCTGATCACAAAAGGAAAAGCCCCTGCTTATCTGGGGTCTAGTTTTGCATTTCTTGCACCGGCAGGAATCGTCATCACAAAATGGGGATACTCTTATGCGCTAGGCGGTTTTGTTGTTGTAGGTCTGTGTGGATGTATTCTGGCTTGTATCATCTATAAGTTCGGCACAAAATGGATCGATATCGTGCTGCCGCCTGCAGCAATGGGACCTGTTGTCGCTCTGATCGGACTGGAGCTGGCTGGAAGCGCCGCATCCACAGCCGGAATCTTAAAGACAACTTCCTATACGCTCGATGAGGCAACTGGACTGTACAGCCAGACAGTAACGCCTGTGGCAATGAATTCTTTTCTTGTCTTTTTGATTACCCTTTGCGTCGCAGTTTTTGGAAATGTGCTTTTTAAAAAATTTCTGTCTGTCATACCGGTTCTGATCGCTATCATCGCCGGATATGTGTCGGCAGTATTTCTCGGTGTCATCAGTATGGATACGATTCGTGAGGCTCTTTCCGCACCGCTGTTTTCCATTCCTGAATTTCAGCTCCCTCACTTTCAGCTTGACGCCATTTTGATTATTCTGCCTGTCATTCTTGTGATTGCCTCAGAGCATATCGGGCATCAGGTTGTCACCAGTAAGATTGTGGGCCGTGATCTTCTCAAAGATCCAGGACTGCATCGCTCTCTGTTCGCAGATAACTTTTCCACGATGCTCTCCGGACTGGTTGGTTCTGTCCCAACTACAACATATGGCGAAAATATCGGCGTCATGGCAATGACAAAAGTTTATTCTGTCCGTGTCATTGCAGGTGCAGCCGTACTTTCTATCTTATGCTCTTTTATCGGTCCTATGTCTGCTTTAATCAATACGATTCCAGGACCTGTTATCGGCGGAATTTCTTTCCTGCTGTATGGTATGATTGGAACGTCCGGTATCCGCATTATGGTCGATGCAAAAGTAGACTACAGCAAGAGCCGAAATCTGACGCTGACCTCCGTTGTGTTTGTCACCGGTCTTTCCGGAGCTGCCATCACTCTGGGCGACGTGGAGCTGAAAGGAATGGTGCTCGCCTGCATCGTAGGAATGATTCTTTCCCTTCTGTTTTATATTTTTGATAAATTGAAACTGACGAATGACCGTGATTAGCGTCTTTCTTCAATAGTTTCAAAAAGGAGCATTGCCTCGCAGTCAAAGATCAAACGATCTGACTGCCGTGCAGCGCTCCTTTTTTATCCGCTCTTTTCTATTTACAGATAATCAATATATAGTTTTCCCTCGCGTTCAAATAATTCTGCTTCCACACCATACAGCCTTTTTATCATCTCTTTTTGGATCACTTCCATCGGCTTTCCAGAACTGTAAACATGCCCTTCACACAGCGCATATACCCTGTCACAGAATTTTGCGGCAAAAGACAAGTCGTGCAGCGCTGTCAGCACTGTCTTTTTCGAATTTTTCAAAAGCTGGAGCGTTTTCATCTGACTCCCGATGTCGAGATGGTTCGTCGGCTCGTCCAAAATAATCATCTCTGTCTGCTGCGCCAGCGCTCTTGCAATTAAAACTCTCTGTTTTTCTCCTCCTGACAGACTTAAAAAACTGCGGTCGTGAAATGTTTCCATTCCAACCATTTCCAAGGATTCTTTTACAATCATCCGATCCTGATCGTTTGCACTTTCCATCAGTTTCTTTCTAGGATACCGCCCCATCTGGACAACTTCTGCCACTGTAAAATCAAAATTGGCATTATTTTCCTGCGATACCACAGCAATTTTCTGCGCCATCTGCCGATTGCTCATATGGAGCATCGATTCTCCGTCCAGAAGAATCTCTCCAGAGTCTGGTATCAGCATTTTATAGATATTTTTCAGCAGCGTTGATTTTCCGCTCCCGTTTGGACCGATCACTCCGACAAACTCTCCGTCATTTACGTCAAGAGAAATATTCTGTATTAATGTCTTATGGCGTACCTTGTATGTCAGGTTTTTTACATTCAGCATCTTTTTTCCTCCTAAGATTTGTTGCCGAAAGAGTATCGCCGCACTTTAATCATCCATAAGAAGAACGGTGCTCCTATAATTGAGGTGATAATCCCGATTGGTATTTCACCGGGCGCGTCAAACATGCGCGCGCCCACATCGACCCATATCAGGTAAATTCCTCCTGTCAGCACAGAAAGCGGTATCACTCTCTTATGATCGGCTCCGACAACAGCTCTGACAATGTGAGGAATTACCAGACCTACAAATCCTATGGAACCTGCCACTGCAACAGACACTCCTGTCATCAGCGCAGCTACAAATACATTCAGTTTGCGTACAAAATTTACATTGATTCCCAATGTGACTGCACTGCTCTCCCCCATCATCAGCGCATTCATGGAATTTGCTGCTGCATACAGAACAATAATTCCAGGGATAAAAATCAGCGCAAGCGGTATCAAATCCTTCCATTCTGCCCCTGCCACACTTCCAAGCATCCAGAATGTCACTTCTCGAACCTTAGAGTCATCCGGCGTCTTGTATACAATAAAATTTGAGAAAGCAGTAAACATCGCAGAGACAGCTGTTCCAACAAGCACCAGTTTAATCGGCGCAATATCCCGCCCTGTCTTTGCCAAATAATATACAATTAAAATGGATACCATCGCGCCGCCAAATGCTCCCAGAGACGTTGCATACTCTCCTAAAAATGATAATGCCCCCGTTGCCATCGCCAGCACAGCTCCGCACGATGCCCCGGAAGAAATCCCAAGCACATACGGGCTTGCCAGTGGATTTTTTGTAAAAGCCTGCATTGCCACTCCTGAAACACTAAGGCTGATGCCCACCAGAACACCGAGCAGTACTCTTGGCGTCCTCAAAAACCAGACAATATTTTGTGTGCTGTTTGAGATATCTGAGATGTCACCGATTCCAAACATTTTATAAAACATCACTCTCCATACAGTCTCAAACGGAATACTGACTGGTCCGATTCCAATACACAGCACAACAGACAGGAGCAGTACGATAAAAAGAACGCCGCATGAAAATACCATATGGTTTTTTACAAAATCACAAAATTTCTTCATTTTTATTCAAGTTTCTATTCAAATAACTCTGGATAGAATCCTTCTGCAAATTTCTCAACGGTGTCAGCCACGCGTGTACTTGCGAACACTTCCGGAAGCGTGATAACGATAAAACGATCTTCCTTGATCGCTGTCACATCTGCCAGCGCCTCATTGTTTTTCAGGAATTCTACTTTTTCGTCGGCTGTTGTATCGCCGTAATCATTAATAATAATAATTTCCGGATCTCTTGCAACGACTTCTTCCCAACTTACCGTGTTCCATGTCTTCTCCAGATCTTCAAAGATATTGACGCCTCCTGCATGGCGGATTAATTTTGATGTAAAATTGTTTCCAGGTGTATATGCTCCTCCGTCCATCTCCATATCAAAGTTAAAGACACGAATCGGATCGTCATAGTGAATCTTTACTTTCTCTTCTACCGCTGCCACTTTCTCTTTCATTCCGCTTACAATCTCTTCTGCTCGATCCTGCACCTGAAAAATTTCGCCCAGGTTGTAGAAGTCCTGATATACATCTTCCAGGTCGCAGCCCAGTTTATATCCTTCTATTGAAGAAAGGGACATGATCCCATATTCCTGCAGTTCTGTATGTGTAGCAATATTGCTGTCTGAATCACCAAAAGCAGAACTTCTTCCATAGATAAAATCCGGGTTCAGATCCAGAACAACTTCCAGACTTGGATATTTCTCGGCAATCACAGGCTTTGACTCATATTCTGCTCTGTATTCCTCGGAAACCTGGGCATTATTGTAACACGTTGCAATAATCTTATCGCCAAGTCCAAGAGCCATCAGCTGTTCTCCCGTATTCGGGTTCGTACTCAGTACTCTCTCTGGTACATGATCAAATGTTACTTCTTCCTCATTTTTTGTGACGAGTGTAAATGGAAATGCAGAATCTCCCTGGGACTCCTCCTGTGCAGATACATTAGCAGCCAAAATCATACTTCCTGCTGCAATCAGTGCCAGACATGTTTTGATGTGTTTTTTCATCACTTTTCTCTCCTTTCAACTTACCTTTCTGCCCTTTTCCCGCTTTTTTATGCGAATATTTTTATTCATAATCTATATATTCATTCCAAAAAAAAGAACAGGAAACAGCGAATTTAAAGTTTTGCCATTTCCTGTTGTATACGGAAAAAGCCTCCCATAGTCTTATCTACAGCAAGCCTTCAAATGTATTGACGTGACCCGCATCAATCGCATTTTCCATTTCACAATCCGGTCTTCTGGCTCATGGATCATCACACTTTTCCCCTTCCCAGCTTTCGCCAGTGGTTTTTGAAAAATATTCCCCATTTACAGCGGCGGCACCGCACAGGATTTGCACCTGTTTCCCATTTTATCGCAAAATTTAAATTCTATATTTATTTTATCTGATTCCATTTTATTTGTCAATCAAAGGACCGGACATTTGATATAATGAGCCTCAAAATCACGTTCCGGAAGCGGTTTATTTAAATAATACCCCTGAATCGTATTACAGTTCATAGTTCTGAGTATATCCAGCTGTTCTTCTGTCTCCACTCCTTCTGCGACACAGATGATATCCAGTTTTTTACATAGATCAATAATATTTTCCACAACCATTCTGGCTTTGCTGTCATGATAAATGTCACTCACAATGCGCCGGTCTAATTTTAATGAAGTCAGATTTAAAGAATACAAGACATAGATATTGCTGTACTCTGATCCAAAATCATCTAGCGCAATTTTATATCCTTCAGTAATAAACTGATTTACAATATCCTGGAGACTGGCATTGTCAATAGAACTGATTGTCTCTGTCACTTCGATTTCAATCAATTCTTTTGGGATATCGAAACATTCTGTGATACGGTTTGTCTCTGCCAAAATCCCCGGTTCCAAAATAGTTGTCCTCGAAAAATTCAGTGAAATCGGGAATGGTTTCCATCCTGCGTCCATCCACTTTCGGATCATTCGACACACATCTTCCAGCACAAACAGATCTACATATCGAATCAGTCCAGCTCTTTCAATTTCAGGCAAAAAGCGCCCCGGAGATATAATTCCTTTTTCTTTATGAGCATATCGAACCAGCGCTTCCGCGCCACAGATCTCCTTTTCTTTTGCTGTCGCCTTCGGCTGCAAAAACGTACAGAATCTTCCATTTCCAATCGAATTTTTCAGTCCTCTTGTCATCTCCAGCATCGTTTTATCCTTGCTGCTGTAATCCTGATTTCTCTTCTTGTTCACAGCGACCATCAATTTTTCCTCTATTTGCCGCTGCAGCCGTTCTACGGATATCGCGTGTTGTTCCCACACTTTCTGGATCACAATCCATTTTGGATATAACTGTTTGATTTCTTTCTCCAGCCGTTCACAGCGATGCAGAAAATTTTCATATGTCATATCAGGACATATACCTAAAAAGGATGCCCCGCTGATCCGATAGCAGGAGTCCTTTCCAAAAATTTTCGCCATCTGTTCCGACGCAAAAATTACAAGCTCATCTCCGCGCCGGACTCCATACTTTTGATTGTATCTTTTCAAATCTACAATGTGAACGCCGACCATGCCAAGAGCGGAGCACACCTCTACATCCAGGTTCTCTTTCTTCTGTCTGAAACGATTATAATTGAAAAGTCCTGTCTTCTGATCACGGCAGACGGCATTTTCATAATTTTTCTTCAGTTCAAAAACGCTCTGTATATGATGGATAGCTGCTGCAACTGCTTCCAGTGTTTTCATCGTATTTTTATTGCAGCATACATCTTCCAGCATAAGACATCCCGTCCGTCTTTCCTGTTTCATAATCTTTGTCAGTAGGACAGCGCCTGGAACGCTTCCCTTCCCATAATAATTTTGAAGCTGCGGATATCCCGGACTTTCCTCTGTATCAATCAGAATACTGTTTTCCGGCATCGCCAGTTCCAAAACTTTTTCCAGCCATCCATTTTCTCGCTTTTTCTCCAGGCCATCGTCTGCTGAAAGGCTGTCCATTCTCCAGACCATCGTCTCTTTCAGTTCTTTTTCTTCTTCCTTTGTAAGAAAGAGGACGCAACGAGCATGATAAAACTTCCCAACGTAAGCCATACACGATCGAAGCACAGACTGTAAATCTTCTCCTTTTTCGATGTTGCTGTAGCACTCTTCCATAAAGATATAAAGATTTTCATCTTCACTCCCACGGTTTCCATCAAATGATCGCTCTCGCAGACGGATTTCTCTCACAATCTCCCCCTCTTTCAGGGCAAGTCTCTCCTGCACATACATCAATTTATTGAATCTTGGAATGAAACATTCCCATGCGCACGCTTTTTCAAAATGGACTCTCGCATTGCAGAATGGGCACGGCTTCTTTCGATTATAAAGCAGCTCATAACACTTCAGGTTCGTCTTCATCGTCCCTTTCATCCCCAAAGCAATCTGGCCTGTCACGTTCATGTAGATAATATTGTAGTCTTTCATCTCCACCATAAATTCAATTTCCATGCCAGAGTCCAGATTTTCAATTTCTCTGTAAAAAAGCATCATATTTTTTCCATTTCTCTTTGCAGTGTCAAGAGAATGAAGTGCGCACTGATACATCTGATCATATGTCATATCATCTGAAAAACGGTAGACCATCCCGGCAGATACTGTCAGGTGAATTTCATACTGCTTTATTGTATACCGACGGCACAGCGCTGATCGGATTTCCATCGCCAGACGATAAATCTCCTGATCCGATTTCATATTATAGAAGAAGACAGAAAAGACGTCTCCATTGTGGCGCGCCGATATGCACGATGCCGGTATTCTGCTTCTGATCTCCTGACTCATCTGCCTTAGAATCGTATTTCCTGCCAGATAGCCTCCCGTGCGGTTTACTTTATTAAAGTTATCTACATCCAGCAGCATAAGAGCGCTGACTCCCTTATTTTCTTTTTCATTTTTTAAAATATTCTGAACCAAAAGTTTCGCTGTCGCATGACTGTAGAATCCGCTCACCTCATCGATCTCCACTTTTTTCTGGAGAGCCAGTTCTCTTTTTTTCTGAAGATCTATGTTACGGGCATATCCAAACAGAATCGGTTCTTCCCCGTTCGGTGATCTCATAATTCTCATATTCAGCATCACCCACAGGATCATTCCGTCTTTTTGTTTCTGACGAAATTCAAAGTCTGGAATCGGATACATCGTCTGTGCATATTCATAGATTTTATCCAATGTATACGCCTGAAACCGTTTACAGTCGTCTTCATTCGCAATCGTCTCTTTTATTTTTTTGAAAATCTCAGGATAGCCCAGATCATGAAGTCCTTCCTTCATTTTCTGTTGGCTGCACTCCCATACTTCTTCCAGATAATTTCTTCTGATATTGATCCGAAAACTAAAAAGCAGATCTCCCTCCAGCATTTCTCTCATCATCTCTTCTTTGAATGCGCCGATCTCTGCCTCTTTCTGTGCCGTCACATCCTCGGAAGCTCCTACTGCCCAGATTGTCCTGCCATTCTCACTTTGAGCGGATGTATAAGTAATCTTTTCCCACCAGTATTTGTCCCTGGAATCCTTTCCCCTCACCTGCACTACTGCGCTTACCTCTTTTTCTCCTTCCCGGACTCTTTTATACATTTTTCGTATAGCAGAAATACTCTCAGGATGTATATATCCTTCCTCAATTAAACTCTCCGGAATATTTTCTATGACCTTTCCATATCCTTGAAATTCCTGTGAGTCATTCTTCTGAATGATTCTGTTATTTTTCACATCATATTCCCAGAGCTTCAGCCGTGTATGCTTTTTTGCAATCGCAAAAAGCTGTTCCGTGCGGCGCAGGCATTCTTCTAACTCTCTCTGTTTTGTGATATCTCTCACCATTCCAAGCATGGCAAACGATCCATCTGGAAGAGTTGTGATCTCTGCATCCGCATGAACCCAGGCGATCCTGCCGTCCCTTTTTTTTATTCTATACTCCAACACGATCTCGTCTTCCTTGTCCTGAAGCCACTTTTCGATCTGTTTCTGGACGTCTTTTCGATCTGGCTCATACACCAGTAGCATCGCAAGATTATTTCTCTCATCTCCCATCTGTTCTTTTGTGTATCCATGAATTTTATAATATTTCTCATTCGCATATATTAAAGGAAAACTCTCTGTGATAGAAGCTTTAAAAATTCCATCCATACTGTTTTTTTTGATAAACCGCATTTCCTGTTCATTCTGAACTTCATGTGAGATCTCTACGAAAAAGGATAAAATCATTCTGCGCCCATCATCGGCTGTGATATATTTTCCTTTTTCATAAGCCCAGATTACGCTTCCCCCATTGCATAAAATGCGATATCGTATTTCGTAGATTTCTTTTGCCTGCAGCTGTCCTGCAATCTCTTCTTCCACCATTTTTTGATCATCTGGGTAAATCAGTCTGCCAAAATCGCCGCCCGTCGTTTCATAAAATTCTTCAAATGTATACTGCGTATATTCCAAAACAGCATGGTCCAGACAAAGCAGAGGAAAGCCCGGCTCGTCATACACAGCCAGAATTCCTCCTGGAATATATTGATTTAAGAAATCCAAAAGCTGTTCTTTTATATGGGACTTGTTCTCTTCCTGCATCTTCTCTGCAAAGTAAAATACTTTGTTTCGATCGGATTGTGCAAATTTTTCTTTCTTTTCTGTCGCCTTTCTTTTTCCCATGTAATACTCTGTATAAATCATGGAATTGATAAATAATTCCAGATCGCTTTTCTTTGAAGACGCCAGGCTGCCGCCGCTTTCTTCTGATTTGTTTCCTCTGTCCAGATTTTGAATTACCCCGGCAAACAAGTCCGGATTTCCCCATTCATTGCGAATCATTTTCCCTTTGCACAAAAGATGCACCCAGACTCCATCTGTGTTTTTTGCTCTGTAGGCAATCGTATGGCGTTCTGCTCTTCCATCGGCAATCTCCTGATTACTTCGTAAAAACATCATCTCATCATCAGGATGGATTCTTTCTCCCCAGAATGCAGCTGCATTCGACACGATCTGACCCGGCAGTCCAAAATCAACTACCATTTTATGAGAGTACATAAATTCTCCTGTTTTTAGATTTCCCACAAACATATAACCGTCAATACTCTCTGATAATGCTTCAAATAAGTAATCTTTATTATATTGAAACGGAGGGATCTCGACCATTCTCGTCTTTTGTTCCTGAAAGCGTTTTCTTCCTTTCATAATATGGTAGTTTCTCTTTTGTATATACATCTGTGTGTCCGCAATCGAAAGTACATCAGAGACGCTTAAGTTTCCTCCTGCATAAATGCTGGCAAAGCCATAGCTGAAAGCCACGCCGTAGCTCATCCCATTTGCAATGCTTCTCTCCTCCAGAAGATCAAGTATTTTTTTCATCCATCTGTCTGCCTGCGCTACCGTCTTGTCCACGAACACAATAATGAATTCATCCCCACTCAATCGGAAGATAAAGTCGCCTTCTTCCAGTTCTTTTTTTATATTTTGCGCCACAAACTGCAAAAGACGGTCTCCTTCCAAATGACCGTACGTATCATTGACCCATTTCAATCCATTGATATCATACAACGCAACGGTAAATTTATCGTCGTTTCCCATCTGTCTTAAGATTTCATCCAGACGTCTTTTCCCTGCATTTCTGCTCCATACGCCTGTCAGTTCATCAATGGAAACTTCTTTTGACAGTTGAATTTTATCTGTGATATCAATCGAATTTTGGATATGGTAGATACGTCCGTTCCAGCTTTCTATACTGTCATAATTAATATATGTTCTTCCTGTGACTGCATTTTTCTGTTCCCACACATAAACTTTTTTATCTCTCGATTTTACCAGCTGATCAATCTTACAGAACTCGCATCTTTTTGTCTTGTCTTTCTGAAGCACCTTCCAGCATATCTTTTCTTTTTTATCATCCAGTTGAAATGTTTTCTTCATATAATCATTTATATATACGATCTCATCTGTCTCTATATCTGTGATATAAATATTGATATGCGTCTGATTTAAAACCTTCTGATAAAATTCGGAATCAAACATATATTCCATTCTCAAATTTCTCCTCTTGTCTGTTCATTCACTACCGTTCTAAACCAATTAAATTACGGTAGAATATATTATATCATAAAGATTGACAGTATATGATATTTCGACTAGAATATATTTATCATACTGATCAAAGTTTTCAAAAAGAAAAATTTTTGAAATTAAAAGGGAATGCAGTGCAAATCTGCAGCAGCCCTCGCTACTGTAAGAAGGACAAATCATGAGAATTATCCACTGAAAAATGATTTCGGGAAGGACATGAGGAGGTTGAATTCGAGCCAGGAGACCTGCTTTGATTCAGATTGTATATCTTTCGATGGGAAGGATATTCAATGGAGCCATTGCCCTTAAGGGTCTCTTTTGGATACAGACACTCTCTCATTTTATGAAAGAGTGTTTTTTCTTTTCTGTCAAATATCTTTTACTTTTAAGGAGGAAATGAAAAATGAATTACAAAAGGGCTATAAAACAAATGTTTTTAGGCGCAGCTACACTTATCGGAGTATTTTCCAGTTCTTGTTCTGTCTGGGCTTCTGAACCAGTTACAGATTTTACAGATTCTTGCGGGACACAATTTCATTTAGAAAAGCCGCTGGAAAAAATCATTGTTTTGAACCGACAGACCGCTGAAGCTGTTAAAATTCTTGGAGCCGAAGACAAAGTAATTGCTACTGGAGATACTACTGTGGAGAACAATTCTTATCTTGGTTATAATGATCTTCCTGATATGGGTGACACCGGTGAATTAAACTTGGAAGCAATCATTGCGTTAGATCCAGACGCCGTATTTGTTCATACCAACAGAGCAATGGAACTTGAAGACACTTTAACTCCAGCTGGCATCGAAGTGATCCGTATCGACAATTATCAGCCTCAGAATTTCGATGAGGAACTGCTTTTGCTTGGATCTATTCTTGGTAAAGAGGAGCGGGCAGAGGAATTCTTAGAATATAAAAATACAATAGAACAAGACACAGCTTCCAGAGTCGCTCAAATTGACGATTCCAAGAGAAAAACAGTGATGGCGTTATCTGTAGGTTTCATGAATAGTCAAGGCGGTTATCGTATTTTTCCATGTATGAATATAGACGGAGACATGGGTGTAGGTGAAGGATATTCTACCATTCTTGCTGGGGGCATAGACGCCTCTCCTGAGATTCAATACGATCCTGCCATAGGAGATACTACTATTCTAGTAGATGAAGAATATGCTCTTTCTTGTAATCCTCAAGTAATTACCCTTCATGGAACATGGCTGGGAGGATATAATTGTACAGATGAAGCTGACTTCCAGACGGTTTTGGATAATATCTATGATATTTCTTCTATTTCTCAGACAGATGCTGGCAAAAACAAGGAAGTTTATATCTTCCATACAGATTTTCTTGGGGCTTCAAAAAGACATATTGGTGTTTTACAACTTTGTAAATATTTATATCCTGAAGAATTTTCCGATATAAATACAGAAGAATATGCAGAAGAATATTTTGAAAACTGGCTGAACACAGAATACAAAGGAATTTGGTATTATGCAGCAAAATAGACAAATTCATAAGAAAGGACGTCTTCAAAGCATGGCTGTATTAATTACAGCTATGCTTTTTATCACAATTTTTATCATTAGTATCCATTGCGGCTCCGTCCCTATTTCTGTTACTCATTTGATAAAACAATATGTGATCCAAAATTATGATTCAAATTTTCAGAATATCTCTTATATCTTTTTTCAGGTACGTCTGCCTCGCATTGTATTATGTTCTCTTACAGGAATTGCGCTTGGACTAAGTGGATGTATTATGCAAAACTTACTTAGAAATCCTTTGGCATCTCCATTTACTCTGGGTGTCTCAAATGGAGCGTCATTTGGAGCGGCAACTGCCATGGTTTTAGGCAACCTATTTATTCAGAAAAATTTTCTTTTTTCAGGATATTCTCTCGTCGCTCTGAATGCCTTTCTATTTGGATGTATTTCTCTTGGTATTGTTTGTCTTGTCGCAAAATTCTGTAAAAATAATATCAATATTCTGGTTCTGACAGGAACTGCTGTAGGCAGTCTTTTCTCGGCAGGAGTCTCCATTTTAAAATATATTTCTTCATCAGAAGCACTTAAAAATTTAGATATCTGGCTGATGGGAGGATTTTGGGGAGCAAATTGGAAGGCTGTAGCAATTATTTTTCCTTTTATTTTGATTTGCCTTTTATTTACAGTAAAACTGGCCTGGGATTTTAATGCCATGAATGCTGGTGAAGATATCGCTGCAACGCTGGGCGTTCGTGTCAAGTACTTAAAAACGATTTCATTGATATTAGTTACCCTTGTCTCCTCTATCTGTATCGCATTTTCCGGTGTAATCGGCTTCATCGGGTTGGTGGCCCCGCATATTGCACGAAGTTTAGTTGGGGTGGATAATCGAAAACTGATTCCAGAATCAGCTATGATTGGCAGTATTATTTTACTTGCTTCTGATACGGTAGCGCGGACTATCCTATTGCCCAAAGAACTCCCTGTCGGTATTATTACTTCATTAATAGGGGTGCCTTTTTTTATCTACATTTTAACCAGAAAGAAAAAAATATGGGGAAATTAATATGGAGTTAAAAATTGAAAATTTAAAATCGGGATATGGTGAAAAGACAATCATTAAAAATATTTATTTTACAGCATCTGCTGGAAAAGTAACTGGAATTGCGGGACCTAATGGAGTAGGAAAAAGCACATTATTAAAATGTATTGCCGGACTCCATAAAATCCAGGATGGAAAGATTTTAATAGATGAGGAAGATTTACTTTCTATGGATCGAAAAAAAGTTTCTAAAATTCGCTCCTATGTTCCTCAGAAATCTCAATTTTCTTTTCCCATGACGACTGAAGAATTTGTCACACTTGGCCGCAGACCTTATGTAAATTGGTCTTTAACAAAAAAAGATTATGAGATAATTGAAGAAACGCTTTCTTATCTTAATATTAATCATCTGCGTGACAAATATGTGGATGAGATTAGCGGAGGAGAATATCAAAAAGTAATGCTTGCCCGAGCTCTTGTCCAAGAACCAAAAATACTTTTACTGGACGAACCGACTTCTGCATTAGATATTCGTCACCAGATTGAAGTTATGCAGATTCTTCGAAAAATTTCCAGAGAAAAAAACTGTATTGTTCTTTTAGTAATGCATGATCTTTCTCTGATTTCCAGATTTACAGATCAAGCTGTATTTATGCAGGATGGAAAAGTTACTGCTTCTGGAAATACTTCAGCGATCATTACAGAAGAGCTTATTGAAAATGTTTTTCATATAAAAGTCAAGTTGCTGCAGACACAATTTGGAAAAATTATTATTCCTTTGGAGGAGAAGATGGAATGCATTACGGAGTAAACATGGAAAACTATGGTGAAAAATGGCGCGAGGCCATGCGAAACTGGTCCGGAGAGTACAGTCAACGTACAACAAATGATGGGGAAGAACGTAAATTTTGGCATGAATTTATGAAAAATCGTTTGGAATATCATCAGGATGAATATGCGAAACCTATTGCCGCAGAAATGAAAAAAATTATTCTTCCATATCATCCTGACAGTATTCTTGAAATCGGTCCTGGTTGGGGAAATTATACTTTTGATCTTGCCAATATCTGCAATAATATGTACTGCACAGATATTTCATCTGATGTTTTGTCATATATTATAAAAAACGGAAAGAAAAAAGGAAAAAATATTCATACTATTGAATCGAAATGGGAAGATTATAATGCCGTATCATGCGACGTTGTCGTGGCTTTTAACTGTTTTTATAGAATGATGGAGATTGAAAACTGTTTAAAAAAGATTAATGACACAGCTCAAAAATTATGTGTAATTGGCATGACGAGCGGTCCAGAACAGCCTTATTATAAAGAGATAGAAGAAAAACTAGATTTAAAAATTAATTATCATAGACTAGATTATATTTATCTTGTCAATCTTCTTTATCAACTTGGCATTGATTGCTGTGTCAAAATCATCCCGTTGAAAAAAACGTATTTTTTTAATTCATTACACCATGCAGCGGAGCAAGAAAGCCGCCGTATTTTAAGCGGTCAATATACTCTGACTCAGATCGAACAAATATTAGAAAAATACCTTCATAAAGATTTATCTGGTAAATATTTTTATGAACACCATTTTTTTGGCGCTCTTTTATATTGGGAACCTAAAAATAACCGCCAATATTGATACTGGTTCGCAAAAAACTGACTAAATAATTATATTTCTTATTCTACCGGCGCAAAAAGATTCCCTGCAAAATCTTTTTCGATTTTGCAGGGAATCCCTCTTATATTTCTTTTACTCTATTGATCTGTTCTATCCTTTTGTTCTTAGCGGATAAACTTAGCGTCTGCCCATGTAGCTGGAGCGTTAGCTACCACATAGATATTTTCAACCTGTTCGTCCGGAACAACAACCAGTTTCAGTTCGCTTGCGCCTTCTACGTCAACAGTAATTTTTTCCATTGGTGTATCTGGGTGCATTTCGCCTGATGTTGCTTTCAGTTCGCCGTCTACATAGAATTCAAATGCTTTTACATATGTTGTATCATTTTCCAGACCATCTTGATCCAGACCTACATATGTTTCAAATGTTTTGAATCCTTTGTCTTTAATATCAAATGTGATGATGGATGTCTTGGAAGCACCGATACCTTTTTCAAATGCTACACGTTCACCGTTTTCGTCTAACAGATTGATTGGATTTCTGTACAGAGCACGATCGCGTACACACTGACCCCATGCGGTTGCATCTGTGTATTCCAGATCACTTGCGTAAACTTCTTTTTCTTCTGTCAGATGAAGAACATAACTCTGTTCTCTTCCGAGAGCGTTCTTTGCTGTGATTGTCACATCTCCAGGAACTGCTTCCGGCATTGTAACAGATACTTCTACCTGATCATTCAAAGGAACTGCTGTGATTTCTGGTAATTCTGCATTTGGAAGTTTTACATCATATTCATATTTTTCTGAGAAGAATTCGTTGTAATCGGTATCCAGATAGGTTTCTTTCATGGATTCTCCATTGATTAAGATATCCTGAAGTGTTCCATCGCTGTATACTTTATTGCTTTCTTCTGTTGCTGCTTCTTTTGTAAATCCGGTTACCGGATGCAGACGATACTCATATTCATAAGAATGGTTTGCTCTTACAAGATATTCTTCTTGTGGCCATGCTCCCCATGTCGTATCTCCACCAACACCCTGCTGTGTCAGGTTCAGTTTCAGGTTAATGCTGTCATCTTTCTGCATATGGTAAACGTGTTTATTCTGTCTAATTTCGTCATCTGTGTAACGCAGAGCACTGAATTCCATTTCTTTTCCTGTACTTGCCATCAGACCGTTTCCTTCGTCGTCTGTCAGAGCTACCCATGTTACGTCTGTTCTTGTTCCTGTCTCGTTTGGAGTCTCATAAGGAATAAACAGATCATCTACTGTTGTCTCATAGATTCCCTTGAATGCGCCTGTATTTCTATCAGAGTAGTTCTCATGAGGTCCTTTTCCAAAGAATGTAACGTTATTATATTTTGCCGGCACTTTCATTCTTGTTCCAACTAATGGAATCACATCGTAATTATCATTCGGCATAATCTGATTTTCTACAGAGATATCTCCATTTCCATACATTACATATCCTGTTGCATATGGAACTTCATTTCCAAGAACTCCCTTAACATCCACACGTACTACACCTTCTGCAATCTGCTGAACAGCTACAGATTCTACTTTGCGTTCTTCTCTTGCTGCTTCCCATGTCTCAGAGAAATCTGCCAGAGGACCTGCTTCTTTATCATTCTCGTTCATTGCTCTTGTAAAGTTTGGCTCTAATGGGGCATCGAGAAGTTCATTGCCATTAAAGTTGTAGGAAGTTAAAGCACCTGTCGCTTTGTCCACAACTGCTGTAAAGCCTTCTGCTGAAACAGTAACTGCTGTTTCATCTTCCTGTGCTGTTACTGCTGGAAGTGCGCTTAAATCTTCTGGGGCTGCTTCTCCTTGTCCATAATCCAGCTCAAACTGTTCCTGAATTACTGGATGACCGGCTTTTGCCCATACAGTATCTTCTTTCAGGCTAAATTCACAATACAGATGATATTCAGAACCTGCTTTTGCTTCTACTGGAGCAATTGGCAGTGTGATATCTGCTGTTGTCTGTGGTTCTACATTTGTATCTGCTGTTCCTTCCTGGATTACATTGCCATCTTCTGTTAATGTCCATTTGAAATTATATTCATTCAGATTTGTAAACAGGTTTTCGTTCTTCATGGAAACTACGTTATCACCTTTCCATGTCATCTCTCCTCCCTGATATACTTTCTTCACTTCCAGAAGTTCTGGCTGAATAGTACGGTCTGGGAAGATTAATCCATTCTGACAGAAGTTTCCGGAGTTTGGAGAATCCATCCAGTCACCGCCATATGCGAAATACTGTTCTTGTTCTCTTTCTGTCTCTACTCTGTCTTCAAAATCAAGCCATACAATTGCATCCTTCTGATCTGCGCTGCCTGCTGCGATTTCTTCATCTGTCAAAGCTTTCGAGAGAAGATGTACTTCGTCCAGAGTACCTAACAAAATTCTTGCACTTGTCAGAGCGCTTCCGCCTACCATCATAGTACCTGTTTCAAAGCTTCCTTCTGGAATTACGAAAGGTGCTTCCGCTGCCAGCGTTCCATCGACAAACAGTTTCAACTGTGCTCCATCATAGACAACAGATACTTTATGCCACTCGTCAAACCAGTTCTCTGGAAGCTCAGCTACTAATTCAGCTCCTTCTCCAGCACTTACTGATAATATCAGTTCTTTTCCACTTGCAGCTTCTTCATTTACGTTTGTTTTCAGACTCAGGACGCCTTCACTGAGGCTCATGATTCTGGATGATGTAATATTGTGATCTTCTTTGATTGCAAACTCTAATGTGAACGGTCCATTGAGACGCAGTTTGTCATTTTCATAGAAGTATACTTTTCCGTTTAATCCTGTTCCTGCTTTTCCTTCTACATCTTTATTTCCGGATACTTCATAACGCATATCCTGAAGAGATGCTTCTGGATATTTTACAATCGGCTCTGTTTTCGTATAGATAGACTGATCTACCCAATCCCAGATGAATCCACCGATCAAGTTTGGATATTTATCAATAATTTCCCAGTAATCAACCATATTTCCTGTAGAGTTGCCCATGGAGTGTGCATATTCGCAGAGAACAAATGGTTTTGTTCCATTCATTCCGAATAATTCTACTGTCATTGGACGTGCATACATCTCAGAATGGATATCTGCATACTGGTTATCACATTCATAATGAACCATTCTTGTAGCATCATTCTCATGAATCCATTCAGCTGCTGCGCCATAGTTTGGTCCTAAGCCGGCTTCGTTTCCGAGAGACCAGATAATAACAGATGGATGGTTTTTATCTCTTTCTACTACGTTTTCAACACGGTATAACAGATTTGTTTTCCACTCTTCTCCATTTCCTGGAATATGAATATCATTTCCGAACAGACCATGAGATTCGTTATTTGTCTCATCCATTACATAGATACCATATTCGTCACACAGTTCGTAGAAACGAGGATCGTTTGGATAGTGAGAAGTTCTAACTGCATTTAAGTTGTTCTGCTTCATCAGTTCCAAATCCTTGCGCATCATCTCTTCTGTAGGAACACGTCCCACTTCTGGATCCATCTCATGACGGTTTGCTCCGCGCAGGCTGACTGGCTGACCATTTACCAGCACTCTTGCATTTGTCGTTCCATCATCTACCAGTTCGATTTCACGGAAACCAATCTTGATGGAAGTAGCTTCTACTTCTGTCTCTCCATTATATAAGCATAATACCAGCTGATACAGATTCGGTTTTTCTGCAGACCATTTTGCCGGATCAACAACTTTGCCTTCCAGTACCACCTGTGTCTCTTCTCCATCAAATGCAACTGCTGCTTCCAGTCCATCTACTGCAACTTCATTTCCTTCAGCGTCAAATAACTGTGCTTTTACTTTATAATCTGCGCCTTCTACATCTTTGAATTTACGAAGGTCTGTTGTGATTTTCAGATTTGCATCTTTATATTCTTCATCTAAATCTGTCTCTACTTTGAAATCACGGATTTCAGCCGCATCTTTGCTTGTCAGATATACATCACGGAAAATTCCGGCAAGACGGATATAATCCTGATCTTCCAGCCAACTTCCATCGCTCCAGCGATATACCTGAACTGCGATTGTATTCTCACCTTCCTGAAGATATGGAGTGATATCAAACTCCGCGCGTGTAAATGTATCTTCGCTGTATCCTACTTTATGTCCATTTACCCATAAATAAAATGCAGATTCCACACCTTCAAAATTTAAGAATACCTGACGATCTTTCCAGTTTTCATCCAGTTCAAATACTTTACGGTATGTTCCAACTGAATTTCCTATTTTCATACCATCTCCTGGCTCAAGATCTTCTGTATATCTCCATGGATAAGTACTGTTTGTGTACATCGGATTTTCATATTTGAAACTTCCATCTTCATTTCTGACTACTGGCCAGCAGCTCGGAACTTCAATATCATCCCATGTACTGTCATCAAAATCTGTTCCCTCAAAATCAACTGGCTTTCCTTCGATTGTATCGGAGAATTTAAATTTCCATGTTCCATTTAACAACTGATAATACTGACTGTTCTCTTTTTCTCCGCTTTTTGCTGATTCTACGGATTCATATGGATAAAACGTACTTCTGGCTCTTTCTTTATTTACCTGTACGATTTCAGGATGTCCGTCCCATTCGTCTCCTGAAAATTCTACTGCTGTTGTTTCTGCTGCTTCTGGTGACTCTGCTGAAACCATCCCCATTGGTGCACCAAAAGCCATAACCGTCGCCATTAAAGTAAGACTTGCTATTACTTTTCTTTTATGCATGATTCTTGCCTCCCTATAAGATTATTGTTTTCTTTTTAATCATCGGGTATATTTTATCAAACTATTTTTTGTTTTTCATTAAAATAAAATTCTAAAAATTATCCTTTTTTACTAATTTTTTGTCTTTTTTTAAAAAACTATTATCAGAAACATAAAAATATGTACTTTTTGATTGTCATAGTCAAAAAGTACATATTTTATATAGATTTACACTATTTTTTATACAATATTTTTCATTATTTTTTCTCTGTCTTCAATTTTATTGCATTTTCCCATAATATACGATCTTTTTCGCATCATAATCGTCATATTATTCCTAACGCAGAACTTTATTTTTTACAAGTTCAATTCTTTCGTATATATTTTTATAAGCAAAGTATATTTTTTATATTTATTATCATTTTCTACTATTTTATTTCATCAAGATCTGCTTCTGTATAGAATTTTATTTTCCCTCAAATCTATAAAAAAACAGAAACAGCCAACCAAAATTGGTTAGCTGCTTCTGTTTACTATAACAATAAGAGGGAGGTAAATATCACTTTTCACCTGTCAGCGAACAAATTTAGCATCTGCCCAAACGGCTGGAGCATCAGAATACTGATAATTCTCATTTTCGTCTTGTCTATCCGGAACAGATACCATTTTCAGCTCACTTGCGCCTTCCACGTCAATTACTACTTTTTGCATCGGAGTATTGCATTCCACTACACCTGTGCTTGCTTTCAATTCTCCATCTACATAGAAATCAAAGCTCTTTACAAATGCTTTATTATTTCTTACTTCACTCTGATCCAGTCCTACATATGTCTCAAATGTCTTGAATCCTTTATCTTTGATATCAACTACAATCACATTATTCTTTGGACCTGCAATGCCTTTGTCAAATTCCTGAATTTCACCTTTTTCATCTAACAGATCCAGACGACTTCTGCGTACAGCACGATCTCGAACTGCCTGTTCCCATCTTGTCACATGATTATATTCCATATCGCTTAAGTAAACTTCTTTTTCTTCTGTCAAATGAAGTAGGTAATTCTGTTCTCTGCCAAGTGCATTTTTAGCCGAAATAACGATATCTCCTGGAACAGTATCTGGTGTTGTAATATTAACTTCAACATCATCGCTGAATTTTTCCACTGCTACTTCCGGTACTTCTGGTACAGCAAGTTTTACTTCATATTCATATTTCTCTTTAAAGAATTCATTGAAGTCATTTCCAAGGAATGTATCATGCATGGATTCACCATTCAAAAGAATGTCTGAGATCGTTCCATCTGTGTACATTTTCTTGCTGTCTTCTGTAGCTGCTTCTTTTGTAAATCCAACGACTGGATGCAGACGATATTCGTATTCATAGCTATGGTTTGCTCTATTTAAGAATTTTTCCTGTGGCCAAGCTCCCCATGTTGTGTCTCCACCGATACCCTGCTGTGCTGTATTCAATTTAAATGTGATATCTTCATCTTTTCTCAACTGATAAGAATGTTTTGTCTGTCTGATTTCATCATCTGTATAATGAAGTGCGCTAAATTCCATTGGTTTATGCGTACTTGCCATTAATCCATTGCCTTGCTCATCTGTCAATGCAACCCAAGTCACATCCGTTCTTGTTCCAGTCTCATTTGGTGTCTCATATGGAACAAACAGATCATCTACTGTTGTCTCATAAATTCCTTTATATGCACCTGTATTTCTGTCACAGTAATTTTCATGAGGTCCTTTTCCAAAGAATGTCACATTGTTATATTTTCCTGGAACTTTCATTGTTGTTCCAACCACTGGAATTACATCATACTGATCATTTGGCATAATCTGATTTTCTACAGAAATATCTCCGTTTCCATACATTACATATCCTGTTGCATATGGAACGCCATTTCCAAGTGTACCTTTTACATCAATACGCACTGCTGTTTCACAGATTGTTTGTGTTTCAACAGATTCTACTGTTCTGTTCTTTCCTGCTTCATCCCAGATTTCTGCAAATTCAGGAAGAGGTCCATTTCCTTCTTTATCATTCTCATTCATAGCACGAGCAAAGTTTGGTCTCAAAGGATCACTTAACAGTTCATTTCCCTGGAAGATATAAGAATCTAATGCGCCTGTTGCTTTATTTACAACTGCTGTAAATTCTTCTGCTGAAACAATAATCATTTCATCTGTTTCTTCCATGGAAACAGTAGGAAGAGCAGATAAATCTTCCGCTTTTACCGTACCCTGATTGTAATCGAGTTCAAATTGTTCCTCAATCACTGGATATCCTGCTGATGCCCAAATTGTATCTTCTTTTAATAAGAACTGACACTTCAAATGATATAAAGAACCTGGTTTTGCCTCTACTGCTTCAATTGGAATTGTAAACTCTGCTGTTGTTTGAGGAGCAATATCTACTACCTGTGTTCCCTCCTGAATCATATGACCGTCTTCTGTCAATGTCCATACAAAGTCATACTCTGACATATTTGTAAATAGATTTTCATTTCTAAGTGAAATAACATTATCGCCCTTCCACTCTAACTCTGCACCCTGATAAGCTTTCTTTACTTCCAGAATTTCTGGCTGGATTGTACGATCTGGGAAGATAATACCATTTTGACAGAAGTTTCCAGAATTTAATGTATCCATCCAGTCGCCGCCATGAGCAAAATATGTCTTCTGATCGTATTCTTCTTCTGTTCTTCCTTCAAAATCAAACCATACAATAGCGCTTTCATCTTCTTTGCGTTCTGCTACAACTTCATCTGCCGTTAAGGCTTTTGATAGAAGATGAACTTCATCTAAAGTTCCCATCATTACGTTGTCGTTCGCTATACCGCCGCGTCCGCCGATCATCATGGTTCCTTTTTCAAATGTTCCTTCTGGAATTACAAATTCTTTTTCTGCTGCAAGCTGTCCATCTACATACGCTTTCATACCTGCGCCGTCATATACAAGCGCAATTTTATGCCACTGTTCAAACCAGTTTTCTGGAAGTGGAACGATTAATTTTTCTGCTCCAACTGCCACACGCAATTCCTTGCCTGCCGGTGAACTTTCGCTCATATAAGATCTGATATTTAATGCGCCGTCACTTAAACTCATCACTGGATTTCCACTCCAGATATTTGTCTCTTCATTGAAAGCAAACTCTAATGTGAAAGGTCCGTTTAAGGATAATTTATCTGTTTTATATAAATGTACTTTTCCACTGATTCCTAATCCATTGATTCCCTGTGCATCTTTATTTCCCCATACTTCATAACGCATATCCTGTAAAGATGCTTCTGGATAATGAACCATAGGATTTGTATTTGTATAGATTGACTGATCTACCCAGTCCCAAATATAACCACCGATCAAATTCGGGTACTGATCAATGATATCCCAGTAATATTCAATATTTCCAATGGAGTTACCCATTCCATGACAGTACTCACAAAGAATAAATGGTTTATCTCCAAATTTCCCAAAATGTTCTACTGTACTTGGACGTTTATACATTTCAGAATGCATATCTGCATGGATATTATCTACTTCATAATGAATGGGTCTTGTACTGTCTTTCTCACGAATCAAGTCTGCGCCCATACCATAATTTGGACCTGCGCCAGCTTCATTGCCCATAGACCAAAAAATAACACTTGCATGGTTTTTATCTCTTTCCACTACATTTTCAATTCTGTCAAGAAGCATGGTTCTCCATTCTGCTCCATTTCCAGGAATATGTATTTCCTGTCCAAACAAATCATGAGACTCATTGTTTGTCTCATCCATTACATAGATACCGTACTCATCACAGAGTTCATAGAAACGTGGATCATTTGGATAGTGAGAAGTACGCACAGAGTTTAAGTTATGCTGTTTCATCAACTCTAAATCTTTGCGCATCATTTCTTCTGTCGGAACACGTCCAACGGAAGGATCCATCTCATGTCGGTTTGTTCCTCGTATGCTGATTGGTTGTCCATTAATCAAGAAACGTGCTTTATTCGTTCCTCTGTCTACTAACTCAATCTCACGGAATCCAATCTTGATGGCTGTAGCTTCTACTACTTCTTCTCCATCGTACAGACAAAGTGTCAATTGATATAGATTTGGTTTCTCTGCTGACCATTTTTCAGGATTTGCAACATTTCCCTGCAGAAGCACCTCCGTCTCGTCTCCATCAAATGCAACAGTTGCTTCTAACCCATCTACTGCTACTTCATTTCCTTCTGCATCAAAAAGCTGTGCTTTTACTTTATAATCAGCGCCTTCTACCTCTTTAAATTTTCTAAGAGAAGTCTTTACGCTGAGCACTGCATCTTCATAATTTTCATCTAAATCTGTCTCTACTTTAAAGTCACGAATTTCAGCTGCAGATTTACTTGTCAAATATACATCTCGGAAAATACCTGGTAAACGCAAATAATCCTGATCTTCTAACCAGCTTCCATCGCTCCAACGATAAACTTTCACTGCGATTGTATTTTCTCCCTCCTGCAGATATGGAGTAATATCAAATTCTGCACGAGTGAAAGAATCTTCACTGTATCCGACCGGTTTTCCATTTACCCAAAGATAAAATGCAGATTCTACCGCTTCAAAGTTCAAAAATACTTCTCGATCCTGCCATCCTTCTTCAAGCTGGAATTTTGTACGATACGTTCCGATTGTATTTCCAATCTTCATACCTTCGCCAGGTTTTAATTTTTCTGTATAATTCCAAGGATAATTTGCATTTGTATATTTTGGCGTTTCATATTTAAAAGTTCCATCTTCATTTTTTACAACATTCCAACAACTTGGAACTTCAATATCATCCCATGCACTGTCATCAAATTCTGATTTCTCAAATCCTGCTACAGGCTCATCCAAAACTTTGGAAAAATGAAATTTCCATGTTCCGTTCAAAAGTCTGTAATATTGACTGCTTCCTTTGTCCATTGTCTTTGCTGCTTCTAAAGATTCATACGGATAAAAAGTAGCTCTTGGCCGTTCCTTATTTACCTCTGTAATCTCCGGATGTCCATCCCATTCGTCTCCTGTAAATACGACTTCTGCTGATTCCGCTGCAATCCCCTCCATTGCCGGAGAACCAAGAGTCATAGCTACACTCATAATTGAGACACCTACAACAAATTTCTTTTTGTTTTTCTTCATTGTATTTCCCTCCTGTCATTATATAGTGTTTTTTATTTTATATCGTTTTTTGTTTTATGATTTGTTTTACTTTGGCTATATTGATATTTTTATTTTAATAGATTATTTTTTATATTCATCATTATTATTTTTCTTTTATTATAATTTTTCTTATTTTTCTTGTCTTTTTTCACTTTTTTATTATTTTTTTCACATTTTTATACGATTTTTTCTTTATTTTTTCAAAAATCAAAGAAAGATCCTGATAATTTACTTATAATTTATCAGAATCTTTCTTTTTCTATTGAATCAAATCTCTCTTGGATTTTCAATTTTTTGCTGCAAATTTCTCTACTTCAATCTGTTTTTGATATTCTTTTGGCGATAAAGAATACGTCTTTTTAAATACTTTTGAGAAATAAGACGGAGAATAATAGCCAATCTGATTGCTTACTTCTCCCACACGCACTCCATCTTCCAAAAGCTGCCGTGCTTTTTCCATCCTTACTTTTGTCAGAAAATAACCTGCCGTCTCGCCAAGTTCTTCCTTAAACATTTCATTCATTCTATTCACTCGTATTCCGATCGACTGAGCGATATCTTCCACGCTCAGATCCGGTTTTTTATATTCCACGATAATCTGCCGCACTGCTTGGTTGATATACTGTGAACATCCCATTTCTTCCTTTTTGTAAGCCAGAAGTTCCCTGCACTTATTTCTCAGCCATCTGATCGTTTCTTTAACTGTCAAGAATTCCTGGCTGTCCCCGTCATGCAGTGTAAACACTTCTTTATCATGAATATTCAGTACCTTATTATCATATTTTAAAAAGATCGTCATGATCTCCCGCACTAATGATGTAAAGCTCCTGAAATCTGAGTTTTTCAGTACCGGCAAGAATAAATCAGATAATTCTTTCAGACAAGTATCCAAACATCCTTCTTCCAGAGATATCCTAAAATTTTCCAGAGAAATTTCTCTGTTTTCATTCTTTGGCTTTTCATAAAACAGAGAATCCATCACTACGCCTTCTCCCTCAAAATATCTCTGTTCAAACAGCCATTCCATTTTCTGATAATTCTCGTAGCACATATCCATTTTTGTCATTCTACACAGTAAAAATGATGAGAAGCTCTTTCCCAACTCTTTATGCAGATTTTCTTTGAGCTCGTATGCTTTCTGATTTGAATCCACATTTCCTTCATAAAAGCAGAGATAGCGGTATGGTGCCAGATAGACCAAATATGAAATATCAGCATCCCTTCTTATAATTTCCATCACCTTTTTCGGATTTGCCGCTTCTTCACGGACTGGCATAATCTCTTCAAACTCAGAAGGCATATGATCTTGTTCCAAAACCATAAAATCCATTCTCTTCGGAAACATCTCCTTCAAAATTTCCTGATCCAGCCCATACTTTCCAAGAAAATAATTACTGATCTGACATTGAAGCATACATTTTTCTAAAAACTTCTGAAGATCTAATTTCTTTGCCGTTCTTTGTAAGATTCCCTTCCATTCCCCCAACGCAAGTTCCTCTTTTATGTAATATCCCTCTGCATGTAAGTCTAATGCTTCTTTTGCTTCTTCATAAGATTTTTGTCCCAAAAAAATCAGCGCTGTTTTCGGAGCCTCCTTTCGTATTTTTTTCGCTAACGTAAACCCATCCAAGCCCGATAGATCTGTCTCTAAAACGACCAGTTCCGGTCGATATTTTAAAAAAAGCTCCCATGCTGCTTTTCCGTCATCTGCTGTCTTAATCATTTCTACCGAAGCACTTTTTAAAAAATCCGTTTTTTGACATTCTTCTGTCATCTTTTTTGTTTTCACGCCAAGTAAAACTGAAATCATTTTTCCTCCCATAAGACTCTCTATAGATCACTCTTTGTGTATAGCTCTATAGGATTTCTGTATAAATTTGCATTTATCCCGATTTTTCATATTTATTATATCATAATATTGCTTAAAAACCTATCTATTTTTTTGCATTTTACCGATAAATGCTCTCATTTTTTTGTTACTTCACATTTTATTTTGTGATATTTGCACAATCTTAATGTCTTATACCGCCTCAAAAGGAATATCCAATTTCCAATCCGGGAGTCCGTTCTCTTAAAATCACCCACTCTCAAATGTCTTTTTCATTCAAAAAAAAGCATAAAAAAAGACCGGAAATCCTCGATTTCTCAAGGATCTCCGGCGCCCCTGCCAAGGAGTCGAAGCGACGGGATTCGAACCCACGACCTCTGCGTCCCG
>JAUNDP010000053.1 GCA_030526005.1 Eubacteriales bacterium
AGATTCTTATTTTAAGATTTAGGAGCTAAAAATTGGTATTTACCGACAGCCCCTTCTCTTTATTCTGCATTTATTTTTTACCTAACAAATGTTAGATTTCGGTGTCATTCTATCAACATAGCATCCCCAAATGAAAAGAAACGATATCGTTCTTTTACTGCTTCTGCATAAGCATTTAAAATCTGGTCTTTTCCTGCAAGAGCAGATACCAACATTAAGAGTGTAGACTCTGGTAAATGGAAGTTTGTAATCAATGCATCAATCATCTTAAAATGGTATCCCGGATAGATAAAAATTTCTGTCCATCCGCTTCCCGGTATTAATATTCCTTCTTCATTTGTTGCAGACTCCAATGTTCGGCAGCTTGTTGTGCCAACAGCGATTACACGGTGTCCCGATTTCTTTGTTTCATTGATTAAATCTGCCTGGTCCTGCTCCACAACATAAAATTCAGAATGCATATGATGATTTGTCACATCTTCCACTTTCACAGGTCGGAAGGTCCCAAGTCCTACATGCAATGTCACATGAGCAATATGAACGCCTTTTTCCTCAATCTGCCGCAATAATTCCGGGGTAAAATGAAGTCCCGCTGTCGGCGCTGCCGCTGATCCTTCATGTTTCGCATAAACAGTTTGATATCTGTTCTTATCTTTTAACTGATGCGTAATATATGGCGGAAGCGGCATTTGTCCCAGCTGATCTAAAATTTCTTCAAAAATACCATCATAGGAAAACTGGATCAGGCGATTTCCCTCTTCCACAATATCAATTACTTTTGCTTTTAAAAGCCCGTCACCAAATGAGATTTCTGCTCCAATTTTCGCCTTTTTCCCTGGTTTTACCAGAGTTTCCCATACATCATTTTCTTTTCGTTTTAAAAGCAGTACTTCAATTTTTGCATCTGTGCCGACTTTATTTCCAATTAAACGCGCTGGTATCACCTTTGTATCATTGACAACAAGGCAATCTCCCGGAGTTAAATACTGTATTATATCTTTAAATATATGATGTTCTATTGTTCCTGTTTTTCTGTCTAATACCATCAGTCTGGAACTGGAACGATCCTCTAACGGATCCTGTGCAATCAGTTCCTGAGGCAATTCAAAATAAAAATCAGATGTCTTCATCTTCCTTGCTCCTTCTCTTTATTTTTATCAAATATCGCTACAATTCTACACTACAAAATCATTTTCTGCAAGCTCCAGTGTCTGTACATGAGTAATATTTCTGGCAGTAACGACAAAAAAGCTGCCGGACACAAACACTTTGTCCGGCAGCTTTTTATTTTCTGATCAATAAAATTTATGCTGTGGTTCATAAATGATAAGATGATTTCTAAGGTATCAAACCGTTCTTACAAAAATTCTTTTAACCGTTCAATATTTCCCTCTTCAAACTTCTGTAATCTTCTCATAAGGTCAACATATTCCTTTTTCGCAGTCCCTTCATAATCATGAATCTTTTTGACTGCCTCATTAATTCCCATTGTACTTCCGGTAATCAACATTTCTGCAATATGAGATGTTGATTTATCATTGATGGTCTGTATATTGATTATCCAGTATGTTTTCATTTTTTCCAACATACTAAGACCCTTTTCATCTGTCCCGTTCTCATACAGAAATTCTTTTGCCTTTTTATGGAGTTCCAGATAGCCTCTGCCTTGTCCTTTCAGATACTTATTAAAGTTTTCATCCTTTGAAATTTCCAGCAGTTGTTTTAATGTATCAATACCCATCTGAGAATTTTGATATACAAAGTTGAGCAGCTCTTCATTTCCATTCATGCAGGTCACACTCCTTTCACTCTCAGTATGACCTGTTTTTCTGCTTTTATTCTATTTTTTCAAAGCAGTCTGCCAGCCAATAACTTTCATGCAGCGTCTATGATTCTTATTCTTTTACAATTCTTCCTTGTAAAATATGCGATCTTCCCATACGGTACTGTATTGCCCGTCTTTCCATTCCAGCAAAGTCATTCCACAGTTTTTGGGAACGCTGCCATTCCAAAAGTCTTTTAAGGGCAGTTTTTTTACATTTGCCAGCAATGCTCTTGAGGCTGCACCGTGCGTGATAACTAAAAGACTTTTATCTCTCAATTTACTATTCGATGCCAGATCGTCTAAAAATGCTTTTGTCCGTTCTAATAAATGTGGGATACTCTCTGCATCTTTAGGAGGCTCATATTTTTCAGGACTATGAAAAAAACAATCAATGACAGGATCTTTTCTTTCGCCTTCCATCACGCCAAAGCTGATTTCCAACAGTCGATCATCCAGACAGATCGGCGTATTTCTTCCTTCCAGCAAAATCTGTGCCGTCTCCTTTGCCCTGGAAAGAGGACTTGAGAATGCTGCATCAAATGAAATATTCCGAATCCCACAGGCTGTTTTTTCAGCAACTTCTCTGCCTTTTTTATTTAATGGAACATCTTGTCTTCCCTGCAGTCGTTTCTCTGAATTCCAGTCAGTCTCTCCATGACGTACAATATACACTTTCATATTTTTCACTCTCTTCTTAAGATAGTCTCATCTTAAAGTCTTCATACTCAAATGTTTTAACCACTGTTTTTTTGCCGTCCAAATCCTGCCATACGATGGAAGGAAGTCTCATTCCATTAAAAGTATTTGTCTTAACCATTGTGTACAGCGCCATGTCTTCAAAGATGACTGTATCTCCTACATTCAGCTGTCTGTCGAATGAGTAATCCCCTATGATATCTCCTGCAAGACATGTAGGTCCGCCCAAACGATACGTATATTTTTTTTCTCCTGGCTCTCCGCTGTTTCTTAGCGGAGGACGATATGGCATTTCCAGGACATCCGGCATATGACATGCAGCAGATGTATCTAAAATCGCTATTTTTATGTCATTGTCCATTGTTTCCAGAACCGTTGAAACGAGATCTCCGGCATTTAAAACCACTGCTTCTCCCGGTTCCAGATAAATCTCCAGCCCATATGTTTTTTTCAGTCTCTGAATCAGACGAATCAAACGTTCCTTTTGATATCCTTCTCTTGTAATATGATGTCCGCCTCCCAGATTAAGCCATTTCATTCGATGCAAATAGGATCCAAACTTTTGTTCAAATGCAATGACTGTCGTTTCCAGATCATCTGCATCCTGTTCACACAAAGTATGAATATGAAATCCATCCAAAAGCGGCAGAATCTCCAGATCAAAATTTGCTTTTGTCGTTCCAAGGCGCGATCCTTTTGCACATGGATCATAAATTTCATGTCCATCCTGTGTGGAACACTCCGGATTGATGCGAAGTCCGATTGATTTTCCAGCTTCTTTGGCTCTTTGTGCAAATTTTCTGACCTGGTTTGGAGAATTGAAAACGATATCATCCGCATAGCGAAGAATTTCATCAAATTCATCTTCCCGATATGCCGGTGAAAACACATGCGTTTCTCCCCCAAATGTCTCAGCTCCAAGACGTGCTTCATACAATCCGCTTGCTGTTGTTCCAGCCAGAAACTGCCGCATCAGAGGATAGACAGAAAACATGGAAAATGCTTTCTGTGCCAGCAAAATTTTGCAGTCAGCCTTTTGTGCAACGTCTTTTAAAATTTCCAGATTTCGACGAAGGCGTCTCTCATCGACTAAAAAATACGGTGTACGGATTTTTTCTTCTTTCATTACTCCACCATAACCGGGTTGCGGTTTTCCTTCCATGGCAGACCCCATACGTTCAGTGCATCCATAAATGGATCTGGATCAAATTCCTCGATATTGTGAACGCCCGGTTTATTCCATGTTCCTGTCAGAATCATCATGGCTCCAATCATTGCCGGAACGCCTGTTGTATAGGCAACAGCCTGAGATCCCACTTCTTTATAGCATTCTTCATGATCGCAGATATTGTACAGATAGTATGTCTTTTCTTCGCCATTTTTCTTTCCTCTGAAGATACATCCGATATTTGTCTTTCCCTTTGTACGCGCACCAAGGCTTGCCGGATCTGGAAGGACAGCTTTTAAGAACTGCAGCGGAATAATTTCTTTTCCTTCGTACATAATCGGTTCGATGGAAGTCATTCCTACATTTTCCAAACATTTTAAATGTGTCAGATAGCTCTGTCCAAATGTCATGAAGAAACGGATTCGTTTGATACCAGGGATATTCAGCGCAAGGCTTTCGATCTCTTCATGATGAAGAAGATACATGTCTTTTTCTCCTACGCCTTCAAAGTTATATGTTCTCTTAATTTCCATCGGCTCTGTCTCTACCCAGTGACCATTTTCCCAGTAAGATCCCTTTGCAGAAACTTCACGGATATTAATTTCCGGATTAAAGTTTGTCGCAAATGGATATCCATGATCTCCTCCATTACAATCCAGAATATCGATCTCAGAAATCTCATCAAATTCATGTTTCAGCGCATATGCTGAGAATACGCTTGTCACGCCAGGATCAAAGCCTGATCCAAGTAACGCTGTGATTCCTGCTTTCTCAAAACGTTCTCTGTATGCCCACTGCCAGCTGTATTCAAATTTTGCTGTGTCTTCCGGTTCATAATTGGCTGTATCCACATAATGTGTTTTTGTAGCAAGACATGCTTCCATGATGGTCAGATCCTGATATGGAAGTGCCAGATTTAATACAACGCCTGGTTTTTCTTTTTCAATCAGAGCAATCAGTTCTTCCACATTGTTTGCATCTACCTGTGCTGTTGTAATTTTACTTTTTGTTGTCGGAGCCAGTTTTTCTTTCAACGCATCACATTTTGATTTTGTTCTGCTTGCGATACAGATCTCTTCAAATACCTCGCTGTTTTGACAGCATTTATGAATTGCAACAGAGGCAACTCCTCCGCATCCGATAACTAATACTTTTCCCATGATATTTTCTCCTTTTTCTAATATTCTATATTAAAAGGGCTTCTTCCCGCCACCTGAAGATAGCGGGTTTCCGCCGATGACAAACGAAAGGATTTATTTATAAACAATCTATCCTCAAAAGATAATGGATTTTCTGACTATGATTTTATAAAAATTATTTCTATTTTCTTTTTAAAGCAAGAAGCATCTCACGCACGATTTTACAGGCTGCTGCTGCTGAGATACCGCTTTCATCATAATGAGGGCTCAATTCATTGACATCGCATCCTACAATATCTGCCTCCTTGCAGACCATCGTAACTGCCTCTCTCAACTCGTCAAAACGTACTCCTCCTGGTTCCGGCGTACCTGTGCCTGGAAAGACAGAAGGGTCCATCACATCCAGATCTACTGTAAAATATACCGGCTTTCCTTTGATTTGGCGCAGTGTTTCCTCTAATCCTTCAAAGTTAAATTTGTGCATCTGAACATGATCTTTTGCCCAGTAAAATTCCTCTCTGTCACCAGAGCGGATTCCAAACTGAAAGATCTTTCCGTCTCCTATAAGATCATGACATCGTCTGATCACACACGCATGAGAAAGTTCTGCTCCCAGATATTCTTCTCTTAGATCGGCATGTGCATCAAAATGAACAATCACAACTTCCGGATATTTCTGAAATACAGCGCGGAATGCGCCGAGTGTGACAAGATGCTCTCCTCCTATTAAGAAAGGACGTTTTCCAGCTTCCAGAATTTTTCCGGCACATTCCTCAATCGCATTTAATGCTTTTTGTGTGTCTCCAAAACAAAGTTCCAGATCTCCCAGATCCATCACATTTGTCTCTTCCAGATCTGCGTCCTGATACGGACTGTATGTTTCAATTCCATAAGATTCTCTTCGGATCGTACTGCTTCCAAATCTCGTTCCCGGACGGTAAGACGTTGTCGAATCAAACGGTGCACCAAATAAGACGGTATCTGCATCGTCAAATTCTTTCTCGCATCCCATAAATACTTCAATATTCTTGTTCCACATCTTTTAATAATTCCTCCACATATGCCGGCAGATAAAATGCTCCTTTGTGCAGCGTTGTCGTATAATAATTACAGTGCAGCCCTCTCACATTCCATCTCGTTTCTTTTAAATCCTTAAGCGGATGATATTTTTTTGACGCAAATCCAAACAGCCAGTGTCCAGACGGATATGTCGGAATATGAGCCTGATACACACGGCTGATCGGAAACGACTCTACAATTCGTTTATGTGCTCTCTGACAGGCAATAGAATCTTCCGGATAAAATGGACTTTCGTGCTGATTGACCATAATTCCATCTTCACGAAGCGCTTTATAACAGTTTCCATAAAATTCCTTCGTAAACAGCCCTTCTCCCGGCCCAAACGGATCGGTAGAATCAACAATGATTAAGTCATATTTGTCTTCACAGGAGCGAATAAATTTTACTCCATCTTCATAATAGATGTTCAGTCTCGGATCATCAAGACAGCACGCAGTCTGCGGAAGATATTTTTTGCAGACTTCTACAACAAGCGGATCAATTTCCACCATATCAATCTGATCAATCTCCGGATATCTCGTCAATTCCCTGATTACGCCTCCGTCTCCAGCGCCGATCACAAGTACGCTTTTTACATTTGGATGAACTGCCATCGGCACATGTGTAATCATTTCATGATAGATAAACTCATCTTTTTCTGTCAGCATCATATAGCCATCCAAAGTCAAAAATCGTCCAAACTCCGGAGACTCAAATACATCGATTCTCTGAAATTCGCTTTTTCCGCTGTAGAGCTGGCGATCTACACGAATCGAAAGCTTTACATTCGGAGTCTGAGCTTCTGAAAACCAAAAATTCATATTTACCTCCAATGCCGTTTTCCGGCTTAATCTTAATCTCTTTTGTCCAACAGAAATGCTATTTCAGCACATTTAAATGTTCAATCATCGGATCTTCCGGTCCTGTCATCGAACATCCTTTTTCTTTCGCATAGATAATATAATCTAAAATCTCGTCTGTAATTTTCTCTCCAGGAGCCAGAATCGGAATTCCCGGTGGATAGCACATGACAAACTCACTGCAGATTCTTCCGCTGCTTTCTTTCAGAGGAAGAGATTCTTTCTCTGAATAGAAAGCATCCTGTGGAGATACTGCCACAACAGGATCAATATATTCCTGTTCCATCAGACCTGTTTTCTCTCCTCCAAATCGTCTCTTTACTTCTGAGAGCGCGCTTACCAAGCGTTCGAGATCCCTCTGTCTGTCGCCAATGGACAAATAGGCCAGAACATTTCCAAGATCTCCAAATTCAATCTGGATATCATACTCATCGCGCAGAAGGTCATATACTTCAATTCCGGCAAGTCCTACATCCAATGTATGGATAGAAAGTTTTGTACAGTCAAAATCATATATACTGTCTCCATTGCACAATTCTTTTCCATATGCATAATAACCGCCTATCGCATTAATTTCTTTTCTGGCATATTCTGCCATCTCCATCACATGACCAAATGCCTCTTTTCCTCTCAATGCAAGATTTCGACGAGAAATATCAAGGCTTGACAGCAACAGATAGGAAGCGCTTGTCGTCTGTGTCAGATTGATAATCTGGCGGACATATCCCTCCGGCATATCCGGTCCCAGAAGCAAAAACGAACTCTGCGTCAGACTGCCGCCTGATTTGTGCATGGAGACTGCCGCCATATCAGCCCCTGCTGCCATCGCTGAAATCGGCAGATTGTCTCCAAAATAGAAATGCGTTCCATGCGCCTCGTCGACAAGACATTTCATACCATGCTGATGCGCCAGCTTTACGATTGCTTTTAAATCCGAACAGATTCCATAATATGTTGGATTATTCACAAATACTGCCTTGGCATCAGGATTTTCCAATATTGCTTTTTTTACTTGCTGGACACTCATGCCCAGCGGAATCCCCAGCCTCTTATCACATTCCGGATTGACATACACAGGTACGGCACCACACAGCACCATCGCCCCCATCACACTGCGATGGACATTTCTTGGAAGAATAATTTTATCTCCTCGCTTTGCTACAGACAAGATCATGCTCTGTACTGCCGATGTCGTTCCTCCTACCATCAAAAAGGCATGTGCCGCTCCAAAGGCATTTGCCGCCAGCTCCTCCGCATCTCGAATGACAGAGATTGGATGACACAAATTGTCAAGCGGCTTCATAGAATTGACATCCAATCCTACACATTTTTCCCCCAACAGTTCCGTCAGTTCCGGATTGCCTCTTCCTCTCTTATGTCCCGGTACGTCAAAAGGAACAATTCTCATTTTTCTAAATTTTTCCAGTGCCTCATAAATCGGGGCTCTTCTTTGATCCTCCATATTTTCCTCCCGATTTTTATTTTCCATAAATATTGCGTCCGCTGAAAATTTCAATCATTTCCCGACGCAGGTTATTCATAATTTCCAGCCTTACTTTCGGCGGAAGTTCATAAATGTCTGTCTTAAACAGATAATTTTGCAGATTAATTTCTTTCAGCATCATCTTTGTGTGGAATAAATTTGCATCGTACACATTGATATCCACTGCATCATATTTTCTCAATGTATCAGGATCAATAAAGTCCTGAATCGAACGGATTTCTCGATCCAGAAATAATTTTTCTCCATTGACATCTCGTGTAAATCCTCTCACACGATAATCCATTGTAATGATATCTGAATCAAAAGATCCTATCAAATAGTCTAAAGTAGACAACGGCGTGATTTCTCCACACGTCGCAACATCAATATCGACACGAAATGTCGCCAGGCTTGTCTCTGGATGATACTCCGGATAAGTGTGAACAGTGACATGGCTCTTGTCCAAATGAGCAAGCTGTATTTCCCCTCTTGGATGCATGGAACCTTCTGCAACTAAGATTGTCACAGAAGCGCCTTGCGGTTCATAGTCCTGACATGCAATATTTAATATTTTCGCCCCAATCATATTCGTCAGATCTGTTAAAATCCTTGTCAGACGCTCTGAATTATACTGTTCATCAATATAAGCAATGTAATCCTTCTGTTCACGCGCTGTTTTTGCATAACAGACATCATAAATATTAAAGCTGAGCGCTTTTGTCAGATTATTAAATCCATAAAGCTTTAATTTTTCTCCCATAGCTTTATTCCTTTCCTATGGTTCTTAAAATTTTTATTAAAAAGTAATTAAAAAACACAAGAATTATGCATTGCATAACACTTGTGTTATCATTCATGTTCTCTATTCTGCTTCTTTTCTTTGTCATTCAGACAGCAAAAAAACCATGAGATGAATCTGGAACTCAGAGTTTATCTAGCAAATATCTTACCTTCCACTCTTATTGATCGTTTCACAAGTTGATGCTGTGCTTTTACACTGGTTATAAAGTAACCAACTCATAAAATTTGAGCTTCTAACTCAATCAATAAGGCAACATCTGTCGCCAATCGGCATTTGACCCGGCTGTCCGTATGGCCTTAACCTTATTCAGGTGGTCAAAAAATATTTGCATGGATACTCCGTACTCTTCATATCACATGACAAAAATATTATATAATAGTACAAAACACTTGTCAATCAAATTTTATTATTGTATCATTCTCATTATTTATTTTCTGTAAAATACTGTTATGTAATATATCTTATAGTTTATTGGTTCTAAACTTTACTTGGGGGTAAAGTAAAAAAAGAATAGGCATAGAAATTC
>JAUNDP010000015.1 GCA_030526005.1 Eubacteriales bacterium
GCGGATTAGGAACTTTCATCCATTAGCAACGTGCGCCGCAAGGCGCACTAAAAAAACCGCCTCAAACTATTTCTAGTTTGAGACGGTAATAAACTTTTTTATTATCGCGGTACCACTCAATTTGACAACTGTCCACTCTCTCACGTACAAACATACGCTCCTGATTGATAACGGGTTCGGTTCCCGACGATGCCTACTCTTTTCATTTCAGATCGCCCTCGAAAGTCCATTCAGCAATAAAATCTATACGGCAATCTCACCCTCTGCCGCTCTCTGTGATTTCTCTTAGAGCCTACTCCTCTTTCTCATCGGTTTTTCTTTTGATGGGTATAGTGTAATACTAAATTTCTGATTTGTCAATCTTTTTTTATTTACTGACTGAAAATATATCTGTTTTCTCTTTTTCATCAAACAGAAACGATATATACCTACTTTTGACAAAGAGCCAAAAAACTTCAGGACTGGCTGCCTCAACGACAACCAGCCCTGAAGTTTTATAATAAGGGTAGATTTGTACTGTCCAATTATTTCTTAGCAATGTATTTACGAACGTCGATAGATACAGCCAGGATAATAATGAAACCTCTGATGATATACTGTAAGTATGGGTCGATTCCAAGGAAGTTGAATGCGTATGTGATAACCTGTAAGATTACAACACCGATTACAACGCCTGGGATTGTACCAACACCACCGGAGAAGGATACACCACCGATTACACAACCGGAGATCGCATCCAAGTCGTAGTTCAGACCTGTACCTGTGTTAACAGATCCGATACGTCCTGCCTCTAAGAAAGAAGCTACACCGTAAAGAACACCAGCGATGATATAAACGCCCATGATATTTTTTGCTACGTTTACACCAGATACAGCAGCTGCTTCTGTGTTTCCACCGATAGCAAACATGTTTTTACCTAATGTTGTTTTGTTCCAAACAATATACATAATAACAACTGCAATTGTAGCGTAGATGATCAGGTATGGAAGTTTGAATCCTCCGATATTGAATGATCCTGTTACAAAGTTGTTGAATTTTGCGTTAAATGTTGACAGAGCCTGTGCTCCACCACCCTGGCTGTTGATGTAGATACATGTACATCCAAATGCGATCAGCTGTGTACCAAGGGAGATGATAAATGCATGCAGATGCAGTTTAGCAACACCGAAACCGTTGATTACACAGAATACCATTGCAACAGCGATACTAGCCAGTAACGGCACGATCAGTGGAAGGTCTTTTTCAAACTGATACATTCTGGAACCATATGTAGTAGCCTGAACCAGAGAAGCTGTTACAGCAGCACTACATCCAACGATACGACCAACAGAAAGGTCTGTACCTGCCAACACGATCATACCAGCAACACCAAGTGCCAGAATAATACGTGTAGAAGCCTGTGTTAAGATTTTTGTGAAGTTTGATACTGACAAGAATTTTGGATTTACACAAATAATTACAATCAGCATCAAACCAAGGATAATATACAATGCATAGTTAAGCAAAAATTCGCTTATTTTCTTTGAATCCCATTTTGTTGTTTTTTCCATAGTTTTTCTCCTGCCTTAAACATATTTTGCTGCCAAACGCATGATTTCTTCCTGCATTCCGCCCTTTAAGTCTTCTTTGACGTCCACAATTCCTGCCATGTGACCATTACTCATAACTAAGATACGGTCGCAGATACCAATCAACTCAGGCATCTCAGAAGAAACTACCATAACGCCTTTTCCTTCGGCTGCTAAATCATTAATTAACTGATAGATTTCGTATTTTGCTCCAACATCAATACCACGGGTAGGCTCATCCAGTAATAAAACTACTGGTTTTGTCAGCAGCCAACGGCCGATGATAACTTTCTGCTGGTTACCACCTGACAAAGATTTGATATGTGTCTTGTTTGTAGGTGTTTTAACCTTCATACTCTTAACTACCCAGTCTGTATCTTCTTCCATTTTCTTGTTGGAAAGGAGTCCAAACTTATTGCGGTAAGCTTTGATGTTTGCAATTACTGCATTGAACGTGATACTCTTTAATGGAATAATACCAGTAGCACGTCTCTCCTCTGTCAGCAGAGCAAATCCATTCTTGATTGCTTCCATAGAGTTATGGTTATATACTTCTTTTCCGTTTAATGTAATCTTTCCGCTCTCTCTGTGTGCAATACCATAAATTGTCTCAAGAAGCTCTGTTCTTCTTGATCCAACCAGTCCTGCAACACCGAGCACTTCGCCTTCACGAAGTTCAAAAGAAACATCAATACAGGTAGGCATATATTTTCCTGTCAGACCTTCTACTTTCATCAGAGTCTTTCCAGGTTTATTTGTTTTCGGTGGGAAACGATCAGACATCTCACGACCAACCATCATATTGATGATCTTATCTGTCGTCAGTTCTTTTGCTGGTGTTGTGGAAACCCACTGTCCATCACGCATGATCGTTACATCGTCTGAGATTCTCAGAATTTCTTCCATTTTATGAGAGATATAAATGATTCCTACACCATTTGCTCTCAGTTTGTTGATGATTTTGAATAAATGCTCTACTTCTTCATCTGTAAGAGAAGAAGTTGGTTCATCAAGCACAAGAATTTTTGCATCATAAGAAACCGCTTTTGCGATCTCTACCATCTGTCTCTGTGATACAGATAAATCACCGATGATTGCTTTTGGATCTACTTGAACTTCAATCTCGTCGAAAAGCTTTTTCGTCTCATCGTACATTTTTTTGTGATCTACCAAGCCAGCTTTTTTTGGAAACTTTCCTAACCACATATTTTCCATAACGCTTCTACGAAGCACCTGGTTCAACTCCTGGTGTACCATCGCAACTCCGTGTTCCAGCGCATCTTTCGGGTTAGAAAAATGTGTCTCTTTTCCTTCGATCTTGATTGATCCCGCATCTTCTTTGTAGATACCGAACAAACATTTCATCAAAGTACTTTTTCCGGCTCCGTTTTCTCCCATCAGAGCATGAACGCTTCCCTTTTTTAACAAAAGGTTGGCTTTATTCAGCGCTTTTACGCCTGGGAACTCCTTTTCAAGATCCCGCATCTCTAAAAGATAACTTTCCGCCATACTTTTATCCCCACTTTTCTATTTTATTTTTCTCTTCCTGCCAAAAAAGGAGAGTGAGCAGATACCTCTGCTATCACCTCTCCTTTCTGTATTTTACCTTACCTTATTTTGTTTCTCAGGGAGGAAAAATTCTTATTCTGTCTAATAAATCTTAATTATCTGAAATTATTCAGCATCTGCTGTTGTAGCTTCTACTCTTGAATATGGGATACGTACGGAAACACCATCTTCTGCGATTTCGTATTCTGTTCCTTCAACAAAGTCTTTTCCATTTGCTGCGTTGATAGCAACTTCGATCAGAGCTTTACCCATAGCATCGCCATCCTGTTTTACAGTAGCTGCCATTTTTCCGCTGTTGATAGCTTCTACACCAGCATCTGTAGCATCTACACCGATTACTGGAATCCAGTTTTCAGCTTCAGCATCTGTGTTGTATCCAACTGCGTTTAATGCGGAGATAACACCAAGTGCCATATCATCGTTGTTGCAGAATACTGCTTCGATTTCGCCTTCATGAGCTGCTAAGATAGCTTCCATGGAGTTCTGTGCCTGGTCTGTAGCCCAGTTAGCAACAACTGGTTCACCCTGAACGTTTTCCATTTTCATTCCACGTTCTTCAGCCTGAGATACGCTGTAAGATGTACGTGCTTCTGCTTCTGGGTTTCCTGGTTCACCTTTGAATACTAAGTACTGGCATACACCGTCACCGTTTAAGTCATATTCTGGATGAGCTTCCCACATATCTGCTAATAAGTCACCCTGCATTACACCAGCTTCAGAAGCTGTTGTTCCAACGAACAGTCCGTCGCAAGATTCCATAATTTCTTTAGCTGGCTCTCTGTTGAAGAAGATAGCTGGGATACCAGCATCTTTTGCTTTGTCAGCAAGTCCCTGAGCAGATCCTGTATCAACACAGTTGATTAATACAGCGTCCAGATCTTTTTCAACTAAGATATCCATCTGGTCGTTCTGTTTAGCCTGGTCACCCTGTGCATCCTGCATATCTAAGTTGATTGTAACATCTGCTTCTTCAGCATATTTCTCGATTGCAGCACGTACAGTAGAGATATAAGTATCATCAAATTTGTAGATCAGAACACCTAAGTTGATCTCATCTTTTGCTTCTTCTGCCTGTACTGGAACCATAGACATTGCCATACCACAAGCGAGTAATAATGCTAATCTCTTTTTCATAATAAATAACCTCCATTCGCTTTCTCGCGTTCTTTATTTTGTGTTCTCATTATAAACCAAAGTTTCTAGCAATTCTATACAATTTTTTTAACTCTACTATCGTTTTTCTTATATTTTTATATATTTTCTTGTCATATTGCTTCAAAAATTTCAAAAGTTATTGTGAAAGTAGCCCATCAAGCTCTGCTCTTATATAGCGCTCATTAGTTAGTTTTAAGCTTTTATCCGGCTCTCCGGTCAGCGCCAGACTGACTGCAAGAGTAAACATGGATTCTCCTTGCTGCTTACTGTTGCAAATAACAGTGCCATACATTTTTCCTTCTTTCACAGCCTGAATTCCATCTGCAATCCCATCAATTCCTACAATTTTTATATCTTTCTTTATGCCCATTTTTTCAATCGCATCCACTGCGCCAAGCGCCATTTCATCGTTGTTGCAGATTACCAGTTCTATATCATTTCCTTTTTGAAGCCATTGTTCCATCAATGCAGCTCCCTGACTGCGGTCAAAATTTGCCACTCCGGATTCCACTGCTTTTAAAGGAACGCCTGCACTGCGTATTGTCTTTATGGACCATTCTGTACGGATGATAGCATCCTGATGACCCATCTGTCCTTCCATCATCACATATTCTACCTCGCCATCCTTATCTAAATCCAGCTCTTCAGGACTTTTCACATACAGATCTGCAATCATTTTTCCCTGAAGAACAGCAGATCCCTTTGCATCCGCTCCAATATAATAGACATTTTTTCCTTTTTTGATATCCTGTTCCACTGGTTCCCGATTAAAGAAAATAAGCGGAATACCTTCTGCTTCCGTCTTATCTACCACTACCGATGCTGTTGTTCGGTCAACTAAGTTGACGCAAAACACATCATAATCGAGCTGAAGACATTTATCAAGCTGTCGGTCTTGGTCATTCTGATTTTCTTTTGCATCTAATACGTCAATCTGAACTGGCACCCCAGTCTCTTTTTCGTATGTATACGCCATTTTTTCCATATTTCCGATAATATCGGAGATAAAAACATCTGATTTTTTATAAGCAAATACTGCAACCTTTATCGCTTCTTTTTCTGTTTCATGGTAATTGTCCCATATGATTTTTCCTGATAAAAGAGCAAGCAAAATGGCAGCAATGCAAATGAGATATGTTTTTTTCTTTTTCATGACAGTCCTCCTCATATTAGAAGACAGGAAATAAAATCTGTTCGTATCTTTTGCTGTACATCTCTTCAGAAAGAATTGTTTTCTGATCAATCAAAAGATTTGTAATTTTATTTCCTTCCAGCAGCTTTACCGCATTCGCAACTGCCAGGCATCCCATATCCATCTCGTTGATTGTGGCAATTCCTTCAATAATTCCATTCTCCATACTGTGTACAATACTACTGTTTATTCCGTTTCCAAAAATTTTTCGATTCTCTTTTTTCTTATTTTCTGCCTTTTCTGCGAGCAGCTCTGTTGTCCTTTTATCCAGACCCACGAAGAGATTTTCTTCTCTTTTAAAGATCTCCTGAAGTTCTCTCTCGTCGTGCCATATTTGCAGAACTGTTTCTATCCCATGCATCTCCAGTGTCTCTTTCAGTGAATCATAGAATTGCTGCGTGCCGCTCCATTTTTCTTCTCTCACACCAATCCATGCTTTTTTCTCGCCTTCCGCTTTCTCTGCAATCATATCGCCCAGTTGTCTGGCCCATTCTGTCTCATCTGCATAGATACAGGAAACGATCTTATCAGACTGTACTTCCGCATTCAATGTAATCACGGACTTTTCTTTCAGGCTGTTTTCAACCAGAAATTGTTGAAATTCCTCCACATTCACAGGAGATACAATCAGGATCTGCGCGTCTCCCAGTGCTTCTTTTTCTATAATTTCGTTTTGTTTTTGCTGGCTTACTTCGTCATACATTGTCAAAAGCCGTACTTCTGCATGGTACTGATCTGCCGCATATTCCATGCCTTTTAAAAAATATTCCCAGTCTGCCTCCTCGCTGTCATCTGCAATTACAGCGATGCGATGGACTTCTGTCTTTTTCTCTTTTAAAATCAGATCTGTCGATGACAGTATCCATAAAATCACAATCATTACTCCACAGCCGATAAAAATATATTTCTCTATTTTTTTCATTCCAGGCTTCCCTCCCAAGATTCATAAGGAATGGCCGGTATTTTTATCGTAACGGTTGTTCCTTCGTCCAGTTCAGATTCAATAAACAATCCATATTTTCTTCCAAACTGCATTTGTATTCTCTCCTGCACATTTCTCACGCCGATACCGGAACCTCTCTTTGTAGATTCCACCACTTTTCCTTCCACAAGCGCCTGAACCATTTCCTGCGTCATTCCAGGTCCGTTGTCTTTCACAGCAATCAAGATATCTTCCCCTTGCTTTGTCACATTGATGGCGATCTCTCCATCGCCATACATATATTCCATGCCATGATAGATTGCATTCTCCACAATAGGCTGTACAATCAGCTTTAATGTGGCATTTTCCCCAATTCCTTCCTCCATTGTCACAGAGTAGCTGAATTTATTTTCAAAACGTACCTGCTGGATCATCAGATAATTTGTAACGTGTTCAATCTCATTTTTTAAAGGAATAATTCGTTTTCCTTTGCTCAGGCTGATGCGGAACAGCCTTCCAAGCGCAGTGACTACTTTTACTGCCTCTTCCTGCTGTTCATTTTCAATCATCCAGACAATGATATCGAGTGTATTGTACAAAAAGTGCGGATTGATCTGCGACTGGAGGGCATCCAGCTCTGTCTTTCTCTTTTGCTCATATTCTATGACAATATCTTTCATCAGATTTTTTATCACATATTTCATCTGTGAAATCGCCGATCCTAGCTGGCAGATCTCTCTGCTGCCGCTTACATTGATCGTTTCATCCAGATTCCCCTCTTCAATTTCATGAACATGAACGGCCAATTCCTGAATCGGACGGCAGATTTTGTTTGAAATATATACATTTAGAATAAGAAGAATCGTCATCAAAATAAAAAACAACATGATAATAAACAATCTTCCTTTTAAAGAAGACACGGTTCCTTCCTGATCCAGTCCGATACCGATTACCTTCCATCCTGTATAGCCAATCGTCTGAGAAGAGACAAGATATTTTTCTCCGTCCATCTTTACAGTAAAGCTTCCGTCTCTGTTGGGCTGTTCCTGAAAGATTTCTGTGTAATCTTTTTCCAGCCCCAGAGATACCAGATACTGTCTCGGATCATAGATCGTCTCGCCCGCTTCATTCAGCATAGCAATCTTAATATTGGAAAGATCTGCCGTATCAAAAATATTTTCAATCCATGAATATCGCAGATTAATCAGGAGCACTCCCTGAATCGTCTCCCCATTATAATCAATCTGAACTGCACGGCTCATCGGTATTACCCAGTTATAAGAATTGTCAGAGACAACGTATAGGTTCTGTACTTTCGGATCAAAAAAATGAACGTTTTCATTTTCCTGAATTGCCGTCTGAAACCACTCTTCTTTTTGAATATCAATCCGCTCGTTTAAAATAGAAGGCGGTGAAGCTTCCAGCAAATTCCCTTTGTCATCAAACAATGCAATACTCTCGATTGTCTCTGGATTAATCTCGCACACAAGTTTAAATTCGTTGTAGACAGAGTCTTCTGGAAAGTGCGCCGACCGGATGACATTGTAATAAAGTGCATCGGAGGCTTTGAGCATACTTCGTATATGCGAATAGAGAGGAACGCTTGCCTGAGAGACAGAACTTGCAAGCTGCTCTTCCATCAGATCATCCAGGCGTTTTGAGTATTGAAAATTCATAAACATTCCGATCGCTACTGTCACAATAATGGATATAAGAGAAAATGACAGCCACAAAACATAGCGAAAGCTCCAATTTTTCAAAAGATCTCTCAGACGCTTCTCTATTTTTCTTATTTCCTTTCCCATACTTTGCCACCGTTTCTTTCTTATCTTTTATAATATTTGCTTGGTGCAACTCCAAATTTCTTTTTAAATACATAGCTGAAGTAATTTGGTTCCGAATATCCTACTTTTTCTGCAATCACATACGTCTTATCTGTCGTATCCTTTAAAAGTTCCAACGCCTTTTTCAATCTGAGATCGGTCAGGTACGAAACGTAGCTCTCACCGACTTCTTTTTTAAAGATTGTTGAAAAATAGGCTGGACTGATATGAAGTTCCTGGCAGATCATCTCCACAGAGAGAGAAGGTTCCTGATAATGCATCTCAATAAATGCTTTTGCCTGATTGATTAATTTTAATGTCGCATCTTCTCGTTCTCTTCCTATTTCTTTTTGAATATTCAGACAGATTTCCTTCATCCATTCCTTCATTCTGTCAGCAGATTTAATCTGAAAAATCTGTTCAATGTAATCTCTGGAGATCTCTTCGCCATCCCCTGTGTGAACATCGCATTTTTCTGCAAACTTCATCAGATTAATAACCAGAGAAATATAATAGATCATTACCTGATTGTCATGAATCTTTTTGCCTTCCGCTCGATCTACAATCTCATCGATACATTGGCATACTTTCTCTTCTGATCCAAATTTAATGCTGACCATAAGCTGATCTTCCAGTTTTTCTTCAGAGAGCAGGCTTTCATTTTGTCCAGGCTCCACATCCTGAATATAAATTGCCTTTCCTTTTCCCATGATACGATAATAGCCAAGCGCTTCCTTTGATTCCTGATAGGAAGCTTCTATTTCCATGATATCATTCACCACGCTGCCGACTCCTGCTGTGATTTCGATATCAAGCAGTTTTTTGCAGGAACGACAAAAATTATTTAAAAGCATTACTACTTTTCTGCCCCGTTCTCCCTTTCGTATGCCCAGAATGACACTCCATCCAGATGTCGTTCTAAGAAAAATATTATCATATTGATTCTGAAGCATCTCTTCCAAATACTGCTTGACTGAAAAATATTGCATTTCTTCCTGATCAATTCCTTCTATCGCATTCGTCCGGTCTATTTTTTTGTCTGTCAGCATCAATGTTGCTACAAGATATCCTTCCTGAAAAGCAAGCGGAATCTGATACAGAGACATTTTTTGCTGGATCTCTGCCCTGCTCTTTAATTTTCCATGGATCAAATCAGTCAAGAATCTTTCCTTAATCACAGGCAGACCTTTCATATAAGCCTCCCGCAATTTTTCTATATTTCTTTTCTTTAAGATATCGTCCACAATCGACTGACGGACTTTTCTTAAGATTTCTGTCATCTCTTCGATATTGACCGGTTTCAGAATATATTCAATTACATTGTATTTTAATGCCTGTTTTGCATATTCAAATTCATCAAATCCTGAAAAAATAATCACTTTTATGTCAGGATACTCCTCTTTCAGTCTCGATGCCAGCTCCAGACCATCCATAAACGGCATCCGGATATCCGTCAGCACGACATCAGGTTCATTGACTTCGATCAGTTCCAGAGCCTCACGTCCGTTGCTCACATTTCCGATCAATTCGTATCCCAGCTTTTCCCACATGATTTTTTTCGCTATTATTTTTCTTACTTGTTCCTCATCGTCTACCAATAAAATCTTTAAAAAATTCACAAATTCCACCCCGTCTCTCATTCTATGCGTATTGCCGCTATCTCTCCTTCGTCAGCTCCCTGTCTGTTCTCTTATTTCGTCCCATATCATAGAAATGGAAACTTCTGCCCTTTTTTTATATGATCTGCAAATAGAACAGGTGCTGCAAAACCGTATACCAGCTCTGCTGACTTCTTCGGTCAGATTCAGCTTTCTTTTGCAACACCCTCTGCTATCTTTTCTTACTGTTTTATTATTCCATAAATAATCAGAATAACAATCGCTGCAATCACTACATAAATGATTTTATCCAGCGTTTTCAAAGGAATGTGTATGTGATCATACAGACGATTGCGCAGTCTTGGAGGAACTGCATTTTCTTCGTCCTCCTCATCCTCTTCTGTATCTTCTTCTGCATCTTCTTCTATCTCTGCAATATCTGTTGTCTCATCCCCATTTTCTTCCGAGACTTCATTTTCCTCTGCCGCTTTGCTTTCCTCTAAAATTTCACTTTCCTCTTCTGTTTTGTTTTCCTCTGATCTTTTCTCCAGATCAAGTTCTTCTTCCTTTTTTTGTTCTTCCAACTTAAAATCCCTACTTTCTCTATATGCTACATAGATTTTACAGAACTTTCAGAACGATGTCAACTCTTCCTTTTATCCCTGAAAGCAGATTGCACAGCTTTCTTATTAATGATATAATCTAACAGAATGATAAAAAAAGGAGAAAATGTGAATGTTAGTATCTGTTGTTGTTCCTTGTTATAATTCTCAAAACACGATCAAAAATCTGGTAGAACTGACGATCAGGGAATTTAAAAAAATGCCGGAATATACATATGAATTTGTTCTGGTCAACGATTACTCAAAAGATCAGACATTTCTTTCCATCAAAGAACTCGCCGAAAAGTATTCCTTTGTAAAGGGAATCAATCTTGCCCGCAACTTTGGACAGCACAATGCCCTGATGGCGGCTTTAAACTATGCGCAAGGCGATCTGATTGTTGGAATGGATGACGATCTGCAGACTCATCCGTCTCAGATGCATATCCTTCTCGACAAGATAAAGGAAGGTTATGATCTTGTCTATGGCAATTATGAAAAGAGAAAAAATTCTTTTCTGAAAAATCTTTCCAGTAAATTTAATGCTGTGACCTCACGCATTTTACTCGGACGTCCAAAAGAAATTGTATCCAGCAATTACTGGGTTATCACACGATATGTGCGTGATGAAGTCATAAAATATCAAAATTTCAATCCGTATATCGATGCACTTTTTTACCGCTGTACAAATAAGATTGCTGATGTCACTATTGAACATCATAAAAGAGAAGAAGGAAGTTCTAATTATACCTTTTCCAAACTTGTAAAACTTTGGCTTGCTTACTGGAACTTTTCTGTTGTTCCTCTTAGAATCTCTTCTTTTTTAGGCATTATTTTTTCAGTCTGCGGTTTTCTTGGCGCTATTGTCACGCTGGTCCGTCAGCTGATTTCCCCAAGTTCACAGATTGGATGGGCTTCCATCATGTGCGCTCTGTTTTTATTCTTTGGTTTTGTCCTTCTTGTCCTTGGAATTATCGGGGAATATCTCGGTAAAATTATGCTCTGCATCAACAGTACGCCGCAGTTTATTGTGCGTGAGACCGTCAATGTAAAAGATCCTGAAAAACAAAAGCCGAAAGAAAAAAAGGAGGATGCAAAAGATCATGCCTAAATTGCTGATTCTAGGGGCTGGTATTTACCAGGTCCCTCTGATACAAAAGGCAAAAGAAATGGGATTTTATACGATTGCTGCAAGTTATCCCGGTCCTTATCCCGGACTCTCTCTTGCTGATAAAGTTTATTATACAGATACGACAGATGCTGAAGGTATCCTTAGACTTTCACAGGCAGAACATATTGATGGAATCTGCACAACCGGAACGGATGTCGCTGTAAAATCCATCGGTTTTGTCTGTGATGCACTAAATCTTCCAGGTATCTCTTACAATAGTGCTTCTCTCGCCACAGATAAAGCTTGTATGAAGCAAGCTTTTCAGGAAGGCGGAGTATCTACTGCTTCTTTCCGTCGGGTATTTTCTGAAAAAGAAGCGCTTTGCGCTTTTTCTGATTTGCAGCCTCCTGTCATCGTAAAAGCCACAGACAGCTCCGGCAGCCGCGGCATCATGCGCGCTGACACAGAAGAACAGCTTTTTTCTGCATACCGTCTGGCTCGCAGCGTAACAAAAAAGCCATACGTTCTTGTCGAAAAATTTCTGATTGGCCATGAAATCGGCATTGATGGTCTTTTGCAGGATGGAAAATGGAAATTGTTTCTGCCTCACGATAAATTTATGTATAAGGCTGGAAATACATCCATCCCAGCCGGTCATTCATTCCCATTTCCCTGCTCTTTTGAACTTTTTCAGGAGATGAAGGAACAGATGACTGCCGCCGCCCGCTCGCTTGGATTAGATCATTGCGCAGTCAATGCTGATATTCTGCTCTGCAATAATCAGGTCTATCTTCTGGAGATGGGAGCCCGTGCCGGCGCAACTGGTATTCCAGAATTAATCTCCTGCTGTACAGGGATCGATTATTATGAGCAGATTATAAAAAATGCTGTAGGGAAAACCGTTTCTTTTGAGCATTTCCAAGAGACACCTTGTATTTCCAGACTTTTATTTTCTCCGCATGGCGGGACACTGACCCATATCGGAGATGATATTCTCCAAAAGTTTCAGACATCATCCACCACATTTCAGCTGGATTATAAAGAAGGGGATCACATCCAGACTGCTGCAAATGGAACAGACCGCATCGGCTGTATCATCCACCGCGGCGTACCCGGACAAGATCTGAAAAGTCTGAATCAGGAACTGGAACAAATCGTCGCCATCATTCATTCTAATCTTTTTGTTGATGGGACACCGCTTTTACATGATCTCTGATACAATCCGTATGTTATGCGATAAGGGAGGCAAAATGAAAAAATTTACACGTTATTTTTTACTCCATCTCAATATTATGCTGTTCTCGTTTACCGGAGTATTTTCCAAAATGGCAAGCAATGCCTACAAAGAACATGGACTTTTTCATCCTACTTTCTTTTTCTTTGTATTTTTAATGTTTTTAAACTGTGCGGTTTATGCAGTTGCCTGGCAGAAAATCATAAAACGTTTTCCACTTTCCGTTGCTTATGCCAACCGCAGTGTCTATCTGATCTGGTCTCAGTTATGGGCTGTCTTCATCTTTCATGAAAATTTGTCCGTACAAAATATCATTGGAATGACCGTCCTCTTTATCGGAGTGCTCATCGTGCAGACCGCTGAATCACAATAATATTGTTCTCATACAAAGGAGTATTTTGTCAGAAAGGATTTATTTATGAACCATTCATTTTTCGTACTCATGTTTTTTGGAACTTTTCTTTCTGCGATCTCACAGATCCTTTTAAAGAAGAGCGCTGAGCAAAAACATGAAACATTCTTAAAAGAATATTTAAACTGGCGTGTGATTACAGCATATGGAATCTTTTTTGCGGTTCTTCTCCTGAATACATATGCCTATACAAGAATTGATTTAAAATATGGAGCTGTCATTGATACTTTCACATACGTCTTTGTACTGCTGTTGTCCGTCCTGCTCCTGCACGAAAAAGTTTCTAAAAGACAGCTGATTGGGAATCTGTTTATCCTTGCCGGAATTTTTATCTATAATTTATAGGTTTCCCTCTATCCTAAATTATTCGATTTGTTTAAAAAATAAGACCGCTGTAAATCCGATAGAATCTCCATCCGATTTTGCAGCAGCCTTATTTTTTTATTCATCTCAGATCAAAAAATCTTTTAATCTTTTACTTCTTGACGGATGACGCAGTTTTCTGAGCGCCTTTGCCTCAATCTGACGAATACGCTCTCGCGTGACATTAAATTCTTTTCCCACTTCCTCAAGTGTTCTCGCACGTCCATCCTCCAATCCAAAGCGCAGACGCACCACCTGTCTTTCTCTCTCTGTCAGAGACTCTAAAGCAGCCCCCAGCTCTTCCTTCAGCATGGAAAATGCTGCTGAGTCTGCCGGCGACAGCGCTGAATCATCTTCGATAAAGTCTCCCAGATGGCTGTCATCTTCCTCACCGATCGGTGTGTCAAGGGATACCGGATCTCTTGAAATTTTCAGAACTTCTCTGACTCTTGCGACAGGAACATTCAATCGTTCCGCTACTTCTTCCGCAGAAGGTTCTCTTCCCAGTTCCTGCAGCAGTGCTCTTGTCATGCGCAGTGTCTTGTTGATCGTCTCTACCATATGCACCGGCACGCGAATGGTACGTCCCGTATCTGCGATACCTCTCGTGATTGCCTGACGAATCCACCATGTCGCATATGTGCTGAATTTATACCCTTTTGTATAATCAAATTTATCAACGGCTTTCATCAGCCCCATATTTCCTTCCTGAATCAGATCCAGAAATGGCATTCCTCTTCCGACATATTTTTTTGCGATACTGACTACAAGTCTTAAATTGGCTTCCGTCAAAGCTTTCTTCGCTTCCTCGTCTCCATTTTCAACTTTCTTTGCAAGCTCTACTTCCTGCTCTGTAGTCAGCAGAGGAACATTTCCAATTTCCTTCAAATACATACGGACAGGGTCTTCCGTGCTGACGCCCTCTAAAACGTCTACATCATCAATAATCTCGACTTCTTCTTCCATAAACAGGTCTTCTTCATTTTCAATCAGAAGATCTTCTGTGTCATCCGTATCAGATGGAATGCCATGTAAAATATCGACATCATGTTTTTCCAGATATTCCAATACCATGTCCATCTTCTCTTCGGAGAGATCGATTCCTCGAAATGCGTCATTAATCTCGCTGTATTCTAATACATTTTTTTTAGTCTTCGCAAGATCCAAAAGACCGTTCAATGCTTTTTTAAATTGTTCTTGTAATTCATCCATAAACGCTCATTCTCCTAAATGGTGCTGTTTCCCCAGTTTTAAATACTCCACAATCAAATTGCTGCTTCTGCAGCTGTCATCCCTCCAGCGCCGGCACGCCTCTCATCGTGATCACCGGTCCCCCTGTATGTTCGATGTAGTCTCTTGTGATTACTACTCTTCCAATATTATCATCTTTCGGGATCTCATACATGATATCCAGCATGAATTCTTCAATGATCGCACGCAGTGCTCTTGCACCTGTTTTTCTCTCCAGGGCCTTTTCCGCAATCGCGGCAAGTGCCTCATCGTCAAATTCTAACTTTACTTCGTCTAACGCGAGAAGTTTTTGGTACTGTTTCAAAATTGCATTTTTCGGTTCTTTTAATATTTTTACCAGCATCTCTTTCGTTAATCCCTGTAAAGTAAATACAATCGGAAGCCTTCCGATAAACTCTGGGATCATTCCAAAGGTGCGGATATCATCTAATGTTACTTTCTCCAGGATGTTAGGGTCATTGTCATATTTATCTTTTAAATCGGCGCGGAATCCGATTGCCGCCTGCTTATTCAAGCGCTCTTTTATAATATCTTCCAATCCCGGGAAAGCTCCTCCGCAGATAAATAAAATATTTTTTGTGTTTACTGTTACCATCGGAACCATTGCATTTTTGCTGGTTGCTCCCACCGGCACTTCGATCTCCGCTCCTTCCAGAAGCTTCAGCATTCCCTGCTGAACAGCTTCCCCGCTGACATCTCTCTGGTTCGTATTTTTCTTTTTCGCAATCTTGTCAATCTCATCAATAAAAATTATGCCGCGTTCTGCTTTTTCCACATCGTTGTCCGCAGCGGCAAGCAGTTTTGATACCACGCTTTCAATGTCGTCGCCGATATATCCTGCCTCTGTTAAAGAAGTCGCATCTGCGATTGCCAACGGCACATCCAACAGTTTTGCCAGGGTTTTTACAAGATACGTTTTCCCACTTCCTGTCGGTCCAATCATCAGCATATTGGACTTTTCAATTTCGATCTCGTCCTGTGTTCCTGTAGCCACTCTCTTATAATGATTGTATACAGCAACGGAAATGACCTTTTTTGCATGTTCCTGACCAATCACATAATGATCTAAGCTTGCCTTGATCTTATGAGGCGCCGGTATCGAATGCAGATCAAAATTTGGTTCTTTTTTCTCTTCTTCTTTCGGCTTTTTCTTTTTTACTTTCTGCCGTTTTGGAATCTGATTTGTCAGGTCAGACAGATCAGATAAGTTCATCATCTGAATATTCGAAGAGTTTAAAAGATCACTGTATGGAAAGCTGGCATTATTCATGGAATCGAATGCTTTCTGCATACAGTCGGAGCAAATGTGAATATCATTTGGAAGAGAAATCATTTTTCCTGCTTTGCTTTCCGGTCTGCGGCACAGAAAGCAGATCTCTTCATATTCATTCTCCTCATTTTTTTGTTCTTTCTTTTCCTCATGGGTATCTTCCGAGTTGTTTTCTGTTGTATCTTCGATCTCGTTTTCTTCTATTAAGTCTAAATCATCTTTTTGACGTGACATAACAATCCCTTTCTTTTTTCTGTCTTAATTGCTGCCTGTTTTACAGCTTACAGCTTTTTTCATGAAAATTCAAGCATTCTTGAACAAATTTATATCGAAAAAAGGCGATTGTTATCTGAAATCTCATACGTCTTTGCTTCTGCAATGGCATTTTCTCTCGCTACAACCGCCTCTCCTTATCTCCAAAAAATCATATTTTAGTATTTTATTTTACCATTTTCGCAATGATCTGTCAATATCTTTTTTGTTTTACTGTGAAAATTGCTTTTGTCTCACATCTGTCGCACGCAGTCGATTCGACACAACAAAGCAGTCATCTAAAGAATCCTTTAGCTGGCTGCTTTGTCTTTTTATTCTGATCTATTTACTTTTATTCTGTCTGATGAAAAATTAGAATCCAAAGAATTCTCTGAAGAGATCGTATCCTCCGTCTCTTTCCTGATATTCCTGCGAATCGGTCTCCTGTTCCTGACTCTTATTTTCTTCTGGCTCTGCGCTTGCTGTCTCGTCCTCTGGTCTCTCGCCCAATGTAACGGATACTGTACGTTCTACATATTCGCTTCCCTGTGCAGACTGCAATACAACATCAATCGTTTCTCCCGCTTTATAGTACTGCATTCTTTCAAGCAGTTCATCTTTTGATGAAATTGCCATTCCATCTACTTTTGTGATGATATCGCCTTTTACAATTCCAGCTTCTTCTGCTGCTGATCCTTTTATTACATCATAGACAAATGCACCGGATGGCATATTGTACAGCTGTTTTGCTTCTGCTGTTACATCAACAGGAGTCAGACCCATAAATCCTTGCTCTTCTGTCTCTACAATCGTTCTCGTTGTACGGTTCATCAATTCTTCAAAAATCGGCTTTGCCGTATCTATCGGGATCGCATATCCCATTCCCTCTACGCCACTGCTGGCTGTCTTCACAGAGTTGATACCGATTACTTCACCTTTTGCATTTACAAGTGCGCCGCCGCTGTTTCCAAAGTTAATTGCCGCATCTGTCTGAATCATATTGTTTGTAATGAAGTTATCTCCGTCCTGCACCGTCACTTCGCGATCTAAGGCGCTGATGATGCCAAGCGTGACAGACTGACCATATCCAAGTGCATTTCCAACTGCGACTGCCGGTTCACCGACTGCAATATCTTCTGAGGAACCAAACTCTGCAATTTCAATCTGATCCAGAACTTCCTCCGGAATATCTTCCAGATTTACGGCAATGACAGCCAAGTCATGCTGAGAATCGGTTCCCTTTACAACCGCAGATACAATAGCATCTTCCGGATCTTCTGTCTCTACGCTAAAGCATACATTTAAAGTTGTAGCATTTTCCACCACATGATTGTTTGTTCCAATCAGCAGTTCCGTTTCATTTTTTGAAATAATGATTCCAGATCCGCTGCTTTCTTCTTCATATATTCTCGTTCCATAAAAATAATCTTTTATTTCCTGCGTCGATTTATTTGTGATGGCTACTACAGAAGGCATTACCTTTTCTACGACAGCAGATACATCGTTCATCTGTCCTGAAACGATCAGATCTTCATTTGCATCTGCTCCTGTCTCCGTCTCAGAAGCCTGTACGGTATTTAAATCGGAATGATTTACAGATGACATCTGGTAGGAAGCTCCTGCCACTGTTCCAAATAACATTGCGGATGCTGCAATGGCAGCTGCACGTTTCCACATTCTTCCAGGCTCTTTTTTTCTAGAAAATTTATTTGGTGTTATCTCCTCTTCCAGTTCATAAAATCTTTTTTCCTCATTTTTTTTATCTTTTAACATATCTATGACCTCCTCATTGATCTTGTCTGCTTTCTTTTTTGTTTATGCCTAAAGTCTACTTCCCATTTGTGTTCATTTTGTGACTAAAGGTTGAAAAAAATTTGAAAAGTCAGTATTTTTGTTTTTCCCAATAAGTAGGATTCATTGTATATCTTAAAATCTTTTTTCTCGAGAGTTTTTTATATTTTTTTCCCTTTCGATATCCCATATATTTATACGCGCTTTTTATAATCAAATCAGGAATCAGCCATGGCTTGTGCATATGACACAGATACTGCGCTGTCTGTATCACAAGCCGTATCCCTTCGCTTTCTGATTTTATCCCTTTGAAGATTTCCGGATGATCTGCCTGCGAAACGGCAAGATCAAAATTTCTCTGAAACAGTTCACGGTTTGTATAATTGTGCGAATGGATCACTTTTGCCTCAGCCACATATGCAATCGTATATCCTGCCTGTATCAGTCTTCCTGCAAAAATCATATCTTCATTGAAAATTGTTCTGTGCTCAAATCCTCCCTGTTCCTCATAGATCTCTCTTCGATAAGCTGCACATACATTGGAACAAAAATAAGTCTTGATTCCCAGTTTTGCAAGATCTGACTTTTTCTTTCTCCGACTCATCGGTCCATAGTTGAAAGCACGCGTATAACGCTCAATCAGACTGCATCCTTCTGCCGGAAGCTGTCTGGCATATGCCGCTGCTACTTCCGGTCTTCGAAACGGTTTTATCAATTCCTCCACCAGATAGATATCATTTGGCACTGCATCCTGCGTCATAAACAAAAGAATATCCCCATCACACAGACTGGCGGCTCTATCTCTAGTGCCGCCATGGTCAAAGTCTTCTTTTCGTATATGGTGAACTTCTATGTCCTGGTTTCCCTCATAAAAGTAGGAGGGAAACCATTTCTTCTCCGTGTTGACAACGATAATTCTGTCAATAGGATATGATTGTCTTTTTAAGGTTTGTATCAGATTATAAAATTTTTCTCCCGGCTTGTACGTCGGAATAATCACATCAACCTTTAATTTTTCCATCATTATTGTATTCCTGTCCTATAGATGATCTCATCACTGATTGATCCCACCGTTGGAGACGGCTCATATCCGTCTGTTCCAAACAGATAACGGTGAAGCTGAAGTACATTTTCGCTCAACGTCTTCGGAACGACACAGTCTCCTGCATCCGGAAGCGTCTGTCCCTGAGAATTAAATGGGAATCCTGTTGTATTTACAATATTGTAAGCCGCAATATCCTGAACGAGAGCTAAAATCTCATTCAGCGTCATGCTTGTCACGCACATATCAAGCAGTTCATCCGCCAGATTGTTCAATGTCAAAATATCCATCGTCTTTGCCTTTTCAAACAGCTGCTGCAGTACAGCTCTCTGTCGTTCTGTACGCTTAAAGTCATCTCCTGTTGTATAACGGATACGGCAGTATGCAAGAGCATGAAGTCCGTCCAGATGCTGCATTCCAGGGCCTGCAATCGTTTCATAGGAATCGATGCCCAGAACCTGAGAAGTTTCCACCAGATAATTGTTTAAGTGTTCCACTTCATCTTCCTGAATATCAATATCCACTCCGCCCAGAGCGTCAACCGTCGTTGCGATTGCATTAAAATCTACGGTCACATAATCCTCAATGTTGAGGTCCAGATTTTTATTCAGCATATTGATTGCCCGTTCCGGTCCGCCGTAGAAATAACACTCCGTCGCTTTTCGATATTCTTCATTTGTATTGTCCAGATACGTATCACGGTATACCGATACCAGCTTCACATCTTTTGTTGCATTGTTGATGCTGGCAATCATGATCACATCGCTGTGCGCTCCTGCTTTCATAATGCCGTCTCTGGCATCCACTCCAAACAGTGCAATGTTTGTATATCCTGTCAATACTTCACTCTCCACGCTGGAGATGTTGTCATTGATAATAATATTTCCTTCTTCGATCGGATCGCTCTGAAAACGCTGAACTTTGCTCAAGACAAATAATCCGACGGCGAGAAGCAGCAATACAAGAACTTCAACTGTAAAGAGGATCACTTTTCGTTTTCCTTTTTTATTCTTTTTTTGCATTCTCGGTCCCCCCGGATAACCATTGTTGAATTGAAAAGAATTATAATTCTGATTCTGGTATGGTCCGTTTTGATACGGTCCAGTCTGATACGATCCATTTGAATTCATACCAGGATTTCCATTTGTCTGATACGGGCCGCCCATGTTTTGACCTCTGTTTCCATTTTGGTTCCTATTCCTGTTCTGCATTGTCTTCCCTTCCTTGAATTGATATTAGTACGCATTTTTATTTACAAATCCACGAAAAATCGTCAAGATCAAAATTTTTATGTCAAGACCGATGGTCCAGTTTTCGATATAATACAAATCATATTCAATTCTCTTCCGAATTGACGTATCTCCCCTGTATCCATTTACCTGCGCCCATCCTGTCATTCCAGGCCGCACTTGATGCTTGATCATATAGCGCGGAATTTCCTCCCTGAACTTTTCAACAAACTGAGGGCGTTCCGGTCTCGGTCCGACAAGGCTCATCTCCCCTTTCAGCACATTAAAAAGCTGAGGCAGTTCATCTATGCTTGTCTTGCGGATAAATTTTCCAATTCCTGTCACACGCGGATCGTTCTTTACGGTCCATGCTTTCTGCTCATCCTGCTCTTTCTGTACTTCCATAGATCGGAATTTATACATATAAAATGTTTTATTATGTCTTCCCACTCTCTCCTGCTTAAAAATAAGCGGCCCCGGCGATGTCAGTTTAATCAGACCAGCCGTCACAATCATGACAGGTGAGAAAAGAATGATCGCCACCACAGCGCCGACCAGGTCAACTGTCCGTTTGATAAAATTATTAAACGTATTTGTCAATGGCACCTGTCGAATGTTAATCACAGGAAGCCCCAATAAATCCTCCGTATATGGCTTTGTCGGAATCACATTATTGTAATCGGGAATAAATTTTGTATGAACACCCGATTTCTCACACTGCGATACGACACATTCCAGTTTATAATATTCACTCAGCCCTAATGTAATTGCGATCTCATCGAGACTATTTTTTTCCAGTATTTCCGGTAATTTCTCATTTTTCCCCAGTATGGGCACGCCTTTGTACGTTTTTCCGATTTCCATTGTATCATCCAGAATTCCCTGCACCTGATATCCCCACTGAGGATTCTGTTTGATCCGGTCAATATATTCCTCCGCCGCTCTGCTGTATCCTACTAAGATGATATGTTTTAAATTCTTTCCGCTGCGCCTTAAATCCATCAGAATTTTTCGGATGATGTTGCGCACCAGTGTATCCAGAACAATATTCAGGCCAACAAAATTTAAGATCATCTGTCTGGAAAAATCCATTTGTTTCACAAGGAAAGAAGCTGCCATAAACAGTAGCAAACCTGTTGCGTTTGCTTTTATAATATTTGCAAGCTCTACTCTTCTGCCCTGTACCCTCTTCGGCGTATACATCTGAAACATCCAGTAAAGAATTAAAAACCCTGGAACAATCACAATCAAGGTTGATAAATATACTTTATCTGAAAGCTTTCCTGTCTGATCGTCTACAAAAAATGTAAATTGCAGATACCAGGCAAGCAGATAAGCTGCTGCGATAACGAGTCCGTCAATTACTACATGCAGCCGATTAAAATATTTTTGATTATCTTTAATCAAATATCTCACCTCTCTGCTTTGCATTTATCCTTTTTATCATACATGATCCTTTTTCAAAGGGCAACTATGATTTAATTTTTTTCGACTTTTTTAATATTTTTCCCAGATCTGAACACAGACTTTTTTATATTTTTCCACAGCTCAATCTGAATATTCAAGCAATTTGCAAAGTCTTCCTTTTGATATTTGACTTTTTTTCGGTTTCTGCAAAGACGGATTCCCTCAAAAAATCCCTTCCAGTATTCAGATGCCAGTCCTTTTTTCCAAAAAAACAGACCTTTCAGACAAAATCCTGCAATCAGAAATGGAAGATTCCAGACGATTTGCCAGGCAGGCATATTCTTATAAATTACATATAGATTATTTCTGGCTGAATGGCGGACTTTAAACTTGTTATACCGGGAACCTGTCGTTCCGCTGCCTACATGGTATACTCTCGCTTTTGGAAGGAACCAGTTTTCATATCCATATCTTTTTGCTCTGTATCCCAGATCCAGATCCTCCAGATATGCAAAATGGCTCTCATCAAACAGTCCTATTTTATCTAAGATAGATTTCCGATAGATTGCGGCGCCTGCACAAGAGGAAAAAATCCTTTTTTCCCTGTTATGCTTCCATTCTGGCTCTCCTTTTCCGTCAGCAAACGCCCAGCCAAGCGCACTGTAAAAATCTCCTGCGTCATCCATGAGATCTGGATACTCCTTTTGCATCATTTTTGCCTGACAGGAAAAACAATTTTTATGACGTCTGATCCCTCTGAACATTTCTTTTACAAATGTACGCTCTGCACATGTATCATTGTTAAGCAGAAGAATATATGGCGCTTTTGCAGCATGAATTCCTCTGTTGACTGCCCGGCAGAATCCTTCATTTTTTTTCATCCTGAGAATTCTCACTTCCGGAAAGTCTCTTTTCATCATATCGACGCTGTCATCCTCTGACCCATTATCGACGACAATAATCTCAAACTTTCGAAAATCTTGTTGTCTTAAGCTTTTCAGACACTGTCTCAGATATTTTTCCCCATTCCAGTTGGGAATGACTACGGATACCATCAATTTTTTTTCTTCCATTGTGACCTCTTATCTCTGTACTTGCTTCCGTTTCCTGTTGCTGCCTCCCAAACTTAGAGAGATTAGGCTGACATTGATAAAAAACGACCTGTTTTTTGTCTTTTTCAGGATCGGAGTGAATAATCCCATTTTTTCAGGGATAAGTTCGGGTTATAATAAGGATCTCCCTTCTTCAGCAGAGTCATCCATCTTTCTTTCATATATTGTATTTCTCCCTGAAAGCGTTTTACCTTCTCTTTTGTATCTTCTGCTCCTCGTGTCTTTGACTCATAATGATATAATTCTGCATACGGATCATAAACGACAAGATATCCTTTTTCTCTGACTTTCAGACAGAAATCTACATCATTAAAAGCCACTGCCAGTTTTTCTTCAAATCCGTGAACTTCCTGAAAAATGTTTTTCTTTACCATCATACAGGCCGCTGTCACTGCACTGAGATCCTGCTGAATGCCTGCTTTGTGAAGATAGCCTGTTCTTCTTCTGTCCATGCCTACGAACATACTGCCGGCAACTCCTCCCATTCCGACCACAACGCCGGCATGTTGAATTGTATTATCCGGATAGTACAGTCTTGCTCCCACAACTCCTACTTCTGCTCTCTGACAATGTCCTAAAAGTTCTTCGATCCAGTCAGACGTAATCACTTCCATGTCATTGTTCAGACAGATCACATATTCTCCCTTTGCATGGGAAATGCCAAAGTTATTGATTTTAGAATAATTAAACGGTTTCCCCCAGTAAAGCACACGAACCTTTCTCTTTCCGTCAATCTTTTTATAATATTCAAATGTCTCTTGCTTCTTACTGTTGTTTTCTACAATCAGAATCTCTATATTTTTATAGGTGCTGATCTCCCAGATCGACTTCAGACATTTTTTTAATGTTGGAATCTCATCTTTATTTGGAATCACAATGGATACAAGAGGCGTTCCTTTTATCTGATATTTTACTCGATAAAATCCATAATCTTTTGTGTGAAATACTTCTGCCTCTTGTCCCGTTCGTCTTAAATGTGCTTCGATCGCCCGCTTTCCAGCCTCAAAAGCATATAATTTGCTTGCCGGATTATCGGCTGTGGACTGGCGGTGCGTTCTCCAGTGATACAAGATTTTCGGGATTCGTACTATCGTTTTGCTGTTCTCTACACATCGGAAAATAAAATCATAATCTTGTGCCCCGTCAAATTCCTCTCGAAATCCTCCGGCTTTTTCTGCAATCGCTCTTCTAACGACAAAAAAATGGCAGATGTAATTATTTGAGCGCAGCAGATCCAGATTAAATTCTGGTTTAAAATGAGGCTGAAAATATTCTTTTCCATCAGAAGATATTTTATCTTCATCCGTGTAGAGGATATCCGCCTGTTCTTCTTTGATTTTTTTTGCAGTCTCAAACAAAGCATCCGGCTCCAGAAGATCATCATGATCCAGCAATGCCAGATAGTCTCCTGTCGCCATCTGAATTGCCGCATTTGTATTTCCGGCAATTCCCTCGTTTTTTTCCAGTTTCCGGAAGCGGATTCTCTTATCTTTTTTCTGATATTCTGCTATAATCTGCTCTGCCGTCGTATCGTCCTCACTTCCGTCAGCAATGCACAGTTCCCAGTATGGATAACTCTGTCTTTTGACTGAATCAATCATTTGCCTCAAAAATACTTCCGGCGTCTTATAGACCGGAACTGCGATGCTGATTTTGACCGGAGTATCCCAGAAAACGTGTTTTTGTTTTCTCCATTTTTCCGGCGTGACACGATGTTCCAAAAACCACTTATGATAATCTTCGCTTGATTTTTCAAAGCGCTCTGCCATCTTTACTGCAAACTCTTTTGGACCATAATGTTTCAAGTAAAGAATCCCTTTTCTGATCGTGTAAGGTGATATTTTTTTTACTGCGTCTTTCCACGCAATATTATGTCTGCTCATGTTTTTTCCTTCTTATCTGTTTTCCGAATAAAACTTATGAATTTCTTCCACAACATACTGTCGGTCGCTTTCTTTCATTCCATAGTACATCGGCAGCCTCAACAGACGTTCGCTTTCTCTTGTCGTATAGCGGTCTTCCCCGTAAAAATATCCGAATTTCTTTCCGGCCTCTGAAGAATGAAGCGGAATATAATGGAAAACACAATGAATGCCTCTTTCTTTTAAAAAGCAAATCAGTCTTGTTCTCTCATCGACATCTTTCGTCTTGATATAATACATATGCGCATTGTGAGAAGCATACGGCGGAATATACGGACGCACGATCTGTCCTTTTTCCTCCAGATCTTTTAAACTCTCATGATAAAAATTCCATGTTGTCATACGGTCATCAAAAATCTGTTGTGTGCTTTCCAGCTGAGCCCATAAGTATGCTGCATTCAGTTCGCTCGGCAGATAGGAAGAACCAAAGTCCACCCAGGTGTACTTATCAATTTCCCCTCTGAAAAATCTGGAACGGTTTGTCCCTTTTTCCCTGAGTACCTCTGCCTTTTCTATGTATTCTCTGTCTTGAATCAGGAGCGCTCCTCCCTCACCCATACTGTAATTTTTTGTCTCATGGAAACTGTAACATCCAAAATCACCGATCGTTCCAAGCGCTTTTCCTTTATAAAAGGACTCGATTCCCTGAGCGGCATCCTCAATCACAAAAAGATGGTGTTTTCTGGCAATTTCCATAATTTGATCCATATCGCACGCAACGCCTGCATAATGAACCGGGACAATCGCTTTTGTCTTCTCCGTGATTGCTTCTTCTAAAATGCGCTCATCCAGATTCATCGTCTCTGGATGAATATCCACAAAGACGAGCTTTGCTCCTCTCAGCACAAACGCGTCTGCAGTGGAGACAAATGTATAGGATGGAAGAATGACTTCATCTCCGGGCTGAATTGCAGCCAGATGTGCTGCCATCTCCAATGCGTGTGTACAAGATGTCGTCAGCAGCACTTTTTTTGCATCGTATCGTTTTTCCATCCATTCAGAACATTTTTTTGTAAAGGCGCCGTCACCGCAGATTTTTCCCGATGATACTGCCTGCTGTATATAGGCCAGCTCTTTTCCCGTGTACGGCGGTATATTAAAATCAATCATTTTTCTTTTCCTCCTTATTTCCTGTCCGATCTTAAGTCAGACCTCTGCCTGCTGGCGCTTTCCGCCTCAGATTACATATAATAAGGAATAATCGTTCCGACAAGGCTCCAGATCACAATAATTCCCAGCAGAGAAGAAATAAAGATCAGCGTCTTTTTCTGCATCTGTTCTTTAATCAGTTTATCTTTCAGGATAAGCAGCCCTTTTGCAACAAAATACATCAGTGGAATCAGCATCGGCATACTGTAGCGTCCCTGCGGCTGGTAGTCACTGCTGTACGAGTACCAGATATTGAGCAGGTTCGGTATAACTGCAGAAATTACCATCATCCAATCGAATAGTTTCCATTCCCACGCTTTTTTTTCTCTTTTTCCCTGTTTTCTGTTTTTGATCCAATCAATCAGATTCCAGATTCCTCCGATTGAGGCAAGCCAGAATAAGACCGTATAAATCGTGTAGACCCATCCTGGAAGCATCAGCTCCATATATCCGAACACTCCGATAAAACTTGTATAAAAGGAATGGAACCACTGTCCGTCCTCAAACATTTCAAACAGTGACAGCCCGTCATTCATCGGCGTATGGCGCAGAGATGGTTTCAGGGAAGGAACTGCATATAATTCCGCATATTTTGTGCTGGTTGCCATTCCTAAAAAATCTCCGTCATACAGCATATAATTGCGCACAAAGTACCATCCTGTCAAAGTAAGGACAATCGCAGAGATGAAAAGTCCCTTTTTTAAAAGTCCTTTTATTCCCTGCTTTTGGTACAGTACAGAAATACCAAACAAAAAGATGCTGCACAGAATAAAACCGTAAGAATTGTAATAGGTCAACGTACAGACAGAAATTCCAAACGCCAGAATGATACATGATTTTATATTCCACTTCGTCTCCAGACCGCGAATCCATCCATACACGATCACAGCTGTTCCAAGTAAGGCCATCGCATCATTGTTGATATAGGAACAGAGAAATACAAACTGAGGCAGAAAAGCAACCAGTGCAACAAACAGGCATCTCTCCTCTTTTTTCTGAAAACGCTTTTTACCGATGAGAAGGGTCATTCCCACTACACCAGCGCCGCAGATCACGCTGACCATTCTGCAGGCATATCGAAATGCTCCATCTGCCTTTGAAAAAATACCAATCACTTTCATAAAGAGAGCGCCAACCATCGCTGCAAGCGGCGGTCCAAATCCATATGAAATTCCCCATTGTCCGTCACGAATCAATGGGTCCGCGCCATTTGGAAGTTTTCCATAATTCAGAATATACGCTGGAATCTGGAAGCGCATCGCCTCATCCGGTGCAGAGTCGAATGGAATGACTGCTGCCCAGATTAAAAAAATGGCAAGCATGGCAAGCACGAAAGTCCATTCTTTCCAGTTTTCCCTCCAGTTTATTTCTAATTTTTTCATCATCTATCCTCGCTATCCTTTTAATCAAGATCAAAAAATTTCTTCACTTTCTTTTTTATAAACCAACGGTACATTTTGGTTGACTCAATAAATTTCAGTCTTTCCTGAAGTTTCAGAATTTCTTTTTTCAGTTCCCCAATCTGCTCGCAGCGACTTTCCAGTTCTACCAGTTTTCTTGCCAGCTTGTTCTCTGTATCATTGACAAGCCGCGCCATCTCCTGAATCTGGTCTTTTTTCAGCTGATCTCTCAACAGAAACCGAAAATTCACTTCTATTTTGTCCCATTTCATCTCAGGGTCCATCGGAATCAGGAACATCGGATCTTCATCGTCAAACAGATAAATGCTGCCTCTATTTAAAACAGCATTATTTTTCAGGTCTTTTGGAAAAATTTCTTTTTTTGTCTCTCCGACATACAGATAAATCTTTCCCATCTCAATCTCGCACGGGCCGTTTAAAGGATCAAAACGAATCACCCCAAGATGTTCATACTTTGTCAGATCCATCACTGCTTTGATTTCTTCATCGGACTCATCCAGTCTCAGGATCATACTGTCTTCTTCTTTAAAATTCATATCCTTGGAAACCAGAATCTGCGTGAATTGGATACTTCCTCCCTGCAGTCGTTCCCACTCATACGTTTTCTTTTCGTATGGCTTTATGATTCTTTCATATGCTTCTTCTCCACCGTTCACATATGCATTAAAATGTTCATTCATGGACTGGTAAATCTTTCTGTCCTCTGCATTCAGATGAAATAACTCATACAAATTCTCAGGGTCTACCAACTGCGTCAGCTCCTGACCATGTTTTACATACATCGCCAAAACGGTACGGTAAAAGATAAAATCAACAGGAATCGGGAAAGCAAACACCCACTCATAATCGATAATCTGCGGTTTTCCTGTTTTTTCTTCTAAAATAATATTATCCAGCGTCAGATCAATATCGAGCATTCTGCCTGCTTCTTTTCCTTCCAGCCCCTGCTGATCTCCAAATACCTGTCGAAATTCTTCTGTCATCTGGAATTCTTCTGTGTCCTGAACGCAAAAATTCCGCACAAAATCCTGATAATCCTGCAAAAGAATAAAAAACTGATCAATTCTTTCCTGACGAATCGCCGTCAAAAGTCTGTTATAAAAAGTATCTCCCTCTATATGAGAAAATAAAATTTCTTTTCCTGCTTTTTGGCAAGGCGCATAGTATTCGCTTCCATGAGCACGAAAATAAATATAATTCTGGTGCATACGTTCAATATGCTCTTTCGCCTCATCATTCAGAGGTCTTTTGGAAACTTTTTTTCCCTCTTCCGTCTCATAGATCGCCGTCTCAATCTGAAAGTTTTTTGCTCTTTCTTTCGTAAATTTTGAATATATTTTTTTCACGATGATCACCTTCTATTCCTTTCTGATTTCAACAAAAAAGGAATTTGCAAAAAAGTCAAATTTTCCTTCCTCAATCAACCCCTGATAGACAGCTGTCTCATCAAACAGCTTTACCCGACTGTTGTCATATGTGTTCAATGTGCAGATCAGATCCTCCTCTTTTGGGAGATAGTCATCAGAAAAAATTTGTCTTGGGAATTTATAATCCGGAAAAGGATAATAAAAGACCATTTTAGAAAAACCTGCTTCCTCAATAATTGAAATCAGTTTATCTTTTGAGAACGTTCTCACATGGCTGTCACCGCTTGGATAGCCTTCCAGACCTTCAAAATACTTCCCTGTATGGTCCTCTCTGACTCCTCCCCAGTATTTCAGTCCATATTTATTTTCAATCGCCATCAGAATTTTTCCGCCTGACTTTAACATTTTTCCGACATTTCTCAAAAAATCCGGAAAGGGATTTTCAGTTGCCGTATAATAAGCAGCATACTCAAACACTCCGATCAGTGTGATGTAGTCAAATTCCTGATTCAGTTCAATATCATTAAAATTTCCAACTACAATGTTCAGATTAGAATACTGCCTATGGCGCAGTGCATTGATTAAAGATCTGCGTTTTGACAGATCCACACAGGTCACAGAACGCGCCGCTCTGCACAGAGCGCCTGTGACTGCTCCGCATCCGGCTCCCACTTCGAGCACTCGTGCATCTTTCTCGAATGGATACCACTCTATGATATTTTCCCGTATCGGTGACATATGATATAAGATAGGCCACCGCGTCTCTTTCTTTAAAATTTTATTCCAGTCCGCATCTTCTTTCACCATATCAAGCAGTTCCTGCTCGATGTCTCCGTCGCTATATTCGTCATTTCCGGAATAAAACGTATAATCCATTGTCACTTTTCCTATTTGTTCCTTCAAAAATCGTCCCTCCTGTCGCTATGCCCCTGCTTCATTTTTTCATTTCAAAATCGTCTTTATCTCCTCTATGAAAGAAAACAGATTCGGATTTTCACAATATTCCTGGTTTCTTTTTCCCAGTGAAACTTCCGAATGATATGCGCTGCACAGCTCATGCAGCTTCTGCGCAACGAGATCAGGGCTGATGCTGTTCATGGATACAATATTCTCATTAAAATCTTTTAAATCTTTGTTTGCAAATGTATTTGTGATCACTTTCACCCCAAAGGAAGCCATCTCAAGCGGAGGATAACTTGGATGTGGGGAAGCCATCAAAGAGATTCCTGCATAGGACTGTTCCAGCACCTGTGCATATTGTTCCAATGTCAGTTTTCCTACAGAACGGACACTTTTTCCATTTCCAAGATCGATGGTTTCGTGCTGTTCGCCCGCTGAGAGAATTTCCCACTGTGCAATATCTTCCTGCATCCAGACCCATTTTTTCAGGATTGCAATGATCAGATTAAACGCATTTCGCTCCGTACCAGGTCTTCCATAGATCAGAATCTGCTTCTTTTTTGAGGCGTGTCCGCCCAACGTGTCAAGATGATTTTTTAATGTTCCGTTCAGAACAGGTTCAAAAGAAAACATCCACGGGAAATGGTATCCGTTCTGAAGGAAATAATCTCGAAGCAGTCCCGTGTTAAAGACAGCAATTTGAGGATATTCGTCCTTGTACGTTGCGTCCGCAAGCAAGTATCTCGTTGACCACGGATAAAATCCCGGTTCGTAATCCTGAATAAAGTTTATAAAAGGTTTGGGGCTGATTCCACATTCTTTTTCAAATCTGCGGTATGCCTCCTGCGCGCAGAAAGCGGTCCACCATCCCGTAAACATAAAGTAATCCTGCTCAGAAACAAGCATACTCTTTCCAAAGCGGTCGCTGTAAGGCAAAATCTGTCTTGGCTCCTGGCTGTCCTGATCTGGTTCCACAAATACATAACGTCCTTCATATGGCGCTTTTGCCGCATCGCTCGGCGCAGCATCCACCAGAATAATTCTGCTGTCATATCCTGTTTTTCTGACAAGTTCTTCAAAAAACTTTAATGCAGTTGAAATTCCTCCAAATACATGTTCCGGATTAATGGAAGGAACAAGGAGATTCAGTCTTTTATTTGGAAAGGACGTCTTCCGAAACGTATATGGCGTAATCTCCGCCACATTTGTGTCCAGTGTCGTTGTCTCTTCCACTACCATATTCGCAGCTTTTCGTATCGCACGCTTAATCAAATTTTTTTTCATAATCCCTTTTTCGCTACCTCTCAGTTTTTTTGTTTTAACCGCGGCACACAGCTGTTCATATCGAGGCACTTGTTGTAATATGGGTCGCTGTGACCATGATAATTTTCATACATTTTATAAGAAAGTTTAAAATCTATTTCCGGAATATAGGAATCTCTGCTCTTTGACTCAAAATGATGCAGCTGCACATAAGGATCATATACATTGACATATCCTCTGTTGATCGCACGGATACAGATTTCAATATCGCTTCCGCAGATAATAAAATGTTCATCAAAATTTCCGATTGTCTCAATCGTCTCTCTCGAAATCGCCATACACGCTCCTGTGACTGCCGTTACATTGCGTGTCACCATCGGTGAGATGAACGGCGATCCGTAATGGACAGGTCTCATTCCCTTGAATACATGATCTGCCCAGCCTCCCATACCGGCGACAACACCTGCGTGTTGAATGGTGCCGTCTTCATACAGCAAGAGTCCTCCGACAACGCCTGTTCCTTTTCTGATTGCTTTCTCAGTCAGCCGCTCCATCCAGTCCGGCGTGATCACGTCCATATCATTGTTCATAAAAAGAAAGACATCGCCCTTTGCGTGACGAATGCCAAAATTATTCAATTTTGACCAGTTAAACTCAAACAGAGCATCTACAACCTGCACATTGGAATACGTTTTTACGATTTCTGTAAAATATTGCTTTGTCTCCTCTTCCTCTGAATTATTGTTTAAAATAATGATCTCATAGTTTGGATACGTTGTTTTCTGCTCTATTGTGTCAATCGCCTTTCTCAGATAATCAACATGATCCTTTGTCGGCATAATCACCGACACAAGCGGTTTTGTTTTCAGATGGAACCGAACGTCATACACAAATAAAGAGTCCGTCTCCCTAGCAGTTGCTGCCCCCGATCCGTAAACACGGTCCAGATGGCTCTGAATCGCTTTCAGACCTGCTGTCTGCGCATACGGCTTTGAATCCGGATTTGCAGCAGTAGAACTTGGAAGAGCTCTCCAGTAGTATAAAATCTTGGCAATATGTTCTATGTTCTGTGTCTGCTCCACCAGTCTGAGCATCAGATCATAATCCTGGCTTCCGTTATACTCACTGCGAAATCCTCCTGCCTTTTCAAATAAACTTCTGCGAAATCCCAGTAGATGTCCGACATACATCTGGCTCAAAAGCAGATCATATGACCAATCCGGCTTGTGAAGGGGATCTCTGTGCTTTCCGTTCTCATCAATGATATCCTGATCACTGTACAGAATATCCGCATCTGTCTTTTTGATTCGCTTGTAGAATTCATACAGGGCACGCGGAGCAAGTTCATCATCGTTGTCCATCAGGATGATATATTCTCCCTCTGCAAGTCTTGCTGCCGCATTTGTCGCCTCGGAGATACCGCCATTTTCTTTCTGAAACTGAATTTTGATCCGCTTATCCTCGATTTCTTCCAGATATGCGCGAACTTTCGGATCGGTAGAGCAGTCGTCCACAATGCAAAGCTCCCAGTTTTCATAGTTTTGGTGACGTACGGATGAAATCGCTGCTTCCAGCCATTTGATCTCTACATTATATACCGGCATTAAAATTGAAAAACAAATTTCTCCCGTACATTTCTGTGCTTCTTTTTCTTCCGGCTCATATGGATACAGTTCATAATCCGCCCGATGTTTAAAATTTTCCATGAATCCCTTCGGTCCATGTTTAACAAGATATTTGATCCCCTTAAAAAATGTCTTTGGTTTTCTGATGCACAGATTTACCATTGCAAAAATTTTTTTAATTTTCTGCATCCTCTATACTCCTTTTATACGTTACCGTCGAGTCCAGATCACAGAATCCGACAGTAGTCTTTTTTGACAGTACCTGTATACAGCAGATGTCATACAGTCTGTGATAAACGACAAGCGCATCATCCTCATACCCTGTACATCCCAGAGAAAGCAGATGCTGTCCTCCCTGAAGAACCATCTTCTGTGAAAACGCAATTTCCACTGTCTCTCCTGCTTCTACTTTTCCTGTCTCTGTCTTCTCAATGATTGTATTTGTCCCCGCAAGTTCATTTCCCTTTAAATCTTTTATGCTGAATGCAAAGATCGGATTTTCTACCGTCTGATGAAATTTCACTCTCATCTTGATTGTAAACGGCTTCATTTTATAAATGGTATTGGAAATCTGATTTTCATGGTCAAAAATCCCAAAACTTGTGATCGTGGCACGCTGATCGCCATAGTCTTGATAGTTTGGGTTCAGAAGCATATAGTCAAGCCAGGTTCCCTTCTGCGCTTCCAGACTGCGCTGCGGCTTTTCCTCCTCTTCTTTCTCTTCTTCCGGCTCATCCTGGCCAACCAGAATTTTCTTATACAGATCAACCATCTCTTTTGTAGGTCCCTCTGCATACTTTCTGCCGTCATTGATGATGATGGCTCTCTCACAGTATTTCATTACACTTCCCATATCGTGCGTCACAAACAGTACCGTCTTCCCGCTGTTTTTTAAGTCTTCCATCCGTTTATAACATTTCGCCTGAAAAAAGACATCCCCGACAGACAACGCCTCGTCAATAATCAAAATATCGGGATCGACGCTGATCGCCACGGCAAAAGCAAGGCGCGCGAACATTCCGCTGGAATACGTCTTGACCGGCTGCTTGATAAAATCTCCGATATCTGCAAATTTCAAAATTTCCGGAAGTTTCTTTTCCATTTCTTCCTCAGAAAATCCCATCATGGTTCCGCTCAGATACGCATTCTGAATCCCGTTATATTCCGGATTAAATCCTGCTCCAAGCTCCAAAAGCGCAGAAACCTTTCCATCAATGGTCACTTCCCCTGATGTAGGCATCAAAACGCCTGTAATAATTTTCAGAATCGTTGATTTTCCTGCACCGTTCTTTCCGATAATTCCCACCATCTCTCCTTTTTTGATCTCAAATGAGACATGGTTCAGTGCATGAAATTCTTTGTGATAACTCTTTTTATGAATACTGAGCGCTTCCTTAAATCTCAAAGTCGGTTTGTCATAAAGGCTGTATACTTTTGAGACGTCAGAAACAGAAATTGCAATATCACTCATCTCGTTTTCTCCTGTCTTATAATACATCTGCAAAATGCGGCTTTAATCTCTGGTATACTTTCCTGCTCACAACAAACAATAAAATCGTAAATACCCAAAAATAGATTGTAATTTTCCACCGCTCAAAAAACCAAACGTGCTCAATCATCGTGTCACGGTATCCCTGCACGATATAGAACATCGGATTCAGCTTAAAAATCTGTTTTAACCATCCCGGAAGCGGCATCGTCTCAAACTGCCACATAATCGGTGTCATCCAGACACCAATCTGCATGATAATTCCAACAATCTGTGTTGTATCACGGAAAAACACGGCAATCGCCGATGTCAGATAGCAGAAAGCCAGCGACAGTAAAATCATTGCCGCTGAATAATAGAGCAACTGAATCACAATGATGCCTGGAAACAGGCCCATAATCGCATAACAGACGAGAAGCAGAACAACAAAAAAGCCATGTACAAATAAAGACGACATAATTTTTACAACCGGAAGAATCTTGATCTCAAATTTTACTTTTTTCACAAGATAATTATATTCCAGAAAGCAGTTCGTTCCATTGATCACCGATTCTGAAAAATAGAACCATGGGATCAGACCTGCCATCAGCCAGAGCACAAATGGTATATTTTCGATATCAGAGCTGCGAAAGCCCAGCTGAAAGACGAACCAGTACAATAAAATTGTAATCAGCGGCTGCACAAAAGCCCAGAAAATGCCGAAATAAGAACCGGCATATTTTGTCCGGAAATCATTCTTTGCAAGATACAACATCAGTTTTTTATTCTTTTTCAGGGTTTCCATCGACAATTTTCTCCTTTTTTCGGTATTTTTACTGTGATTTTTTCCAACCTGCTCCTCACTTTCCTTTCCTCTCGCATCTGCTTTTTTGAACGCAGACAAGCAGTATCGAAAGATACTGCTGTTCCAATCTTTTTTCTATTTCTGTATAGAGAGTATATCAAACATCCTGTTTTTCTTCAACTCTTTTTCCTTCCTTGCCGATTTTTGCAGAGATCAGATAACGTGGCCGTCCTTTGACTTCTTCATAAATTTTGGCGATATAATATCCAATAATCCCAAGGCTGATCATCACAATGCTTCCTATAATCAGAATCAGCAGGATTACTGTCGTAAAACCTTCCACTGCATGTCCTGAAAAATAGCGGACAAGCGATTGAATCCCCAACACAACCGCCATGAGAAATACAAAAGTCCCTGCAATCGTGACAAGCTGCATAGGCGCTGCTGAAAAAGAAGCAATGTTTGTGACCGCATATTTTACGAGCGACCAGGTCGACCATTTCGACTCTCCTTCTTCTCTCTCCTGCACGTCAAATTCTACTGTTGCAGTGCGGTATCCAATCCATGACGACAGTGCTCGAAAAAATGCGTTGCGCTCCGGCATGGCAAGCAATGCGTCCACTGCTTTTCGGTCAAGCAGTTTATAGTCGGATGCCCGTGACATGTCAATCTTGACTGCCATCGTCATCAGACGATAAAACAATCCTGCGCTTGCCTTATGCAGAGCACTTTCTTCTCCTCTGCTTTTCTTCACACCCTCAACAACCTCATATCCCTGTTCCCAAAGTCGATACATCTCCACAAGTGTCTTGGGCGGATGCTGCAGATCGCAGTCCATAACGGCACAGCAGTCTCCTGCTGCCCCTGCAAGTCCGGCAAAGATTGCCGATTCCTTTCCAAAATTTCTTGAAAAAAGAAGTCCTCTCACATGAATATTTTTTTCGGCTGCCTTTTTTATCTCCTCCCAGGTTCTGTCTCTGGAACCGTCATTTACAAAAATCAGTTCATACTCAATATGCTCCTGCTCCAGAATTCCAGAAATTACTTCTGCTGCTTTTCCTACCATTTTTTCTTCATTATAGGCAGGCAATATCACTGACAGCATGGTTTCAACATCCTTTCTATTGTTTGCTCTTTTTTTAATCTTACACCATGTATAGAATCCCGTCAAAGTTCTTTTCTGTTTTTTAATTAAATATTAAGAAGAGGCTGCTGTTCGTATCCTCCTCTAAAGTCAGATCCAAATCTGACAATCGAAAAGTCAATACGCCCTGCGGCCCCTTCTTTTTGTTATTTCTTGATATATTTTTTATAGAATTTTGTATCCTTGATCAGAGGAAGCATCTTCTTTTTGATACTATGCGGTATCATATCCTGAATCGTGCGGATTCCTCCTCTCACCTTCACAGCTGCCGGTTCTTTGACTGGTTCAGCCAGTTTTTCCCGAAGCCATGTAAGAGAACGTGCTCTTTCTCTCTTCATGATCTCATCGACTGTATCATAGTCAATCTCATCGAGCAGACTTTCATCGCTCATAATCTGTCCTGCATTTGGTATAAAGCGTTTTTGGAGGCCAAACACATCTGCCAGAGACAGGAAACGGTCCAAGCCTCTCTGTTTATTATACACGCAGATAAACGGTCGGTGGAAACGGATGGCGAAGCTTGCCCCATGACAGGAATCTGTAATCAAAAATTCACAGTTTTTCAGATAGTACAGCCATTCTTCTGTCTGCACATCACTTAAAATATGATCCATATCCATTTTTTTCTTATTTTTTTCAAAATTTCCCGGTATGCCGTCTAAAATATGAATCAGTTTCAGATTCTTTTTCTTTGCCACATATTGAAGCGCCTGCCGTATTTCCGGTGTCGGGTCCAGTACATAGGAAAGCAGAAATTTCTCTTTTTCCTGACGGGCAGAATCTGCGATCAATTCTTCAAAGACAGAATCTTCCGGCAGAAAGACCGGATCTAATACCTGAATTCCATCCACGCCAAATTCTTTCTTTAATACGGTGACTGCACTTCTTTCACGCACAGAAATACCGGTAAATCTGCCCAGCAGACTGGAAACTTCTCCTCTCTTCTCTGGCGGTGTAAAAGAACGGCTGTGTCCAAAGGATGCCGCATAGGAAATCAGACGTTTCCCTTTTTCTGCGAAATCGAAATAGTAGCTGTTTCCGCACCACTGGTTGACGCCATAGTTCCAAACCTGATCCGATCCAATCACAAATGTGTCGCAGCTCTGATTCAGTTTTCCGATTTCTTTTAAAGGATACATCGGACTGATTGCCTTATATCTCTCATATGCAAATCTTCTGGAATGCAGAAGCGGATGCGGTTTATCCTTTTCAGAAATCCGCGGCTTTTCAATCATCAGCACAGAATATCCCATGGACTCAATCGCACGGCACAGGGAATAATATGTCATAACGCTTCCATAGTTTGCTCCCGGCCATACGCCATAGATACCGACATCATAATGCTCAGAAGACGCATCGTTGACTGCTTTCTCCATTGTGGTCTGCTGAACCAGTTCCATAAAACGGTCTCTCTTTGGATTGTATGTCTTAAATGGTTTTGCAAATGGCTGTCCATGCGTCAGAATATATTCAAATTTTGCAGGCTCGCATAAGTTCAGACGCACTTTGATGGTCTTTAGCATTTCATCTGCTTTTTTGTTATTTACAACAAGAATGGACGTTCCTTTTCCATCGGTGTAATCCGGATTGTATTTCTGAATGCCCCAGAAATCAGCCAGCGTCATATCTCCCTGTCTGGAAAGACGGGAATATTTACAGATCTGACAGTGCGGACGCACAGACAGACACGGCAGAAATGCCCGATAGAATAAATCTTTGTCTCTTGTCTTTCGATAAACCTTTCCATCTGCATACTTTACCGTCATCTCTGTGGACCATCCAAAGTAATCTTTATCACGGAATCCAACGTGGGTAATCTCATGACCGCCGTGAACTTCTTTCAAATATTTTTGAAATACCATCGGGGATGGTCCGCCGTGACACATCAGGTCAATCGTAAATAAATTGTCATAGTCGCGTCCCAGATATCCATACAGTCCTGCCACCTGACACGGGCATCCGCAGAACAGCGCCGGTTTTCCTGATTCCAGTACCTTTTTGATCTCACGATACGTCCTCTTTGACGTACTTTGCAGGTATTTTGAACCGCGTAGCTTTGCAAGTCCTTCTTTTTCATAGACAACGGTATGTTCCAGATGGAACTGCTCATCAAATGCAGCTCCGCACACAGCTCCGCCCTTTTCCAGAATATCTTCTGCCACAAGGGAGAAGATTCCCCCTGAGGAGCTGACGTCTCTGACTGCTTCTTCTGTATATGCCGCATAACATTTCGGAATCTGCCAGTTTACGTCTCTCTCATGCGCTGCCGGGCATGCCTTCAGACACTTGCCGCAGTGAATACATTTTTCCTGATCGATAACCGGATAGAAAAATCCTTCCTGATCCTGTACCATTGTGATGGCGTCGACCGGACAGCTGTTCTCGCACGCTCCGCAGCCGCAGCACTGCCGTTTTGCGATCGCACGGATATCATTTGGCTGATTCTCCTCTTTTTTCAGCGACTGTCTCAGCCACTGCATGGAAAACTCACGTCTTTCTTTTATGATTCGATCGATTTTATCAAAATCCATCGGCTGAAGAATTTCTTCATTTCCAAGCAGTTGTTCTGTCTTTTTCACATACCGTTTCTCCAGACCAAATGTACGGACTAATTCCTGGAAACGGACGATTCCTCTTTTGTCATTTCCGATCACAGCCATCGGTTTGTGGAACAACAGGGAGAAGTTTGTACCCTGGCAGGAATCTGTCAGTACAAACTCACAATTTTTCATATAATACAGCCATTCTTCCACGGAGGCATCTTCTATAACGGTTCCGACAGAATCTTCTATCACTTTTTTCGTCTTCTTCCATCCATTTCCGTTTCCGTCTGACAGCAGGATCACTTTCCATCCCGTTTTTTCTTTGATCTCAGACAGCACCTCATTTAACTGCGGCGTCGGATCTAAAATGTAAGAGACCATGAATTTTTCTGTCTCTTTCTTTTTCACCTTGCGGATCTGTTCCTCATAGATGGCAGAGTCAGCAAGGAATACCGGGTCCAGTACAACCGGTCCGTCAAGATGAAATTCATCTTTTAAAACTTTTGCTCCGCCCTGTTCTCTCATGGCAATGTGGTCAAACTGTTTCATCAATTTGATGATATGACCGTATTTTGAAGGCGGAATAAATGATTTTACATGGGCAAAAGAGGCGCCATAAGCCACTTTTTTCCGTTCTTCTTTTACAAAATCAAAATAGAATCCAAGACCATATCCCTTGGCCACACCATAATTCCAGACCTGATTTGATCCGAGCAGAAATGTCTCGCAGTGATCGTTTAGCTTACTCTGATTTACATAGTCATATACAGGGCTGATTGCCGTATAGTTCTGATATGCAAATCTTCTGGATGGCGTATAGGATTCGTTTCTCTGCACATACCGCTCTTTTCCCTTTTCGATCATCAAAACGTCATATCCCATAGACTCCACGGTGCGGCAAAGTGCATAATAGGTCAGAATGCTTCCATAGTTGTTGCTCATCCATGGTCCATAGATACCGACATCATATTTTTTTTCTTTTCCAAGCGTCAAGGACTCTTTTAATGTCCTTTCAGAAATCAAATTTTTAAAATGGTTTCGATCTGTTTCCGGAAGATTTCCATCGCTGCTTTCTTTACAGATCCTATATTCTTCTCTCGCAAAATCTCCCCATTTTTCCGCTGAAATCTCTTCTTTGCACTGCGCAAAAAGCTGTTCGCCTCCTGTGCCGTTTGTAATAAGCCAGTTCTGTTCTGACAGCGTCTCTCCCGGCAAAATCCATCCCAGATTTCGCATCTCATCTCTTCGCATCTCATAGGATGCTCTGCCATGAACTGCCAGATTTGCGTCTGCGATCTTGAAAAAGAGATCGTCTTCTCTCTTTCTCTCATATTTTTTCCCGTCCTGATATAGGACATAAATCGCTTTCTCATCATCCGGTGAAAAGACAATCTCGGCGATCTCTTTTCTGCCATGAACTTCTTTCAGATACCGTTTCCAGATTTCTGACAGCATATTTTCTTTTTCCAATATCGTCACAACAGTCAGATTCTCATACGTTTTTCCTAAGTTCTGATACAGTTTCTTCACATGAGACGGTGTTCCAAATAATAATACGTTCTCTTTCTTTTCCAGACAATCTCTGATCTGTTCCCAGTCAAATTCCGTATCTGCCAGATATGCCGGAATCCTCAGCGCTTCGTCAAGCGTACCACGCTTCTCCCATTTCTGGATTTTTACTGACCAGTCCGGCTCAAACTGCGGAAGATAGATCGTTGCCCCCTGCTCCATCTCTTTTTCAATCGCCGCTTTTTTCAGCTGGTTCAGGTTCTGAATCGTATATCCGGTACGTCGCGTCTGCTTGCTCTGTCCGATTTTTTCAGGTGTCTCTTTTTTATAGGACAGCGCATTTTTCAGCCATTTCCAGGAACGTTCTCTCTCGGAATCCATGATTTTCTGAATCTTATCATAGTCCATCGGAGCCAGCAGATGTTCCTCTTCCATAATTTTCTTCGGGTCTAAAATATAGCGGTCTTCAATCTGAAATAATTTTGTCAGGCTTTCAAAACGGTCCAGTCCGCGTCCTCTATTTCCGATACAGACAAACGGTCTTTTAAAAACGAGCGCAAAACTTGCGCCATGGCAGGAGTCCGTGATGACAAACTGACTGTGCTTTAAATAGTACAGCCAATCCTGCGTCTCTAAATTTTCCACAACATTTTCCAGATTTAATTTTTCTTTATTGCTCTCAAATTTTGCCTGGATTCCATCCAGCATATTAATGAGTTTTAAATTCAGTTTTTTTGCCGCATACTGAAGCGCTTCTCTGATTTCCGGTGTCGGGTCTAAAATATAGGAGACAAGATACTTTTCCTCTTCTCTGTGGGAAGATTCCTCTGCAACCTCATCAAAAATCTTTGGGTCTGCCAGAAATACAGGGTCCAGCACCCGCACGGCGTCCACGCCGAATTCTTTTTTTAAGACAGAAACTGCCCCTGTCTCACGCACAGACAGGAAATCAAATCTTCGGAACAGAGATTCAATCTCTTTTGCTTCGTCATAAGGGGTAAAGGAAACTGCATGGCCAAATGAAGAAGCATATGAAATCAGACGTTTGTCATCATCTGCAAAATGGAGATAGAAACTCTTTCCAAATCCTCTGCTGATCCCATAATTCCAGATTTGATCGCATCCCATCACAAACGTATCGCAGCATTCGTTCAGCTTTTCCAGATCGTAATAGGAAAAATCTTTCGTGATCGCCTCATAATGACGCTCTGCAAATTTATCGGAATGAGTGAAAGGACGCTCCTCTTTTCCTTCCTGCTTCATCTCCGGACTGATCAGCACAGCGGAGAGTCCCAGGGACGTAATACAGCGGTACAGTGCATAGTAGGTAGCAATTCCGCCATAATTTTCTCCCTTCCACACGCCATAGATTGCCGCATCAAACTTTTCTTGCTCTACATCTTTTGGTGTGATAAATCTACTCATATTGTTTCCTTTCTACTTTAATTCTTTATTCACAAGTTCCAGCGCAGCCTCTATTACCTTGTCCATATCATAATATTTATAGTTTCCAAGTCTTCCTCCAAAAATGACATTGCTCTCTTTGTCAGCCAGTTCTCTGTATTTTTCAAACAGACTGTTGTTTTTCTCATCATTGATCGGATAATATGGCTCGATTCCCGGCTTCCACTCAGAAGAATATTCTCTTGAAATAACAGTTGTCTCCTGTTTTCCAAATTCAAAATGCTTATGCTCGATAATTCTTGTATAAGGAACTTCTCTGTCTGTATAGTTTACAACCGCATTTCCCTGATAGTTTTCGCAGTCTAATTCTTCTGTCTCAAAGCGCACCGTACGGTACTGCAGAGTACCAAGCTGATAGTGATAAAATTCATCAATCATACCGGTAAAAATCGTTTTTTCTGCCACATCCTGATGGTTTTCTATAAACTCAAAATAGTCCGTATCCAGTTTCACATCAATTCCGTCCAGCATCTTTTCTACAATTTTTGTATATCCGCCCATCGGGATTCCCTGATAGCGGTCATTAAAATAGTTGTTGTCATAAGTAAAGCGCAGCGGCAGTCGTTTAATGATAAATGCCGGCAGTTCTGTACATGGTCTGCCCCACTGTTTTTCTGTATATCCCTTGACCAGTTTTTCATATACATCTCTTCCGACGAGAGACAGCGCCTGCTCCTCCAGATTTTTTGGCTCTGTGATATTTAATTCTGCAATCTGCTCTGCAATCTTTGCCTTTGCTTCGTCCGGTGTGCGGATTCCCCACAGTTTGCTGAATGTATTCATGTTAAATGGCATATTGTACAATTCATCTTTATAGACTGCAATCGGGGAATTGATATAGTTGTTAAATTCTGCAAACTGATTGATGTAGTCCCACACTTCTTTATTGCTGGTGTGGAAAATATGCGCGCCATAGAGGTGAACATTGATTCCGTTTCTGTTTTCACAGTAGATATTTCCTCCGATGTGGCTGCGTTTGTCAATCACAAGACATTTTTTTCCTCTTTTTTTCGCTTCATATGCGAATACACTTCCGAACAGTCCGGCTCCGACTATTAAATAATCATATCTCATAAAAATCCTCCTGTCACCTTTTAATGATCTTTCTTTTTATTTTGTGCAGCGCCCTTTTCACAGGTTTATGCACTCTTTTCACCTGCTGTTTGATCTCCTCCTGTTTCGGAATAACAACATGATATGCCTGATCTGGTTTTGGCGTTATTCTGCTGTCTGTCTTTTCGTACGCAGTGAGATAGTCAACTGATTTCGGCAGAAACAGTGCGTCGTGCAGCCATTTTCTGCTTCGTTTTCTCTCTTCATTTAAAATTCTTCTGCTTTGCGTATAATCCATCTGCTGCAATAACTCCCGCCGCCGTTCCAGATCCGTCGGATTCATCAGCATCCGATCTTTCATCTGGAACAAATCCAGCAGAGAATTAAAACGGGACATTCCCCTCTGTGGATTTCCAAAGCATACGAAATCTTTCTGGAACAAAATCGCAAAACTTGCGCCATGGCAGGAATCTGTAATCACAAAACTGCTGTTTTTCAGATAAAAAATCCAGTCTTGCACTTCCAGATTCTCCACGACATTGTCAAGTCCCAGATTGTCACGGTTTCTTTCAAAATTCCACGGCATACCGTCTACCATGTTGATTACCTTTTTATTTAATGTTCTGGATGCAAATAAAATAGCTTCTCTCTTTTCCGGAGTCGGGTCCAGAATGTATGTCGCAATATAATCCTTTTCTTTCTTTCGCTTCGACTCCGCTGCAATCTCGTCAAAAATTCCCGGATGAACAGCAAAGACAGGATCCAGCACATGCTCTGCTTTCAGGCCGAATGTTTCATTGACAATCCGGACGCCGTCCGCTTCTCTTAAAGAGATCGCATCAAAGCGTTCCAGCAGTCCTTTCGTCGTTCCGATCTCCACCACAGGGGCGTGGAACGTCTCATGTCCAAATGAGGCTGCATATGCGATTTTCTTTTTCTCATCCTCCACAAAGTCAAAGAAGAAACTGCGTCCAAAATTTGAAGAAATCCCATAATTCCATACCTGATCCGATCCAATCACAAAACTGTCGCACTGTCTGTTCAGCTCTTTCAACGCCCATATCGGCATGGAAGGCGCAATATCACGGTAATGGCTAAGTGAAAATCTTCTGGCATGGTTATCTCCCAATTCGGGATCGTTCTCCATTACTTTCGGTTTGTCGATCATGAGAACAGATAATCCAAATGACTGGATAAGGCGGTAAAGAGAATAATAAGTCATAAGACTTCCATAGTTGCATCCAAACCATACCCCCATAATTCCCACATCATATTTTTTTTCAGAAGCATAGACGTATGCTTTTTGAAGCGATGTCTTGGATGCCAGCTCATAGAAACGTTCTCTTTCAGGATTTTTCATCGCTTGATTCTTCAGAAGTTTCGTCTCTTCTTTTGCATACTCCAAAGGCACTTCTTCTATTTTTTCCAATTTCTCTTTCACATCTTCAAACAGTTTTTTTCCCTTTTCTGTATTGATAAATACAGCCGAAACACCGGCATGATTTGCAAATGTTTCATCGTACTGTTCAATTCCCCAAAAATCAGCCAGCGTCAGGTCTGATCCTCTTTTCCATGTGCGGTAGGAACAATTTTCACAGCATTTTCGAAGATCCAGTCTCTCAAAATAAGCTTTCAGCAAAATATCCTGATCTTTTGAACGGTGGTAAACGCTTCCGTCTTCAAACTCTGCTGCCATGGCTGAAAACCATCCGGATACCTTTTTACTGCGGAAAGAAATCTTTTTGATTCTCTTTCCTCCAAGGATTTCTTTTTTATATTTTTCAAAAATACAAGGAGAGCTGACACCCATGCAGTCAAAATCAACCGTAATCAGGTATTCTCTTTCCTTTGTACTGTTTAAAAGTCCTGCGGTCTGGCACGGCGTTCCGCAAAATAATACCGTCCTTTTCTGCTTCAGATAGCTGCGAATCGTCTCATAGATATGTTTCGTATCACTCTGCACATATTTTAATCCCTGAAGTTTCCAGATGTCTTCTTCTTTCTCAATCATCTGGTGTTCTGTCTGTAATCGTTCATTCCATCCGCATCCGCAAACAACGCCTCCGTCTTGTATTACTTTTTTGGCGAGGAGAGGAAAAATTCCTCCTGATGCACTGTCTTCACATGTCTTTTCCGGTGCATATGCTGCATAGAGTTGGATCGGGTCCGACTGGGGACTTAATTTCTGCAAAGCTGGACAAATACTAAGGCATTTTCCACATTCCTTGCACAGATTTTCATTCACATCGGGATAATAAAATCCTGTTCCATCCGATTTCATCATAATTGCTTTTTCTGCACAGCTGTCATAGCAGCTTCCGCATCCGGTACATTCATTTTCTTTTAACTGCCTGATATTCTTCATCGCATTTCCTCTTTTATCCGATCTGATAAGCAGATAAATGGAAGTCCCCTGCCCATTCATCTTGCGGAAGCGGGGGACTTTCTATATTTCGTTCTGCTAGATTCCTAAATATTTTTTCCAAAATTCATAGGAAGTCATATATGCTCTTTTGTCCTGATATTTCTTTCTGATATTTTTCTGACGCTGCTCAATCTCTTTAAATGTCTTTCTGTATCGTTTCAGCAGCGCTTTTCCACGCTTCTTATCAAGCGTACGGATTGCCCCTGTCTGCATATGCGGATTTACTGCCAGCAGTTTCTTTCTCAGATACTGTCTGTGCGGTGCGTAGAACCAGTCATATGCAATCACAACAGGTTCCTTTTTCAGCAGAAAATCTGGGCAGAACAGACCATTGAATGTCAGACGGTAAATCAATTTTTCCATTCTTCCTCTTGGCCCGTCACCATATACGGCATCGAGATCAACTGGAATACTCTTAAATTTAGAAAGAGGCTCAAACTTTTCATTCTTTGCTCCTTTTTCTTTTAAGATACGCTCTCCGTCTGGTTTTTCAAAAAATGCCGGTCCTTTCAGATAGTCGTCCACTGCATCCATCAAAAGCTCCGCGCTGTTATAGTTAAATCTGAGCAGCTCGACTCTCGTAAATTTTCTCATTCTCTCTGCGAAGTCAATATTCTGACAGATACCGCTTGCAGCCTGAATTGCGAGGCTATTTCTATGTACCTGATATAATTCCATCGCAGCATTAAATTTCAATGTAAAGCCCATATGCCATACACAGATACTGTTCATTGTGATAAATTTTGCATGATTTCTCAGACTGTATTCTACATCGTCCCCTCTCACAAACAGAGGCAGCGGCAGATTGTCCAGTCTTGCAGTTGTTGTCGGAATACAGCAATACCACCAGCCGGCATACTGATTTTTCCGTTTTGGCCATGCTTCTTCATTTCGCACGACAGCGTCGAGACGCTGCATATCAAGGCGATGTTTCAGCGGTCCATAGGAACCGTCGTCATGTACATATCCGATATCTTCATGCTGTTCATTCATGCGCTCATAGTACAGCATTGCTCCGCTGATAAAATGTTCTTTATATTCTTCTTTTAAAAGTGTCAGCAGTCGATATGTTCTTTTCAGACTTTCCGGCAGAATAATCACATCATCATCCATCAGAAGAACGTGCGTTGCCGGTTTTTCCTGCAGATTTGCCTCGATAATTCCGCGTGAAAATCCACCTGATCCTCCTGTATTTGGATTTGGATGAATCCATAAATGATCACATTCCAATTCTTCTTTGTTCAGCGTTCTTCCATTGTCAATGACATGTACATAGAAATTTTCTGCCATCTCATCTTCGGAATTCAAAATTTCATCTTTTAACAGCTGAATATTTGGCAAAATAAAGTCTTCTTTTTTGAAAGTCGTTGTTGCAAGCGCCAGACGCACTTCTCTTTTTTCTTCCTCGGGGATTTCTGTCGCATAATATCCGCTGTACAGACAGCAGTTCTTATATCCTACAATCTGAAATCCTACAATCGTCACCTGATCGCTCACTTGTGGAATGTCCAAAATCAGTTCCTTTTTCTCATCCAGATCAAAACTCTGTTCGGACAGTACCTCTTCCTGGAAAGGTCCTCTGTTCATGTAATATCCGCTGATTCGGACTTTAAAGCTTCCTTTCATTGTGAGGCAAATCTTCACATTATCAATTTTCGTATACTTCATCCATTTTTTTACGGAAAAAGAATTAAAGTAAGCCGCGAAATCAACTGCATGATATTCGGCAATTCCCCAATATTCTTTGTCCGCACTCTGTTCCATTCCTTCGCCGTAATAAAACATTCTCGTATAAGGAATAAACCGCTTGTGCGCTGGAAATATAATGTTCTGAAGTTTTGTCAATTTCATCCTTCCACTTTCCTCTCTTCTCATTTTTTTATTTTTTTATATCTTTTTGATTATCCTGCAAATTCAAGTAATGGTTCCAGAAGTTCTCTTCCGTCAATTCCCTGTAGCGAGTTCTGTACTGTTCTTTTGCTGTCTCATAATGGCGGTCAATATAGCGCATCACCTTAAAAAGCTTTCTGTAACATTCAAAAAACTGCCGCAGACTTCTCTTTACTGCTACGCCATTACCATTCTGATCCATAAATACAATCTTATCTGCCCTGTATAGGCGATAGACGTTGTCATATGGCGTAACAACCAGCGCTTTTCCTCGTTTTGCAGGCAAAAAATATCCGTTTAAAGTTAAGATTTGAAGCATTTTTCTCTGATGACTGATACTCTCTTCTTTTTGAATCTTTGCGGACTGATCCGGATACAGATCTTTCTCCTCCAGCCCCCAATGACCTTTTAGTTCCTGCCGCGGCTTGGCCTTATAATTGAGTGCAGAGACTTTCTGGTGCAGAAGCTGTCCATCCTGTTGTTCCAGCCAGTCAATTCCTTTGCAGAAATCAATGGCTCCTCTTAAATTTAAATCCACATATTGATAGCGATATCTGGCGACATTTCCGCTGACCCATTTAAAAAGAATCTGCTTAAACTGACGTTTTCCATACTTTTGATCGTGAATGGCATTTACAATCGCCAGGTTTCGGATATCATAATATTCCAGCGTTCCCGGCATCTTATTTTCAAATGCTTCATGCCACACGCAAATGCCATTCAGAAACAAAAATCCAATTCCTGTCCGTATTCCATACTCAATATCATCCCGATGAATAAAAATCGGAAGAGGAAGCTTTTCTTTTTCAATCATTCTGACAGGAACGCAACTGTACCACCATCCCGTATATTCTACTTTCTCATGTTCCAGCTCATTTTTCAGTACAAGCATCTTATCGCGCATATCCCAGTTATGATGAAGCGCATAGATATTGCCGCTGTTCCACTGCGCCCCACATTCGTATTGAATATACGGCGTATCGAGTCTCATCAGCGCACCTCCGATTGTATAGTCGAGGTATCGCTCTTTTAACAGTGTCAGCAGCACATAAGTACGCTCAATCGAAGCCGGCAAAATCACGGCGTCATCATCCATCATCACAACATGCGTCACTTTGTCATGGCACTCCATTATTCCCCTTGTAAATCCTCCGACGCCTCCGGCATTTTTATTCTTAAATACAAAAATTCCCGGAATCTGACGGATTTCCTGAGGGAGAGACTGCCCGTTGTCCGCAATATAGACAGAGATTTTTCCATACAGTTCTGAATCTGGATTCTCCAAAAAGGCTTTCCGCAAAATTTCCATATTCCGCTCCACATATCTCTCTCTTTTGAATGTACAGATGTTCAGTCCCAAATGAACGCGTCTTCTGTGTCCGTCTTTTGTGACATATGCGCCTCCATACAGGATTCCCGTTCCTCCGATACTTCTGCATGAGAAATAGAAAATCCCCTCTTTCTCCAACGCGCCAAATTCCAATATTCTTTCTTCTTTTTTCTCTGCCTCTATGATCTGCTCTGAAATCTTTTTTGTGTGGCATACGCCCTGGTGCAAAAATTTGTGATATAAGACAATACGGAACTTTCCCTGAAGAATAATCTTCAGAGAAACTTCCGTGGCTGTCGTGTATTTCTTCCATTTTCCTGTCGAAAAACTGTTCAGATACGTATCAAATGTAACTTTCTGCTCATCCTGCAAAAAAATTTCTCCATTTGTCAGTCCATATTCCAGTTTTTCCTTGCTGTCATAATATAATGCTCTCTTTTCTTTTTCCATTTTAGAAGGAAAAAGCAGTTTCTGCAGTTCTATCATCTCTCTCACCCTACTTCTTATCCTGTTCCAGCGCTTCCATATAGGCATCGCAGACGGTATTTACATCTCCTGTCATCATCTGCTGTCCTTTGTTGATCCATATTGCATGATCACACAGTTTCTTTACGGAATCAATATTGTGTGAAACATATAAAAGTGTCGTGCCTCCGCTGAGCATTTGCGTCATACGCTGATTGCATTTCTTTCTAAAACGTGCATCTCCTACCGCCAGAATCTCATCCACCACCAGAATATCCGGGTTGACCATTGTGGCCACTGAGAATCCGAGTCTCGCTTTCATACCGGAGGAGAAGTTTTTGATTGGAGAGTCCAAAAACTGATGCAGATCTGCAAATTCTACAATCTCATCAAAATGCTCATCCATAAATTTTTTGGAATGTCCTAAAACCGTTCCGTTCAGATAGATATTTTCTCTCGCTGTCAGATTCATATCGAATCCTGCTCCAAGTTCGATCAGAGGCGCAATCTCCCCGCGTACAATTACTTCCCCTTTGTATGGTTTCATAATTCCGCTGATTGCCTTAAGCAGTGTGGACTTCCCGGAACCATTTGTTCCGATCAGTCCCCACGCTTCTCCTTTTTTTATTTTCAGATTGATATCCTTCAGTGCAAGAAATTCCTGAAACATCAATTCTTTTTTCACCAGTTTAACAAAATATTCTTTCAGATTATCTACTTTCTCACTTGCCAGATTGAAGCGGATCGTAAGATCATTTACTTCGATGATATACTTTTCTTCCATATTTCCACCATTTCTCTTTAGATATATAAGATAAAACGATCCTGTGACCGTTTAAATGTCCAGGTGCCTATTCCCAGCATCACAAATGCAATAATCCATCCCATGATAAACACTCTAGGCTCTGTCATACGTCCATCATAGATAAAATCTCGGAACTGCTGAATATAATAATATAACGGGTTAAATGTTTTGATAAAGTTCTGAAGCTGTACCGGCAGAGAAGCAAGCGGATAGAAGATTGCAGATAAATACATCCACGCTGTCGTAACTGCTTTATAAATATACTGCATATCTCTGAAAAATACATTTGCCTGTGCCAGAAACAGTCCTAATCCCATACAGAAAATATAAATCTGAATCACTACAAGAGGGAATAAGAAAAAATACGGTGTAAATTTTGCTCTTGTCACAATCATCACAATCAAAAGAGCGCCAAGAGAAAGTACAAAGTCTACAAGACAGCTTGTCACTTTTGCAAACGTAAAAATATACTTTGGTACATACGTCTTTTTAATCAGCGACGCATTGGCTATAATTGATCTCATTGCTGCATTTGTAGAAGTTGTCATAAATTCAAATAAGGTCCGTCCCGTCAAAAGATAGACCGGAAAGTTCTCAATGTGTTTGTCAAACATCGTTGAAAATACAATCGTCATGACGATCATAATCAATAACGGGTTCAAAACACTCCAGACATATCCAAGGAAACTTCTTCTGTATTTCAATTTTAAGTCTCTTGATACAAGCTGAATGACAAGATCCTTATATTTATAAAATGTCTGAATTTCTGATTTTAATGCATCCATCTGCTTTTCCACCTTTCTGAAATGTCAAATACTGTTTTTGCCGCAGGATAAAGATAAAAAGAAGAGGCACGCAGCATCTGGACCGCTTTATTCGTCACTTTTCCGTAAATCATCGGGTATTCTTTTTTCACCATTCGGTCAAACTGCATCATCTTTTTTCTTTGTTCGCGGCTGATCGGATAACTTAAAAATATTTTAAACCGGCTCGTCACCATGCGCGCCAGAATATTTTCTATATAATTCAGATAATACTGCGGAATATCATGATTTTTTTGTTCTGTATAATAATGTAAAAGTCTCGTCAAAACACGGTCAAAATTTTCTTCATGCCGCTGCATTCCTTTTAAATTCATACTCTGTGTCGGAAGTCCAATCCGATAACGGTATACATATTCATCCAGACACGTCACCGTCTCTATATAAGGAATCGGAAACAGAACAAATTCCATATCCACATAGTAACAGTGTTCATCCAGTTTCGGCATATATTTTCTGAGCAGCTCTGTTTTAAATGTCACTGCGTGCATCTTAAAATAGGCATCGCTTCCAATTTCTGAAAATCTGTACTCCCGACCATATTCCACATCCTGAAATGGATGTTTGCGTTCTGCCTTCACCCGATGCGTCCCGTCTGCCAGCCAGTAATAATTTGTCACCACAAGATCCGACTCGGTTGTTGTCAGACATTCCATCAGATTCTCAAACGGTATTCGCTTTACATAATCGTCAGAATCTACCACTTTAAAGTATTTTCCCCTGGCTTCCTGCAGCCCACAGTTGATGGTAGACCCGTGACCTCCGTTTTCTTTGTGAATCACTCGAAAAATCTCCGGCATCTCTCTTGCAAATTTTTCTGCAATCTCTGAAGAATGATCGGTTGACCCATCGTCTACAATCAGAATATCCAGTTTCTCCTTCCATTTTGGGAGTGCAAAGGAGGACAAACATTCTTCCAGATATTTTTCTACATTATAAGTAGGAACTACTACTGTCAATATTTTTTCCATAATCGCTCCATTCAAAAATCATTTGCTTCCCTTTTTATTCGCCCTATTATATCATAGCAATATTTTGAAGTAAAGCAAACATTCACAATCCGCTCTTTCTCATGGCTGCCGCCGCATATTTCCACACGCCGTGAAATGCATAGCGTATAAAGCAAAGCGCAGACTGAGGCAATGAAAATCCCATATACTGATATACTTTCCATGTCATCTTTGCCGCATGGATCTTATTGCCTGACTTTCCTGTACTGCTCAGTCTGTATTTCAAAAATGGCCGATCCACTCCACAGCCATCCCCATATCGTTTCAAAATCTTCAGCCATGTCAGATAGTCTTCATGGCAGTCCTCATGTTCCATCGGTACTGCTTCGATTGCTTCTCTTTTGATTAGAACGGAGGAACAGGCAATACAGTTGTGGGAAAGCATCTTTTTATATGTGATTTTTTCCGGCACAGGAATCACTTTTCCCGTCTTTTTCCCATCCGGAGTCAGCAGTTCACGCGCTGTCGCACATAGAACGGCATCTGATTTTTCCATCCGATCCAGCTGACACTGCAATTTGCCTTCTGCCCACCAGTCATCTGCATCTAAAAAAGCAATATATTTTCCTTCTGCCATTTTAACTCCTTTGTTCCTTGTGGCAGCCGCTCCTATATTTCTGCTGTTTTTCATGTAGCGTATCCGCTCATCTTTCTGATATTCTTCCATCACCCGGTCCAGTTTTTCATCAAATCCGTCCGACAAAACCAGAATTTCAAAATCGGCTTTTTGTATCAGCACAGAATCAATCGTTTTTTTGATGGTATCACTGCATCGATACGCTGGTATCACTACTGAGACAAGTGGTTTATTTTTCATTTCGCCATCCCTTTTCTGTCCGGCTTTTTTCCGGTTTTCTCTGCTTCTCTTTTGTAGCCGCCGTCACCTGCCACTGTTCCACACCCTCTGTGTTTTCTTTTTGGAATAAAATCTTAAATGTGGTCATCAGGATCTGTATATCGAGTAAAAAAGAATAATTCTCAATATATGTCAAATCCAGCTTTAATTTATCATACGGAGTCGTATTATATTTTCCATATACCTGGGCATACCCTGTCAGTCCTGCTTTTACTTTCAGGCGATACGGAAATTCCGGTATCTCTTTTGTGTACTGTGCGGCGATCTCTGGACGCTCCGGTCTTGGTCCAACTAAAGACATATCTCCTTTTATGATATTAAACAGCTGCGGCAGTTCATCAAAATGAATATTTCTTAATACACGTCCGATCGGAGTGATACGGCTGTCCCCTTTCATTGCAAGTCTTGCTCCCGATGTCTCGGAATCTACCCGCATACTTCGAAATTTATATACCTGGAAAATACGTCCGTCTGTTGTCAGACGGTCTTGTTTGTAAAAAACAGGTCCTCTGTCGTACGCCTTGATCAAGACTGCGATCAAAATCATGATCGGGGATGCCAGAATCAATCCTGTCAAGGAACAGACAAGATCAAATGCCCGCTTGCAGATCTGCTGTTCAATCGTCAGTCTTCTGTTGCGAAACAGCAGAAGGGGCGAGTCAAACAGATGTATTTTATCTGAACTCATAATCATAATATCTGAGATCTTTGGAACAGAATAGCATCGAATATCTTTCTCAAAACAATATTTCAGATACAGGTTCCTTTCATGAGCCGGCATATCGCACAGAACAACTGCATGATAGTCGTTGATTCTTTCTTTGATTCTCTTTTCTCCCAGACTTAAATGAACCGCCTCAGAAATCTCATATTTATCCTCTCTTTTTGACATTTTCTCCATCAACTCAATCGGACTGTAATCTCCATAGATGAACAGCATACTTCTCGGCGGATAAATACGGCTGTAAATCCATCTCATGAATACCGTCCACAACAAGACAACGAGCAATTCCACACACGTCAGCCAGATCATCGGCTCTATATGACTTAAGAACTTCCATCGGCCAATCAAAGCAAGCTGCAAATACGCAATCGCATTCGTGAATAAGACAGAGATCACCTGTGAAAACAAAACCTCCACTACTCTTAAATAACCTACTTTAAAACCGCCAAAAACTTTTAAAAATAAAAACAGAATCACTCCATACAGAGCAATCAGCGCCCAGTTTCCCCTATAAAAATACTTGATCTTAATGATTGCCTGATTATTATACTGCTGAAACCATACATAAGCAAACAATCCTGTCTGTATTCCCATGATAAGTGCAGAGGCAAAAAACATAATTAACCGTTTATATTGTTCTCTTCGCTCCAAACATATAACCTCATTTCTATATTAATTTTCATATAAACAGGGGACAGAAGCAGGATCTGAAAATGCTCTGTTCTGCCGTCTTGCCTTTTAAGCTGATCCCATTATAGAACAAACTTCGTAAAAAAACAATAAAAAAGACATTTCCGGCTTTTATAAATCGCTGGAAATGTCCTTTTTACTGGTTCTTTTTATATTCTCTTATAAACACGATACATTCCTGTATCCCCTAAAAGCGTCCAGCCTGCTTCTTCCGGCATACATTCAAAAAGTGCATCTGCCTTTACTACAATGTAAGAACATTTATAATATTCTGCCACTTTTTCCAAATACGCAACATCAAGGATTTCCTGCTGCAGCGCGTCCATAACACGGATCAGGTTGGAAGAATAGCCTCTTCTGCCATACAGCATTGTCACATCTGCTGAATATTGACGGATATAGGTAATGAGATCAGGATGAACGATTGCCCTCCCCTCTGCTCCGTCTTTCAAAATCAGATCGCATACGCCAGCTGCCTGATCCGGAATTTTATATGTGTTTTCTGCCTTTGTATAATTCTCCTGCGTATAGATAGATTTACCGCCGATCATGATAATTCCTCCGAACATTATACAGGCCAGAAGACGCATAAACCATTCTCTTCTCTCCCATGCGGCGTCTGTCACCACATATGCGATGATCGGAAGCAGCGGCAGCGTCCAGAAAACTCTCCAGTAAACGTTTCCCTCCAGCATTTTCTCAATCACGGCAGCCACAATCGGGTTGAAGATTAAAAGAAGCAGTGCAATCGCTGCATATACAAAAAGCCCTGCTCTTTGTCTTGTATGCCTGCGGATCAAAATATACAGCGATGCTGCAATCATAAAGAAAAAATACCATCCATCGGCAAAATACTGCCAAAATGCCTGTATTGCCGTTTCAAAATGATTCATCATACCGCATCCCCCTATCGTATCAGATAGATTCCGCCTAAAATAATGGACGGAATCAGACATACAACAGCTGGCAGAACTTCCTTGATTTTTCTTCTCCGAATCAATTCTGCAAGAGAAAAACCGCCAAGGACAAGCGGTCCCAGCACAACTCCCATTGAGGATACCATACAGCAGGAACACATCAGGAAAAACATTGTGATCCACTCCGTCCAATTTGCTTTTCTCTCATAAATGCGATATGCAAGCAGAAAGACTGCCGGTATCAGAATCGCCGCCAGAACTGCCTTGCCCTGCCAGATCCGAAACAGCAGGAAACTGGAAGAAGTGTAGATACTGAAATTTCCAAATACATTCAGAAAGCTGACCACCATGACAAAAAAAGCTGCTTTTCTCTTATCTCCTGTCAGCTCTTTTCCTATCTGATAGTAAATCAGATAAGCGACTGCAATCAGAACAGCCGGAAAAATCGTGTGTGCTGTGATTGTCGGATGAATATGAATCAACTCTGCAAAATACGCTGTAAAGATCGGAAATGCTGACAGAGCATATCTCATTGGCAATCCGTTTAAAGGCATCCCCGTGTAGCTGGAAAAGCGATACATAGAATCTGTCTTCAGTGTTGTAACTGCTGTTGCAACGTAAAAAGCATCATCGGCATCTTCATGTACATAAAATACAAGAATAAAGATCTGGACGGCAACTGCCGCTGCCGCAATTACCCCCCAGAAGTTTATATTTTTTATCGCCTCTCCTGCCCTCTTTATGATCTGCAGTAATTGATATCGAAATGCAAGAACTGCCGCCGCTGCCATAACAGAAAAAAAGATATTGCAGACCAGACGCAGGATATGATATGGCACTCCAAGTAATGTCATCGGTACACAGAAGATTTCAAACCATGCAAGTATAAAAAACCATCCGCTTATATAATTTAAAATCAATCTATCTTTTGCTGTTCCCCAATGTGTGCACCACATTCCCAGACACATCGGGAAAATTCCTGCTGCCAGCAGCAGCATGATTCCCTTCCAAATTACACTCATTTCTCCCTCATCCGTCTATTTTATTTTCTATATTTATTTAATAATTCAGGCATACGCCCGTACTTGAAAAACGATACCATCTTCCGTCTATGTATAGACTTTCTCCTTTTGCCATCGTTCCGTCTGGTTTTAGATAATATCGGTTTCCATTTGACTGTGTCCAATAGTCTTTCACCATATGGCCATTTGCCGTTCTAAAATAATATCTCTCGTTTCCAATGTCCGTCCATCCATGCTGTCGGACTCCATTGCTGTCATAATATAATTTGCTGCTTCCAAGCGTCAGCCATCCGCTCACTCTGCGTCCATATCGGTTTACATAATAATATTTTCCGTTTAGTTTCAGATGTTTGCTGATTGCCATCGATCCGTCTTTTTGGAGATAATACCACTTTGTACCATATTTCAGCCATCCAAACTGCATGACTCCTTTGCTGTTCATAAAGTATTTTTTCCCATTAATTGTATTCCATCCAGATTTTACAACTCCATCTGGATGAAAATGATGATAGTATCCATCGGTCAGTTTCCAACGTCCTGTCAGCATTGTACCATAGCGATTGAAATAATATAAATCTCCATCAATCCGATACCATCCTTTAACCATCTTCAAATCTTCTGTATAATACCGTGTCTTTCCATTGACTACATTAAATCCAGGACGAATAGTTCCTGTATTTTTCTTTTTCAGACCGTAATATTCTGCAATCGCCTGAGCGTCTGCGACGCCTAACGCTCTGATCTTCTCATCGCTTCCATAATATTTTTCACAGTCGGAAGGATTGCTCACAAATCCATGTTCCACGATCATACTTGGCAGATTTGCAAGGATTCCATATCGCACGATTGCCATATAGTCTGATGGCTGTCCGTTTGGATATTTATCACCATCATCGCTTTCCTGAATTAAGAATCCCATATTCTTCAGCCCAATGCTGCTTAACTTTGAGAGAATCTCATTTGCGATCTCCTTTGCCTCATTTGCGACATCCGGCCGATATTTTCCAGTTGACACATAGACAAGCGCTCCTGAAGTTGTCGTCTGATTTTGGGCAGTCGAATTAATATGCTGACTTATCAGTACATCAGCGCCTACAGAGACTGCATAATCGACTCTTTCTTTCAGTCCGACATAGACATCAGATGTTCTTGTCATATAGACACGGACACCTTCATACGTCTCCAGCTCTTCTTTCGTAGCCTGTGAAATTTTCAGCGCAATGTCTTTTTCGATATAGGTCACGCCATTCCATGTACGCGTAGCTCCTCCATCATATCCGCCATGCCCCGGATCTAATACTACTACCACATTGCCGCCGGCTCTGGAGACAGCTGCGTTTCCTCCCTGTGCTCCTGCCGCTGCCATGATGCCGCCGATCTGGGAAGCGTCAGATGCTACAAGCCCCGTCTCCTCTGCACTGTACTGCGCTGTTTCCACTGTTCCCTCTTCCTGAAATGAGCCAGATGCCGTTTCCTGACTGCTGATAAATTCAGGAATCGAACAGGTTGTCTCTTTTCCATCGATCGTTAAGGAAAGGGTCTGAAGATCTCCCTGGCTTAAAAGGCTTCCTTCTGCCAGGAAAGCAATATAATCTTCTGCAATCTCCACGCAGGATAAATTTGTACTCTGTCCAGAAGCCGGATCTATATAGGACAGGGAAGCATTTTCCAGAGTTCCTCCTGCCAGATCCACCTGAAAAACGATCGCCTGTGCTACGTCTTCTTCCGCAGGCTGTCCTAAATACATCATCACAATTTCAGGTGTCTTCTTTTCACTCTCTGTCTCAGTTTCACTTTCCGTTTCTGTCTCGCTCTCCGTCTCGGTTTCACTT
>JAUNDP010000054.1 GCA_030526005.1 Eubacteriales bacterium
GGAAGCGCCAGAGACAGAGGCTCCGGTATATGAGACAGAAACTCCAGAGACAGAGCCATCGATCGATGTAAGTTCAGATGATTTAAATCTTCTTGCAGCAATCATTTACTGTGAGGCTGGAAATCAGTCCCGTGAGGGAAAAGTAGCAGTTGGAGCAGTTGTCATGAACCGCGTGGCAAGCAGCCTGTTCCCAAATACAATCTATGATGTTATTTACCAGAGCGGACAGTTTACACCAGCTTCCAGCGGAGCGCTGGCAAACGCACTGGCAAACGGAGTTCCGGATGACTGTGTGGAAGCTGCACAGGCTGCGTTAAATGGAGAAAATCCAGTTGGAGGCGCATTATATTTTAATACAGGATCTGGACAGGGAATGCAGATCGGAGATCATCAGTTCTATTAAAAAGCAAAGCCAACGATAAAAAAGAGCGATGGATAGAATATGATATTCCCGGTAAAAGAAAGAATGGAAAGGTATAGTCATTTTAGACTATGCCTTTTTTGCATCATTTTTTATAAGAAGAAAGAATGATATCTGTATACCATAATGGGAAATAGAAAAGAATATAAGAGGAGATAAAAAAATTTCTGAAAATTTGAGTGAAACAGATTCTTTGTATGAATGAATACTATCTAAAATTCTTGTATTCTTATGAAAACTATAGTAAGATGAGAAAAATAAGATAAATAAATGAGATAGGAGGAAAGAATATGGAAGCAGAATCTGTTTTCTGGTTAGGTCTTATGATCGTTCTTCTGGTGATTGAACTGGCCACGATGGGACTGACAACGATCTGGTTTGCAGGCGGCTCCCTGACAGCCTTTATCGCTTCGATGGCGGGCGCGCAGCTATGGCTCCAGATTGTCCTGTTCTTTGGCATATCCATTCTTCTGCTGATTTTCACAAGACCGTTTGCTGTCCACTATATCAACAAAAATCCGGCTCGGACCAATGCAGACAGCCTGATTGGGAAAACTGGGATTGTGACAGAAGAAATCTCGAATCTGGAAAGCAAGGGGCAGGTACAGATTCAGGGACAGATTTGGACAGCGCGTTCAGCAAAAGAAGAAGCAACGATGAAACCGGGAGAAAAAGTGGTAGTGGAAGAGATCAGAGGAGTAAAACTGATTGTGAGAAGAGAGTAAGTCAAATGGAAAAGGAGGAGAAACTATGAGGAAGTTTTTTGATATGTCAAACGCAGCAGAGATGGTCCTGATTGTGATTGCAGTGCTTGTTTTGCTGATGATTCTGACATCCTGTATTAAGATTGTGCCGCAGGCACATGCAATGATTATTGAACGGCTGGGAGGATATCGCGCTACATGGGGCGTAGGACTTCACTGGAAATGGCCATTCCTGGACCGCATTGCAAAGAGAGTCAATTTAAAAGAGCAGGTAGTAGATTTTGACCCGCAGCCTGTGATTACAAAAGATAATGTTACGATGCGGATTGATACAGTTGTATTCTTTCAGATTACAGACCCGAAGGCATTTGCCTATGGTGTGGAAAATCCAATCATGGCGATTGAAAATCTGACGGCAACTACACTGCGAAATATTATCGGTGATCTGGAATTGGATGAGACACTGACGTCAAGAGAGACGATCAATACAAAGATGAGAGCGTCTCTGGATATCGCCACAGATCCATGGGGAATCAAAGTAAATCGTGTGGAGCTGAAAAATATTATTCCTCCTGCTGCAATCCAGGATGCGATGGAAAAGCAGATGAAAGCAGAGCGTGAGCGAAGAGAAGCGATTCTGAAAGCAGAAGGAGAAAAGAAATCCACTATTCTGGTTGCGGAAGGAAAGAAAGAATCCGCAATTTTGGATGCCGAGGCAGAGAAACAGGCAGCGATCTTAAGAGCCGAGGCAGAGAAGGAAAAAATGATCCGCGAGGCAGAAGGCCAGGCGGAGGCGATCCTAAAAGTGCAGCAGGCAAGAGCAGACGGTATCCGATTCCTAAAAGAAGCAGGAGCAGACCAGTCCGTGCTCGCATTGAAGAGTCTGGAAACACTGAGTCAGGTGGCAGACGGAAAAGCCACAAAGATTATCATTCCTTCGGAGATACAGAATATTGCCGGGCTTGTGAAATCTGTTGTGGAAGTTGCAAAAGATGAATAGATATCCATGTTAATTGCATAAAATTTCAAAAACATCCGCGCAGAGACGGGAATTATAGCAAAAGAAAGTGCAAAGACTGAAAGGTAAATACAGTCTTTGCCTTTCTGCTTTTTTTGAATTTTTTTACATAAAAATTCTTGAAGAAATTGCGGAACAGTGGTATGATGTAAGCCATATAAAGCGACAAAAAATGGATTTAAGACCGCACAGGAAAATGGAGGGAAAATTATGAACTTAAAAGGACGCAGTTTTTTGACATTAAAAGATTTTACAAGTGAAGAAATTGAATATTTATTGGATTTAGCCGCTGAATTGAAAGCCAAAAAGAAACAGGGAATTTTGGGAAACAGCCTGAAAGGAAAAAATATTGCGCTGATTTTTGAGAAACCATCCACCAGAACGAGAAGCGCTTTTACGATTGGATGTATCGATGAAGGAGGCCATGCGGAATATATGGGACGTGAAGACATTCAGCTTGGCTATAAAGAAAGTGTGGAGGATACTGCAAGAGTTCTGGGAAGAATGTTTGATGGAATCGAGTTCCGTGGATTTTCACATGAAAATGTAGAAAAATTGGCAAAATATTCCGGTGTCCCTGTATGGAACGGTCTGACAGATGAGTATCATCCGACGCAGATTTTGGCGGATATGCTGACGATGAAAGAACATTTCGGATATTTAAAAGGATTAAATTTTGTCTATCTGGGAGACGGAAGAAATAATATGGCGAACAGTCTGATGATCGGATGCGCAAAGATGGGAATCAACTTTACGATTGCAGCGCCGAAAGCGCTGTGGCCACAGGAAGAATTGATCGAACTGTGCAAAGGATATACAGAGCAGACAGGAAGCACGATCACTCTGACCGAATCGACAGATGGAGTAAAAGGCGCTGATGTGATCTATACCGATGTCTGGTGCTCCATGGGGGAGGAAGATAAGGCAGCAGAACGAATCGCCCTGCTGAGTCCATATCAGGTCAACAGCGAATTGATGAAAAAAACAGGAAAAGACACGACGATCTTTTTGCATTGTCTTCCGGCTGTAAAAGGAAAAGAAGTGACAGAAGAAGTATTTGAATCAAAAAATTCACTTGTATTTGACGAGGCAGAAAACAGAATGCACACGATTAAGGCAGTGATGGTTGCAACACTGGGAAATTAGAGGTATGATATCTGTCTGGGACAAACGAAAGGATTTCATATATGAAGAAAAAACAAGAAAGAGAGTCAGAATATACCGTCATCGGCTGTGTGGCAGGTCTTGTGATTCTGCTGTTCTTCGGTCTGGGACTGCTTGACTGGGTAAATGCTTCTTATTTTTTCTGGATCGCTGTGGGGAGCGGCACAATTTTAAACGGGGCACTGGCAGGTGTCTCGTTTTCACGCGGACATAAGACAGCTGGAATTACTCTTCTGATTTGCGCAGTAGGATGTCTTTGCCTTTTTCTTTATCAGGTCATTTATATAATGGAGGGAATAAAGTGAAAGAAAAAATTTTAAATGCTCTTCTGGGGAGAGAAGATTATGTATCGGGACAGGAGTTATGCAGAAAATTCGGCGTATCCAGGACAGCGATATGGAAAGTGATGAATCAGTTAAAAGAAGAAGGATATGAAATAGAGGCGGTATCTCACAAAGGATACCGTATTGTCAGCTATCCTGATAAAATTACAGAAGAAGAAGTGGCAAGCAGAATGGAGACAGAATGGGCTGGAAAGAAGGTAGTATTTCTGGAACAAGTGGACTCCACAAATACTTATGCAAAAAAGATTGCCGAGGAAGGAGCTGTGTCAGGGACGCTTGTAGTTACCGAGAATCAGTATGGAGGAAGAGGAAGAAGAGGGCGCAGCTGGGTGAATCCTCCGAGATCTTCCATAGCGATGACATTGATTGTGCGTCCGGAACTTGCGCCGAGCCATGCTTCCATGATGACACTGGTGATGGGCATTGCTGTTGCAAGAGCGTGCAGGCAGATGACGGGCGTTGAGGCAAGAATAAAGTGGCCTAATGATATTGTCGCAGACGGAAAGAAAATTTGCGGAATTCTGACGGAAATGAGCGCAGATCCTGATGCGATCCACTACGTTGTGATCGGAGCGGGAATCAATGTAAATGTTCAGGAGATTCCGGAGGAATTAAAAGCAGCGGCGGCTTCCATTCAGATTTTGACGGGAAAAAAATTTCATCGTGCGGAGCTGATCAGCAGATGTATGAAAGAATTTGAGCGATGTTATGAGACATTTTTAAAGACGGAAGACATGACGCTTTTGATGGATGAATATAATGAGATTTTGATTAACCGAGATCAAAAGGTCTGTGTTCTGGAGCCAAAAGGAGAGTATATGGGCACGGCGCTTGGCATCGATAAAAACGGCGAACTGATTGTGAGAAAAGATGACGGCGAGATTGTATCTGTATATGCAGGAGAAGTATCTGTGCGCGGCGTCTATGGATATGTATAAAGATATAGAAGGAGGAGCAAAATGTATTCAGAAAAAATTGTACTTTGCGGAGCAAACGCATATGAGGAAAAGTTTTATTTGAATGACAGCTTTTCTGCTTTGCCGGAAAGTATAAAAGAAGAGCTGAAAATCATGTGCGTGCTGTATGTAAATGAGATAGGCGGGATTCTGACTCTGGAATTTGAGGAGGATGGAACGCTGTGTTTCAGAACGGAGGCGGCAGAAAATGATTTCATGTATGACGATATCGGAAGTGTTCTGAAGATCAAACAGCTGCAGAGAGAAAAAAGAGAATTGCTGGAAGCGCTGGAGATGTATTATAAAGTCTTTTTTCTGGGAGAGAAAGCATGAAATGGAAGATTGGAAATGTGGAGTTGAGAAATCAGGCAGTTCTTGCGCCGATGGCCGGCGTGACCGATCTGCCGTTTCGTTTGCTGTGCCATGAGCAGGGAGCAGGACTTTTGAGTATGGAGATGGTGAGCGCAAAAGCGATTTCTTTCCACAATAAAAATACAGAGAATCTGATGGAGATTGATGAAAGGGAACATCCGATTGCTCTGCAGCTGTTTGGGTCAGATCCGGATCTGATCAGCGAGGTTGCAAAAAGCATTGAAGAGCGGCCTTTTGACATTCTAGATATCAATATGGGATGCCCTGTTCCAAAAGTAGTCAATAACGGGGAAGGCAGCGCTCTGATGAAAAATCCGAAACGGATCGGGGAGATTATTGAAAAGACGGTGAAGGCAATCAGCAAGCCAGTGACAGTCAAAATCCGCAAGGGATTCAATGATTCCATGGTGAATGCAGTGGAAGTTGCAAAGATTGCAGAACAAAGCGGTGCTGCCGCCATTGCCGTTCACGGCAGGACGAGAGAACAATATTATTCCGGACAGGCAGACTGGGATATCATTCGTCAGGTAAAAGAGGCAGTGCATATTCCGGTCATCGGAAACGGCGATGTGACTTCGCCTGAGAAAGCAAAGGAAATGCTGGAACAGACCGGCTGCGACGCGGTGATGATTGGGAGAGGCGCAAAAGGAAATCCATGGATTTTCCGACAGATTGCGCATTATCTGGAGACCGGTGAAAAACTGGAAAAACCGGATATTGAGGAAGTAAAGCAGATGATGATGCGCCATGCCAGAATGCAGATGGAGTATAAAGGTGGATTTACGGGAATTCGGGAGATGAGAAAGCACGTTGCCTGGTACACAACGGGATATCCCCACTCGGCAAGGCTGAGAAATCTGGTCAATCAGGCAGGAAGCATAGAAGAACTGGAGGAACTGATAAAAAGTATCTGATTGCTTTTTTACAAAGAAAAAGAGCGGATTTTGAAATGAAAATGATGGAAAAGAGCAGGATACAGAGGACTTCTTGACAAGTGGCAGATGTTGTTCTATAATCAGTGAATATTGCCAGTAAAAGAAAAAATCGGACTCCTATCAAAAGTCTTTGGTATGGATCGGATTATGATTAAAAGATATAAAAAATCATCAGAATCTATAGGATGGAAAATAAGGAAGGGTGTAAAAAGAATTATGGAAGAAAAGAAAAATTTGTTGACTTATGCAGGTTTAAAAGCTCTGGAAGAAGAACTTCATGATCTGAAGGTAGTAAAGAGAAAAGAAGTTGCAGGAAAAATCAAAGAGGCAAGAGAACAGGGAGATTTATCTGAAAATGCCGAGTATGATGCAGCAAAAGATGAGCAGAGAGATATCGAGGCTCGAATTGAAGAGATCGAAAAAATTCTGAAAAATGCTGAAGTTGTTGTGGAAGATGAAGTAGATCTGGAAAAAATCAACGTAGGATGTACAGTAAGACTGTATGATGTAGAGTTTGATGAAGAGATGGAATATAAAATTGTCGGCTCATCTGAGGCAAACAGCCTGCAGGGGAAAATTTCAAATGAATCTCCGGTAGGAAAAGCGTTGATGGGAAGAAAAGTCGGCGATTCCGTAGAAGTTGAGACACAGGCAGGTACCATTCAGTACCGTGTGCTGGGAATTCAGAGATCTATTTAAGCAGGAAATGAAATAGATAATCGAAGAGATTAGGGCAGATTAAAAGGTGAAGGAGAGTAAGAAGTGGCTGAACAGAAGAAGGTACAGGAACAGGATATTAACCAGTTATTAAAGGTACGCCGTGAAAAACTGGCGGAACTGCAGGCAAACGGAAAAGATCCGTTTCAGATTACAAAATTTGATGTGACTCATCACAGCACAGAAGTCAAAGAAGGATTCGAGGAGCTGGAAGGCAAAACAGTCACAATTGCAGGACGTATGATGTCAAAACGTGTGATGGGAAAAGCGTCTTTCTGCAATGTTGCCGACTTAAAAGGCAACATTCAGTCTTATGTTGCAAGAGACAGCATCGGAGAAGAATCATACAAAGAATTTAAAAAATTAGATATCGGAGATATCATCGGGCTGACAGGAGAAGTGTTTAAGACAAAAACAGGAGAAATCTCCATTCACGCTTCCAATGTGACTCTGCTCTCAAAGAGCCTTCAGGTTCTGCCTGAAAAATTCCATGGTCTGACAAATACAGATATGCGCTATCGTCAGAGATATGTAGACTTAATCATGAATCCGGAAGTAAAAGATACCTTTATCAAGCGTTCTCAGATTATCAGCAGTATCCGCAAATACCTGAGCGCAGAGGGATTCATGGAAGTGGAAACTCCTATGCTGGTTGCAAACGCAGGAGGAGCGGCAGCACGTCCATTCCAGACACATTTTAATGCGCTGAACGAAGATCTGAAGCTGCGTATCTCTTTGGAACTGTATTTAAAGAGACTGATTGTAGGCGGTATGGAAAGAGTATATGAAATCGGACGCGTATTCCGCAACGAAGGACTGGACACAAGACATAATCCGGAATTTACTCTGATGGAGCTGTATCAGGCATATACAGATTACAAGGGAATGATGGATCTGACAGAAAATCTGTATCGTTTCGTGGCACAGGATGTGCTGGGAACAACAAAGATTGTATACAATGGCATTGAGATGGATCTCGGAAAACCTTTTGAGAGAATCACAATGGTCGATGCAGTAAAGAAATATTCCGGAGTAGATTTCAATGAAATCCATACACTGGAAGAGGCAAGAGAAGCTGCAAGAGAACATCATGTAGAGTTTGAAGAACGCCACAAAAAGGGCGATATCTTAAATCTGTTCTTTGAAGAGTTCGCTGAGGAACATCTGATCCAGCCTACATTTGTAATGGATCATCCAGTGGAGATTTCTCCTCTGACAAAGAAAAAACCGGAAAATCCAGAGTACACAGAGCGTTTTGAGTTCTTTATGAACGGATGGGAAATGGCAAACGCATATTCTGAGCTGAACGATCCGATTGATCAAAGAGAACGATTCCGCGCGCAGGAAGAACTGTTTGCACAGGGAGATGAGGAAGCAAACCATACAGATGAAGATTTCTTAAATGCACTGGAAATCGGTATGCCGCCTACAGGAGGAATTGGATTCGGTATCGACAGAATGGTGATGCTGCTGACAGATTCCGCTGCAATCAGAGATGTGCTCTTATTCCCGACAATGAAGAGCATGGGCGCTTCTAAGAATGAAGCAAACAACGCTGCACAGTCTGCTCCGACTGAAAAAACAGTGGAAAAAGCGATCGCTGAAGTGAAAGAAACGTACGATTTCTCTAACGTAAAAATTGAGCCTCTGTTTGAGGAAGCGGTTGACTTTGAGACATTCAGCAAATCTGATTTCAGAGCTGTGAAAGTAAAAGACTGCGTTGCTGTCCCAAAGAGCAAAAAACTGTTGCAGTTTACGCTCGATGACGGAACAGGCGAAGACCGCACAATCTTAAGTGGAATTCATGAATATTATGAGCCGGAAGAATTAATCGGCAAGACTTGTATTGCAATCGTGAATCTGCCGCCAAGAAAGATGATGGGAATTGATTCCTGCGGTATGCTGATTTCAGCAGTTCACGAAGAAGATGGCCATGAAGGATTAAATCTTTTAATGGTGGATAACAGAATTCCGGCAGGTGCAAAATTATACTAAGAACAAAAAACAGAGCGATGTTTTAAACAGAAAAACAGGCTCTTTGTCAAGAGTTGGGGTAAGTATTTTTTATGGGACATCGGAATTCTAT
>JAUNDP010000016.1:0-4092 GCA_030526005.1 Eubacteriales bacterium
TAAATTATTGTTTATCTCTTTATTTATCCTAATTTTTTGTTCGATTGGCAATAAAATGCTTAATATATCTTGTTGTTCCTTTATAGATGGTATATCAAATTCCATTGCATTAAGATTAGCTTGTGATAATTTGGGCTGTGCTGAACCAGTAATATATCCTAAAACATCTTTGCTGTTTATGAGATATGCTAAATATTCCAAAATACACTTCTCATTGCATTGAACTATATGAGCGTGGTTGTTAACCCAAAACTTTCCTTCAACGATTTGTGCTATATTCTGCCTTTTAGACTTCAAGTTTTCTCCATCTTCTGCAATTAATAAATATTTTCCGTCAAAGATGTAATCATCCACGTAGTCTATTACACCTTGTGCTCCAAAATACCTAAATCCTCCTTGACGTTTGGTTCGTTCCATTGCAGAAAGAGGTATTCTCTTTTTATCATAATTAATTGTAATTTCGTCAAAGCGGAATTTATTATATTTCATACCCAATCGCCCCCAATTTCTTACGAATTTCATCTTCTAACTCGTGGGACTTGGCAAACATATCCGACAATTCAGAAGTAAGGCGTGTCATCTTTTCTTCAAACGGTTCTCCATCATCTTCCTGCTCTTCAATGCCCACATAGCGTCCGGGTGTAAGGATATAATCTTGTTTCTCAATTTCAGCTGTATCCGTAACAGCACAAAATCCCTTAATATTTTCAAGTGTTCCGTCAACAAAAGCTTCGTAGGTATCTGAAATCTTATTGATGTCTTCATCCGTCAGCTCACGAAGCTTTCGGCTTACCATTGTTCCCATCTTTCGAGCATCAATAAATAAAGTCTTTCCTGGTTGTTTTTTCTGCCTATTGATAAACCAAAGTGAAACCGGAATCTGCGTTGTATAGAAAAGCTGAGTAGGCATTGCAACAATGCACTCAACTAAATCTGCATTGATAATATTCTTACGAATTTCACCCTCTCCGCCTGATTGAGAGGAAAGTGAACCATTCGCTAATACCATACCAATACGGCCCGCTGGTGCAAGATGAAAAATCATGTGCTGAAGCCAAGCAAAGTTGGCATTTCCTGCTGGTGGTGTTCCGTATTTCCATCGCTGATCTTCTTTTAGTTTATCCAATCCCCAATCGGAAAGGTTAAAAGGAGGATTCGCCATAATATAATCTGCTCGCAAAGTTGGATGACGATCATCAAGAAATGTATCTGCCGCATAGGTTCCAAGATCAGGCTCAATTCCACGGATTGCAAGATTCATCTGCGCCATCTTCCATGTAGTAGGATTTGAGTCCTGACCATAGATAGAAATACTGCTGATATTACCGCTGTGATTCTCAACAAACCTCGCAGACTGAACAAACATGCCTCCTGAGCCACAACAAGGATCATATACTCGTCCCTTGAAAGGTTTCAAGACTTCCACCAAAGTACGTACTACGCATGATGGTGTAAAGAATTCACCACCACGTTTTCCCTCTTGTTCAGCAAACATAGAAAGACAATATTCATAGGTACGCCCCAAGATATCCTTTTCGCTGCCGTGTTCGATCATCTGGATATTGGTAAAGAGATCTACCACATCACCTAGTCTGCGCTTATCCAGTTCCGGACGTGCAAAGTTCTTAGGCAAAATATCCTTCAAACGCTTATTTTCTTTTTCGATGGCGCGCATGGCATCATCGATCACCGTTCCGATTTCCGGAGTATGCGCTTTTGCTGCAATCTCACTCCAACGTGCACCAGCCGGTACAAAGAAGATACCCTCAGAAGTGTATTCATCAATATCCTCCTCGAATCCATCGCCTTCTTCAACAAGTTCCTGATACTTATCATCAAATCTATCTGATATATACTTCAAAAAAATTAATCCCAAAACAACGTTCTTATATTCTGATGCATCCATATTGCCACGAAGCACACAGGCTGCATCCCATATTTGTTTTTCAAATCCAATATCGGCTGTATTTTTATCTGCCATTTTAGTTTTCCTCCTCTGATGATTCATCTTCCACCGAAAAATTAAACTTCTTTTTCTCCCGGTTCTTCATCAGGTATTACCTGCATAATATCTGCGAAATCACAATCAAGTCCTTCATCACGTTTCTTTGTAAATGTGATGACATTGGCTCCGAGAGCCTCGAAATCAATATTACTCGGAACGTGATCTGTATTTTCCACAATAATCAACTGTCTCGTCAGATGATGTACAAAATACTTAAACAGACCATCTTTCATGCTATCGGGTAATTCAGTATCATTTTCATCAAAGCCATACAATGGAGTATCTATTCCACTGCGAAGTCTGCCTCTTAATATCGAGTGGATTGAACTGCGGTCGGTGCTGTTATCCATATCACAGCCACAACCCACGACATCTAATCCACAGTCTAAACTCTACTACTATTTTCCGACCATCCACTTTTTTCTCCAGTCAGACTAAAAAGTAGATATGTTTCTATACAAGAAAACCGAGCTTTCCGCAAGGCTTCTCTGATGATACCAACCTTACAAAAAGCCCGGAAATACGCCACTTTTCAGCCTTTATTTATCTTTCCTTGACAGCAAACAAACCGTCTCCACATGACATGTTGAAGGAAACATATCAACACAGCAGATTTTCTCAACCTGATATCCTCTTGCCTGCAGTACTTCCAGATCTCTTGCCAGACTCGTCGGTTTGCAGGAAATATAAACCATATTTTCTACTGCATATGAGATAATTTTTTCTAATGCTTTTGGATTGATTCCATCCCTTGGAGGGTCAAGCACAATCAGATCCGGTTTTTCTTCAATCGCATCAATCACTTTCAGCACATCGCCTGCGATAAATTCACAGTTTTTCAACCCGTTTCTTTTTGCATTGTCTTTTGCTGCCTCAACTGCTTCCTCAACAATTTCTACCCCTATTACTTTTTTTGCTACAGGCGCCAGAATCTGGGCAATCGTCCCTGTTCCGCTGTACAGGTCAAAAATAATTTTATCTTTCGTTGTTCCGATATACTCTCTTGCCGTCTCATATAATACTTCTGCCCCCAGAGAGTTTGTCTGGAAAAAGGAAAATGGAGAAATTTTAAATTTCAGTCCCAACAGCTCCTCCTCAAAATAATCTTGTCCGTACAAGATTTCTGTCCGATCATTCTGTACGACATCAGCCAGACTGTCATTTTCTGTATGTAAAATACCCACAATTTTTCCATTTAATGAAAGCGTTAAAAGTGCGTCTCTCATCGGCATAAGATCCGGCGATGCCTGTGTACTTGTCACGAGATCCACCAGAATTTCATCTGATTTTACCCCTTTTCGCACGAGCAGATGGCGGAAATATCCCTGGTGTGACAATTTATGATAGTAAGACAACCCCAGTTTTCTTGCTTCTTCCAGAACACAGCGCAAAATTTTTCCATAATCTTCATCTACAATCTTACACTGATCTACTGTCACAATATCATAAAAGCTTCCTCTTTTGTGGAGACCCAGCGCAAGCGGTCCGTCCTTATATTCATCTCCAAAAGAAAATTCCATTTTATTGCGATATTCAGACTGTCTGGGACTTCCCTTGATTCCCTCAAATTCATAGGAATCACAAACTCCATCCATCAATGCTTTTACCTGCGCCTTTTTCATCTCCAGCTGATCTTCATATCTGAGATTTTGATAAGTACATCCTCCACACACATCAAAATGAGGACAACATGGTTCGATTTCCTTTTCTGACTTTTTCAATACTTCCAGAATTCGTCCCTCACATTTTCCCTTTCGGACTTTCTGGATCATAAATCGAACATTCTGACCCTCAACCCCATTTTTTACTATTACTTCTTTTTCTTCTGTTTTTATAATCCCTTTATTTGGAAAAACAATACGTTCAATCGTTCCTTCAAAAATCTGACCTTTTTTCAAACTAATCTCCTCTCTGGTCTTACAAAAAAGACAGGTGCGAGAACACATCTGTCTTTTTTCATCCTTTTATTCTTCCTCTGCTTCCTCAGCATCTTCTGATCTTTCTGTCTCATTTGATGTCTCTGTTGTAGAGGCTGGTTCCTCTTCATCCTCAAAATAGTCATCAAAATCGTCATCGAAATCATCATC
>JAUNDP010000016.1:4102-53006 GCA_030526005.1 Eubacteriales bacterium
TCCAGATAATCTGGTGTAAAGTAGCGATATACTGCATATGCAATACCTGCAACCGCTGCTACTGCTCCAACTACTGCCAGAACCCAAACCACTTTATTTTTCTTTTTGTTTTTCTCTTCATCTTTCTTTTGCAAAGCAGCTAAAAGCTCTTCAATTTTGTTCATTTTCACACGTCCTTTCTACATTTTCTTTTGTCTAGTATACCACTAACAAGCAATTTTTACTATTAAAAATTAATAAATTTTTATAGTTTCTTTAGTTTTGCAAATGCTGCGTACATTTTCTTTACGCCTGCCTTTTCAAAATTCACAGTGACGGCGTAATCTCTTCCCCCGTCTTCAATTTTTTCTACCAGACCGACTCCGTATTTTATATGTTTTACCGTATCGCCTTCCTGATAGCCCAGTTTGCTTTTCTCCTGTTTTTCCAGATTTTTCGGTATAAAGACTTTCTGCTCAAACGCCTGTCTTGCCTTCAGATATGCCGCCTGTTTCACCGTTTCTTTTTCTTCTCTCGTCATCTGAACACGTTTTCTCTCTCCCCCGATTTCCATCAGTTCTTCTGGAATTTCTTTTAAAAATCTGGAAGGACGGCTGTACTGTGTCTCCCCATGTACCATTCTCTGCTGAGCGCTCATCATCGTCAATTCCTGCATGGCTCTTGTAATCCCCACATAGCAAAGGCGACGCTCTTCTTCCAGATCTGTCGGGTCTTCTGACATGATTGTCATATAACTTGGGAACAGTCCTTCTTCCATTCCCGCTATGTAGACATATGGGAATTCCAGACCTTTTGCGCTGTGCAGCGTCATCATCACCACATAATCGCTTTCCTCATCAAAATTGTCGATATCCGCCACAAGAGCTACTTCTTCCAGAAACTCAGACAGATTCGGATGTTCCGCACTCTCATCGTATGATGCTGCTTTATTGATCAACTCATCCAAGTTTTCCAGTCTTGCCAGCGCCTCGTCGGTTCTTTCTGCACGCAATTCTTCCAGATACCCCGTCTTGTCCAGAATATCTTCAATCAGCTCTTTCACAGATAAAATCTCTGCCTTGCTTCTCATTGACTGGATCAATGTGACAAATGCCACAATTTTTGAGGTGCCGCGTCCAAGTCCTGGAATTTGCTCTGCATAGCGCAGTGCATCATAAAAGCTCATTCCTTTTTCCTGCGCATATTCCTGTACTCTCAACAGCGTTGTCGCTCCGATTCCTCGTTTGGGCACATTAATAATTCTTCGGATTGCCAGATCATCTCTTCCATTTTCAATCGTTTTTAAATATGCTAAGATATCTTTGATTTCTTTTCGAGCATAAAAGTTGATGCCGCCGATAATCTTATATGGTATATTAGAATTCAAAAATTTTTCTTCAAATATACGAGACTGTGCATTTGTTCGATATAAAACAGCAAAATCTTTGTAGGCGGCGTTCTCACATTCCACTTTTCTTTTCACACACGCAGTCACATAATCTGCTTCTTCAAAACTGTTTAAGAATTGTTTATATTTTACCTTTTCTCCCACTTCATTCTGAGTCCACAGTTTTTTCTGTTTTCTGCCCACATTATTCTTAATCACTTCGTTTGCCACATTTAAAATGTTCTGTGTGGATCGATAATTTTGTTCCAGTTTAATTGTTTTTGTATCTGGAAATACTTTTTCAAAATTTAAAATATTCTGGATATTTGCCCCTCTGAACTTGTAGATCGACTGGTCGTCATCTCCAACTACACATAAGTTTTTATATTTTTGGGCAAGCAGGCTGACAAACTGAAACTGTGCCGTATTGGTATCCTGATATTCATCAATCATTATGTAGCGGAAGCGTTCCTGGTAAGATTCCAGGATATCTGGATTTTTCTGCAGCAATTCAACTGCTTTCATCAAAAGATCATCAAAATCAAGCGCATTATTTCGCATCAGCTCTTTTTGATATTCATAATATACCTGTGCCACTCTCTTTTTATAATAGTCTCCGCCTACTGTCTTTTCATATTTTTCCGGCGTCAGCAGTTCATTTTTTGCACAGGAAATAGCCGCAAGAAAGCTTTTTTCTTTATACAGTTTTGTATCAATCTCCAGACGCTTAAAAATTTCTTTCATAATGGATTTCTGGTCATCTGTATCATAGATCGTAAAACGATTTCCATATCCCAGTCGGTCAATATATCTTCTTAAGATGCGCACGCAAGTAGAATGAAACGTGGCAACCCAGATCTGCTCCGCGCCAAAGCCAACCAGCTTATTCACGCGTTCTCTCATTTCTCCTGCTGCCTTGTTTGTAAATGTAATTGCCATGATATTCCACGGATTTATATCTTTTTCTTCAATCAAATATGCGATTCTATGCGTCAGCACTCTTGTTTTTCCGGACCCGGCTCCTGCAAGAATTAAAAGAGGTCCCTCTGTGTGATAGACAGCTTCTTGCTGTCTATCGTTTAATGTGTCATATATACTCATGTTTCTCACCTTTCTTTTCTCATTCACTGGAATTTTAATTATAGCGCAACTCCATCTTTCTGTCACGCAAAAATCTCCTTTTTCCTGTCAAAAACCTCTTGTCATCTAGTATTAAAAACTATATAATGTAATGAAGAGGTGATAAAAATGAAAATAGATACACAAGATATGATATCCAGTATTCTGGACAGTATTTCCAGAATTGATTATATTAAGCCGGAAGAAATCCCAGGCATTGATTTGTATATGGATCAGGTCACAACTTTCATGGAAAAAAATTTAAAATCTTCAAAACGCTATGAGTCAGATAAAATTTTGACAAAAACCATGATCAACAATTATGCAAAAAATAATTTACTTCCTCCGCCATTGAAGAAAAAATATTCCAAAGAGCACGTTTTGCTTCTGATCTTTATCTATTATTTTAAGGGGATTCTCTCTTTTAATGACATTCAGGCACTGCTTAATCCAATCACTGAGAAATATTTCCAGTCTGACAGTTCCTATCAGCTGGAGGATATCTATCGCGAAGTCTTCCGTCTGGAAAAAGATCAGGTTGAAAAGTTAAAAGAGGACTTGATGAAAGAATATAATATATCATGTTCTACTTTCTCTGATGCTCCGGAGGAAGATCAAAAGATGCTGCACCATTTTGCTTTTATCTGTCTTCTCAGTTTTGATGTCTATGTCAAAAAACAGCTGATTGAAAAATTAATCGACTGTCAGGTTTCTTCCCAGGATCATCCAAAAAAATAAGTATTCTTTTATAATGAAAACATCGAAAGATTGCCGTACAAATCAGAATTGTTTCTGCATCTGTCCGGCAATCTTTCGACATTTTTTATCCCCCATTATTTTCTCAATCTTGCGTATTTTATTTCATTATTTTTTCTCTTCGTTCTTGTCTTCCAGTCTGTTGAATACCATTTCATATCCATCATTTCCATAATTTAAGGAACGGTTCACACGGCTGATTGTGGCAGTAGACGCCCCCGTCTTTTCTGCAATCTCTAAATAGGTCTTACGTTCTCTCAGCATTTTTGCCACTTCAAAACGCTGAGATAAGGATAACAGCTCATTGACTGTACATACGTCTTCAAAAAATAAATAGCACTCCTCTTTGTTCTTTAAATTTAAAATCGCTTCAAACAAATTATCTACTGCTTCTGTTCTTATTTTTTTACTCATTTCTCTGCCTTTCTGCTTTCATTTTATATCTGTATTTTATCACATTAAAGATGCGCTGTAAAGAAATTTACTTATTTTATCTTTTATAATAATTCAGATATTTTTTTATTTCCTCCACAGAGCGGTTTACAATTAATTCTTCTGGAAAATCAACTGCTTTGAGCACAGAATCACAGTAACAGTGATTTCCTATATCATCCATCCAATGTGCATCGCTGTTTATGACAATCGGAACCTTATATTCTTTACACAATTTCAGCATTTCAAGATCATTTGGAAGCGGATTCTCTCTTCCTCCTTCCGGATTCAATGAATTATTATTTAATTCCAAAAGCACATGATATTCTTTTGCTCCTTTTACAAGCGCTTCATAGTCAATCGGATATCTGCTGTCATCCGGATGACCGATGACATTAACATATGGATTCTCCATCGCCTTTAAATATGCTCTCGTATTTTCTTCCTTTGTTCCCGGTTTCAGACATGGTATATGAAGACTTGCAATAACAAGATCCATTTTCTTTAGAATTCCTTCCCGCAGATCCAGTTTCCCGTTATAGTTCACGATATTAACTTCTGTCCCAAATAAAACGGTGATTCCATACATGGAACGCTTTAATATTTTCAGATTTAAAAAATAAAATTCATGGCAAGTCCCCGGCATCGCAGGCGCATGTTCTGTAATTCCAAGCAGTTCCATCCCTTTTTCTGATGCTGCTTTCGCCATTTCTGTAATTGTATTGTACGCATGACCGCTTGCCAGAGTATGTGTATGGATATCTAATACATTTTTCAAATTAATCTCCTTCTTTCTGTCTCACCTATCCTTGTCGGATGCTCTGCGATAGACGCCGAATTTTTATCCGTAATGTGAGAGCGCCTTAAATTTTAAAAATATTTTTTGAGCTTTCTTTTTTATTATATCACAAAATACTTCCGATCACCATTTTTGTCCGCTTTCTATTTTTTTATCATTTCAGCTTTCAGAGACTATGGTTTCTGTCAGCCAATGTTGTTCACTTATCAAGAAAATCTCCTTCTAAAAATCTCATCTTTTGATAATTCCTTATATTTTGCTGGCAATCTTCCTCTTAATTTGGTATAATTCGTTTGTAATAACCTATATTGAACGGAGGATAAACAATGAAAAAATTAGTACTTACAGACAAAACAGCATGTAAAGCTTGCCTGGCATGTGTAGATGCCTGCTCCAACGCATTTTACAAAGAATTCGATCCTGATAAATCCTGCATCCGCATCAACGCAAAAGAAGATGGAAGTCCAAAACCTGCTCTGTGTCTCCAGTGCGGAAAATGTGCAAAAGTCTGTGAAGCTGGCGCAATCACACAGAATGCAAAAGGCGTTTACATGATCAACAAGAAAAAATGTACACACTGCGGAAAATGTGTGGAAGTCTGTCCAACAGGTGTTATGGTAAAAGTATCTGAGGAAGCAGCTCCTTCTAAATGTATTGCCTGCGGTATCTGTGCAAAAGCTTGTCCAATGGGCATTCTGGAAATCAAAGAATCATAATTTTTAATTTTGACCAGAAAAAGAGACGCCTCTTTTAAAAATATGTCAAAAGAAAATGTTGTAAAAAATGAAAATCGCTATGTAAATGATCAGCCGTTTACATAGCGATTTTTGTTTTGATTATTAAAAAGACATCTGCACTCTTTTCTTTCTGTTTCGTATAATAATAGTATCGAATCAAGAGAACTTTTTTCTCGCTTATAAGAAAGGATGAAAGATTGCATGAAGAAAAAAATCGGTATTTTACTTCTCGCCTCGCTGTTTCTCTTTTCAGGCTCTGCTGCGCTTGCCTCTGAATCTGAAGAGAAGCTTACTCCTGTCACTCTGAACGAAGTTGCTCACTCTATTTTCTATGCCCCGCAATATGCCGCAATCGAGCTGGGATATTTTGAAGAAGAAGGTCTGGATCTGGAACTTGTGACCGGATATGGAGCTGACAAAACGATGACTGCTGTTTTATCCGGAAATGCTGATATCGGATTTATGGGAGCGGAATCTTCTGTCTATGCTTACAATCAGGGGGCTGATGATTATGTAGTCAATTTTGCCCAGCTGACACAGAGGGCTGGAAATTTTATTGTTGCCAGAAATCCAATGCCTGATTTTAAATGGGAGGATTTAAAAGGGAAAAATATTCTGGGTGGTCGAAAAGGCGGTATGCCACAGATGGTATTTGAATATATTCTGAAAAAACATGATATCGACCCTTTATACGATCTTTCGATTGATCAAAGTATTGATTTTGGTTCTACTGCCACTGCTTTTTCCGGTGGAAAAGGAGACTTTACGGTAGAGTTTGAACCGTCTGCCACTGCCTTAGAGCAGGAAGGCGTCGGATATGTCGTCGCATCATGCGGCGTAGAGTCCGGATACGTTCCATATACCGCATACAGTGCAAAGCGCAGTTATCTGGAAGATCATCCTGACATTATTCAACGCTTTACAAATGCTCTCCAAAAGGGTATGGACTATGTCAACACGCATTCCCCTCGTCAGATTGCCACTGTCATTCAAAAACAGTTCCCTGAAAATGATCTGGAGACAATTATCACAATCGTGACACGATATAAAGAACAGGATACCTGGAAGGAAAATCTTATTTTTGAAGAAGACAGCTTTTTGCTGCTTCAGGAAATTTTAAAAAGCGCCGGTGAGCTGGATGAGATGGTTTCCTACGACGCGCTCATCTCAACACAGTTTGCTGAAAATGCTCTGAAAAATTAATTTTTTTCTATTTCAATGAAATCAATTTTTTCTTGCTCAGCCCCCATTGATCTGTTGATCTTAAACTGCCTGTCATCTAAAGATAATGGGCTTATAAAGGCCGACGCCCTTATAAAATTATCTGAGCAAGAAAAAATGATTTCTTTTTCTTCTGTTTTTCCATTTCTATGCCGCTGGAATTCGAATCCAAAATTCTGCTCCATTTTCTGTATTGTTGACTCCGCATTGTCCATTATGAGCCTGAACGATATCTTTTACAATATAAAGTCCAAGCCCTACTCTGCTTTCATTTCCCGTCTGTCTCTCCAGCTGAATAAACTTTTCCCATATTTTTTCTTTCTCCGTTACTTTTTCTCCTTCATTGTAAACAGAAAGATACAGATCTTCTCCTTCTTTTCTGAGAGAAAGTTTTACTTCTTTTCCTGTTTTTGTATGATTGTACGCATTCATCATATAATTTCCGACTGCCTGTTCTATCTGCCCTGTATCTGCTTTTGCATAACATTTCGATTCAATCTGCGAGACCACTTTAATTTTTTTAGTTGAAAACCATGCTTCATATTTTGGAATTAGATTCCATATCAGTTTTGAAATATCCTGACGCTCCATCTCCTGCTGTTTTCTCTTATTTTCCAAAAAAGAATTTCCCAAAAGCTGACTGAGCATATGACTCATCTTTTCAATTTCTTCCATGATGGATTCATAATAATATTCCTTTTTTGACTCATCATATTGGAGCATCTGTACCTGACTTGAAATAATTGCAAGGGGAGTCTTCAGTTCATGCGTTACATTCGTCACAAATGTTTTTCTCATATCTTCAAACTGAGCCATGTCTCTGTTTTTCTTCATCAGGAGATAATTATAGTTGCTCAGTTCATTCATGTCTTTCTGAATTTTCTCCGCCATATGATTAATATTGCACGCCAGGCACCCCAGCTCATCTTCCGATACTGGTACCTTTACCCGCACTGAAAAATCATTTTCTGCAATTTTTTTTGTGACGCGGTTCATTTCTTCAATCGGTTTTACAATTCTGACGGATGCAATATAGGCAAAAATACCGCCCAGAACAATCAGAATCAGCAATACATATGCCAGAAAATGGCTGGCATATGCCACGCTTTTGCGAATAATATCCGTATCTTCATAAATGTATACATAATAGGTTTTTCCTTTCTGCTGCATTTTTCCCCTGAGGATAATTTTCGTTCCGGTCTCTTCTTCATCTAATTCTGCTTTTGCATCTTCCCTGTACATTTCCATCTCTTTTTTCATCTTATTGCGCATAATCCGTTCTTTCGTCTTACTGCCGGAAACGTATACAGTTTGAAACGACTCGTCACAGATCATCACAAAAAAGCTTTCTGCCTCATATTTTTTGAAAAAAGAATGTTCTTCCAGAAGTTCATCCTCCATCTCCATCGTCTGCAAAGTCTGAAAGGCTTCATTCATTACTTTTTTCTTTTTCGCTACATACAGATCTTCAGCGAAAAAATAGTAAGTCAGGCTTGTTCCTCCCACAACCAACAATAAAAAAATGCAAAAAGAAATCACCGCTTTATTTCGCAGTTTCTTAAACATATCCCACCTCAAATCGATATCCTACTCCATAAACAGACTGAATATATGGCGCACGTTCTGTCATTTTCTTTCTCAGTTGTTTCACAACCGTGTCCACTGTCCGTATGTCTCCACTATAGTCAAATCCCCAAACTGCATTTAAAATAGACTCTCTTGACAGAACAATATTTTCATTCTCGATAAAATACAGCAACAAATCATATTCTTTCGGAGTCATCACTAAAAGTTCTCCATCCAGATATACTTTCCGATACTCTTTTTCAATCTGGATTTTTCCCCGCTCGATTTTTTCTCCTCTTTTCCTGTTGTTCCGTCTGAGCAGCGCCTCCATATGAGCTCTCAGAACTTTCAGCAGAAACGGCTTTGTGATATAATTGTCTGCTCCATTTTCCAATCCTTCCAGCTGTTCCTCCTCGGATTCTCTGGCTGTAAGCATAATAATCGGTACATCAGAATACTCTCGAATCTGTTTTAAAACATCATATCCGTCTACTTTTGGAAGCATTCCGTCAAGCAAAATCAAGTCTATTTTCTGATTATTTGAAAAATAAATATCAAGCGCCTCCTGACCGTCTCTCGCTTCCATCACGTCAAATCCTGTTGCCTGCAAAAAATCTTCCAATGTCCTTCGCAGCTTTTCATCATCTTCCACCAATAAAATGATATACTTTTCTTTTTCCATACTTTATTGTTCTCCAATTTTCTTCCATCTGATAAGACTCTGTCCATCAACATTTAAATTTCGCTCTGATTTTCTTTTCTCCTTCCAGCAGACGTCTCTTCATCGTACTTTCCTCTTCTCCTATCATCTCCTGAAAGTAATGCCACTCATCATAAATTCCCTGCCCATGAAAAACGTGGTATGCTCCTGCATCGCTTCCAAGAGCCATCGTCACATTTCGATCCCACGCCCTTTTTATCTGCTGCGCATTGATCTCATATATTTTTTGGATGACGCGGTCATCGCAACGCCCGCTGCCTTCTAAATTTTTTACAGTTGCAACCGTAGGAACCCACACCGTACCATGTTCTCTCATAGCCTCAATGGCTTCTTCTCCAATATAGTTTCCGTGTTCCACGCTGTCAATTCCCTCTTCTGCCGCAATTTTTACGGTCTCATTTCCATTTACATGCCCCATAACTGCAAATCCTTCATCGTGCGCAATCGCAATCATCTCATGAATTTCCTCTCTCATAAGAGCAGAGCTTGTCAAAACTCCGACTTCATGAAAGTCCACAATCCCAGTCAACATGATTTTAATAAAATCTCCCTTTTGCCTCTTCACTTCTTTTACGAGCATTTTGTACTCTTTCCGATCAGAAAATCCTCTGCCTACAATTTTTCCATAATGTCCTTGCTTGTGAATTGCGAAAACAGGCGTTCTGTAGTCAATCCCATATTCAGAGGCAATCTCCTTCGCCTTTTTTGAGACTCCAAGTGCATCCCCTCCATCGCGCAGAAAGAATACTTCTCTTTCCCTGTAAATCTCCAGGCACGCTCTGACAGCATCCTCCTGAACTCCTTTTTCATGAATTGACACTGCCTCTTTATAATTTTTTCCATCCATAATCAAATGTGCGTGACATTCTCCAAACATTTCGCCATCTTCTTTCTTTTCAGATCTTCCCCGTGTCTAATTTATTACTTTTTTTATACATCCCTTTTATTCTATCATAAATGCCAAAAAGATCCATATTCTTTTCACCTTTCCAGATGATAACGAATATGAATCTTTTGTACAATTTTTATATTTTTCTTTTAGATGATGTCTTCTGGAAGCAGCATTCTTTGCAGTTCTTCCACTGTCTCTGCAATCATGACAGCTCCTGCTTTTTCCAGTTCGCCTTCCTCGGCATAGCCGAATCGAACGCCGATTCCGTCCAGTCCACAATTTTTCGCCCCTAAAATATCATGTTTTCGATCTCCGATCATGACGGCTTCTTTGGAACCTTTTTCCAGCCCCAATCGCTTCAGTGTCTCCAGGATAACCTCCTGTTTCTCATCTCTTGTTCCGTCCAGCTCACTTCCAACGACAACATCAAAATAAGAATCGAGCTCATATTTTTTTAAGATCTGTTCTGCAAACACCCATGGTTTTGAGGTGGAAAGGGCCATAACTTTGCCTGCCCCTTTCAGTCTTTCCAGCATTGGAATAATTCCTGGCAGAACGCTGTTCTCAAATTTGCCAACCGTTGAAAAGCGCTCTCTGTATTTTTCAACTGCTTTCTCTGCATCCGCCTCACTCATTCCATAAAAGTTCTGGAAAGATTCTCGAAGCGGCGGTCCGATAAAGCAGATCAGCTCATCCAGGCTTTTCACCTCTATTCCGAAACTTTGCAATGCATACTGTACGCATCGTGTGATTCCTTCTTTCGGATCTGTCAATGTCCCGTCCAGATCAAACAGCAAATAGTTATATTGCTTTTTCACTGTTTTTCCTCCTGCTTCTACATCGATTTTCTCTCTGCAATCTCAGCCATTTTCGCCTCATTTAACCGTGTATCTCCATGGACACGGCTGTAAGACAGATATCCGTTCATGCGGTCAATTTTTGTCAGGTTTTTTGATCCGCATACAGGACATACATCCATTTCCAGCTCCTGATGACCGCAGTCATCGCAATAGGCCAGAGATAAATTCACCCCTTCGTAGTATCCAAGCGCCATTGCTCTGCGAATCAGGCTCTTGATCGCCTCAATATTATAATCAATCGGATAGCGCACATATTGAATTTTTCCGCCATTGCACAGTTCCCAGAATCTTCCTTCCAGATCCTGTTTCTCAATCGGCGTCAGATTCTCTGTCACATGGCAGTGGAAACTGTTGCTCACATATGGACGATCCGACACATTTTCCACGATTCCAAATTTCTTTCTGAACTGTTCTACCTGAAGACCGCAAAGACTCTCAGCTGGTGTTCCATAAATAGCATACAGATGACCATCTTCTTCTTTAAACTGTGTCACCTTATCATTGATATAAGTCAGCACTTCAAGTGCAAACTGTCCATCTTCTGCAATCGATTTGCCATTGTACAGTTCCTGCAGCTCGTTCAGCGCAGTAATTCCAAAAGATGCCGTCATCGGTTTCAAAAGCGGCTTGATTTTCTCAGACGGTTTCAGATGACCGCCATAAAATCCACCTTCACAATAAGCAAGAGGATTTGTGGATGCTTTCATCTCTCCCAGATACTCATACGTACGAATATGCAGATTTCGGATCATCTCCAGATAATAGTCAAGCACTTCATAGAAATCTCTGCTCTCTGATCTAGATTTCGCCAGAATCATCGGCAGATGAAGACTGACTGCGCCTATATTAAATCTTCCTACAAATACAGGGGAATCCTGCTCATCAGCCGGGTACATTCCGCCTCTTTCATACCAAGGACTTAAAAATGCACGGCATCCCATCGGGCTGATCACTTTTCCATATCGTTTGTACATACTGGCAATATACCCTTTGCCGCTCATGGACAGCCAGTCCGGATACATTGTCTTTGCAGAACATTCAACGCCTTCCTCAAAAACATCTTCATTTATTTTTCCGGCTCCGTGAATATTTTCATCATATAAAAATACAATTTTCGGAAACAGAACCGGTTTTCTGTTATTTGGTTTTCCCTGACCTTTTCTGTGAACCTGAAGCAGGGAGATCGACGCCATTTTTTCAAATTCTGATGTGCCAAGTCCCAGTGTGACTGTCACAAAAGGATAATCCCCTCTTGAGGAACCGACAGTATTCAATTTATATTCAATTCCCTGCCATCCCTGTTCAAAGTCTCGTCTTATTTTATCATACGCATACTGCTGCGCCTGTTCTTCATATCCTTCCCATTCCGGCCGTCCATACTTTTTAAACTCTTCCACATAGCGATGAAAACTCTTTTCTGCATATGGTGCAAGTACCTTATCGACCTCCGGAACAGTAAAGCCGCCGTACTGCTGGGCAGCCGTGCTTAAAATGATATCCCCCATCACATCAAAAGCCGTATCCAGTGACTTTGGCTCATTGTACCAGACATTTCCCATCTCAAATCCGCCTTTTAAGACGTTTGCAATGTCAAACAGGCAGCAGTTCATTGTGTCAAGACGCGCAGACTGGTCATGGATGTAGATATATCCATCTTTACATGCCTGAAGTTCACTTCGTGTCATAAAAAATTTACGATAAAGATTTTTATTCAGCTCATTAAAAATCAGGCTTCTCTTCGTTGCGACAAGAGCGCTGTCCGTATTTGCATTGCTCTTATCTCCTATGTAGCGGATAGACTGACTTTTTGTATATACATCGTCCATCATATGAATAAAGTCTTGTTTATAATTGCGGTAGTCGCGATAGCTCTTTGCCACATTCGGATTGACATGCTCCAAAGCGCCTTCTACAATGTTGTGCATCTCCGGAATAGAAATTCCTTCCTTATGCATCTGTTCTGCACGTTCTTTTGCGAATGTGCAGATATATTGAATCTCATCATCTGAAAATTTGTATAAGATACGTGCGGCCGACTTATTGACCGCTGCAATAATCTTTTCTATATTAAATTCCTCTCTCGTCCCATCTTTTTTGATTACATACATTGCAGCTTTCTCCTTTACCAGATGTTGTATCTATTTTTTATATATCGTTATTTTTTAACAATATGTAGATCCTAGTATATACCTAAATTCCTGTTTCGTAAAGAGAAATTTTTTGTACTTTTACCTTGTGATGTTCCGCACCCACTTTCCTGTGCGGTAACGCCATGTGCTGAACGGGATCTTTAAAAGCTCATCGCTCATCAAGATCATATAAACTACAAGCGGTGGAAATTTCAGCCAAAATGCAGCGATAGATCCCACCACAAGACAGAATCCCCAAAGCATACCGACATCAATATACAATCCGAATTTTGTATCTCCTCCTGCTCGGAAAATGCCAACAATCATCGTACAGTTATACGATTGTGCCAGTGCAAAATATGCCATGACAAACATCATCACATTCAGATAACTTTTTGCCTGATCGCTCAGATTCATATTTGCCTGCACAAATGGTGAAATCATTAAGATTAATGCGCCTCCTGCCGCGCCGACGATGACTGCAAGTTTGATAAACCGTTTGCTGTAAAGACGTGCAAAATTTTCTTTTCCCTCTCCGATCGCCTTTCCGATTACAATCGCAGTTGCGTTTGACAGACCAAAGCTGATGACCATTGCCAGCTGACGCACGACTTGTGCTACGGAGTTTGCCGCAACCATGGAGCTTCCCAGATGTCCGATGACAGCCGTCAGCATGGAGGTGCCTGTTCCCCAGAGCAATTCATTGATTAATACTGGCATCGCAAATACCAGAAAATCTTTCTGCAGCTTTTTGTCTCTCACAAATAAGTCCTTGATTTGAAAGCGAACTTCTTTGTTTTTAAATTTAGCATACCACATCACAATAGCAAATTCTGTGACTCTTGCAACAAGTGTACCGATCGCCGCTCCACGGATTCCCAATGCCGGACATCCAAACAGCCCGAAGATAAAAATACTGTTTAAGACAATATTGACAACAAGCGAGATCGAATATACAACAGTTGAAATGATCACACGTTCCACACTTCTCATCAGGTTCAGATAAACCATGGTAATTGCTGTAAAAATATAAGAGATTCCTACAATTTTTAAGTAAGACACACCAGCCTCAATGACTTCCGGTTCCGATGTAAAAATCTTCATAATCGGATATGGAATGGTATACACGGCCACTGTAAACAAGATCCCTACAAAAATCGCAATCCGCATTGCCATTCCCAATACTTTCTCTATTGTTCTCGTATCTCTTTTGCCCCAGTACTGGGCTGTCAAAACAGCTGCCCCTGATGTCAGTCCGAAAAAGATCAGGGACATGATAAACATCACCTGACCTGCCAGTGAAGATGCGGACAGAGCAGTTTCTCCAACCTTGCCGAGCATAATAACATCGGCAGACTGAACTCCCACATTGATTAAGTTCTGCAGCGCCATCGGCAGTACAAGCGTACACACCATCCGATAAAACTGTTTCTTTTCCTCTTTACTGTTTAATTCTACCATTCTTTTTTCTGTATCCTTCCCTTTCCTACTGTATTTTGAAATTTTTACAATAGAAAAGACTGCAGCCAGTTTCTCTGGCTCAACAGCCTTTTCCTTTCTCGTATTATATTTTCTTAAATACGATCTGTCAAGTAAACGCCGGACGCGAAGGATCCAGTATTTCGGCCGGATCAAAGAATTCTTTCTGATACTCTCCATTGTGATACAGATTGTATCCATCGAAATTTCTTCTGCTCTGACGCATATAATTTCCTTCTATCGACAAGAATTCATTTGTCCCCCAAACGCCGCAGAAATATTGAAAGCCTGCTTCTCGGAGCAGATCCAGTTTCTCACTCGGATATTCTACTTCTGATCCATACGGATAGATGAAAATATCGGTCTCGCCCACAAGACTTTCTACCTCTGCTTTCCACTGCTGAATGTCCTCCAACGTACTGTTTTCATCAATGATTCCAAAATCATCATGTCCATAACTGTGACTGGCAATCTCCCATCCTGTCTCCCGCAGCCGTTTTGCAATTGCTCTCACCTGCTCGCAGTCTTCCTCATACGTCTCGGAATCTTTCTGATTTGTCCGATAACCAAACGCTCCCTCATATCCTGTCTCTCCTACAATGCCCTTGGCGCCTCGCAGTGAAAAATCCGGATGCTGTTTCACAAATTCATCCAGAATCGGAATGACATCATAATTTCCAATCAGCTCATTTCCCTCTGCATCTATGTACAAATTTTTCACATCCCCGTTTTCATCCAGCACAAGTCGCTGGGCAAATCCGTCATTTTTCATATAATCATAATAATTGATATCATCCAGCGAGAGAACAAATGGGATCTTTCCCTTTGGCACAGAAGGATAATTCTGTACGAGCGTCACCTCTCCTGTCTCCTCATCGACAACCTCCTCCACAAGCTCATGGATATTGATCAGGACATATCCCCTCTCATACATACTCTCCATCATTGCTTCAAATTCCTCTGTCGTCGTCATCCAGTAATTGTATCCTTCTTCCATCGCATCGCCGTCAAAAGCTCGCTCTGTATCTACAATCAAAGAATGAAAAAAAATGTGGGGGATTGGTCCTGTGTATACTTCCATCTCACTTTGCCCCTTTTGGCATTCCACTTTCGCCTCAATGACCCGAATATCTTTTTCATTTTCTTCCGGTACAGAATTTAAAGCTTCCATTGCTTTTTCATAGTCCATGCTGTCTATATACTCCTGAGCATCTCCAAGTGTTGCCAGAAGCGCATTTTCTTTTTCCTCTTCGATCTTTTGCAGCTGCTGTTCCGCCTTCATTTTTGGTGTTTCCACCGGTTCGTTGTTTTCATACATTCCGGTTGTCCCGATCGCCTCCGCAATCTGATTATTTAACTTTGCCTTGCTGCATCCTGACAGCAAAAACATACATAACGCTGTCATCGCGCCAGCCATCATTCGTCTCCCTTTCACCCTGCTTTCTCCTCTCCAAATTGTTCCGATATCATTTCTTTTATCCCTCATAATCTGCCAGGCAAAACCTCTCGCCACATGAAAAAGTAAACTTCTGTCTTTTTATTCTGCTGATCCTGTTTTAACACTCCCCATAGCGAAAGCAAGGGGGTTTACGACGTATGTGATAAACCCTCTTTTTGTTATTATATCCAAATTTTTCGCCAAATACAACCCTGTTTCCTCTATTTTCGCCATAGTCCGACTTTTTTCTTTTAGATCTATTTTACTTTATTTCTTTACCATATCATCAATTTAATATTTTTCCTTGGCAAAATAGCACTTTATTGATATAATAGGAAAATATTATGAAGAAGGAAGGATGAGATCTATGGAAACTTTTTGTATTCCAAGTGGCTATCAGTCACAGCTGAACCTGCACGATACACAGGTTGCAATCAAAACCGTCAAAGACTTTTTTCAAAAGTCTATTTCTGATAATCTGAATCTGCTGCGTGTTTCCGCACCACTTTTTGTGACACCGCAGTCCGGATTAAATGATAACTTAAACGGTGTGGAACGTCCCGTCTCTTTCGGCATCAAAGAACAAAATGATGCACCTGCTGAGATTGTCCATTCTCTTGCAAAATGGAAACGGTATGCCTTAAAGAAATATGGGTTTTCCTACGGAGAAGGACTGTACACCGACATGAGTGCAATCCGCCGTGACGAGGATACCGACAATATTCATTCTATCTATGTAGACCAGTGGGATTGGGAAAAAATCATAAAAAAAGAAGAACGCAGTGAAGAGACATTAAAAGACATTGTGCGCAAGGTATATAAATCTTTAAAAAAGACCGAAAAATATATGGCTATCCAATATGATTACATTGAAGAGATTCTGCCAAAAGAAATCTTTTTTATCACAGCTCAGGAACTGGAAAATCTGTATCCTGACTGTACTCCAAAAGAACGGGAATATAAAATTGCAAAGTTAAAAGGAGCTGTATTTATCATGCAGATCGGAGGAACACTCGCCTCCGGTGAAAAACACGATGGCCGCGCTCCTGATTATGATGACTGGAACTTAAACGGAGATATCATTGTATATTATCCGGTGCTTGATATTGCTCTTGAACTTTCTTCCATGGGAATCCGCGTCGATGAAGATTCTTTGGCAAAACAGCTTTCTTTAAGCGGATGTGAAGACCGCAGAGAACTGCCGTTTCAGAAAGCAGTCTTAAATGGTGAACTTCCTTATACGGTCGGCGGCGGAATCGGTCAGTCGCGTATCTGTATGTTCTTTCTCAGAAAAGCCCATATCGGTGAAGTACAAGCTTCTCTTTGGCCGGATCACGTTGTAGAACTGGCTGAAAAAAATGGCATTCACCTGTTGTAATAAAAAAAGCTGCCGCACTAAGGTAAAAACTTAATGCGGCAGTCTCTTCTGATTAAAATTTTGTTTAAAAACTTCTTTTTATTCTTTCAACTGCCTCAACTGTATTTTCATACGTTCCAAATCCGGTCAAACGGAAGTATCCTTCTCCTCCCGGTCCAAATCCAGATCCTGGTGTTCCAACTACATTTGCTTTTTCCAGAAGAAAATCAAAAAACTGCCATGATGTCATCTGATCTGGTGTCTTCAGCCAGATATATGGTGCATTCACTCCTCCTGATACCTTAAATCCTATGTTTTTTAATCCTTCCAAAATCACATTTGCATTACGCATATAATATGCAATCTGTTTTTTGATTTGTTCTTCACCTTTCTCCGTATAAACAGCTTCGCCTGCTCTTTGAATAATATAAGGCGCTCCATTATATTTTGTCCCATGGCGTCTCGCCCACAAACTATGCAGAGCCACGCCACCTCGAACCAATTCTTTTGGAATCACCGTATATCCTAAACGCATTCCTGTAAAGCCTGCATTTTTTGAAAAAGATTTCAACTCAATCGCGCATGTCTGAGCTCCTTCACATTCATAAATCGAATGTGGAATCTCTTCTTCTGTAATATACGCTTCATATGCGGCATCATAAATAATGACTGCTCCTGTCTTATTCGCATAATTCACCCAAATCTGAAGCTCATTTTTTGTAATTGCCGATCCAGTTGGATTATTTGGAAAACAAAGATAAATCAAATCTGGCGCTTCTTTTGGCAATTCAGGAATAAAATGATTGTCTTCCCTGCATGGCAGATAAATTACATCACTCCATCGCTCTGTCTCTTTTTGATATATTCCGGCTCTTCCAGCCATCACATTTGTGTCCACATAGACTGGATATACTGGATCACAGACAGCGATTTTATTTTCTATCGAAAAAATTTCCTGGATATTTCCAGAATTGCTTTTTGCTCCGTCCGAAATAAAAATTTCATCCGCATTAATTTGACAGTTTCTGGCCTTATAATCTTTTTCTGCAATCACATTGCGTAAAAACTCATATCCCAGATCCGGAGCATATCCATGAAACCCTTCTTTTCTTCCCATCTCATCTACCGCTTTATGTACAGCTTCAATGACAGCCGGCGCAATCGGCAATGTCACATCTCCTATTCCCAGTCGTATCAATCGGCTTTCTTTATGGGATTTTTCAAAAATACTTACTTTTTTTGCAATCTCAGAAAATAAATAGTTTCCAGGAAGTTTCAAAAAATTGTCATTTATTTTTACCATTTCTCTTTCCTCCGTTTCTATCTTCTTTCAATGTTTAGAATTGGATCTCTCCGTCAAAGACAACCTCTGCAGGTCCTGTCATAAAGACATGGTTTGTCTTTTCATCCCATAAAATCTGCAGATCTCCCCCCAGAAGACGGATTGTCACACTTCTCTTTGTATATCCGTTTAAAGCAGATGCAACTGCTACGGCGCACGCACCTGTTCCACAGGCAAGTGTCTCGCCGGAGCCTCGCTCCCACACCCTCATTTCTACGGTATTTTGATCCAGCACACGGCAAAATTCCGTGTTGACACGGTCAGGAAAACAAGCATGGTGTTCAAATTCAGGTCCGATCTCTTCTATATTCAGATTCTTTATGTCTTCCATATAGACCACTCCATGAGGATTTCCCATAGAAACGGCTGTGATCCCATACGTCTTTCCTCCTATTTCAACCGGTTCGTTCACCCATGTTTTCTTCTCAGAAACAACAGGGATCTTTTCCGTCTCAAAAACAGGTTCTCCCATATCTACTGTCACATTCCTTGCTTTGCCGTCTTTGATATCCAGCTCTAATGTCTTAATTCCAGCGCCTGTAGCAACCGTAAGCGTTGTTTTTTTCACAATCCCATAATCATATACATACTTTGCGACACAGCGGATTCCATTTCCGCACATTGTTCCTTTACTTCCGTCTGCATTGTACATTTCCATCTCGCAGTCTGCGATCTGCGACGGCTTAATCAAAATTAAGCCGTCCGATCCGATTCCAAAGTGACGGTCACTCACCTTTTGGGCTGTCTCAGATGGATTTTCCACAGTCTCTTCAAAACAGTTTACATATACATAATCGTTTCCTATTCCCTGCATTTTTGTAAATTTCATAATTTTATCCCTCCTGTACGTACTTCTTTCATTATGATGAAGCAAGAGCTTTCCACTTTCAAACCATTTACATGCTAAACAGCAAAAACAGACGCTATTTATCCCATAAATTTATTCAGGCTGAAAATCATCTGTGCCGTCTCCAAAAGACTATTTCCGCTGTCCATACTGCATTTTTGCAGATAGCGGTGCGCTTCTTCCTCTGTCATATGATTTCTGTCCATCAAAAGTTCTTTTGCCTCTTTCAGTAATCTTTTTTCTTCTTCTGTACGTTCTTTCTTTTTCTTATTTTTTTTCTTTTTTCTCAAAAAACCAGCGGTGATCATCTCCACTGTATTGATCAGATCATTTACCCTAAGCGGTGTGCTCAGCGCTACGACATCCCCCTGGCTGTAATCACTTAAAACCTGTTTTGATGCAACCAGAATCATCTCAAAATCGGGCGGCAGATCTTCTCTTAACTCGGAATAAATCATATCATTCACCCGATATCCGCATATTACCAGTCCTTCGCCTAACTGATCTGCATAGCTAAGTGCCTGGATTCCGCTTGTACAGACTGCTGCCGCAGGATATCCTGCCCGCTGCAGAATGTTTCGGATGTTCTTTGCATCCTCCAGCTTTGAAAACACGATGATAGCAGATACCATTCGCATCTCCTTTCCTTTTTGCACATACCATGATCAGATCTTGTACAGATATTGCTCAATCTCCCAATTTGTCACAAAATTTATGTATTCTTCCCATTCCTTCTGTTTTGCCTGCTGATATTTTTTTAAAATATGATTTCCCAGCACTTCACAGACAAGAGGATCTTTTTCCATTTCAATCAAAGCTTCTTTTAAACTCAGAGGCATGGTTTCGATCCCTTCTTTTTTTCGTTCCTGTTCCGTCATTTCAAAAATATTTCCTTTAGCCAGCTTTGGCGGACTTATCTTATTTTTTATTCCATCGATCCCTGCCGCCAGACATAAAGCGATTGTCAGATAGGGGTTGGCAGATGGGTCCGGACTTCGAAGCTCCACTCTGCTTGCCATCCCTCTTGCTGAAGGAATACGGATCAGAGGACTTCTATTATTCTCTGCCCATGCGATATAGCGGGGAGCATCATATCCGGAAGTCAGACGCTTATAGGAATTTACAAGTGGATTTGTGACTGCGGTGATCGCTTTGCAATGCCGGATGAGTCCCCCGATAAAGTAATATGCCTCCTCACTCAGGCCGGCTTTTCCGTTCGGGTCGTCAAAAATATTTTTTCCATCTCGGAACAAAGACATATGGGTGTGCATTCCAGAACCGTGATGTTCCATCCGTGGCTTTGGCATAAAAGTAGCATGTAATCCATGGCGCCTTGCCACCATCTTCACAGCCAGCTTAAATGTCATAATATTGTCCGCTGTATTTAAAGCTTTATCATAGCGAAAGTCAATCTCATGCTGTGCCGGCGCTTTCTCATGATAGGAACCTAAGATCTCAAATCCCATTTCTTCTAAAGTTAATACCATATCCCGTCTGGCATTTTCCCCAAAGTCAACCGGTCCCAGTTCAAAATATCCTGCTTTTTCTGTTGTCGTATTTGTCGGCTTCCCTTCATTGTCCATAGGATACAGGAAAAATTCACATTCAGGTCCTACATAGAATTCATATCCCATTTCTTGCGCTTCTCTTAGCACTCTTTTTAAGATCTGCCTGGAATCACCCTCAAATGGTTCCTTGTTTGACCGATAGACATCACAGATAAAACGTGCCACTTTTCCCTGTTGAGGACGCCATGGAAAAATTGTAAAGGTATCCAGATCCGGGTACAAATACATATCGGATTCTTCGATTCCTACAAATCCGTCAATCGACGCACCATCAAACACAATTCTGTTTTCCAGCGCTTTTTCAAGCTGACTCGATGTAATTGCAATATTTTTCAGTGTTCCGAACACATCTGTAAACTGCAGTCGGATAAATTCTACGTCTTCCTCTTCCACAAGCTTTAAAATATCCTGTTTTGTATAATGTTGCATTTCTGCGCTCCTTGTCCTTTTTAAAATCAAAAAAAGGCGTTCTTTCCCTGTCTTCGAAGAACGCCTTTGCTCTGATTTTTATCATAACAGGGGGATTTCTTTTTGTCAATCCCCTCTGCTGAAATACTGCGAAAATCCCTATAAGAGTTCTGCGCTTGATAAAGATTCCAGCAAGAGATAAATCATCTGCTCATCGTCCGTATAGGCAGATGCTTCCAGATACTCGTCTTTCTGATACAACTGAAAAGAAATCGCATAGCGATAGATTTCTTCCTCTGTCTCTGGAAATTCCAGAATAGTCCTGATAACGGTCTGTTCTTCTGAAACTTCTGTCTCAAATTCAAGCACTTCGATTTCCTCTTCTACCATACGCTGCATCTCTTCTTCATCCTCTGGAATCTCTTCCGGGCGAATCTGTGCTGTCTCTCCTGAAAAAATCTGAAATTCTATCCTGTTTTCTCCCGACACAAAACGGCATTCATATCCCTGATTGCCCTCCTGATCGACCTTCCAGCTGCTGTCCGGCAGATAAAAGGACATGGTCATACTTTCCGATGAAGTCCAGATCCCATTTTTTTCCAGATATTCCTTTGCTTCCTCTTTTTTTTCTTCTTTCTCTTTTTCTTCTTTTGCCATAGTTTTCTGCGTCTGTGTCTCCGTCATCTCTTCTGCATCAGCTTGCACAGCACAGATGCTGACCATGCCTGCCACTGCCAAAAGCATTATACTCTGCCTGATCTTCATTTTTATTTTCTCCTCTCGTATAGCCGGTCATTTTCATTTCTTTCTCTCTGGATTTTATATTTTTTCCCCACAGAATGCAAGCCAAATTTCATTTTTGTTACCTTTCTTTCCTATTTCAGTATCTAAAGGCTGTTTTCTTTCTCATCCATAAACTGTTTCATAAAATTTAAAGTTGTTTAACGCTCCACGCTCTTTTCATGTCAGGCAGTCAGCTCTCGATCAGTTCTGAGACAGGCACAATCTGAAATCCTTTTTTCTGAATTTCTAAAATCATCTGTTCCAGACTGTCCGCCGTATATTTTGCTCCATTGTGCAGCAGAATAATCGCTCCGTTTTTCAGCTCTCTGTGCTCGCAGACGGTTTGAATGATGCTTTCCATCCCATAATCTTTCCAGTCAAGTGAATCGACAGACCATTGAATCGGATAATATCCGCACTTTGTTACATTCTCAATCGTTTCATTGTCATACTCTCCATTCGGAAAGCGAAACAGATTCATCTCTGCCCCTGTCAATGCTTTTACTTTCTGATGGACTTCCATGATTTCTCTGCGGCATTCTTCTTCACCTAATCCTTTCATATTTTTATAATGTTCACTGTAATTTCCAAGATCATGATCTGCTTGCGCTATCTTTTTGACTTCCTTTGGATATTTGCTGACCCATTCTCCTGTCACAAAAAAAGTTGCTTTTATATTATGCTTTTCCAGAATGTCTAAAATCCTCTGTGTCTCTTCGTTCCCCCACCGCGGAGGTTTCATGCGCATATTTTATTGTTTCCTGACTTGTCCTAAAATGCGATCTCCTTTTATATCTATCTGATTTTTTCATCTTTCGTGTCTGTTTCCAAAAAAATCTGCACAATCGTGCGAATCATTTCTTCTTTTGAAATTTTCCCCTGAAAAGTTCGCTTTACTGTATATTCTTTTTTATATCTTGATAAATTTTCTTCTTTTTCTGCGCAAAAATGGGGCTTGATCTCTTTGTTTGTTTTCAAATCTTTGCTTTCATTTTTTATTTTCACTTAAAACACCTGCCTTTTTCAGTTCTTGTATAAACATACTTTTTGTTTTACCTTGCCTTTTTTTATGAAGAAAGATATAATAAGATCAGTTTTATTTAGAATTTGGAGGATAACAAAATTTATGAAATCCGATTCAAAAAAACCGGAAGTTATTGATTATCATCTTGTTGCAGACACCGCTATGCTGGCAGGGGAAATGATGTTAGTTGCCGGTGCGGAGACGTATCGTGTAGAGGACACGATCAGCCGGATTTTAAAAACAACAAATTTTGCCAGATGCGATGCTTTTGTCGTCACAACCGGCATCATGCTGACACTTGAGGACTGGCAGATCGGCACGATCAGCTTAAACCGCCGTGTCGGTGAAAAGCAGACAAATCTCGGAAATATTGAGAAGATCAATGATATTTCCAGAAAATACTGCAGCGGAGAACTTACCTTAAAAGAGACCTTTCATCAATTAAAACACATGAACTCTGTCTCTTATCCAGATTGGCTGACATACATTGCCCTCGTCTTGTGTTCTTCCTGCTTTGCAGTCATTTTAGGGGGAACGGCCACAGAATTCTGGGTCGCCGGATTCAACGGTCTTTTTATTGTTTTAGGCCGCATGATCAATAAAAAGTTGAAATTAAACAGTTTTGTATTAAATCTGTTTACCAGTTATCTGATCGCTTTTTCCAGTTTTTTCTTTCAGTCCACTGTCTTTCCCAAACTGCTTCTGGAACCTCTGATTGCCGGTTCTGTCATGGTTCTTTTGCCTGGAATGGCAATGACTACGGGGATACGCGATACGTTGGAAGGCGATTTTATGTCTGGCAGTGCAAGAATGATTGAAGCTTTCGTTATCGCTGCTTCTATCGCTGTCGGCATCGGTGTGGGACTTTCAAGCTGTTCCGCTTTCTTTTCTTTTTTTTAGAAAAAAATTTTATTTAATCAGGAGGAACTATCTTTGATGATATTCGTTCATGCGATTGGGTCTTACTGTGCCGTAATTGCATTTTGTATTATTCTTTGCGTACCAAAAAAGTATCTGAATCTCTCCGGCATTGTCGGCGCTGTCGGATGGCTGATCTACACATGGATGACAGATCACAGCTTTAATGAGATGCTTAATATGTTTCTTGCGGCACTTATCGTCTCTGTGATGTCGCATATCTTCGCACGCTGGAAGAAAGCGCCTGTCACTTTGTTTTTAATTCCGGGGCTGCTTCCGCTCGTTCCTGGGATCGGAATGTATCGAATGGTCTATTATTTTTTGCTGGAAGACAATGGCGGTTCTATGGCTTCTTATTATTTTGTCTATACACTTCAGATGGCCGGTATGATTGCCATCGCAATTTTTATCACAGACACCTTTTTTAAAGCGTTCTTCCGCCTGAAAAATACTGCTGCGAAATAGATATCTCCTGTCTGTTGAGCAGCAGTTCTTTTTTTGCCACCTCTATCTTCCTCCTCCGCACGCTGCGTCAAAACTGAATGATACTTTTGGCTGTTGCGTATCGACGCGGCAGATTGGAAATTTTTCGTCTCTGATTCTGGCGCTCGCCGGAATACTGCCGGTTTCTTTCTCTCCTCCCAGGTAATATATTCCGCTGAAAAACAAAAGCAGGCACAGTCCCAAGAGCCCTGCTCCTCTGAATCTGTACAAAATCTGATCTGTTTTCTTTTCTTTTTCCATGTTCCTCTCCCTGCCTCTCCTCTTTTTCACAGTCTGCCCAGAGCCTTTCTAATCCACACAGCGACAGACTTTTTCTTTTTTAACCAGTTTATGATTTTTGTTTTAAAACAGAACTATCCTTTTTCTTTTCCTATTTCCATGGTATACTGAAAAAAAGACACAATATGGTGTCCCTAATTTAAAAATGAGAGAGGAATGGGTATGAAATTTTTGAAAATTGCAGGAAAAATCCTGCTTATTCTTGTTATTCTTATTGTTTTGTATGCACTGTATGTGATTCTGACGTATCATCGAATTGAAGATAACCTTCTGTTAGAAATTCACCCGCCTGTCACACAGGAAAATTCAGATGATACCGTTCAGCTAAATACGGATTATCGTATCATCAGCTATAATATTGGCTTTGGCGCATATTCCCCTGATTTCACATTTTTTATGGATGGAGGAAAAAGTTCTGTTGCCAAAAGCCGGGACAGCGTGATCGAGCTTGTCACAGGCGCCGCCAAAACCGCACAGAAGGAGAATGTAGATTTTGCGATTTTTGAGGAAGTTGATCTTGATTCTACACGAAGTCATCATGTCAATCAGATTGATCTTTTATCACAGTCGTTTGCAGATTACTATTACCAGTATTCCATCAACTATGATTCTGCATTTTTGATGGTTCCTCCATGGGAACCGCATGGAAAATCTTTGTCTTCTCTTGCTTTTTATTCTCGCTTTCCGATTACTTCTGCCATTCGACGCAGTTTTCCGATCGCTTCAGGCTTTTCCAAATTTCTCGATCTCGACCGGTGTTATTCTGTATCCAGAATTCCTGTCTCTGACGGAAAGGAGCTTTGTATTTATTCTGTCCATATGTCCGCATATGGAAATGATGCTTCCGTAAGAGAAGGACAGATGAAAATGCTGATGGAAGACATGAAAACAGAGAGAGCGCTTGGAAATTATATCGTTTGCGGGGGTGATTTTAATCACAATATGAATAAAAGCGCAGAAGAAGACGACTCCACTCCTTCCTGGGCGCATCCCTTCCCGCGTGAATATCTGCCGGATAGCTTTGTAAATGTTATGGATCTGCTCCCGGAAGAGGTTCAGCAAAACATGGCAAAGAGTTCCAGAAATACAGACATTCCATATGATCCGAAACAATCTTTTGTCGTAACGCTTGATGGTTTTTTAATCTCTGATAATATCGTCTGCAAAGATTTTGAGATCTTAGACACAGGATTTGCCTATTCTGATCATAACCCTGTTGTAATGACTTTTGAATTGATATCCTAAAGGAAAAAATGGCGGTAAGCTTCTTGTCTTTCCGCCATTTTTTCTGTTTTATACTCAGTTTTCTTTCACCGTGATGGAACTGCCGTTTATTGTTTTTGTCAGCTCTACTTTTTTGTTAATTCTTTCTTTCAATTCGCTGACGTGCGAGATAATACCTACCATGCGATTTTCACCGCTGAGGTCTGTCAGCACTTTCACTGCCTGTTCCAGCGAATTGAGATCAAGAGATCCGAATCCCTCGTCAATAAATACGGCATCCACATCAATTCCCCCGGCATAGCCTTGTATCACATCAGACAGACCGAGCGCCAGAGCAAGAGCAGCCTGAAACGATTCGCCTCCTGAGAGTGATTCCACAGAACGCTCTTTTCCCGTATAATAGTCCATAATCTCTAAATCGAGCCCTGTCGCTCTCCTGTTGTCACCAGCATGTTCCATACAGCGCAGTTCATACTGTCCGCCTGACATTTTGCAAAAACGATGGTTTGCTTTCTGTACCACCTGCCGAAAATAAAATCTTTGCACATACTGTTCAAATGCCAGTTTTTCCCTGCCACTTAATTTGCCATTTGCCGTGTCCGATAATTCTTTATATTTTCCATACAGACAGCGGTCTCTTTTCTGCTTTTGAGTGAGATTTTTGATTTCCCTTTGAATCTCGCAGTTTCTTTCGACACGCATTAAAATATTATGATAGTTATCCTGGCATCTCTGTTTTTCTTTTTCTGTCTCTTCCACCTTGCGCTCCAGTTCAGAAACATCTTTTCGCTCCTCGCTACAAAGCTGCTCTTCCATCGCCTTGATCGCTGCATTCAGATCGTTTTTTCTTCTCTCTCTTTTTTTCAGCAAATCCTCCAGTTTTTCTATCTCTTCCTCACTCTTTAAAGCCTCCCGATAGCGCTCCTCTGTCTGAAAGCCCTGATTATTATATGCTAAAATCCAGCTTTGTTTATAATAATCGGCGCTTTCCACTTGCTTTTTGTACTGTATCATTTTTGCTTCCAGTACTGTCTGAAGTCGGATCTGTTCTTCCTTTTGCATCTGCTGTCTCTCTTGAACTTCTTTTATTTTATGGCAGGACTGCTCCACTTCTTGTTTCAGACACCTAATCTGTTCTTCCTCATTCTCCTGCATTTCTTCGATATTCGGATATTTCTTTTCGATCTCATCCAATCCTTGCTGGCACATCCATATCTTTTTGTCATATTCATTTTCCTGTTTTTCTGCCTCTTTTTCTTCTTGCTGGAGTTTTATTATCTCCTCTGAAATTTCCAGTATCCGTTCATGTGCCCGCTTTTTTTTCGCCCGTCTCTCTTCATACTTCTCTTTCTGACTCTTTTTCTCATCCAAAAGCTCTTTGTTTTTTCTTTCCAGACGTTTCAGCTTTTCCAAATATATTTCCGTTTTTTCCTCTGTTTCTGGTTTTGTCTTTTTTTCTTTTTTCAGATCTTCCTGAATCTCATCTGAGTCGACAGAAATTGAATATTCTCCTCTCTTTTCCTCTTCTTCTCTTGAGATTTCCGTTGTCAGCGCATCCAGTCTTTTCAAAAATGTGGCCTTTTTATTCTCATATTCTGTCTTTTTCTTTTCGTAAGCCGTCTTTTTTTCATATAGTTCTTCTATTTTTTTCTCATTTTCTTCTCGGAGTTGTTTCCATTCTTCCTCTGTCACAGCAGAATGTATACTCTTGGCTTTATTGGGATGATGCGTTGATCCGCATACAGGACACGGTTTCTCTTCTTCCAGTTTTTCCGCAAGAATAGATGCCAGATTTCCAAAAAAGAGATTTTGTGTCTCCTGAAATTTTTCATTTTGTTCTTTCCAGCATTCTCTTTCTTTTTCATAATCTTTTTGCAGTTTTTTTTCTATTTTCCAGATATGATCCAGTTCTCGTTCTTCTTTCCAGAGCTGCCAGATCTCTTTTTGCTTCTTTTCTAATTCTTCAATCTTTATCAGGCAGATCTTTTCTGTCGCCTCAATTCCTTCCTCTTCTTTTTCATATCGTATCTTTTCCTGCTGCTCAGCCAATAAATTTTCTTGTTTTTTTACAGCTTCTTCTCTCTTTGTCTGACAGCTTTCTCTTTGTTTCATCCACTCCTTTTTTTCTTCGTTTAACTTTCTTTTTCTTTCCCGAAATGGTTTTTTCTCTTCAAATTCTGAAATCTGTCTTTCCTTTTTTTCTAAATTGGGAATCTCCCGTTCCCAGCGCTGTTTTTCTTCTTCCAGTTTTTCCTGTATGAAACGTGCCTGTCTCAGTTCTCTTTCCTGCTCTTCTATCTGCTGTTTGAACTCTCTTTGTTTTTCTTTTTCTTCTTTCCATCTCTTTTCCAGCGGCAAAACGCATCGAAATGCCTTTTTTGCTGCTGTTACAATCTCATTTAAATTTTGCTTTTCTTCTTCCCTTGCCAGTTCTTCCAGCTCTTCTCTTGTTTTCTGAACAGTTAAAAATGTCTCTTCTTCAAAACGCACACGTTCCAGTTCTTTTTGCTGTCTCTGAAATTCCTTCTCTATCTCCTTCAGGCTTTTTTCTGCCTTTTTTTCCTGTTCTCTCTCCCATGTCACAAGATGGTTCAGCCATTCTTCCGTTTCCTCTGTCTTTTTTTCTCTTCTGCTCTCCAAAAGCTGTTCCATCTGCAAAAAATCATCCTCTTCTTTGATTCCCTGCATGATCCGAAGCAAATCCTGATCTTGTTCTTTACACTTTTGGGCATATTCCCTTTCTTTTTCTGACAGTTTCTGCTGGAGAGATTCAAATGCTTCCGTCTCAAATACTTTTCGCAATATTTCTCCACGCTCTTTGCTCTTTGCAGTCAGCAGCGACAAAAACTCTCCCTGTGCAATCATTGCCACCTGCTTAAACTGTTTTCTGTCAATCCCAAGCAATTCCTGGATCGCTTCGCCAACCTGACTTACACCACTTACCACTGTTCCATCTGCATATTCCAGCACTGCTTCGGGCTTCTCTTTTACCATCTTCTGTCCACGCTTTGCCGGTCTTTCATATTTCGGATTTCTCTTTATACAGTATCTTTTCCCCTTCTGCAAAAAGGTCATTTCCACAAACGTCTTCGTCTCTCTATCTGCATAGCCGCTTCTAAATCCCTCCGATGAGCGCCATTCTCCGCTTGCTTCCCCGTAAAGAGCAAAAGAAATCGCATCAAAAATTGTCGTTTTTCCAGATCCCGTATCTCCTGTAACTAAAAAGACGCCATCCAGTCCCTCTTTTTCAAAATCAATTTCTTCTCTGTCCGCAAAAGGGCCAAATCCGCTCATCACTAATTTTAATGGTTTCATCTTAAATCTCCCCTCCTTCCAGAATTGTCTTTACCCATCTGCTCTGTTCTTCATCCATCTCCCTGTCATTCTGTCGTTCAAAAAATTCTGCAAATAAAGTAAAGGCATCTTTTTCTTCAATCTCCTCCAGATGATCCGTCTCTGCCTCCATCTTTGTTCTCGTATTTTCAAATTCTAATCTCAAAATATTCGGATAGATTTTACGAATCTCATCGAGCGGCGCATACAATTCTCTTTCATCTGTCAGAATCACACGCACATAATCTTCCTGATTTCCTCTCTTATAATGATCTGGATTTAGAATCTCATTCAGGGGGCCTTTTAAAATGCGCAGATCTCGAAGCGGCATGAGAGGAATCAGCTCTATTTCGATCTCTCCTTTTTCTCTGATCTCAAAGAATACTGCCGATTTTTTCTGTCTGCTCTCTGAAAAAGAATATTTCAGAGGAGATCCGCTGTAACGCACCGTCTCTCTTCCGACTTTCTGCGCTCCGTGAAGATGGCCAAGCGCAACATAGTCAAATTTCTCAAAAAGAGAAACATCCACTCGATCCAGTCCTCCGATAGATAACTGTTCCGAATCGCACGTCTGAGGGCTCCATTCCCCTTTTGTCACAAACTGGTGCGCCACTAAGATATTCCTTTTTCCTTCCTCAAACCGAACGCTTTCCAGCGCTCTGCACACTGCTTCCTGATAGCTCTTTACTTCACCATACCATGGCTTTACCATAGAAGGTTTCAAAAATGGCATCAGATATACAAAAAGTTCTCCGTATTGATCTGTTATCTTAATTTTCCTTAGTTCTCCTTCAAATGTCCCTGCGACATGAATGTTCTGCTCTGCAAAAATCTGATCTCCAAACTGAATTCTCTGTGCGGAGTCATGATTTCCGCTAATAAAAAAAACCTGCTTTTTCATTTCATGCAGGCTGTTTAAAAATTGATTAAAAAGTGTCACTCCACTTTCTATCGGCACATTTTTGTCATAGATATCCCCGGCAATCAAGACGCCGTCCGGCTGATACTTCTCCACAATCTCCAAAATCTGCTGCAAGATCCATCTCTGATCTTCCAGCATTGAATATCCATGAATTCTTTTTCCGATATGTAAATCAGACAGATGTAAAAATTTCACTGTATTCCTCCTCTGTTTTTTCTCTGTTTTATCCGATCGAGACAAAGCGCACATTGTCCCATACGAACTCATCCATCTCTCCTGTGTAACGCTCCACATATTCCAAAATAACAAGATCCGGCTTTTTCTGTTCCAGCATTCCCATATTTTGGCTGTCTCTGTGGCAATAAGTCACTTCCTCAAATTCCGCCTGAAGGCATGGCAAAAAGGAGACGCCAAAAGAATCCCCTATCAAAAATATACTTTCTTCTATTTTTTTACCTTTTTTTTCTGGAATAATTTCATAGCTTTCTTCATCGTAAAATTTCCCATCCATTCCAACCATTCTGGAAAGGTCATTATAATTGGGATCTTTTCTCTCAAGCTGTATCCTCTTGAATTCCTGATCTGACAGATCTCTTTTTTTCTTTCCATAAATCTGTTCCATGAGAACTTGGGTCCCGATAAAGGCGCCTTTTTGATTCCAATGGGTATCATTCTTATAATAGATCATCTCCGTCTGGGCTGCTTCACACAATTCTTTTTTCGGATAAATTACAGGGATATCCGTCATCTCTCTTAAATATTCCACCAGCAGGTCTGTCCTGTTTTTTTCATTCACTTTCTGAATTGTGTCCGGCAGATATTGGGAGTAGACTTCTTCTTTATTCGGAGCGATAAAAATAGCAAGTTCAATTCCTTTTTTCTGGAGAATCTGCTGAAAATGACGCATATTCCATGCGGTTCTCTGCATTTCTTCCTCTGAATACTGCTTTTCTCCTTTGTAATCCGCTATAGGATCGCCATCTGTTGTTGTCTTGTAAAATAGCCAGTCTTCTTTCCCTAAAAGTACTTGATTAGAAGCAAAATCTCCCGTCAGATAATATTTCATATTGCTGTCCAGAGCGGAAAAATATTTTCTGAATGCCAGATGACTGTTCCAAGCCTCGTCACTTTTTTCAATTACAGCTGTCATCTTTTTAGCCAGATCTTCATGCCGCACTGCTTCATTGGAGATCTCATCCTGAATTTCAGGGAAATGCCGAATCAAAGTCATTGCTCCGGTACCTGCCAGAATTCCAAGTGCGCAGACAGATATCACACAATTTCTAATAAAAAGCGGTTCTTTTTTCATGCCTAATCTCCTAAAAATTAAAATAAATAAACGGATTATAAGAAGTGTTTACCACTTCGCTCACAGCAAAGATAAAAATAAGGATTGTCATCAGACCGTAGATCAGATTCCACCATCTCTTATCTTTCTTTTTTAATTCCAGTTTGGAAAGAATCGGAGTGGAACCAATGATCCCAATCACCACAAAAATCAAATTTCCAATCGGAAGCGCTTCCCAAGCTGTCTGGCTTACTCCATTGCCACCTGCCATTGCCTTCAAATATAAAAATGCCTCCTGAACACTGTCTGCACGGAAAAAGACCCATCCAATCAAAACACAAAGCAATGTATAAATATGACTGAATTTTCCCAATTTCTTCGGAAAGTCTGTCATATGCTCAATGAAAAGCAAGACAAAGTAAAAAATTCCCCAGATCAAAAATGTCCAGTTTGCCCCGTGCCATAATCCTGTCAATGCCCAGACAAGAAAAAGATTTCTCACCATACGAATTTTCTTTTTTGTCCTGCTTCCGCCCAGCGGAATATAAACATAATCTCGAAACCAGGTGCTCAGAGAAATATGCCATCTTCTCCAGAAATCCTGGATGGAACTGGCGATGTATGGATAGTTAAAGTTTTCCAGAAAATGAAAGCCGAACATCCTTCCAAGTCCGATTGCCATGTCAGAATATCCTGAAAAGTCAAAATAAATCTGGATTGCATAAGAAATAATGCCGATCCATGCTGCTCCTGCTGACAGACCTGACGGATCTGCGAAGCAAGCATCCGCCAGTATCGCCGCATTGTTTGCAATCAATACTTTTTTTCCGAGTCCCCAGATCAGGCGTGTCACGCCCTCCGTAAAATCACGGGCATTTTCCTGCCTGTTTTCAATTTCCCATGAGATTGTCTCATATCTCACAATAGGACCTGCTATCAGCTGTGGAAAAAATGTAATATAAAGACCTACATTAAGCGGATTTCTCTGTACTTCTCCCTTTTGCCGATATACATCGACTACATAGGAGATTGCCTGAAACGTATAAAATGAAATTCCAATCGGCAGATAAATATTTGGAATATTCCAGTCCTGTCCTGTCAGCATCATCACATTTTCGCAGAAAAATCTCAGATATTTAAATAAAAACAAAACTGCAATATTAAAAATCCCTGCCAGAATAACCGGCATTTTTTCATACGGAGTATCCCGGAAATTTTCTACAAAGATTCCTAACAGATAATTAACACTGATCGAAAGCAGCATCAAAATAACGTAGACCGGCTCGCCCCAGGCATAAAAAAATACGCTTGCTATCAATAGAAATATATTCTGAAACATTCTGTTTTGTATTATCGGATTATAATAGATGATCAGTACAACCGGTAAAAAAAGGAATAAAAATGTAGCAGAGGAAAATAGCATACCGCATACTTCTCCCTTCTCATGTATTTTTATTTTATTATAAACGTATTTGTACTGCGATGCAAGAAAAAAGCAGTATCACGGATATCTGTTCACAGAAACTATGTTCTTTTTCCATGATACATATCGCTGAAAATTCCTTCCTGCCGTATCTACTTTCTGAAATTCCTATCTTATTTTTCTGAAAACATTTCTTTTGCTTCTTCTTCTCCGACCAGATCGTCTTCATTTGCAATTTCGATCTCCTCGCTCCATTGCGCCACATCATAATTAAACTTCTCTTCCGCAATCAGCTCTGTCAGTTCTTCTCTGTACAGCTCTATTCCCGCCCAGTCTTCACGGAATGCTTTTTTCATAAAAATAATCTGATGATACTGTGCCTCATCGTCAAAGCAGACAATCTCATCCTCAGGCGCTTCTTTCAGTTTTTTCTTAAATCCAGTTGAAAGGCTTGAATTGCTGTCTAAAAATAAAGTCTCCAGACAAATATCAGAGTAAGAACTGCTGATCCCTGCTGCCTGCAGTTCTTTTTCTCCATTGACTTCTCTGATCAAATCTTCCATATTTTCTCCGCTCTCCAGCCGTTCTTTATACTCTTCGTAGACAGCATCGGTATCCATCCATGCGTCTTTCTCTGACTCTTCTGCATTTTCATCGAGAGGCTGCGTGTATGGAACAGCAATATACTGTACCAGACTTCCATGTTCTTCAATGTAAGAAGCCATCTCTTTCTGTGTCACTTCTTCTTTTAACGCCTCTCTTTCCTGAACATACAACTTGCTCATCTTGTTGCTGTTTTCCAAAATGTGGGCAAAGTCATCCTCTGTAATCTCATATTCTGCATAATATCTTCCATATCCCAGTTCATTCCAGTAACGTTCTACCGTAAAATCGATCGTCTCTTTCTCTTCCTCTGTCAGCTCCATTTTCTGTTCTTCAAACTGCTGTTCCACTGCAAGATATTCTTTTGTATAGGATTTCGCTGTCTCTGTAATCCACTCCTCAGCACTTCTTCCTTCTATCTCGTGTTCCCAGATATCTGTTTTGCCGCCATTGATTTTGCAGGCATCATCGTATGCCTGCACTAAAAACCAGGAATAAATCCCATCTGATATTTCATTGCTGTCTTTTGCCATTGCATTTCCTGTCATCATACATCCTGTCACCATGAGCATTGCTGTCTGACATATCCGCTTTTTTATTTTTGTTTTCATCGTTTCTCCTTTTTGTTATCTTCTGTTGAAACAAAATATTTTTTATTCGTCCATCAATAAAATACTTGTTTTCAATGAGTGGTTTGTTCCTTCTGTCTCATACATTCCGTCATATGATTTTACAATATTTTTTATAATCTTAATCCCAAGTCCATGAAGCTGTGTATTTTTTTTACTTGTCTCAAACTCTGGGTTTTGCTGCAGAATATTTCCATCTGTTGAATTTTCTATTTCTATTTTCAAATATGCTTTCTTTCTCATCAGACGCAGATGGATCTCTCCGTTCTTCACTTTGGAAGCCGCCTCAATCGCATTGTCACATAGATTGGAAAGGAGTGCGTTAAAATCGTAAATCTGCACTTTTCCGCTCTTATTCGATGCCACATCCATCTGGGCTTCAATTTGAAAGCGCACGCCTTCCTTTTGAGCCATCTTCTGTTTTTGATTCAAGACAAGATTGATGCTGTTATTTTTCGTATAGGGAATAATTTCCATCTGCTCTACAGGAAATTGATGAAGTTTTTCCAGATAATGATGAAGCTCTTCATAATTTTGATCTACAACAAGAGCATCCATACAAAACAGATGCGATTTATAATCATGACGGAACTGTCTGAGCGTTTTTTGCATATCCTCCATCTGACTTAAATAATCTTCCTGTGCCTTGATCCATGTCTCCTGCACAGCTGTCACTTTATTGATTTCTCCTATTTTTATACTCAGACTGATCATATAGTAACAGATCATCGGCACAATAATACAAAAGACAGATAAAATCATCCCCTGCGTCAAAGCTTGTCTGTCATTCTCAGGTGTCTGTTTTATATATTCCAGAATCATATAATCTGTGACGCATACGCCCGCCATGAAATACCAGTAACCATTCATAATCCTGGCATTCATGCGCATCACATCAATCATTAAAATTCGCATGACAAAGAACAAAACTCCCTTCAGAATGATTCTGCGAAATAAGAATAAAAGTTTCCACAAATCCATGCTGATCAAAAAATTGTCCGCCAGATAATGGCTCGTATAGACAGCCAGATTCTCAAGAGAAAACATCATTGTAAAGAAAATCAGACAGATTAAGGCCTTAATCATCAATTTCCCGTGGAAAAAAATACATGCATACAGAAATGGAAATAATACCATCACTAAAACATAAGAATAGAAGTTATTATTCATGATCAGATCTGTCAGAAACAACACTGCCGCAAACAGGCTTCCCACTGCTACTAGCTGCTTTTTTGAACGGTATGATTTCTTTTTCGGCTCAAAAAAATTTTGTATTAAATAGATAAATAAAAAAGCGTCTAAAAACTGCCCAATAATATGAATGATCTGTATATCGGGCAGCCAAAACAAAGAAACCGTATTTCTGATGTCCACCATTATTCTTTCCACCTAGCTTTCCTGACAAAATCTTTTTTTGACTTCCGCTACTTTGCTCCGACTCAGCGGAAGTTCTTGTCCACCATCTAAGATTACTTTATTATATTTGATCGCATAGATTGCATGCAAGTTGACCAAAAAAGATTTATGAATCCGGATAAAATAGTGTTCTTCCAACATCTTTTCCATATCAGAAAGCGTATTTCTGATAAAAAATCCTCCCTCTTTTGTGACAATATTCACATACTTATCCTTTGCCTCCAAATAGAGGGTATCTTTTAAGGAAATCTCATGTGGATGTCCTAACTCGTCATAGATTTTACAGACTTCTTCCTCTGTCTCCTGATACATACCACTCAAATCGCAGATTGTCCTGTCCAAATCTTCCTCAAATTTGCTTTTCCGAATAAAGGAAAATGGATGTACTAAAAAGCTGTCAAATACATATTCTTCTTTTGCTGACACAAAGATAATGACCGCTTTTTCCTGTACCTGCAAAATCATCTTTGCGAACTCCAGCCCATTGATTTTTGGCATATCGACATCCAAAAAATAAATGGTATATTCTTTTTTTCTCTGCAGATCTCTCCAAAGCAAATCGGGAGAAGTATATTCTCTCGTCTCAACAGAGATGCGATATTTTTGAAATACCTCATAAATTCTGCGCGCTAAATAGGGAAGTATCTCTTTTTCGTCATCGCAAATTGCAACTGATATTTTTTCTTTCATCCGATACTCATCCTATCAATCACTTTTTTATTCTTCACTCCATTGTTTTAAAGCCTTTCTAAACGCATCGTCTGCTTTTTTGCGGTATAAAATCAGCTGCAGTTTCTTCTGCATCGGATCATTAAACGGAAGCGCTCCTGCCGGAGTATCTGATTCATAGCGGAACAGATATACGCCGTTGCTACAGGCAATCGGATCTGTGATCTCTCCTTTTTCCTGTATTGCCATCACTGCTTCAATGACCGGTTTTTCCCAGAAAATACTGTCTTTATGAATGTTCCATCCTGTTTTTTTATCTGCGCTGTATTTTTCAATCAGATCCTCAAATGGTATTCCCTGTTCATACTCCTCTTTTATCTTCTGTGCGGTCTCCTGAACACTGGTCACAATTTCTGTTTGGATCTTTTTCGCTTTTTCTTCATCCACTTCTTTCTTTGACGCTCCATTTTTTTCATACAGAAGACTTTTCAGTTCATTTTGTTTTTGCTCATCTCCCTCAAGACGGATATGTGTCACAAATCGGTATCCCTGAGGAACATAATAAGCTACATCTCCAAATCTTGCGAGAACTCTTTCATATTCTGGAATATTTTGCGCAAATATCTTTTCATCTCTTGCTGTCAGATGGTCATACATCTGTCTGATCTCTTCTGCAGATACTTTGATTCCCTGCGCTGTGTATTCCTGAACACGGCTGAACACTTCCTGATTCATCATAGCAGCTGCCAGCGGTTCGCTGTTTGCAAATCCTCTTTGCGCCATATATTCTCTTGCCTTTTTTTCCGCTTCTTCTGCTGTCATCTTTGGATTTTGCTTTACTAATAAAGTACGGCACTCCTGATATGCTTGATTCCATTGTCTCTTTGCGATTTCTTCCAGTTTCTCTTTCTGTTCTTTCGTAAACTGGTCCAGCTTCAGTTCTTTCGCCTTTAAATGTGCAATCTTCATCTGAATCATCATTTCCTGTGCCTGTGTTTTTAACTGCTCTTCTTCCTGTTCTGTGATTGGTGCACGTCTCTGTCTTTGATATACTCTTTTTAAGTATTTCTTACACATTTCCACATCTGATTCATAAATTTTCTGTCCTTTTACGATTGCTGCCACTTTTTTCATAATATGTTATCTCCTTTTCTGTCCATCCAGTGATGTTTTGATTTTTTCTGTTTTTTTGATATAATAAATTGAAGAAAATTATAATAATTTCGTCGCGATGGCGATGCTGCATAGATGGGAGGAATAAAATTTATGAATAAATGGATATTTTTTATTGCAGACATTTTGTCTCTTTTTTTAATGTGTAAAACTTTATTTGCTTCTCACCCGAATCATAAAAAATGGGTAAAAAATCTGATTGCCTGCCGCCATGGTATTTTTCTTTTTTTGTGCGGCATCTACTTTTTTTATAACTACTTTCAGTCTGTCACATTTCAGGTCAATACCTTTTTATATCCATCTATTCTTATTTTGTATGCTTTGCTTTTTTTGGATGAAAATTTTTTTGCCTGTCTCTCTCAAGTTTTGCTTTTTGTATCCATCAAATCCATTTTGCCCGCTTTGTTTGGAGGAGTCACCAGTTTTTTAGATAACACTCCTTTTTTCTCCTCCATCGCATCCCTTTTTCATCTTTCGGAATATGGAGTAACTTCTTTTTCCTATGATTTTTCAACTCGGCTGCTGCCATCCCTGTCGATGATTGGATTTTATTTTTATCTCACCCATTTTTCTGTAAATGATACGGACAATCTGCCGTTTTCCTATTGGATGACACTTGGATTTACCTCAATTTTCGGTATTATCTGGTCACTTTGTTCCTTTCCTGAATATTTTGCTCCTGAATATGCAACCTTTATCCGTTGTACCGTTTCTTTTGGTCTTCTTACAATCAATCTGATGATATATTATCTTTTTTACCGCATCACGATACAGCATAAAGAAAATTTGGAATTAAAGGTACTCCAGCAGAGAATCTCTCTTGACAATGCTTCCAATCAGGAAATGAATCAGCTGTATCTGAATCTGCGCAAAATGCGCCATGATCTGCTGAATCACATCGGGATCATGGACAGTCTTCTAAAAGAAAAGCATTATGATGAGCTTCAAGATTATTTTTTCTCTGTCCAAAAGAAAGAATATCCCGTTCTTCATTATCTGGAAACAGGAAATATTGCAGTGAATGCTCTGCTAAATCGAAAAATTCATATCATTCATGAACTCGGCATTGAAATTCATGCCAAAGTTCTCGTACCTGCTCAGAGCAACGTCGAAGATACCGATCTATGTACGATTCTCGGAAATCTTCTCGACAATGCTTTTGAAGCAGTTCAGACTATAAAATATGGCGCTATTGATCTGTCATCGGAACCGCGCGCCGGTTATCTTCTCATCCAGATTACCAATACCATAAAAGAAGATCCTTTAAAATCAAATCCTCTTCTTTCCTCCACAAAAGGAAGTTCTCCTTTTCATGGTCTGGGGCTGAAAATTGTCAAAAACACCGTTGAAAAATATGATGGTATGTTTTCTATTGACACAAAAGAATTCCATTTTTCTGTAAAAATCATGCTTCCTCTTACAGACTGCCACTGATATTTTTGATATTCTTAATCTCATTCTCTGCCCTTGAACTTTATTTTAATCATTTCTTCTTAAACATGGTAATATTTTATTTATTTTTTGTCAACATCCAACAAAGCATTCCATATATTTCCGATAAAAAATGATAATTATATCAAAAAAATTCGTATGGATTGTTTCATTTTGTTCATGTTATAATAATAAGAATTGATTAAATTTGCATCAGATCCGCGCCTGCTCTGTGCAAATATAAGGAGGAAAACTTTTATGTATTTTAAAGTTGCAATTTGCGATGATGAAAAGGCTGCGCTTGAATATATCTCTCAGGCAATACAGCCTCTCTTTGCTAACCTTCGCCATACCGTATCTGTCGATTGCTTTTCAAGAAGCCAGCAGCTTTTGGAAGTTCTGCAGTCCGGCAGTAAATATCATATGTATTTTCTGGATATTGAAATGCCCTCTGTAAATGGCATTGAGCTGGGTGATTTTATTAATCGTTATCATCAGGATTCTCTTTATAATATTATTTATATCTCAAATCGTCTCGAAAAAGTATTTGATACCTTTCGTGTGGCTCCCCTTCGATTTATACGCAAACAATACTTTTACGAAGAAATTCAGGAGGCTGTCAGCGCTTCCATTTCTTATATTATACAGAATACGAAAGATATGATTTCCTTTGAGACAGAAAATGGTCTTCTCTCCCTGCCTCTTCAGAATATTTTATATATTGAGTCCAACAATAAATCTCAGCTCGTTGTGACAGCTCAAAATACATATACCGTTCTTTCTTCTTTAAATAAGTTAGAAGCAGATCTGGCTGACAGGGGGTTCATACGCATTCATCGCTGTTACCTTTTAAATTATTGCCATATCTATCTGATTCAGCAAGACTGTGTTCTGCTGGACAATCACACTTCCATCCCGATCAGCAAAAAGCGACGGAAAGAAGTAAAGGAAGCTTTTTTATTTTTTTCTCTCTCATGATAATTTTTTACCCTCTGTCAATCAAACGTTTTTCCTTTTATTGCTGTAGGTTACGATCTCAGCCCATATAAAAAGCTTAAAAACTGCGGGGAAATCTCTATTCCCCGCAGTTTCTTTATTTCTTTGTCTCTTTCTTTGTGATTCTTTTTTTGAAAGTATCAGACTATTTTACATATTTTTCGGTACGCTCATCCTGAATCTGTCCGGACCAGTTCAGACCAAATCCAAAGTCATACGTATTTCCTGCTTCATCTACATAGCATTCCATATCCTGTCCGACATCTTCAAACTGTTCTTCCACTGTCTTCATATCAATCGGCTGCTGGTTCGGCAATAAACCGGACGGTTCTGTCACACCTGCCAGAATTTCTACTGCCGCCTGATCTGTGATGCTGTATCCTACTAAGATTACATCTGCCAATGGTTCTACTTCAGACCAAACCATAGGATTGGATACTCTCATGTAAACAGCCACTGGTTTGTCTCCCATTGCTTCTTTCGTCTCTTTTAACAGATCTAACATATCTGCATTTGCAGCTGTAACGGTCTTTCCTTTATAAGAACGGTTCTCCACATCGTCTGTGTAGACAACTTCGCCTGTCTCAGAGCTGATAAATTCTGCTCCAGGATCACTTGCCAGAGACTGTTCTCTTGCATATTCTGCCGTATATTCGCCATACTGTAATGTGATTGGCAGATATCCGTTTCCGCCTGATGCCTTGTCTTCTTCGCTGTATCCCGTTCCGCCATTTGGAGCCTCCATGCCGACAAGTGCAAAGTCTGCCTCTTTCGGATCATCTGTCACATTGTAATATTTTTCCAGAACAGATTTCGTAACAGTAGCTCTTGTCTCTTCTGTTGTTTCGCCTGTCCAGCGGTTATAGCTTACATAGGTATATTCCGGAACGTATACCGTCATTTTTTCTGCTGCTTCATCGTATTTCTTAACAAAATTATTTTCATTTTTCAGCATGACAACTGATTTCAGCTGTGCATTGTATCCTGCTTCCATGAACTCTGCATTTCCAACGATTTCTGCTGACTGATCCGGATCTAAGTATGGATCTTCAAACAGTCCTGCGTTGAAGATATTTGTCAGCAGTCTTCTTGCTGATTCCGCAAATCTTGCATCTGCAAATACCTGTCCATGTTCTTCAACCATCATATCATATGCTTCCATGATCGGCCCTTTGTCATTGTTTCCGCCGAACTGGTCAACGCCTGCCATCAGAACTTTGTAATGGCGCTCTGCCACTGTCAGATCTTCCACTCCCCAAGGAGTTGTTCCGAAAGAGTTGTCATGAGGAGCATCTTTTGTGATTCCCCAGTCGGTACATACAACGCCGTCATAATTATATTTTCCGCGCAGCAACTCGTTAATCATATAGTTGCTGTAAGAGTTTCCAACATTTTCTCCGCTTTCATTCTGCTCGTAAGAAATAGTATAGTAAGGCATAACTGCAGATGCCATTCCCGTGCCGCCTTCGAGATTAAATGCGCCATTTACAAATACATCAATATGTTCCTGGATATTATTTCCTGGATAAACAGCAAATTTTCCAAATCCATAATGAGCATCTCGTCCGCTTTCACCAGAACCGCCGCCTGGCCAGTGCTTTACCATCGCATTGACAGAGTCGTTTCCCCATCCATTTTCACTGCCTTTTGTCGTCTGGAATCCATCTACATATGCTCTTGCCATATCTGTTGACAGCGCTGAATTTTCACTGAATGTTCCATTTACACGCCCCCATCTTGGGTCAGTGGAAAGGTCTACCTGTGGTGATAATGCAGTAGCGATACCAAGCGCTCTGTATTCTTTTGATACGATTTCTCCATGCTGTTTTACGATTTCAGGATCAAATGTTGCCGCTAATCCGATCATGGACGGCCAAAGAGAAATGTCTCCTGTATTTCCAATATTATATTCCAATGCCATGGAAGAACTTGCAGAGTTTCTCGGGTCAGAACTGTTATTTGCCGGAATACCATATCCTACGCCTTCTACCATTGCCTGTACATTATTTGACCATTTTGCTGCAATTTCAGGAGATGCCACGGTTGTCACAAGAACATGACGCAGATTGTTGTCAACCAAAGCTTCCTCTGTACCTTCTGCAACTGCTTCTTCTGTAACTGCAGTATGGGAACTGTAAAGCATTAAGCCTGCAATCGCTTCGATTCCTTCACGTCCGTCTGAAACCATCAGATCAGCTAGCCCCTGTGCTCTTGTCTTTGTATCCAGACGCCAGTCCTCATAAGTGTCAAGTTCTCCATTGCGGTTTAAATCTTTAAATGCAAATCCGTCGTCTTCCAAAAGTGTCATGCCAGATTCATTTGAAAAGCTCAGTTTTTTTCCATCTTCCTGAGTCACAACCGAGAATCCTTTTCCCGTATCTGTCACTTCATACTTTTTCGCTGAATCTGCGCTTGCTTCTGCTGCAAATGTCCCCATAGCCATACTGGATGCCAACATAGCTGTCGTTGCTGCGAATGCGATTCCTCTGTTCAGTTTCTTTTTCATGCTTCTTTTCATATACCTACCTCCTGTTTTTTTGTTTAAAGCCCCTCCAAATCTTTGACTCAGATGTAATTTCATTTTATCACATCTTTGTATATTTTCCATATGTTTTTCTTGGATCATTCATTATTTTTCTTATTTTTGTCTAATTTTCTTTATTTTTTCAATCATTTTTTATATATTTTTAATAGTTAATTCCATATTTTTTTAATTTCAGATTCATCTGCCTTTATTCTATATAAAAAGGTCCTTGCAAAATATCTTTTTTTCTTTTGCAAAGACCTTTTTATCTATTTCATCTTAATTTAAATTTCTATCTTATTTTTTACTTTACATTTTGTGGCTGTCTTCTATCCTATATACTGAATATCATATTCTCCAGCCCACTCATGGATCATGGATGAGAATTTCTCATTTTGCGCCTGAGAAAGCAATTCCGCATGGAGATTTTCTTTTAATGTGTCAGTGTATTCAATCGGTCCACCCTTAATATCAGAATCATAATATAAGATATAAACACCATCTGCACACACTACTGGTTCACTGATTTCTCCAATCTTTTCAACTGCCATCGCTGTATCTACGAAATCTTTATCCCAGAAAATACTGTCTTTATGTACGCTGTATCCGATATAATTTGTGTCAGAAGCATCTGCACTGTATTCTTTCATCAAATCTTCAAATGATTCTTTCTCTTTAAATTTGGTTTCGATTTCATCCACGGTATCCTGCACATCAGACAGAATTTCATCCTTTAATTGCTGGATTTCTTTTTCCTGCTGCGCATTTGCCGCGGTAGCGTCTGCTGCTGTTGCCTCAGAATACATCAGTTCCTGAAGTTCTCCTAATTTTTCTTCATCTGCATCCAGACGAATATGATTAAAATAACGATATCCCTCCGGAATATAATAAGAAGCATTTGAGCCATATGCTGCAATCGCCTGCTCATACAAAGGAACATTGTCCGCAAAAGATTCCTGATCTAAAGCTACATATTCCTCATAAGTCTCTTTTACTTCTTCCTCTGACACAGATACATCTGCAATACAATATTCCTGCAGACGACGAAATACTTCATCATTTTTCAGCTGTTCAAACAACAGATCGCTTGTGGCATATCCATACTGAGCCATTGTTTCTTTTGCTTTCTCTTCTGCATCTTTTTCTTCCAGCGAAGCATCCTGTGCCATATACAGGGATTTGTAAATCTCAAATGACTCATCCCACTGTTCCTGTGCCTGTTTTTTTAACTCTTCCAATTCTTCTTCGGTAAATTCATCCAGATTCAGTTCCTGTGCTTTTAGTTCTGTAATTCTAAGCTGAACCAGCATATTCATAGCGGTATCTACAATGTGATTCTGAACCGTTTCATCTGTCGTATCATATCCGCTGCTTTGATACTGCTGTAAAATATATTGTGTCATCGCCACCAGTTCAGACTGATAAATTTCTTCTCCTTCCACAGTTGCCATCACTGGATCTTTTTCTGCCTCTGCGCTTTTTTCTGATGTCGCCTCTGTTGTTTTCTCTGTCTCCTGACTTTCTGCTGACACTGCAGTTCCTGTAAAGATCATGCCTGTTGCAAGCACACATGCAAGCATTCTCATTCTTTTTTTCATCCTAAATACCTCCGTTATCAGAGTTGTCCTCTCTCTTTTTTTCTATTTCACATTTTACCTCTTTTCTTTTTGTTATTCCATACAATTTTTTCTCATATATGTTGGATTTTTATTAATTTTTTCTACTTTTTATTTTTTTCCAAAAATTTTTTTGACGTTTTTTACAATTTTCTATTTTCTTCATCCATCAAATGCTCTCTTACGCTATCCTCTTTTTTGTGTCTTATATACTCAATTTTTCTTTTATTTCTCTAATATTTTCTATCATTTTTTCTTTTCCATTAAGCTCTCCCCCTGCCCTTTCGCACTTTTTTAATGAAATTGTATATTTTTTATATTGACCGCATGGTCTATTAAATATATAATAGACCATGCGGTCAATATTTAATCTTTTCTGCAATAAACGTTTAAGCATTAAAAAAGATGCTTTTTCAGAAACATTGAGAACAGACGATCTAACAAAAAAATCAAAAAAATCGAATTTCATGCCGTATCATATTATAAAACAACAGGAGGAATAGGATGGATTACAGTGAAAAAAATGTTACTTTTGATAAGCTAATTACTTTAGAAGAGCCTCAAAAATTTATTGAATCAGCTTATCCTTTCATGAAGCTGATGATGCAGTATCAATGCGCCATGCTGGAAGTTCAAACAAAATTTGAAGTGTTGAACCAGCAGCTTTCTCTTGAAAGTGATAGGAATCCTATTGAGTCTATCTCCTGCCGTCTAAAAAAGCCAATCAGCATTATTGAAAAACTGAAACGAAAAAATCTTGGTCAAAAAGCGGCAGATATTTTAGAAAAGCTACGCGTCTGTGCAGAAGGGATTCATTCTCTTGATCTGCAGATGCAGGAAATCGGAGAATTTATAGCGCTGCACCGCAGAGAGGAGTCGAAAGAATGATTTTACAAATTTTAAAACTGCTGATTGCCATCCTTCTTGCTTTTCTATCAGGAAAACTTATATCAAAATTAAAACTGCCCTCCATTCTTGGATGGCTGATTGCCGGAATGATTTTGGGACCTCATGCTCTTTCATTGATAAATCAAGATCTTCTGGATGCTTCATGGTACCAGTCTTCCATACACGTTCTCGAATGTGCTGTTGGTCTTATGATCGGCACAGAACTTGTCTGGAAAAAATTAAAACGTTCCGGAAAATCTATTATTATTACGACGCTTACACAGTCGCTCGGAACATTTTTAACTGTATCACTTGTATTTGGAATTGTGTTTTATTTTTCAGAAATTCCACTTTATCTGGCATTTATTTTTGGAGGAATTGCACTTGCGACAGCCCCTGCCCCTGCTCTGTCCATCGTCCGTGAATTTCAGACAGATGGCCCTGTTACAAAAACATTGATTCCTATGGCTGCTTTAGATGATATTGTTGGATGTGTCGTATTTTTTACTACTATTGCTATTATAGCCGGTAATCTTTCCGCCGGGCATCTCCCTGCCTATATGATTGCTCTTGTGGTAATCCTCCCTCTTGTAATTGGAGCGGCTGTAGGAGTTCCTGCCGGATTTCTGTTAAAAAAAGAAAGAAGTGTTCCTGTGACACTGGCAATTTTAATTGGAATGATTTTTGTTGCTTCTATTGTTGGATTTTTCTTTAACAATTATATTATGCCTTCCCCTGTTTTAAACTTCATGCTGATCGGAATGGCTTTTTCTGCTGTATTTTCAAATATAGTCAGTGAATCTCGACTGGAACAGATCATGAAATCTTTCAATCCGATTCTTAATGTGGCAATGATTGTCGTGATTCTGAATCTGGGTGCTCCTCTGAATTATCATTTAATTCTTGGGGCCGGACTTTTTACCGTAATTTATATTGCCGCTCGAGCTTTTGGAAAATATTTTGGCGCTTATTTTGGTGCATCAATCACGAAATCTCCTGAGACAGTCAAAAAATATCTGGGATTTACTCTTTTGCCTCATTCAGGAGTTTCCCTTGTGTTTACAGGAATTGCTGTTTCTGTGCTGTCTTCCTCTGTTCCTGAATATGCTGAGATTATTCAAGGAACGATTGCTGCCGCTGCTGTAATTAATGAAATTATTGCTGTTGTTGCTGCAAAAAAAGGATTTGAATGGGCAGGGGAATTTTCTTCTCACTCATCTCAAAAGGACAGTGAAATTTTATCTGTGTAAGTCATGGAAATCAAAAATATAAACATATCATCTCAGAGTCAGAGAAGGAGCTGTGGAAAAACAGCTCCTTCTTATTTTTAATCATATTTTTCAATTTTTTATTACTTTTTCTTTTTTTATTTAATTTCCACATTCAATGCTGATCTGATTAAACTGCTCCAGGATCTGTTCTACTTTTATATTCTTCTTTTCTTCTCCTGCCACGTCCATCACTGCTTTTCCCTGATGCATCATCAGCAATCGATCCCCATATTCCACCGCATAGCGCAGGTTATGTGTTACCATGATTGTAGTCAGTTTCTTTTCCTGAACAATTTTTCCTGTCAATTCCATAATACGTTCTGCTGTCTTGGGGTCCAGTGCCGCTGTATGTTCATCCAGAATCAAAAAATCGATCGGTGTCATAGTGGACATCACAAGGGACATGGCCTGTCTCTGCCCCCCTGAGAGGTTGCCTACCTTGATATCCATCTTTTCCTCCAGTCCCAAATTGAGCTGCCGAAGACATTCTTTATAATAGCCGATTCTCTGCTTATTTGTTCCGCGTGTCAGACCGAAAAATTTTCCTTTATTGTCTGCCATCGCCATATTTTCCAAGATCGTCATGTTCGGACACGTTCCCATTGCCGGATTTTGATATACCCTTCCAATTCTCTTTAAACGCTTATATTCTTTTTCGCGCGTAATATCATGACCGTCAATCAAAATTTTTCCGTCATCGAGATCTATACTGCCGCAAATCAAATTTAACATAGACGTTTTTCCCGATCCATTGCTGCCGACTACGGATACAAACTGCCCTTCCTGTATGGTAAGATTAAAATCTTCAAACAGACACATTTCATTGACCGTTCCCGGATTGTAATATTTCTGAATATGTTTTAACTCAAGCATGACTTTTCACCTTCCTTTTTCGATCCATACTGACAACCAGGATCAGCAAAAATAGCGCTGCTGTAATCAGTTTCATCGCCTGCGGGTCAAAAAACTTGATGGCGAGCGCCACACAGCCTTTATATAAAATCGCTCCGATAAATACCGCTGTTGTTGTCTTTACTTTTGGTATCTTTTTAAATAATGCGGTTCCGATGATTACACTGGCAAGTCCAATCACCATGGACCCCGTCCCGCTTGAAATATCGAATACTCTTTGTTCCTGGCAGAAAACGCATCCGCTCAATGCTACCAGTCCATTTGCAATCGCCAGTCCTAAAATTTTAACATTTCCCTTATCTTTGGCAAGAGAAGTCACCAAATTATCATTGTCTCCAACTGCACGCAGCAGATATCCAGATTTTGTCTTTAAATACAGATCGAGCAAAATTTTGCTGAGCAATACGACTGCCAGAATCAGCAAAAGTTTCACATAGACCGGAATTTTTTCTCCAAATATACCGCTAAGAGCTGCATTTTTAAACATGGTATCTTTTGAGAACAACGGCACATTGTTTGTCCCTGCGATTTCCAGATTAATAGTATACAGAGCCGTCATCATAATAATTCCTGAGAGCAAATCCCGGACTTTACATTTGACATGAATCAGACCGGTGCAAGTTCCTGCTGCTGCTCCTGCCAGAAAAGAAATCGGAAGTGTCAAATAAGGATTGACTCCTCTTGTGATGAGCGCAGCTGTGACAGCTGCTCCCAGTGGGAAACTTCCATCCACAGTCAAATCTGGAAAATCTAATATTTTATAGGTAATATAAACTCCTAATGCAAGGATTCCATAGATCAATCCCTGCTCTATTACGGTAAGCAAAAAATCCATTTCTCTTTCCTCCGTCTCCTCTTGCCAGTTTTTTTCTTATCCTATTCTGACAGGATCTCCGTAAAAATCTCTGCGGCACGTTCGTTCATCTCTTCCGGAATGGTGATTCCTAAATTTTCTGCCGCTGCACTATTGATATACAGGCTGCTCTCTGTCAAAAGTTCGTACGGTGTCTCCTCCGCTTTTAATTCCCCTTTTAAAATCTTTGCTGCCATTCTTCCCGTATCTTTTCCAAGATTCACATAATCCAGACCTTCTGCCGCTACACATCCCAGTTTTACCTGTTCGATCTCACTTCCGAACACTGGGACATTCTGTTCATTCGCCTGATCTAAAATTGCCGGCAGAGAGCTGACAACTGTATTATCTGTCAGATTTGTCAGGCAATCTACTTTGTCAAGCAGATCTACTGCAGCCAGTGGAATCTCAGATGTATTTGTGATCCCAGCCGTCTCAATCTCAAATCCGTATTCGGATGCCAGTTCTTCATATTGTGCAATGCTGTAAACAGAATTTGCCTCGCTTGTTGTATATAAAATACCGATTGTCTCTGCATCCGGCATCAGCTCTCGGATCATTTTCAGCTGTGCTTCAACTGGCAGCTGATCGCTCGTTCCTGTCACAGCGCCGACCGGATTTCCATTCTCATCGGCAAGTTCTGCCTCTTCTGGATTTGTGACAGCAGTGTAAATAACAGGAATTTCAGAGTCTATCGCCACATTATATGCCGCCTGAGCGCTCGGCGTTGCAATCGCACAGATCAGATCTACACCGTCTGAGACAAAACTCTGAGCAATCTGTGCTGTCGTTCCCATGTCAGACGCTGCATTGTTGACTTTTATTGTCAAATTCTTTCCTTCCTCAATTCCTTCTTCTTTTAATCCTTCTAAAAATCCCTCACGGCAGTTGTCTAAAGATCCATGCTCTGCAAATTGAGAAATTCCAATCGTGTACGAATCCTTCTCCGCATTTGCTGTCATTGTCATTCCTAAAACGCTTGCTACTGCTAACATACTTCCCATCATCATTGCCATTTTCTTTTTCATCTTTTTTTCTCCTTTTCCTTTGTTTTAATTAATTAATCGGGTAGGAGGTAAATAATTAATTTATTTACCGTCCTCCCACACCACCGTACATACGGTTCCGTATACGGCGGTTCCTTAGTTTTCACAAACTACCAGATAATAGTCAAGCATGGACGTATAT
>JAUNDP010000055.1 GCA_030526005.1 Eubacteriales bacterium
TTTTTCTTTTCTTTATTTTTTATCTTCCCATAATTTCTGAGGATATAAACCCTGATCTTTCAGATTCTGAATAGCGCGGACAACAAACTCTTTGTCTTCTTTATATGTAACACCATACCAGCGGTCCTGTGATTTCAGTACTTTTACTGTGGCTTTTCCTTCATTCAGCAGCTCACCTACTACAGATGGAAGGAAATACTCGCACTTCAATGGATTTTTCTCTAAATTTTCATCCAGAAACAGAGGAAAACGAGCTTTGAGTTCCTGTAAAATACTGCTTGTGAATCCCCACATATTCATGGAAACCGTACTTCCCTGCGGAATGGTTACCCATGTTTTTCCGTCGTCTTCTGTATACTGTGTCTCTTCTCCGCGCTTCTCAATATGCGTTCTCTCATGAATGCCTACCAGATGATGCTGTTCATCTGTCTCGCAGACACCTCTTGCCACATGGCCATTCTCTGTCAGCGTATTTTCCAGAATGTATCCGACCATCGCATAGCGATATTTTTCATCATCCTGATTTTCACAGAGATATTGATAAATCATCTCATATGCATGTTTTCCATAGTAATCATCTGCATTGATCACTGCAAATGGTCCGTCAATCGCATCTATGCAGCTTAAAATTGCATGGCCTGTTCCAAAAGGTTTTACTCTTCCCTCCGGCACTTCATATCCCTCCGGAAGATTATGGAGATCCTGGTATACATATTCCACTTCAATCTGTTTTTCCATGCGGTCCCCGATACTTGCCTTGAAATCTGCCTCATTTTCTTTTTTGATGATAAAGACAACTTTTTCAAATCCGGCGCGGATTGCATCATAGATTGAAAAATCAATGATGATATGCCCTTCTTTGTCAACTGGATCAATCTGTTTTAAGCCACCATATCTGCTGCCCATTCCCGCAGCCATAATTACTAATACAGGTTTTTTCATTTTTTTCCTCCATCTGTTTATTTTTTTTTATTATATCACATATTTCAAATATTTTTGATAAAATTCTGTTAAAAAATAATTTTTCTTGGACATACCTCTGCACATGCCCCACAATTTGTACATTTTTCAGGATCAATATGCGCTATATTATTTTCTACGGTCACAGCGCCTGCCGGACATACTTTCTCACATTTTTTGCATCCGATACATCCTGCCTCGCACGACTGCATCACTGCTTTTCCTTTTTCTCTTGAAGAACACTGTACAAAATGATTCATCTCGTACGGGATCAGCTCAATCAGATGTTTCGGGCACACCGTGATACACTTTCCACATGCCTTGCAATTTTCACGATCCACTACGGCAACTCCATTTACAACATGGATTGCGTCAAACAGACATGCTTTTACACAGCTTCCATATCCCAGACAACCGTCTTTACACTGTTTTGCTCCTCCTCCAGGTATAAATGCCATTGTCTCACAGTCTCTTGTTCCATAGTAATCATACTGTACGGATGTCCTGTCACAGGTGCCGGCACATTTTACTGCTGCTGTCATCCGTTTTTTCTCTTCTACTTCTTTTCCCAAAATCTTTCCGATCCGGGCTGCCACTGCTGCTCCTCCAACCGGACAGCCCTCCACAGGCGCTTCTCCTTTTACAATGGCTTCCGCTAAGGCGCTGCATCCTGCATATCCGCATCCGCCACAGTTGTTGCCTGGAAGAGCATCTCTGACGGCATCCGCTTTTTCATTCGTCTCCACTTGAAACTTTTTTCCAAAAACCCCCAGGAATAATCCTAAAAGAAGTCCTGTACCGCCAACAATCACCGTAGCTAAAAGAATTCCTTCCACACTCATCTTTGTCCCCCCTTATTTCAGCCCTGAAAATCCAAAAAATGCGATTGCCATCAGACACGCAGTCAGCAGGACAATCGGCGATCCCTTAAATGCTGCCGGGACATCATTGTGTTCTGTCTTTTCACGAATTCCTGCCATCAAAATAATAGATACCGTAAATCCAAATGCCGTCGCAAAACCATTTACAACACCTTCGATCAGATTGTATGATTTCTGAACATTAATCAGCGCAACACCAAGCACTGCACAGTTTGTAGTGATCAGAGGCAAATAGACTCCCAGTGCATTATAAAGTCCGGGGCTTACCTTTTTCAGAAACATCTCCACAAACTGAACAAGCGCTGCGATTACCAGAATAAATACGATTGTCTGGAGATAGGTCACATTCATAGGCTCCAGCAAAAATTCATAAAGTAATCCTGTGATAAATGAGGAGATGGTAATGACAAATATAACAGCTCCTCCCATTCCGGCAGCTGTCTCCACTTTCTTTGAGACGCCTAAAAATGGACAAAGTCCTAAAAACTGGCTCAGTACAACATTGTTGATAAATGCTGCTCCAATGCCGATCATTAAAAGTTCCTGCATTCTTATTTCCCCCTTCCTGTTTTCTACGATGTTTTTTTACCGCTTGGGCAGGAAGAACAGGAGGAGCATGTTCCTGTACAGCCTGATCCAATTTTTATCTCTTTTCCTTTTTGTGCCGCTTTCATCTTTATCTTGTTCTGCGCCGCTGTCAGCATAGAAAGAACTAAAAATGCGCCTGGAGCCAGAATAAAGATAGTGACTGGTTCGTAAGAAGACGGCATAATCTGCGCTCCGAAGACAGTTCCTGCGCCGATCAGTTCTCTGACAAGACCGATTGAGGTCAGACCTACGGTAAATCCAAGTCCCATTCCTATTCCGTCAAACAAAGATGCGACAGGCGGATTTTTAGAGGCGTATGCCTCCGCTCTTCCCAGAATAATACAGTTTACAACAATCAGCGGAATGTAGATGCCAAGGCTGTCATACAGGAAAGGAAGATATGCCTGAAGCAAAAACTGCACAATCGTCACAAAAGAAGCGACAACGACAATGAATGCCGGCATACGCACTCCATCCGGAATGATTTTTCTAAGCATGGATATCATCATGTTAGACATTGCCAGAATCACCATGGTTGTCAGTCCCATTCCCAGTCCATTCATCGCTGATGTAGTGACTGCCAGAGTCGGACACATACCCAGCATCAGGACGAACGTTGGATTTTCTTTTATAATTCCATTGTAAAGACGTTCCATCGGCTTATTCATCTAATATGCCCCCTTCACTTAAAGTTCTGAAAAAGCTCAATCCTGCATTCACACCATTTGTGACTGCATTTGTTGTCACAGTGGCGCCGCTGATTGCATCAATCTCATTTTCTGCAGCTGCTCCTGTCTTTGTATATGTAAAAGCATCCACTTTTTTTCCTGAAAACTGATTTCTGAATTCTTCTGTATCTGCTTTCATTCCAAGTCCTGCTGTCTCGCTGATGGACAGAATAGATATTCCATTTACCGTCCCGTCATTCTGAATTCCAACAGTAAAGCAGATATCTCCGCCATATCCTTCTTTCGATGTGATCTGCATCACAGCGCCGAGCGTATTTCCATCTTTTGAGACAGCTTTCAGTGCTTCATCAATCTGCACCTTTCCTTCCAGATCTGCTTTTTTTAAGGATTCTGCCATCATTTGCTCTGCTGCTTCCTGATCCTCCAGTTTTTCAAATGTTTCTGCATCCTCAAATACCTTCTGACAGGCTTCAATTTTCTGTTCTTCTTCCTGTTTTTTGATTGGGTCTTTTGTGACCTCGTATACCATACCCAGAAGCAATCCGGAAACTAAGGTAATAGCCATTAAGACAAACGTATCTTTTATGATTTTCTTCAATGTTTTTCGCCTCCTTTTCCAAATGCCTTCGGGATTGTCACGCGATCAATCAAAGGCACTAACAGATTTGAAAAAATGATTGCATATGATACACCTTCTGCAGAATTTCCAAAAATTCGGAATAATCCTGTCAGGATTCCAAGTATGCCTCCATAGATCAGCTGTCCTTTCTTTGTGATCGGTGAAGTTACATAGTCTGTCGCCATGAAAAAAGCTGCCAGCATCAATCCTCCTCCGCATAACTGTGCGGCAAGATAAGATAAGTCAAATCCATGACCGCCGAACAGAATCACAAAAATAGCAAACACTCCCAAGTGCATTCCTGGAATGCGCAGAGAAATCACTTTTTTCCACAGCAGGAAAGCGGCTCCGATCAAAATCGCCAGCGTCGAGGTCTCTCCGATTGCCCCTCCTGTCGTTCCAAAAAACATACTCAGAACATCGACAGATTCCCCGCTTTTTAACAGTCCAAGAGGTGTTGCCCCTGTAATGCCGTCATATGTAAACGTTGTCATTCTTCCAGTAAATGAAATCAGCAGGAAACATCGTGCTGTCAGAGCCGGATTCATAAAGTTCTGACCCAGTCCTCCAAACAACTGCTTTACAATCAGAATGGCAAAAATTCCGCCCAAGACAGGAATCCACCACGGCACAGTTGCCGGGAGATTCAATGCCAGCAGCAATCCCGTCACAGCTGCGCTGCAGTCTGAGATTGTAATTTTTTTGTGCATCAGTTTCTCATAAATATATTCCGTCGCCACACACGATGCCATGGAAAGTAAAATTGTAATCAGCGCAGCCGCTCCAAAGTTAAAAATTCCAAAAATGGCTGCCGGCATCAATGCGATCAGCACAGTCATCATAATCCTTCCTGTCGTATGAGAGGCACGGATGTGAGGATTCGATGAGACATGAAATAACTCACCCATATTCTTGTTCTCCCTTCTATCTCTTATTTCTTTTTCCGCTTACCGAGAATAATTTTTCTCATCGATTTAATCGACTGTGTCAGATGACGTTTTGCCGGGCAGATATAACTGCAGCATCCACATTCACAGCATTCCATTCCATCGTATTTCAAAAACATTTTTTCATCATGACGCTCTGCAAAATCAGCCAGTCTTGCCGGAATCACGCCTCCCGGACATACCTCCACGCATTTTCCGCAGTTGATGCAGGCGCTCGGTTCATATTGAGCCGCCTCATCTTTTGTCATACAAAGAAGAGCAGAAGAAGTCTTTGTAGCGGGAACATCCAGGTTATACAGCGCAAATCCCATCATTGGTCCCCCTGAAATAATTTTCTTTGGTTCTTCTTTAAATCCCCCTGCTTCCTCAATCAGTTCATGATAATTCGTTCCTGTGCAGATGCAGAAATTCTGAGGATTTGCAATCGCATCTCCTGTCACAGTCACAATTCGGTGCATCAAAGGACGCCCTTCATACACTGCACGGTAGATAGAACAGATTGTATCGCAGTTATTGACGATACATCCTGCATCTGCCGGCAGCATAGAGGAGTTGATAGCCCTTCCAGTCACTGCATAAATCAGCTGTCGTTCTGCCCCCTGCGGATATTTTGTTTTCAGCTCCATCACTTTTATAGGATCTTCCGGCTGAATCTGTCCGCGCAAGGCCTCTGCCGCATCCTTTTTGTTGTCTTCCACCGCAATAATCCCTTTTGCCTGCGGAAAAATCTTCAGGACAGCGCGCACTCCTCCCACAACCATCTCAGGATTTTCAATCATCCTTCTGTAGTCTGAAGTCAAATACGGCTCACATTCTGAACAATTTGCAATAATATATTCAATCTTTTCCGGCTCTTTTGGAGATAGTTTTACATGAGTCGGGAATCCTGCGCCCCCCATTCCTACAATGCCGGCTTCCTGTACGATCTGAATGATCTGTTTGGGACTCAGATGATCCAGAGACTCTCTCTTTTCAAATTCTACCGATTCATACAAGCCATCATTCTCCACAATAATCGCATTGCACATCGCACCTGTCGTCGTCAGTCTGGGCTCTATTCCCTTGACTGTTCCTGAAACGGATGCGTGAATCGGCGCTGAAACAAATCCTCCTGCTTCTGCAATTTTCTGCCCTGCCAGAATATGATCTCCTTTTTCTACAATCGGAACTGCTGGGGCTCCGATATGCTGTGACACGAGATATGCCAATTCCCCCTTTGGCAGTACGTTTCGGATCGGCTTATCTTTTGATAAGTCTTTTCCATCATATGGATGGATTCCTCCTCTAAAAGTGAATCGTTCCATTTTTCCATACCTTCTTTCCTCTTTATTTTTAAATAAATGTATCTTTTTTCTGACTTCCCCAAATTCTTCCAGATATGGATATGCCCGCATCCATCGTTTTAGAGGCAAATCCCCTTTTTCTACCATTTTTTCACATTGTTCCGATACGCTTTGAAGTTTCTGTTTCAATTCATTTCGGTATTCCAGAACTCCAAAATGTTCTATTTTTTCCAGCATAGCCCTTTGATACCATTCTATTTTTTCCTGGATATTTTTTCGTGTAAAAGCCCCTGTGTAACCTTCCAGTTTTTCCATCCACTCTTCCGCTGACGTATAGATTCTGGACTTTTGAATCGCTTCGCTGTACTCACACAGCAATTCTTCCAGACGTCTGATCTTCTGACCTAAGTTTGCCGCTGAAATAGTAGAAAGAGTGAAATCAATTCCATAGATCACCAAAGCTGCCGACACAAGTCTTCTTCCTCTTTCTACTGAATACTGCATTACAATCCATTCCACAAACGGATGAAGAACAAACATCATCACTACCGTAAAAAATCCCCAACAGATAGAACTTTCCAGACATACCCTGCCCTGAAAGTTAAACTTTTTTTCACTGTAGTCCCACCAGCTCGTGTGAAAAACCCATTCCATCACAACAGATGTCAGATATTCCAGCATTGTGGTAACAACTATTCCTCCAAAAAACAGAAAAATTGGATTGCGTGGAAAAGTATGGAAAATCAAATAGATCAAAATTGCGCCTGCCCCATAGATCGTCACGACTGGTCCTGTCACATATCCTCTGTTTACCAACCGCTTTTCTTTCCATGATACATATGAGCTCTCCCAGATCCATCCAAAAAAACTGTAGATAAAAAACCAATTCAGCAAATTATAACATGCTATTCCGCCAATCTCTAAATCCCACATCGTTTTATTTACGTCTATATCCTTTCTTTTTTTCTATTGCGCCGTTTTCCCTTATTTTAAAAAATTAGGTATAATAAGTATACACTCCAGATGAATTTTAGTGTACAATTATTATAGTTAAATTTTAGAAAGGATTTTTTTATGAAAGTCACGAAACAACTTTTAAATCGAAAGACCGATCCTGTCTTTGAAGAATTGCCAGATCTGCATTCCTCTTTTTTCTTTGATATTGAGACGACAGGTCTCTCCCCAAAAAATTCCTATATTTATCTGATTGGTGTGTTCTTTTTTCAAGATGATTCCTGGCACTGCCATCAGTGGCTCGCTCAAAAAGAATCTGAGGAATCTTCTATTTTAGATCGTTTCTTTTCTTTCTGCACCCCCTATCAGACAATGATTCATTTTAACGGAAGGCGTTTTGATCTTCCCTTTATTTTGGAACGCTGCAGGCAGCTCCATCTGCTCTGTCCCCTTTCCGGTCTCTCTGAATTTGACTTATATCAGAATATCCGTCCGCTGAAACGGCTTCTGAAACTTGAAAGACTCACACAGAAATATTTAGAACAGTATCTTGATATTCACCGTTTTGATCCATACAGCGGAAAACAGCTGATCTCCGTTTATCATGCGTATCAGAAAGAGCCTTCTGATCAGCTGGAAGAAGTTCTTTTTCTACATAATCGTGAAGATCTGACCGGCATGGCGGATATTGTTCCGCTTCTCTCCTATCACGCTTTAAAAGAAGGAAATTTTTCTCTAAAAAACGTGTTGCCAATCGAAGATCCTATTCACGGTTTCGCCTTGAAAGTGTCCGTCACTTTGCCCTATATACTTCCGCTGCCTGTTTCTTTTCAAAATCCATACGGAGCTTTTTCTGCCAAGGAACAGGAATGTCATTTTCTGATCTATGGAACTTGTACTGCGCTGAAGCATTACTTCTCTGACTATAAAAATTATGACTATCTTCCTTTGGAGGAACACGTCATCCATAAAAGTCTTTCTTCTTATGTGGATCGCCGTCACAGACGTCCCGCAAAGCCGGAAGAATGTTATGTATCAAAAACCGGCTGTTTTTTGCCCCAAAAAAAGTGTTTTTTTGAACCTTGTTTTCAAGATCAATATCATGCTCCCGTTTTTTTCTTTGAATATAAAGAAGAGATCTCATCTGACACCAGACTCTTTCTCTCCTATATTCAAAATCTGTTTCTGCAATGATAGATACAGTATAACACACTCTTTGTAAATTGCATAGAAAAAATAAGCAATTTGAGATAGTTGTTTATTTAACAAACTATTTTTCTGTTTATTTTTTAACAATTTCAAATATCTCATTTTAAACACGCAAAAAAGGGGTTCTAAACTTTACTTGGGGGTAAAGTAAAAAAAGAATAGGCATAGAAATTCA
>JAUNDP010000017.1 GCA_030526005.1 Eubacteriales bacterium
TTTATCTGATCTTTTATCTGATCTGTCACAATGTCTCTCCACCTCCTGTCCTGAGAGGTACAGCGAAAATACTTTTCCAGATACGTTCTTATCATATAAGAGTCACAGATCTTTCCAGACAGAACAATCTTAAACCGTTTCCCTCTCACATCATCATACGGAATGTTATGCTGTTCCATGAAATGTATCATAAAATCCAGTTTTTCTTTCAGATATTCTCCGATCATCTCCTGATATCTGCCTGCCATTTCCCCATAGGTGACCAAAACAGAGATTCCCTGATAAGAAAATTGAAAACCATTTTCCTTCAGATCTTCTAAATCCAACAGTATATTTTCCTCATAAAAATCTTTTATCCTTTCTCTCCTTAATTTCATCTGATGCCAAAATTGTTCTGCTGTCTTATAAAATGCTTCATCCATCTGTATTTTTTTCTTTATGTCTTTTTCTATCGCATCCAGCACAATTTTTTCTGTACAGCTTCTCCATCTGTTTTCCTGCATTTTCTCTTCGCTGATCTGCGTCTCCGTTTTCATCCAGATTATTCCGTTTATACATGAGACCTCACTGAGAACTATATTCCATTTCTCCTGATGATAAGAGAAAAAAAGAATATGGCCGCTAAGATCTGGATCTGTTGTCTTTGTCATCTTCCATGCAGCATATGCCGCATCTGCTTCCGCCTCGCTTAGAATGGGATTTCTTTTTTCTTCAAATTGCCTTATTTCCATCTTTTTCTCCCTCTCCTTTCTCCATCTCTTCTACCAGAAATTCAAAAAAACAGATTCCATTTTCATACATCCATTTTTCATTCATCATCTTTTCTATTTTTTTTCGTTCTGGTTTCTCTCCCCGGCGCTGCGTCTCCCGCAGACAGAAAGCAATTTTTCTCTTTAAACTTTCCTGAAAAAATGCTTTTTCTCCTGCCAGCTCTAAAAATGTACCGTTTCGTCTGCGCGCCTCTTCCTGAAACAGATAGGCTGCAATTCCTTTGCTGTAGGATAAAATTTTAGCGTGACAGCTGCCTTTGAATTTGAGCTCTCCATCATCTGTCCTTTCTGCCATCTCCCATTTCACACAAAAACTCTTTTCTTTTCTGCGAAGCAGAAGAATGCGCCGAACTTTTTCTGCATCCGATATCTTATATCGTCCTGGATAAAAAAAATTTTTCTTCTGACCATCTTCATACTGTATGACCATCATATGATACAGAGGAACTTCCACGGTCTGCTCTGCCATGTTTATTCCCTCTCTCTGTATGATCTCATTGTCTTCCAGAGCGTATTCTCCCATCTTTTTCTTTTTTCTCTCTTCGGATATCCACTTTTTCTTCTCCTCAGCTACTTTTTCTTTCTGCTCTTTTAAAATCTGTATGAGTTTTTCTCTCGCTTCCTCCTTGAGAAGAACTTTTTCCATCATCGCAAGCGGCATTTTGCTGTTTTTCGGAAGCAGATTATCGAAATGTTGTCGAAATGTTGCACAGTGTAGATAAATAAAAAGGAAATCCGCCATTTCTTCTGTCTCTTTTCTGTCTGTTTTCCATCCCTCAATCACCTTATTGCGCATAATCATATTTTGGATCTCTTTCTTTGTGACATCAGAAAAAAAACACAGCCGGTCTCCTAATTCTTCTTTCAGACAGGTGCCTTTCTCTTCCCCACCTTCTTTCTGCTTTGTATCTTTTAAAAAGTTTGCTATCAAGCGGTAGGAAAGCCATCTTTCTGAACTCCAAAATATTTCCTCTTTCTCTTTTGGAATTGCAACTAAAAAAATCCCTTCTCTTTTGACATTTCCCTCCATTTTTTCGCACCACTGCGCCATCTCCCGCTCAAAAAATGATAAAAATAAGTCCGATCGAATGAGAAAAACAGTTTTTTCTCTTTGGTCACATAAAAGTTGTTCCCCGTGTTCTTTTAAAAATTTTTGAAACGGTTCTGCCGTATTTCCATAAAATACGGTATTCTCCCTCCTGATCTGCCACTGACCCTTTTTTCCCCTGATCCGGAGCACTCTGTCATATCCTTTCTCGCGCAGTATCCATTCCAGATTCTGCCATAGATTCAGCCTGCACAGACTGTCCGTATAATAAAATTCTTCTCTTACCGATATAAAATGAAGCAATCCCGTTTCTGCATTCAGCCATGCCATCCCTTTTCTTCCTTTCTCTATTTTACATAGCTGTGACTGTCCTGTTATACAACTCTCTTTTTTCTATCATATCCGAATCAGAGAATTTCAATCTGCGTATCTCCTTTTTCAATTTTTGCCAGAAACAGCTCGTCTCCCTTTTTCACCCTCTGTCCATCCTGTACACAGATCTTTGTCACCTCTCCCAGGCATTTCACAGATAAATTATAGGGAATCCCATCATCTTCTTTTATACTGCCAACCTCCACACCTGATTCATCATTCAGCTCTTTTCCTATACGGAGCATCATACGGTCACCCTCACTGCAGCTGAAAATTCCATCCATCGGCGCCAGAAATGCTGCTTCCTGCACCTGTTCTTCTCCGCCCTCTGTCTGATTTCGTCTCTGTGCCAGATCTTCGCCCTGCACGCCCATTTCATCTTCCATATCAGTCAAAGATGGAGCTGTTTTTCTCTCCTCCTTTTTCATATCAATCTGTATTCCATCTTTATTCTGGTTTAAAGAAAACACGCTCAGAGAGGATTGGGATACTTTTTCAATCAATGTCAAAATCTCTTTTATTTCCATTTTTTTCCTCCTGTTTTTCCGCCTAATCGCTGCTTTTTACTGCATCACTACTCACGACGTAATAAAATAGCTCTGTTTTGTCTATACTTTATTTAATCTTTCCGTGATATTGTGTGCGTTCATTCTAAATCCTATCAGCATTTAAAGGAGGATTTCAAAAAATATGACAGACTTATTTCAATATTTCAAACATAAATCACCGATACAAAATGAAAACCAGACATCTGAACAGGAGAGCTCTGATTCTCTTTCTGAGACACAGTATGAAAAAAATCGTGCGTCTGGAAATCATATTCTGGAGCAGCTCGACGATCTTGATAACGATCTGGCTTCTCTGAATTTTCCTGACACTTCTGAATACCGGGAATTTCAAAAAATTTCAACGGACAAGCTTTCTGCCCTCAGTCAAAGTCTGATTGAATTTCCTGCTTCTGACCAGGATCTGTCGCAGACCGACAATCTGATTCAAGAAGCGCTCGATTTTTTAAATCAGGATTGTCTGGAAGAACTCAGGAAATCTTTGCTCTCTTTTGAGCACACAGATGCAGATATCCTCTCCTCTTTTATCCATTCTGCGACAAATACGATTTCAAAAATCTTAAATTCAGTTCTCGACTATGGCATTCATACGGCGCGCTGTGAACCTTCACAGGAACTGTATTCCGTTCGCCTCGCCAATCTGAGAAATCGTCTTCGTGCCGCAAAAGCAGAATTTGTATGCTCTCAGTGCGAAAAAAATATTATGATTCATACAAGAGAAAAAAGTCAGAAAAAACAGTGCGTGCGTGAAATCACAGATACTTCCTCCCTTGCAAAAAAGGCAGAACTGATTACCTTAAAGCAGACAATCCGAAATCTCGCCCTTGATATTGAAGATCTGCAGGCAAAATGGAATTCTCACTATGAGCTTTCTCTGATTTCCACAGATACCGATATCATCGGTCTTTCTGATTCCGAAAAATTAAAGATGCGCAAAGAGCAGGAAGAACGCCTGAAAGAAAAGGCAAAACAGATTGAAAAGAATTATGCACAGCTGCGCGACCATCTGAATGCCAGCAAAGCAGTTACCGACGAGGCAGAAAAAATCACGACCGACTTAAATCATATGTTTGGCGGAATGATGGAAAAAGAAAAGCAGGCAGAAACAGAAATTGCACGCCAGACGCAGCAGCAAAGACAGATGCAGGGACAAAAACAGCGCTCTACTGTTTAAAAATCAGATGTTTTTCAGACTTTATACCCTCAAAAAATCTCAAAAGAAAGGACAAAGTAAAATGGTATTTAAAAGAAATGCTCTTTTTCAAACACGAAAAAACCATCAAAATGCAAAAAGTGTAAAACGGGATGAACTGATGGATCATATCTTTGACAGCTGTATTGCAATTCAAACTTATATCCATGCCATGGATTCTCAGCTGGACTTATATGTCGAAAAAGCCAGACAGGCACAGAATTGTCAGAATAAAAGAGAACTCTCTTTCGCCTTCTCCAATATCCGCACTGCATGGACACAAAAGAATATTGCACAGATTATGTATGAAAACCTTTCTCAGATTCGCAGTCAGATAAAATTGACCTCTCTCATACAGACCTTCTCATGCGATGTATCCGCAATGACAAAGCTTTGCAAAGATTTAAACAGAAATTTGAATATAAAAAAGGTAATGAAAGATTATAATGAAATCATGCGCCCTTTGGAGACCTCCAAGCTGCAGTTTGACTATTTCAATGAAGAGCTTCTAAACTCTATGGATTCTTTTTCTCAGGGAAACATGGGGATTTCCGATGAGGAGATTGTATCTCTGATCAACGATCGCATTCCTTCTGATGCGCTTTTTTCAAAAGAGAACGATACGGTCTCCTCTCTTCCGGATTCATCCAAAAAGCAGCCCCTGAATTCTACCGATGCTCTCAGGGAACGATTGAATCAATTTTAGGAGGTGAAAAAATTGACAGAAAAGATAAACAGCAGTCACGTTTCACAGTATCAGGCTGTCTATGATCGAGCTTACAAAAAGTATCTGCGTAGCCCCAACTCGGAAGAAGGCAAAAAATTTCTGAAACAGGCGATCGAGGCACAGATTGCGATGGCTGATTTGTTTCCGGATTCTCCTGAAAAACCAAGCCTCGAACGGATCTATCATGCCAGACGCGCCGACGAACTGCTCTCTGTTCTGGAATCCTCCCGCACGCCCTCTGCTTCTTTTTCCAAAGAGCAGGGGCAGCAAGAACAGCCTGAACCGAATTGTTCTGAATCGGAAGAAGTAAAAAAAGCCATTGATTCCATCCGCATTATGGAAAAACCAGAGACTACGTTTCAAGATATCAAAGGTCTGGAGCATACAAAACAAAAATTGTCTGAACTGTGTATGCATGAAAATCCACGTCAGGAAATCTATAAATATTATGGCGTCACACTGCCCCGCAAATTTTTATTTTACGGACCCCCTGGAACAGGAAAAACTATGCTGGCTCAGGCGTTCGCCAATGCCATGTTCAAAGAAGAGGAAGACTTTCCTTTTTTTCTTGTGGAAGGCAAAGATCTGATCAACTGCTATATCGGTGAGACAGCAAAGGCAATCAGCACACTGTTTCATGAAGCCAGAAAGTACCCACGCTCTGTCATCTTTATGGATGATGCCGATTCCTTTCTCCGTTCCAGAAAACTTCTGGAAAAATCAGACGAAATCCGAAATATGACGACGCTTCTGACAGAATTGGACGGTTTCTGCAGCAAGACAGATCATGCCATTATCATCTGCGCGACAAATAATCCAGAAGCGATTGACGATGCTGCTCTTGGACGATTTGATCAGATCATTGAGATTCCTCTCCCTGACGAGGAGGCGCGCCGGTGCATGATCTGCGATTCTTACCTGAACACTCTGCTCCCCAATCTGTCTGACCGCATGATTGAGAAGCTTGTAACCGCTACCGAAAATTATAACGGACGTGATATTAAAAATCTGTGCCAGAAACTGATCAAATCGTTTTGCGATACGCTGCCGGAAGGCTGCACGCTCCCATATCCAGGAAAAGTACCAGATCTGCTGCTTCAAAATACAATCTGTGATTCCAGCTCCAGCGTCGATCTAAGCCGTGTGGAAGAAATGCACCTGTGGGCGCACAGATCATGAAAAAACAGCGGAGCATTCAAATTCTGCTCCGCTGTAAAAATAAATTATTTAATTTTTTTATGCAGTTCCTGTAAGGAAGCTACATCTGATTTTCTGTTGTTGCTCTGGATTGTGAGGATACCTTTCGCTGCCGCTTTTGCTGCCGCCATCGTTGTGATATATGGCACTCTTGCCTTGATTGCAGCTTTTCTTACATAACTGTCATCTGTCACAGTTTCTTTTCCAGCTGGTGTATTGATTACAAGCTGAACTTCTTTGTTTGTGATCACGTCGTACAGATTTGGTCTTCCTTCGCACATCTTATTTACTTTTCTTGCTTCGTATCCGGCATCAACGATTGTTTTATATGTGTTTCCTGTTGCCATCAGTTTAAATCCGGCATTGATCAGATCTTTGGCTACTTCTGCCACTTCTGCCTTGTCTGCGTTATTTACACTGATCAGAACAGTTCCTTCCATAGGAAGAGGTGTCTTTGTTGCTTCCTGCGCTTTGAAGTAAGCTTCACCGAATGTATCGGCAAGACCTAATACTTCTCCGGTAGAACGCATTTCCGGTCCTAAAACAGGGTCTACTTCCGGGAACATATTGAATGGGAAGACTGCCTCTTTTACACCATAGTATGGAATTACTTTTTCTTTTAACTCCGGAACAGGAGATGGTTTTCCTGTCAGTTCTGAAGTGATGATCTCTGTTGCCAGAGGAACCATCTGAATACCGCATACTTTTGATACAAGCGGCACTGTTCTGGATGCTCTTGGGTTTGCCTCCAGTACATATACTTTTCCATTCTCAATCGCATACTGCATATTCATCAGACCGCGAACGTGCATTTCTTCTGCAATCTTTCTTGTATATTCCTTGATTGTCTCCAGGTTTTCTTTGGAAATGTTCAGAGAAGGAATAATACAAGCGGAGTCACCGGAGTGAACGCCTGCCAGCTCGATGTGTTCCATGACAGCCGGAACAAATGCGTGCTGTCCATCGCTGATTGCATCTGCTTCTGCTTCTGTCGCATGTTTCAGGAAACGGTCAATCAAAATCGGACGGTCTGGTGTCACGCCGACAGCAGCTTTCATATATCCTTCCATCTCTTCTTTTGTATAGACAACTTCCATTCCGCGGCCGCCTAATACATAAGAAGGACGAACCATAACAGGATATCCGATTTTTTCTGCGATCTCAGTTGCTTCCTCTACATTTACAGCCATTCCTGATTCCGGCATCGGAATTTCCAGCTTGTCCATCATCGCACGGAACTGATCACGGTCTTCTGCAAGGTCGATCACAGCAGGGGAAGTTCCAAGAATCTTAACTCCGTTTTTCTCCAGATCGCTTGCCAGATTCAGTGGTGTCTGACCTCCGAACTGTGCAATTACTCCTGCTGGTTTTTCTTTTTTGTAAATGCTTAATACATCTTCTAATGTCAGAGGCTCAAAATACAGCTTGTCAGATGTATCATAGTCTGTAGAAACCGTTTCCGGATTACAGTTTACAATGATCGTCTCAAATCCCAGTTTCTTTAATGCCAGTGCAGCATGAACGCAGCAGTAGTCGAACTCGATTCCCTGTCCGATTCTGTTTGGTCCGCCGCCCAAGATCATGATTTTTTCTTTTTTATCGCTTGCTTCTGTCTTATCTTCTGCATTGTATGTTGAGAAGTAATAAGCACTGTCCTCTGTTCCGCTTACATGAACGCCTTCCCATGCTTCTTCCACACCGATTGCGATTCTTGCATTTCGGATCTCATCCTCTGGAACTTCCAGAATCTGACTCAGATATTTATCGGAGAAACCGTCTTTCTTTGCCTTTGTCAATGCTTCAGCAGACGGAACTTTTCCTTTTTCCTGCATCAGTGCTTCTTCTTCTTCCACTAACTCTTTCATCTGCTCAATAAAATAGCGTTTTACTTTTGTCAGTTCAAAGATTTCATCCACTGTTGCTCCTTTGCGCAGCGCTTCATACATCACAAAGTGACGTTCGCTTGACGCATTGTGCAGCATATTTAAAAGTTCCTCTTTTGATTTAGAATTGAAATCTTTTGCAAATCCAAGACCATATCTTCCAATTTCAAGACTGCGGATTGCTTTCTGGAAAGCTTCTTTGTATGTCTTTCCAATGCTCATAACTTCGCCGACAGCTCTCATCTGTGTTCCCAGTTTGTCCTGCACACCTTTAAATTTCTCAAATGCCCAGCGTGCAAATTTGATTACGATATAATCTCCGCCCGGAACGTATTTATCCAGTGTTCCATATTTTCCGCAAGGGATCTCATCCAGTGTCAGTCCTGATGCAAGCATTGCAGACACAAGTGCGATCGGGAATCCTGTCGCTTTTGATGCCAGCGCTGAAGAACGGGATGTTCTTGGGTTGATCTCAATAACAACGATACGATCTGATACAGGATCATGTGCAAACTGTACGTTTGTTCCTCCGATTACTTCAATGGATTCTACAATACGGTAAGCCTGCTCCTGAAGTCGTTTCTGTACGTCTTCTGAGATAGTCAGCATCGGCGCAGAACAGAAAGAATCTCCTGTGTGTACGCCCAGAGGATCGATATTTTCAATAAAGCATACAGTAATCATGTTATTTTTCGCATCTCTGACTACTTCCAGCTCTAACTCTTCCCATCCTAAAATGGATTCCTCTACAAGAACCTGACCAACAAGGCTTGCCTGAAGTCCTCTGGCACAGACTGTTTTCAGTTCTTCTACGTTATAGACGAGTCCGCCTCCTGCACCTCCCATGGTATAGGCAGGACGCAATACGACCGGATATCCAAGTTTATCAGCAATTTTCAAAGCTTCATCCACAGAGTAAGCAACTTCGCTTCTTGCCATCTCAATGCCCAGACGGTTCATGGTATTTTTAAACTCAACTCGGTCTTCACCGCGCTCGATTGCGTCTACCTGAACACCAATGACTTTTACATCATATTTATCCAAAATACCTGCACTTGACAGCTCAGAGCAAAGATTTAAGCCTGACTGTCCTCCCAGGTTTGGAAGAATTGCATCTGGTCTTTCTTTTGCAATAATCTGCTCCAAACGCTCTACATTCAAAGGTTCGATGTATGTAACATCTGCGATTCCAGGATCTGTCATGATGGTCGCTGGGTTAGAGTTTACCAGGACGATTTCGTATCCCAGGTTTTTCAGAGCTTTGCAGGCCTGTGTACCAGAATAATCAAACTCACATGCCTGTCCGATAATGATCGGTCCCGAACCAATAATCAGTACTTTATGAATGTCTGTTCTTTTACCCATAGTTTTCTCCTATCGTCTATATTTTCTCAAATTTCCATTCTTTATTATAACATAATCTTGTTCATTGTAAAGTAGACATTCTGCGTCTGCCTTACAAAATACAGCGGCTTTTTTCCCGTTTTATTGTGCAAAAAAAGATCTGCGGGACAGATTGTCTTCTGCCCTGCAGATCTGTATTTTTATACTGCAACTGCCATAATTGCCTTGGGTGTTCTCTTCACCTGCAAAAGCTGCACAATTCCTCCGACTACATTTCTGCAAAGCTGAATGATATAGCGGCAATCCTCTGCAACAGAGTGGAACGTCCGCAAATACTCTCTGTGTTCCTGACGTATAAAATCAATTAAAGATTCTACACTGCAGAAATCTCGAAGAGAACTCTGCTTTTCCATCGCTTCTTCGCTGTTGAGATATTCACGCAGATATAATTTTAATTCTTTTTCATACATGCAGTGATCTTTCAGATTTCCCGGATAACTCTCATTGTGCGGGAATGTAAAATAATCTGCAATGTAATGGATAACCTCACCTACTTTTCTCCAGTAACTGCTCTGGTCACGTTCTTCAGGCGCACAGTTTTCTGTCAGATCGCGGATATATCCCTGTACTTTTTCAAATGTTCCGTTGAACTGATGCTTCTCCGTCAGAAAAGACGGTTTGCAGTCCGGAAGGATCGATCCCAGATAAAATGCTTTTTTATACTGATTCAGCTCTAAACTGTCGCTGTTCTTCACAATAAACTGTGCCAGTGAAATATGTGATTTCTTTCTCAAAACTTGCCTCCTGTGGCTCTTGCCAAATTTCCTAAAAAGAATCTGTCTTTTCAGACAGGTGTGATCAATTATTTACATTGAAGACTACGAACGCCATTTATCAGATGTCTCCATTTTCATTCTATACTCAACCACGCAATTTGTAAAGTTACTTTCTTATGAATTTTATTCCAAATCGGGAATTTTATTATAAAAATTTCCTATATTTCCTATAGCTCTCCTGCCGTTGCCAGATCTGCATCCTCCATTTTCGGATCTATCTCTTTTTTATTGGCATTTTCTAACAGAAAATCTCCTAGTTTTTCTTTCAGAACAGCGGCATGGATTCCATCGCTTCCGTAGACTTTCTCCATTTCATCTGCCGTGTTAAATCCATAGTAATCCATATTATATGCAATATATGCGTCGCAATCCTCTTCTGTCACTTCAATTTCTTCTTCCTCTGCGATCGCCTCCATCACAATGCGTTCCTTCACCATATAGTCGATATCGGCTTCTATATCTTCTTCTGTCAGTCCCATATCTTCCTGCGTCATTCCAAATAACTCTTCTTCATACGCATTCTGTCGCTCTTTTTCTGCCTTGCATGACTCATATACTTCTTCTGGTATCTCTTTAAATTCTGCTTCGGAAATAATTTTCTGGAAAATCTCTTCAATGGCAAGACTTTTTATCGTCTCTTCTTTCATTTCCTGCATTTCTTTTCTGAGCTGCTCCTCAAATTCTTTTCTCGTCTCATGTCCCATATTTTCTGCCACAAACTCATCTGTATATTCCGGCACATCGACTTCTTGAATACTGTGCAGGGTGATATGATAGACAGCCTTCTTTCCGGCAAGCGATTCCTCATAATCTTCTGGGAAAATGACTTCAATGTCTTTCTCTTCCCCCGTCTTCATTCCCACAATTCCTTTTTCAAAATCTTCAAGAAACATACCGTCCCCCAGCACAACAGAATATCCATATCCGCTTCCGCCCTCAAATTCTTTTCCGTCAATCGTGCCTTCAAAGTCAATCTGCACCGTGTCGCCTATCTTTGCCGGACGATCTGTGATCTCTCTTGATTGTGTGCTGATCTCAATTTGAAAGGCAATCTCATCTTCCAGTTCCTGATCTGAGACTTCTGCCTTTTCCATCTCCACTTCGATTCCTTTATATTCGCCAAGCTTTACATAGTCGTTTTCCACTGTTTTACTTCCGCATCCTGTCACAGCGAGAGCTGCTGTCAAAAAAATTGCTACCATTTTTGTCTTTCTCTTCATTTTTCCTCCTGTTGCTGACTGGCCCGTAAAATTTTTTCAAGATTTCTGCCTTATCTGATCAGATTTTGTGGTATCAAATCTTCGTCAAACATGACCATGGAATGATTGTCCCAGATCATTTTTTTATCAATCGTCTTTCCTGTGGTCTTTTCTGTGGTGATTCTGTAAATTTTAGAAATTCTGTAATACTTATCCCCTTCCTTGTGGAAATGATGATCCTCTTCCACAATTTCATAGTGATATGGTATTTCCTTCTCACTGCGAAGTTCTGCCTTCAGTTCTTCCTCCTCACACCAGATACAAAGCTGAAAATTCTGGTCGGTATTATTTTTAAACCGGTAATCAATATAATTATAGCTGACAGATGTCCCGGCGCTCAAAGGAACTCTCACTCCGCCTGGATCTGGCGCCAGCGCATCGGAATGCGTATGAAACTCTGTGATCGTCAAAGGGCTATGCAGAATCAGAAGATTGATCGTATTTGCCAGATTGCACAGACCTCCTCCTTTTCCTGCTTTAATCTTATTTTGTGAGATCACACGTCCATCCATATATCCCTTCTTTGCTGTGATCTTTCCCACTGTCTGCCAGAAGGAGAATGTCTCTCCCGGATGGATCACCATGCCGTTCATCGTACTTCCTGCGATAGCAATGTTCACCGCCTTGTTCTGCTGCAACACAGGATCAATTCCCTTTCCCTTTTTTATCAGATGAGAACTGTGACTCTTTACAATGACAGGAAGCTTTTCTTTCTGTATCGTTTTCGCAAATTTATCATCACCTGTCAAATTCCTGATATGTCTCAAAAGAATACCTTTCTCAGAGGAAATCATATAAAAAAAAGGATTCATATCACAAAAATTTTTCTTCTTAAACATCGTCTCTCTCCTCAGGCGGATATCCTATACCGTAATATCGCCAAGTCTGTCTCTGTACTTTTTATTTCTTCTGTAAAATTTTAAAATTATATTTTCCACATGACGCCTCTTGCCGATCGGCGCATTTTCATCAATACGGATAAATTTTACAAGTATACTGGCAAGTCCGCACTGATTCGCTCCTAAAATATCCGTAAATACCTGGTCTCCCACAAACATAATTTTTTCTTTTTCAAGTCCAAGCATTTCTATCGCCTTATAGTAACCTGCCGTCTCCGGTTTTCTGGCATCATCAATATAAAGGGAATCAATATTTTTCAAAAAACTCTGGATTCTCTCCTCTGTGTTGTTGGAAAGAAGAAGCGTTTGAAATCCCATGTTCTGTATCCTGAAAAACAGATCGTCAATCTCCGGCGTTGAGTCATCGCCGTGATGGACGAGCGTGTTGTCAATATCAAAAATAAGTCCCCGATATCCCATATGATATAATTTCTGATAGTCAATCGCAAAGACACTGTCAACATACGCATATGGGTAAAATCTTTTAAACATCTGTGCCTCCCAAAATCTCTATATAATCACATACGCTGTCAATCTGTTTCTGAAACGTATCTCCGAATTTCTTTTCAAAAAAAGCGCCGCCAATCGTAAATCCCCATGGTTTCACGCTTTTTAATTCATCCAGCCGCTCAAAGCTGTTGATACTTCCTGCAATACATACAGGCGCATCAATCTCCATGAGGAAACGGCGGTTTAATTCGTTCGCATTTCCTGTATATCGGTATCCGAGCAGATCTATGCCATATGCACCTTTTTTCAGGCAATCTTTCGCCTCCTCAATCAGACTTTCAATGCTGCCCTCCAAAACCGATGGCCGACCACTTACCGCTCCAACAAAAGGCATATATTTGATCCCTTTTTCACAGCAGAATACATTGACAGAATCAAAAAATTTTGTTCCCATCAAAAGGTCGCATCCGCACGCTGCAGCTGTTTCTGCGCCTCTCATACATTCCTCTTCCGTATAAGCCACAGTCTCCAGAACTGTAATTTTACCACAGTTTTTCATCCCGTCAAAAAGCTGTTTCATCTCCTCAAACGGCAACGGACTTTCTTTCATCCCCCAAAATTTCGCTTTGGAATTCTTGCACTGCTCAAAAATTTCAGCCGCATTGTACACGGTCTTATCATTATGTGTCAGCATCACAATCAAATTTAGATTCTCTTTCATCTTTTGCCCCCTTTTTTTACAGCTGCCCTATTGTGAAACAGCCGCAAAATTTCACTTATTATCACAAAAATAATTCTGTTTTTATATGATATAATCAGTATATCTGATTCTTAAAACTGATGCAATATTTGAGAACAAATTACAGAAATCTTTTGATTTTCTTAATATTTAAGACAAAATCAGAGAGAGGGCATCACCTGATCATCTTCTTTCATGACCAGACAATACCCTCTCTCTCACTGTCAGGTTGTTCTTTATGCAAATTTTATTTCTGCCATACAAGGCGACGTTTCTTTTCACAATCACGATAGTCTTCGTAATGATATACGATCTCATAAATGATTCTCGCCATCACCATAGCAGCCACAACATCAATCACAGAATGCTGTTTCAAAAGCATTGTAGCAAGAATAATAGAGACAGTCAGCACAAAGCTTCCGATCTGAATTCCTTTTTTATTTCTCAATTTTGGACATTTTCTGATTGCAATGTAGCAGCCCAGAGAATTATAGACGTGAATACTCGGCAGTACATTTGTATCTGTATCAATCTCATATAGCATCTTTACCAGATCTACAAAAATATTGTCTCGTGCAAAAGTCGTAGGACGGAGATGATGGCCATTTGGATAGATATAGGATACCAGCAAAAAGATCGTCATTCCTGTAAATAAAAATGTAATCAGTTTATAGTAACCTTTTTTGTCCTGAAATAAAAAATAGACGATTGTTATCGCGACAAATCCAAACCACATCAGATATGGTACGATAAAATATTCACAAAATGGTATCTTATCATCCAGGCCAATATGGATCTCATGAAAATTTGTTGTCACCGTCTTTTCCAGAAATTGAAATGCAATCAAATATCCGATCATGTACAGCAGATATCCGGCATGTTTGTAGCGTTTCAAAAATTCTTTCATGATATCATTCCTTTTATTAATCTACTTCCCACCCTCTGTTGAGTTCCATCCTAGCATACTTTTTATCTCACGACAATACTTGTTATTCTTTTTTTACAATATTAAAGAAAATTTAAGGTTACTACTTTAAAATTTGTTTAATTTTTATAAAGTCTTTTCTTTCTTAAACTAATTCCGCTATCCTTGATACGCCCACAAAAATCTCCTGAATCTTATACCAGGTGCGGTAGTCTACGATTCCTGTCTGCGGCAGCCCAAAGACAGACTGAAAGACTTTTACTGCATTTTGGGTTTGTTCTCCATAAATACCATCCGGCGTCACTTTTGGAATCAGAGGATAGCTCCCTGCAATCGTGTTCATCTGTTCCTGAATCTGCCGTACTTTCAGACCGGAAGCACCGATGTCAAGACTGTATCCCGGCCATGATGACGGAATGCCTGAGATTTCCTCCGCTGTGTTGCGATACATCGTATCTCCATAATAATATCGAATGATTTCCATCGCTTCATATCCCTGGTCACCAAGAGATTTGCTTCCCCACTGGCTCATCCAGTTCGGGCACGTCACCCTGTTTCCGTCACAGTACTGCGTCAAAATCGGCTGTTTGACATTCGGTCTTGAAAGATAGCTGTCAAACAATTCATCGACGACTTCTGAGATGCTCTCAAACACGTTTCTTCCATAAATCCATTTTTGATCGAATGCTGTAGATGAAGTGATTGTAAAATCAAATCCTTTATTTCGATACCACTCCGTATAGACACGGTTTAACGTAAAGGACATGATGGCAAGTACATTTGCCATAATCGAAGAGCGCGGCCACGTTGCATAGATCTCACTGGAAGCTACGTTTTTGATATAGTCCCGATACCGCACATAATAATTTTCTGCCGTTGTGTCTCTGGGAGACCCGTCATGCACTACAACATACTCCGGAATCACAACACGACTCAGCACAATTTCCCCTGAAGTATCCATTGTTTTGATCTCTGCCTCAGCAATTTTCGGCGGATACACTCCATATAAAGTATGATCCGGAATGGCAATCACATCCGGTGTCTGCTCCTGCTGAAGCGGACGCAGATTCACTTCCTGAAGCGCTGTCTGGGCAGATAAAATTTCAGCACCTGTTATGGTAATACTCTCATAACCAGGTGCTGAAATCTGTAACGTATATTCTGAATAGGGCTGCATTTCCGAAGGTTCCAGACTATATTCCAAAGGCGGTGTTTTTAAGGCAATTTTTTCTGTCTGCCCCGTCTCGTCCGTTGTGACTTCTTCCAAGGTATCGTCCGGATCTCCTGTATAAGAAATTTTGATATCTGCATCTGGAATCGGGATCTCTTTTCCCTGCGCCCTCACTCTTACTTTTAAATTTCCAGTATCAACGGCTTCCTGCTGCATCGCCCGCAAGCTCTTTCTCTCCATATGGATTTACCTCGTTTTTCCATTTTCTTTATAAAATATGCAGCAAATCAAAACCGTATGAAAATTTTTAGCTAAAACAGCTTTCTCACGTCATTGAACATGACAACAATCATCAGAAGCATCAAAGCGGCAAGCCCAATCAGATGAATCATGCCCTCTTTCTCCGCATCCATCTTCTTGCCTCGAATCGCCTCAATGATCAAAAAGACCAGCCTTCCGCCATCCAGAGCCGGAATCGGCAAAAGGTTCATGACGCCTAAGTTTGCTGTCAGCAGAATTGCTATGTTCAGCATATTCAGCCATACATAAAATCCGCCGTCTTTTGCACTCTCCTCATACGTCTCCCCAATGACATTCACCACTCCGACCGGTCCTGAGATATCATCAAGACTAACCTGTCCTTTAAACATCATTCCAAGGCTTTCAATCGTCGTCTCTATCCAGTATTTCACCTCATAAAGACTGTATTTCAATGTCTCAATCGGATTTGTCTTCTCACGGTAGCTGGAGCTTCCTGTAATTCCCAGAATTTTTCTGCCATCCTCTGATTCTTTCGGCACCAAGGTCGCCTGATATTCCTCTCCGTCTCTCTCATATGTCACGGTGACAGGCTCGCCCTGATGAAACATCGTATAATTAGAAACTTCCCGGTACAGACGGATATTTTTTCCATTCATCTTCGTGATGATATCCCCTTCTTGCATTCCTGCTTCCGCAGCCGGATATCCCTCCACGAGACCGAGAACTTTCGGAACATCGTATCCGATACTACCGATCACTAAAACGGCAAGAACAAATGCTAAAATAAAATTGAAGATTGGTCCTGCAGCAATCACAGATATTCGTGCCCACACGGACTTGCTTCCAAAAGAACCTTCTTCCTTGCTGTTTTCATCTTCCCCCAGCATCATGCAGGAACCGCCAAACGGCAAAAGTTTCCAGGAATATCTTGTTCCTCCTTTCACTGTTGAGACGATTCTTGGTCCCATTCCAAGGGAAAATTCTACAACTGTGATTCCATTTAATTTGGCCAGCAAAAAATGTCCCAGTTCGTGAATAATAATGATAATGCTGAATACCAGAAGTGCAATAACAATCTTCAAATTACCACCTGCTTTCTATAAATTCATATACTTTCTGTTCCGTCTCCAGAATCTGCTCCAGATTCGGGTTCAGAATCACCTTATGTGCGTTCATGCATTCAGAAATTATATCATAAATTTCTAAAAAGGAAACCTTTCGATTTAAAAACTTGCTGACAGCACGCTCATTTGCAGCATTAAACACGGTAGGCATGGAGCCTCCTTTTTTCGCTGCGTCAATCGCAAACGGAACTCCCAGAAACGTCTCTATATCTGGGTCCTCAAACGTAATCTGCCCCAATTTTGCAAAATCTACTCTCTCTCCTCCCAGGAATCTGCGTTCCGGATAAAAAAGGGCATATTGAATCGGCAGTTTCATATCTGGCATTCCAAGCTGTGCAATGATTCCTCCATCTATAAATTCCACCATCGAATGAATGATGCTCTGCGGCTGTACGACAACCTGAATCTGATCGATGTCGACGTCAAACAGCCATTTTGCTTCGATCATCTCAAGTCCTTTATTGACCAGTGTGGCAGAATCAATCGTAATTTTTCTTCCCATACTCCAGTTCGGATGTTTCAATGCGTCCTCCACCTGAATCTGCTTCAGTTCTTCTCGCTTTCTGCCGCGGAAAGGGCCACCGGAAGCTGTCAGTAAAATTTTACTGATCTCTCTTTTTCTTTCTCCGTTTAAAGACTGAAAAATAGCGCTGTGTTCACTGTCTACCGGAAGAATCTGTACCCCTTTCTCTTTTGCAAGCGGCATGATCAGATGCCCCGCTGTCACTAATGTCTCTTTATTTGCCAGCGCAATATCCTTTCCCGCTTCAATCGCGGCGATCGTAGGACGGATTCCAATCATCCCTACAACTGCTGTCACCACAATCTGCGCTTCTTCCACTGTGGCGGCCTCCACCAGTCCGTCCATTCCACTGACAACTCTGACATTCAGATCCTTTACTTTTTCTTTCAGTTCTTTTGCTTTCTCTTCATTCCACACTGCTGCAAGCGCAGGGCGAAACTTGCGGATCTGCTTTTCCAGAAGTTCAATATTGCTTCCTGCTGCAAGCGCCGCTACTTTTATATCGTTTTGTTCCTCAGCCACTTCCAGTGTCTGTGTTCCGATGGAACCTGTCGATCCCAAAATTGATATCGTTTTCATCTTTTTACTCCTCTACATCAAAGCGGTTGCCAGAAAATAGATCATCGGCGCTGTAAAAATTACACTGTCAAAACGATCTAAAATTCCTCCATGTCCTGGAATTAATTTTCCATAATCCTTAATGTCATGATTTCTTTTGATCGCTGATGCAGCCAGATCTCCTACCATCGAGATCAGCGCACCGACAATGCAGATCACTGCATAGACCAGAATCGGATTTCCATGCGCCGTCAGATGGCTCGATACAGCCGCTGCATAGACGGCGCCTAAAATACCAGCGCCAATCACACCTCCTACAGCGCCTTCCACTGATTTTTTCGGGCTGAGTTTCGGAGACATCTTATGTTTCCCGAATAAAACGCCCACACAATATGCGCAAGTATCGCATCCCCAGGAACAGAAAAAAATCAGCCATACTAAAAATGCTCCGTCTTCCAGCATTCTTGTCTGGTAAATATACGAAAGCATCACAGCGACATACATCACGCCAAAAAAGGTACCCATCACCTGCTCGGAGCGGTATTTCGGAAAAGCAAACACATAGACAAACATCGTCAGAACCAGAATAAATACCATACTTATCATACTATATGTCTCTTTCTGGAAAAGTAAAATCAAATAATGTACTGCTGTTCCAACATATCCTGCCAAAGCAAGCATCTTGTTCTGCGGTGATTCAATTCCAACTGCACGGTAAAGTTCATGCAGACCAATCAGAGACAGAATCAGGCATGTTGCCCATAAAACCGTCCCTCCGCTGATAATTGTGACAAGCGCCAGAATCACCAGCACAATCCCGCTTAATAATCTTGTCTTAAACAAATTTATTCCTCCTTTACGCCTCCAAAACGTCTCTCACGGCTATTATATTTCTCAATCGCTTTTTTCAGATCTTCTTTTGTAAATGCAGGCCACGGCACATCGGTAAAATAAAATTCTGTGTAAGCAAGCTGCCAGATCAGATAATTGGACAGTCTCTGTTCTCCACTCGTCCGAATCAAAAGATCAGGGTCTGGTATATCGTGCGTATCAAGATATCCTGCAAATTTTTCCTCTGTAATCTCCTCCGGTGAAATATGACCAGCCACACAGTCTGCCGCTACTTTTCGTATAGCACGCACAATCTCATCCCGTCCGCCATAATTAATGGCAATCTGAAAATTCAGTCCTGTATTATTTTTGGATGTCTCTTCCAAAACTCTGAGACTCTCTCTTAAGTCTTCGTCCAGCACAGATGGATCTCCTATTGTACGCACTTTCATATTATTTTTCATTGCCGTCTTTACACACGTTTTTGTGTAGCTGCGGAACAGCTTCATCAATGCATTTACTTCATCCTCCGGACGTTTCCAGTTTTCTGTTGAGAACAGATACACGGTCAGATATTTAATTCCCATCTTATACGCATCCTCGCAGATTACTTCCAGATTTTGCGCTCCTCTTACATGTCCGTAATTTCTAGGCATCATTTTGCTCTTTGCCCATCTCCCGTTTCCATCTAAAATAATTGCCACATGCTGCGGTATTACCATCTCTTTTCCTCCTGTGTCTGAATGTTCTGCCTGCACACCTCATCGTCTGCATCAAAAATTTTCTTAATGATTAAGAAAGTCCCAAAACATCGGCGCTTCGGGCACGATGTCTTGAGACTTTTTCTACTTTTATACAGTTAAGATTTCTTTTGACTTCTCTTCGATTGCCTTGTCGATTTCTTTCACATATTTATCAGTCATCTTCTGTACTTCTTCTTCCAGATCTTTGATCTCATCCTCAGAAACCTCTGTCCCCTTCAGCTTCTTGAATGCTTCATTTGCATCGCGACGGATATTGCGGACTGCTACTTTCGCTCCCTCGCCTTTTTTCTTTACATCTTTGACGAGTTCTTTTCTTCTCTCCTCTGTAAGTTCAGGAAATACAAGACGTATTACTTTTCCGTCATCGCTCGGATTGATTCCCAGATCAGAAACCATAAGCGCCTTATTGATCGCTTTCACCATGCTGGATTCCCAAGGCTGAATCTGAATCATACGCGCTTCCGGAACTGTAATATTTGCCACCTGATTTAAAGGTGTCGGCATTCCGTAGTAGTCCACTGTGATGCGGTCCAGCACATGCGGATTTGCTCTTCCTGCTCGTATCGTTCCAAACTCTGACATTAAGCTCTCATATGATTTTGTCATCTTTTTATCATATACTTTAATTCTCTCATCCATGTTTTTATCCTCCCTGATTTCTATTCTACTGTCACGGTCGTTCCTTTTAATTTTCCATTTACAGTATCTACGATACTGTTCTCTTCATTCAGCCCAAATACCAGCATCGGCATCTTATTTTCCATACACAGAATGGATGCTGCCATATCCACAACGCCAAGCTTCTGATCAATCACTTCCTGAATTGAAATCTTGTCATACTTCTTCGCATCTGGGTTGCTCTTCGGATCACTGTCATATACTCCATCGATTGATTTTGCCAGAAGAATGATATCTGCCTCAATTTCAATCGCACGCAGTACAGTCGCAGTATCTGTTGAAAAATAAGGATGGCCCGTTCCGCCTGCCAGGAAAGATACAACGCCTTTTTTGAATCCTGCAAGTACCTTATCTTTTGAAAATAATTCTGTAAATGCGCCGCAGGCAAATGGAGTGTAAACCTGTGTCTCCATTCCCACTGAGCGGAAAATTTCAGAGACATAGATACAGTTCATCACGGTAGCAAGCATACCGATCTGGTCTGCCTTTGTACGGTCAATATTTTCGCTGGAACGTCCTCTCCAGAAATTACCGCCTCCAATTACAATTCCAACCTCAATTCCCTGGTCAATCAGCTGTTTTACCTGATATGCAACCTTTGTCACGGTTGGTTCATCAAATCCTGTCTTTTTGCTTCCGGCCAATGCCTCTCCGCTTAATTTCAGCAATACTCTCTTCATATGTCACCTCAGACTCTTTTTTTCTGCAACATTAGAAATCTGTCTTTCACAGTTTCTTGTGTTCAGTATACCATATTTGCTCGAAAAAGTAACTTCTTTTTTCTATAAATCACACAATTTCTTATCACACAATCGCAAGCGCCTGAGAACCTAATTCTTCGTATCTTGTCTGGGCAAGTCCACGCTCCCACTGCACAACTTGTTCCGCACGGTATGGATCGTTAAAATAATAATAATTATCGTCATATCCGACAAGCACCATGCAATGTTCCTGTGCTTTCCAGGTAAACCAGCCTGTTCCGTTGTCCAGTATCCAGCTTGTCCCGTCATAAGAAGGATTCATATTGATCGTCGCCCAGCATAAAACAGGGATTCCCTGATCCAGATATTCCTGACAGATCTGATCGAGCGTCATCCCCGTCAAATCTTTTACCTCATGATACCATTTCGTCGCTTTTTCCAAAATATCATAGATTACCGGCGCGTAACAGCCATATCCTGTTTCCAAATAAGGATTTCCAATAAATGCTTCTGATGGCGACGGTCCTGTCAGCTGTCCTGCACGGTTCACGGTCAGTTCTTCCATCGGTAAAAACTGTGTAATCAGATCATCAATCGTATAATTATATCCCCAGAACTGAAGCAGCATCGCTGTGCTGGCACACTCACATCCTGTCGGATAGCCGTTTTGCTGCGACAAATATGGCACCTCAATAAATATCTGTTCTTCTGATTTTGACTTTGCTGCTTCCACTGCATTCTGCGCCCACACGGACTGTATTCTTAAATCCTGTTTTCTGAAAAATCTGCCGCCTGCAAAAAGCACAGCCACCGCTGCTGCAACAGCTGCACTGATTTTTATTCTTTTTTTTAGCTGTTTTTTTCTTTCTTCCTGATTCATTCTGTTTGCCCTCCCTCATCCAAAAATCCGCCTTATTTTCTTCTATGTATTAGACTCTTTGGAGCAGACAAAAGTTTCAAAACCAGAAATTTAAATTTTAATTAAAGATCTTTTTTGCTTTATAGGGAACAAAATTTCCTGTAAAGTAAAAAAGACTGCCGCACAAATCACTTTGCACAACAGTCTCCCATTCCTGCCGAGAATATATAAAAAAACAGAGAGCGCTCCTAATTTGTTTTCAGATCCTCTGCAACCATAACTCCCGCTTTAAATCCCATAATCATAAGTTCCAGCATCTGAGCATCCACATTGCGATATTTCAAAAAATAATAAAACGTATCGAGATAACTTAAAAATCCTTTTTTATTTTCCTCGCTGAGTGCGGCTCCTTTTCCGCTTCCCACCAGAAAGTATGCGATTCTAGAAAAGGCAAATTTTTCATTTATAAATGCAAGCACCTCACTCTGATCTGGATTTTCCAGAGTCTGAAGCGGTTTCCTGCGCAAGAACCAAAATGTCTCATATGCTATAGCCTTTATATCATTGATATGTTCTACTTTGTGAAACTGCTTCTGTCTGGAGATATCACTGTAATAGTCCAGTACCGTGTGCATAAGAATCACTTCATCAATACGCACATTTTCTTCTATTCCCGCGCTTTTTAAAAACTCCTTGATCTCCTGGTATAAAACACGATACCGATCCATCACCTGATTTTCTGTAAACTCATCTAAAATATTTCGATAATTGATATAAACATTTTCTATATTATTCATAAACATCACTTCCATTTAACTTTAAAATATCAAAAGAAAATTTTGTTTTTACAAAATCACTGTATTCCGCAAACTCTTTTTCCTCTAAAGTTCCCTGCTGTACCTGATATGTATTGCGCAGCAGATGCTGTTTGATTTTTCCTTCATAAACTGCCTGAGCCATCCGCTCTGCTGATAATTCTGCCTCCTCTGAGATACCCAGTTTTCTTGTCCCTGCCATTTCATCCTCCTACTCACTCAAAACGCTTTGGATCGCATCTTCCACTGTCAAAATTTTCTTTAAATCAACAGGATGAAGATCTCCGTCAAATTTATTTTCCATTATTTTATGGTTGACGACAGAATCTTTTCTCTGAAAGGCTTTATCCGGTACAACCTGAAGCCGTTTATAAAAAGATGCCATCTCATCTCCCATTCCGGAAAGTCTGTTCAGCAGCTCCGAAAATTCATTCAGCATCGGATCGTCTTTTTTATATGGATAGATGATGTGATGGTCGATTTCGCCCCATCCTTCCTCGAACAGAGTTCTGATCTGAATTTCAATATATACCCCTTCATATTTCACAATATAGTGTACAGAGCGATAGTGCTTCTGGTCTAAAATATTGTCTCTTGAAATCCAGTTGAAATAAATATCTGCATAATCTCCCAGCCTCATATGAACTTTGGGCGGTTCCACAATGCAGCCGTCCGTCTCATCGGAATAATCTTTGATGCAGTCTTTCACATATTTTCTGGGATCATTCTGAAAATGACTAATTAAATATTTGTGAAAAATCACCCAGTCTTCACGATACAGAAGAAGCCCTCTGACTCCGATTAGATCCATCACAAATTTTGTATAGTTTTCCTTTGTGAGCGAACGGTATTTAATATAATTTTCCTTTCTTTTTCTGATGATTTTCTCCAGAAGATGCTCCGGATCTTTCATCCTGCTTCGATACGACTGAAGCCCTGTCTCTTTTTCCCGATACATAAAATATTCGGCGATAAACTGTCTTCGGATTTTATCATATTTTGGTATCTTGCTCTGATAATCTCGGGCAATCTCAAGCAGATCTTCCCATGACAGGCCGGCCTCTCGAAATTCCTCTTCCGAAATATTATATTTTTTTAAAAATTCTTCCCTTGTTAAATTCAAAATCTCACCCCAAAATCTTTTTACATTTTTTGCTGTCCCTTATCATTTAAATTATTTCCAATCCATCTTATGCTTGAAGAGTATACCATATTTTCTCTTAATTGACCACCCAAATTTTGCTTCTCTCTCTGTATCCAACTGCATTTTTTCTTTGAATTTTTCTTTCCTTTCCGATCTTTTCATGATATACTTTTATCGGATCTTGTCTGTTTTTTGATCCGCATGAATAAAAAAAGAAAAGAGGGTTTTTATGGAAACTTCACAATATGTAGACTATATTTTAGACCAGACCGTATCCATTCTGGCTATTGACAGCCCTTCTTCTTACTCCAAAGAAGTGACATCCTATCTCATTGATACTTACCGCGCTATGGGATACAATGCCGTCCATACGGTAAAAGGCGGCGTTCTTGTCGATCTGGGCGGCCGCGATGAAGACAACGCTCTTGTGATGGAAGCCCACGCAGATACGCTCGGCGCTATGGTTGCTGAAATTATGAATAATGGAAGACTTCGTCTGTCACGCATCGGCGGTATGAATCCAAACAATGCTGAGAGTGAAAACTGCCATGTCATCACACGTTCAGGCAAAAAATATGAAGGTACTTTCCAATTAAAAAACGCTTCCATCCATGTAAATCCTGACTATAATACAACAAGCAGAACGTATGATACAATGGAGCTTGTGCTGGATGAAAATGTAAAAAATAAGGAAGATGTACTTGCCCTTGGCATCCTGCCCGGCGACATCGTATGTTTTGAACCGCGCACTCGCATCACAGAAAGCGGATATATCAAAAGCCGTTTCCTTGACGATAAATTAAGTGTCGGAATTTTACTTGGATTTGCCAAGTATCTCAAGGAGGAACATATTGTTCCTGAGAGAAAAATCTATCAGCATATCACTGTCTTTGAAGAAGTCGGTCATGGCGGCTCCTGCATTCCTTCCTCCGCGAAAGAGGTTTTAGCGGTTGACATGGGATGTGTCGGCGAAGGTCTTGGATGCACAGAACATCAGGTTTCTATCTGTGCTGCTGACCGTCAGGGTCCATATCACTATGATGTTGTCAGCGCTCTGGTTGCGACAGCCCAAAAACAGAATCTCGACTTTGCGGTTGATATCTATCCATTCTACGGCTCAGATGCAGAGACAGCGCTTACAGCCGGATATGACATTCGTCATGGGCTGATTGGTCCTGGCGTATATGCTTCCCATGGATACGAAAGAAGTCACAGGGACGGCGTTCGCAATACCTTTCTTCTGCTGACAGGATACCTTGCATAGTTGTTCTCCTGTCCTCCGACTTTAAAAAAAGAAAAGCGATACAAAAGACTGACAAAAGAAGTTTCTGTTTTATATTCCTTCTTTCGTCAGTCTTTTCTTTCAGACACATCTGTTCTTTCCCAAAATCCTTCTGAAATCCTGAATCAGACTGTCCACATCTTTCTCTTTTGTCGCCCAGCTTGTACAAAAACGAACCGCGCTGTGTTCTTCGTCAATCCGTTCCTGGTAAGAATAGCTGTAATTCTCTCCCAGTTCTTTTAAAACCCAGTCAGGTAAAATCGGAAACTGCTGATTTGTCGGACTGTCAACCAGAAACGTACAGCCTGCTTCCTGAAAAGCTGCCTTTAGTTTCATCGCCATCTTATTGGCATGATCTCCGATCTGGAAGTACAGATCATTCTTTAAAAGTCCGATAAATTGAATTCCAAGAAGACGTCCCTTTGCAAGCATGGCGCCCTTCTGTTTCATAATATAGCGAAAGTCCTCTTTCAACGTATCATTTGTGATGACAACTGCCTCCCCAAACAATGCGCCGACTTTCGTTCCCCCGATATAAAATACATCGCAGCACTGTGCGATCGCCGCCAGATCGAGATCATTTTCCTTTGCCGTCAAAGCATATGCCAGTCTTGCTCCGTCCATAAACAGATACAGTCCGCACTCTCTGCACGTTTTGCTCAGCTCTTCCAGTTCCTGTCTGCTGTAAATTGTTCCGATCTCTGTCGGATTTGAAATATAAACCATTTTAGGCTGAACCATATGTTCATAGCTCTCATTGACTGCATGGCTCTCCCAGGCATCCCAGATCTGTTTTGCTGTCAATTTTCCGTCTTCTGTCGGAATCGGCCACACTTTATGGCCACAGGATTCTATCGCTCCCGTCTCATGAACATTGATATGTCCTGTCTCCGGTGCAATCACACATTGATGCGGACGCAGCGCTGATGAGATTACTGTCAGATTCGTCTGCGTTCCACCTACCAGAAACTGTACTTCCGCCTCCTGGTTTCTGCACCGTTCACGGATGAGATCTCTGGCCTGTTCCGAATAAGGATCTGCTCCATATCCCGGTGTCTGCTCCATATTTGTTTCCATCATTAATTTTAATATTTCTTCATGCGCGCCTTCCGCATAATCACAGTTAAATCGTACCATATTTCACACTCCTGAATTTGCTCTCCTTGTGATTAGTCTATACTTCTCTCTGTTCCTTGTCAATCGCTTCTTGCAATTTCCAAAAATCTTCGTTATAATATTTCATATGCAAAATGATACTGTCTGCCGATATCCTTTCGGTATGATGCAGAATACTGTCAGAGAGGAGTTTTTGATGGAAAAGTTTAAACGCATCACTGCTCTGGTCGGCGTTGTCTTATTACTTTTACTGTATCTGGGTACTTTTATTTTTTCTTTGATGGGCAGTGAATCGGCTCATATGATGTTCCGTGCCTGTATCGCGGGCACAATCTTAATCCCAGTCGTTTTGTATGCTATGATGATGGTTGCAAAACATTTAAAAAATCGCCGCTAAAAAACTCACCGTCCCGCGCTGTCTGCACGGAAAACGGTGAGTTTTTTTGTCAGCTCTTTCTCAATAGGCAAATGCCTTCAATTCCATCGACTCTTCTGCATTCTGAAGCATGTCCCTCAATATCGTCGGGATTGTGATCATCTTCTTAGAGCTTACCATCACTCTGCCTTCATTCAGGCAGGAAATTCTGATATTCTCTTCATCAAATAAATCCGTCACGCCTCCGGCAATACGTCGGATATTCCGATTAAATGTAAGATACTCCCCATGAATGTGAACCGCTGTTTCCCGGTCATATTCTGTAACGTGCCACGGTCTGATTTTGTTCAATGTATACTGAAAATAAAACTCTCGAAAAAGTGACTTTTTGTCTGTTTTCATCCACTCTACATTTCCGTTTAAAATATTTCTGCACTGTTCTTCTGTCATCTCTTCACAGTACTTGAAATAAATTCCATTCTGCTGATATTTTTTCTCTATGTATAATTTATAGCCATCCTGCACAATCAGACACAGATAAAATTTAGGAATAGATTCTTCTTCTCTCCCCTCTTTACCAGCCTCTGAGGCAAATCTCAGTTTTTTCAAAACGTATCTATGCCATTTTACTTTTTCTTTCCCCTCAAGAATACTTTTTTTTACTCTTTCGCACTTTTCTTCATTTACAGTTACATTGTCTTCGCGATATGTAACGTATTTCATGAAAATCCCCCTTTTCCTTTCTACCTGAAATTCCAAATTTGTTCAATTATATTATATGATTCCTCTTATTAAAATATTCCCGTCAATTTCCAATTTACATTTATATTATACCAACTATTTGTGAATTCCTCCTAATAAACTTCTGAAATCTTTCTTAAAATTATCTTTTCAATCAATACTGCCCCTGTTTTCTGTTGACTTTCCTTCTGCAATGTAATAAGATTGCCTCATGACAAAGGAGGAATATTTTTATGATTCGCACTGTTATTTTTGATATCGGCAGAGTATTGCTTGATTTTGACTGGAGAACCTATCTGTCATCCTATCACTTTGATCCGGAAACAGAAAAACGTATTGCTCACGCTGTCTTTCAAAATCCATCCTGGATTGAATTTGACCGCGGCATCTTATCCACAGAGCAAGTGATTGATCTCTTTGTAAAAGCAGATCCCAAACTGGAAGAGCAAATCCGTCTTGTCTGCAAAACACTCTATAAAACTGTCACAAAACTGGATTATCCGATTCCATGGATTCGCCATCTGAAAGAGCAGGGACTGCGTGTGCTATATCTCTCCAATTACTCTGATTACTATTTCCGCACAACGCAATTTGCCCTCAATTTTCTTTCAGAAATGGATGGAGGAATTTTTTCCTATCGTGTCCATATGGTTAAACCAGATCATGAAATCTATCATAAAATCATATCCGAATATCAGCTGAATCCAGAGGAAACTGTTTTTCTCGATGATATGCCCGCCAATATTGAGGCAGCCAGACAATGTGGTCTTCACGGAATTGTTTTTTCCAATCTGGAACAGGCAAAAAAAGAGCTGGAGCTTCTGGGCGTTCATTGACGCCTCAGAGTCTCCGGCTCTTCTCTTATCGTTCAATCTGAATTTTCACTACCAATCCGGTCTCTTTTTCCACAAACACAGATGTCTCATTTAATTCGGTCTCGTCTGCCAGGATTCCATAATAAATAAAATGATCTGATTCTTCTCTCATCACATCAGCATCATCCAGTTTTTCTTCCAGTTCTTCCTGTGTCATGCCAAGCTGAATTTCTCTCGGCAGAATAAGCTGGAATCCATCTGCATATTTGCTGCTCTCAAGCGAAGTCACAACACATTCCCGGACATCTCTTTTCTGTTTGGCTGTGTTTTCTACACGGACCTGCACGGATTTATTATCCTTTTGCATCACAGCAAATCCAGACTGCATCGCATCTAATTCCATATCAGACTCTTCAGGCAGGAGTACGAATCCATTTTCCAGAAACTGACTGACAGGAGCTGGGAGTTCATAGATCTCTCCATCAAAAGAGAGCTGGCCTGATGTCAGGTCTGTGCCAAGCCCTTCCTCCAGGATCACCGTCATATTCCCGACGGATTCCCCTCTCTCCTGTGCATTTACAATCTCAAATCCTCTCAGAATTTCGGTTTCTTTTTCAATATTAAGCTTCAGATAAGATTGCATTCCATATTGATAGGTGAGCTGAAGATAATGTTCTCCCTCATACAGCTGTGCCGCTGTTCCATAGGATTCCTCTATTTCATCCAAGCTGGATGCTCCTACCACAATTTCTCCTGGAAGTTCCGCATGAATTTCATTTTCCTGAAATGAATCCATAGCCATTCCTACTACGCTGCTCTTTTCAATACTCCCTCGATTCGTTCCCTGATTTTCAACAAAGACTTGAATCTGTGCCTCTCCTTTTTGGAAAATACAGCTGTTTTTTCTTTTCTCCGGAGCTAAAAGCACTGCTTCTTCTGTCACATTCTCCCATCCTTTTTGCTTCCATTCCTCCACACTCGCCGGAAAGAGATACGTTTCTCCATCCAGCTTTATCTGAAAGCAAGAGAACTGCTGCGCCGTGCTGTCCGACTCCTGCTCATTTTCGTTCTGAATTTCAACAGGAGCTGTATTTTCTTCAGCATGTACATTTCCTATAAGTACAGCAAGGCAGATACTTGCTGCTGCTGTTGCCTGATATATTTTCTTCACATTTATCGTCTCCCGACAGTATGTATTTAATCAAAAAGATTTTCCTCTTTTGGTCTGCGGTTCAGGGCAATTTTGATTACCTTGTCTTCCTCTTTATTGACAGTAATTGTCACTCCATAATATTTATCATCAAAGCTTGGAATAAAATAGGTATTCAGAGAAGATCCTTCTTCTTTTTCATATGTTGTTCCTTCCAGCGCTGCTTCCAGATCTGCTGTATTCATGTCAAATGTAATACCTTTTTGCAGCTTCACCGGGATCACTGTTGTAAAATCATCATTATAGATTTCGGTAACAAAGCAATTCTCCACAGCTGTTGCATTCTCTGCATAGTTTTGAACTGTGATGCGGAATTTCTGATTGTCCTTTGTCAGATAGTATCCATATACACTGTCTTTTCCTGCAACCACTTCGCTGTTGTCATTATATAAAATTTCCCATCCGTTTTCCAAGAATGCACTGACAGGAGCCGGAATCTTATACAGATGTCCATCAATTTCCGCAATGCAGGAGGAGAGATCGTCTCCCAATTCTGTCGGCGCCTGATACTGTGTCACAATCTCCGGCACTTCTTCACTGACTGCATCCTCTTCCAGATCTTCCGGTACAGTCAGACATCTGACAGATACTTCATTTACTGTTTTAGATTCCGCGTCAATATAAATTTCTACTCTGCTGTAATAATCATCCAGTTCATATGTCAGTTTTACATAGGAGTCTGATTCATATACATCTGAAGCCGGTCCATATGCCGCCTCCACATCTTCTCTTGTGGAAACATGGTAAGTGATTCCTTTCGGCAACTCAAAACTGCTCTGATCTTCCATATAATATTCATCCAAAGAGATTCCTGCCACATAACATTCATTTAAAGGCTTTGTGTTAATGCCAAAGTTTATAAATGTCACATTTGCCCGCACGCGTCCTAATTTCATTCCAACAGAACCATAGCTGTTCGGTTCTATTTTTTCACTGCTGTCTACTCCGTCGAATTTCCATCCTTTTTCTTCAAATTCTTCATATTTCATAGGGAATTGATACAGCTGTCCATCGATCTTGATCTGGAAGCTATAAATATCATCAGACATTTCTTCAGCGGATGCCGCTGTGGCTGCTGCACTGTTTGTTTCCGGTTCTGCGGCAGATACTGGCATCACTGCAAGGCAAAATGCCGCTGCTAAAATAAGCGCTCTCTTTTTCATAGTTTTTCCTCCTGCATCTTTTTGTTTCGCAATTTTTTCTTTATTATAGCAATCCCATATAGAAATGTAAAGCTGAAAAAAAGAACATTTGCCGATTGTTTCTCATCGGCAAATGTCCTTTTTTTCTATTTTGTACGATAGATAATATCGTCTCTTCCCGGTCCGTTTGAAATCAGAGTGATCGGGAATCCAATCTGTTCTTCCACAAATTCAATATATTTTCTGCAGTTTTCCGGCAGATCTTCATACTTTTTGATGCCTCGGATATCACATTTCCATCCAGGAAGTGTTTTCAGTACCGGTTTTGCTTTTTCCAGAAGAGAAGTTGTCGGGAATTCTGTCGTCACCTCTCCATTAATCTCATATCCAACGCATACCGGAATCTCGTCCAGATATCCCAGAACGTCCAGTACCGTAAATGCCACATCTGTTGTTCCCTGGATTCTGCATCCATATTTAGAAGCTACGCAGTCAAACCATCCCATTCTTCTCGGACGTCCTGTTGTAGCGCCGTACTCTCCGCCGTCGCCTCCGCGTCTTCTCAGCTCGTCTGCCTCTTCTCCAAAAATCTCGCTGACAAATGCGCCTGCTCCGACTGCGCTGGAGTATGCTTTGCAGACAGTAATAATCTTTTTGATTTCATATGGCGGAATTCCTGCTCCGATTGCGCCATATGCCGCCAGGGTAGAAGAAGAAGTTACCATTGGATAAATTCCGTGGTCCGGATCTTTCAAAGAGCCAAGCTGTCCTTCCAGAAGAATCTCTTTTCCCTCTTTGATTGCATTCCACAGATAAGAAGAAACATCGCAGACATACGGAGCAATCATCTCTTTATATTTCATCAATTCTTCATAGATTTTTTCCGGATCAAGTACCGGTTTATGATACAGATGTTCCAGAATTACGCTCTTTGTCTCACATACTCTGCGCACTTTTGCCATCAGTTCCTCTTTTTCTTCAAACAGCTCGCTGACCTGGAAACCGATTTTTGCATATTTGTCAGAATAGAATGGAGCAATTCCTGATTTTGTAGAACCGAATGAATTTTTTCCAAGTCTTTCTTCCTCATACTGATCAAACAGCACATGATAAGACATCACGATCTGCGCGCGATCGGAAACTTTAATCTTTGGCATCGGAACGCCACGATCCACAATACCCTGAATTTCGCTGAACAAAACAGGGATATTGAGCGCCACTCCGTTTCCAATTACGCTTGTTGTATGATCATAAAAGACTCCGGACGGCAAAGTATGCAAAGCAAATTTTCCATAATCGTTGATGATGGTATGTCCCGCATTTGCACCGCCCTGGAAACGAACAATGATATCGGCCTCTTTTCCGAGCATATCCGTAATTTTTCCTTTTCCTTCGTCTCCCCAGTTCGCTCCTACTACTGCTTTTACCATAAATTTTTCCTCCTGTTGTTATTTCACAACTTTTCCTACTTTTGCACAATCTCTTTTACAGAGACAATAAGGGATGCCGCAGCTGCGGCAGCCCTTTATCTTTTATACATTGATTTCTGCTTTCATGCCAAGCACATCTTTGTGTGCCTCCAAAACTGGTTTTACCACTTTTGTCAGGAATGCGCTTACCTGTTCCTTCGCTCTTCCTGTATATTTCGCAGGATCCATTGTTTTTTGCAGATCTTCCAAAGACATATTGAATGCTGGATCTGCTGCAATCAGTTCTAAGAGATTGTTGTCAAGACCTTTTTCTTTTACATTTCTTCCTGCTTCCATAGACAGAGTACGGATCTTCTCATGCAGCTCCTGTCTGTCTCCTCCTGCTTTTACGGCATCCATCATAATATTTTCAGTTGCCATAAATGGCAGTTCCGCGCGCAGACGTTTTTCAATTACCTTTGGATAGACAACCAGACCGTCCACAACATTTAAGCACAGATCCAAGATACCGTCAATCGCAAGGAATCCTTCTGGGATGGAAAGACGTTTATTGGCAGAATCATCCAGTGTTCTCTCAAACCACTGTGTCGCAGATGTGATTGCCGGATTCATCGCATCCACCATCACAAATCTGGACAGAGAAGCGATTCGCTCACTTCTCATCGGATTTCTCTTATATGCCATCGCGGAAGATCCGATCTGCGTCTTTTCAAATGGCTCTTCCACTTCTTTTAAGTGCTGCAAAAGACGGATATCATTTGAGAATTTATGTGCGCTTGCTGCAATTCCGGCAAGTACATTCAATACTCTTGTATCTACTTTTCTGGAATAAGTCTGTCCGGAAACAGGATAACATTCTTTGAATCCCATTTTTTTTGCAATCATCGGATCAATCTTGTCGATCGTCTCATGGTCTCCGTCGAACAGTTCCAAAAAGCTTGCCTGTGTTCCTGTTGTTCCCTTGGATCCTAAAAGTTTCATTGTGCTAAGTACATAATTCAGATCTTCCAGATCCATCAAAAACTCCTGCATCCATAAGGTTGCGCGCTTTCCTACTGTTGTCGGCTGTGCCGGCTGGAAATGGGTAAATGCCAGTGTCGGCAGTTCTTTATATTCATCTGCGAATTTTGCAAGTTCTGCGATTACATTGACCAGCTTCTTCTGAACCAGTTTCAATGCTTCTGTCATCACAATAATGTCCGTATTATCGCCCACATAGCATGACGTCGCCCCTAAATGAATGATTCCTTTTGCTTTCGGGCACTGCACGCCGTAAGCATAGACGTGAGACATCACATCGTGTCTTACGATCTTTTCTCTTTCTTTTGCCACGTCATAATTGATGTCATCTGCATGCGCTTTCAGCTCTTCAATCTGCTCTTCTGTGATGTTCAGCCCCAGCTCTTTCTCTGTCTCAGCCAGAGCAATCCACAGCTTTCTCCATGTGCGGAATTTCATATCCGGTGAAAAAATATACTGCATTTCTTTGCTGGCATAACGCTCAGACAACGGGCTCTGATATCTGTCAGTCATAGTACGTTCTCCTTTTCTTATAATCCAAGGCATTTAAAAATATTATTCAAATTTTCGGCTTTGGTTTTTGAATCGTTTCGGCTACATTATACCTTGCATTTTAGCAGAAAGCAAGTAATTCTGTTCAAACGTTTTATACTTCATTAAATTTTCCTAAAAATTCTTTCATACGCGGATTATCAGAGTGAAAAAGTTCCTCCGGCGTTCCCTGCTCTGCAATGACTCCCTGATCCATAAATATGATGTGATCAGCAACATTTCGTGCAAAGTTCATCTCATGTGTCACAATTACCATTGTCATATGCTCTGCCGCCAGATCTTTGATAACCTTTAAGATTTCCCCTGTCAGCTCCGGATCAAGCGCTGATGTCGGCTCATCAAAAAAAAGAACATTTGGGCGCAACGCCAGAGCGCGAGCGATTGATACACGCTGCTGCTGACCGCCGGAGAGCTGAAATGGATAATAATTTTCTTTATCTGACAGTCCCATTTTTTTCAGCAGTTCTCTTGCCTCTTCCACAACCTCTGCCTTTTTTCTTTTCTGCACGCGAATCGGGGCATCAATAATATTTTTCAGCACAGTATAATGAGGAAACAGATGAAAGCTCTGAAAGACAAGGCCAAAATTTCTCCGAATTCTCTTCAGATCTGCTGTCGAGGCGTAGATACTTTTTCCGTTTCCCCCCTCTTTGACTGCTTCCTCTCCCAGATAACTAAGACTTCCGCAGTCCATTTTTTCAAGCAGCGTCGCACAGCGCAGCAGTGTGGACTTTCCAGAACCGGAAGGACCGATGATTGCAAGTACTTCGCCCTTTTTTACTGTCAGAGAAATATCTTTGAGCACTTCAAGATCCCCGAAACTCTTTTTGATATGTCTGATCTCCACATAATTTGTACTCATCTCTTCTTCGTCCCCCTTATCTATAATAATTCATCTTTTTTTCAATAAATTCCATCACAGCAGCTACCACGAAATTAAAGATATAGTAAAAAATACCTGCCGCAACATACGGCATGATGCTTGTCTGTGAGGAAGCAAGCGCTTTTGCCACTGTAAACATCTCTGAGACAGAAATCACAAATGCCAAAGATGTGTCTTTTACGAGGGTAATCACTTCATTTGTGACAGACGGCAAAATTCTTTTGATTACCTGCGGCAGAATAATCAGGAAAAATGTCTGTATCTTGTTATATCCAAGAAGCTGTGCCGCTTCATACTGTCCCACCGGCATCGATTCAATTCCGCTTCTGTAGATTTCTGCAAAATATGCTGCATAATTCAGCACAAATCCGATAATTACTGCGATATATCGGTATGATCTTGAAATCTGCATTCCAAAGATATAATACGGTCCAAAATAAACGACCATCAGCTGCAGCATCAAAGGTGTTCCGCGCATGATGGAGATATATAATTTTGCCGCATTGCGCAGCAGACCATTTTTTGACATACGCAAAAATGTAATGCCCAGTCCCAGCGGCAGAGAGAACAGCAATGTCAGTCCGAAAATTGTGATTGTTGTTGCCATTCCGCTTCCAAGCTGAGAGCACATTGTTGAAAAGTCCATCTCTTCTCCTCCTGTAATCTTTCTTTCCTGCTCTGCAGAGTACAGCCTGATTGCTTCCTCCGCACAAAAAGGGCTGCTGCTCTCTCTGCAACAGCCCTTTCACTGTCTTTTTCTTTTCTGCTCTATTTTCCGATCGTTGTGATATCCTTGCCGAACCATTTTTCTGAAATTTCTGCAAGTGTTCCATCTTCTGCCATCTCTTCAAGCGCTTTCTGTACCTGGTCTCTCAATTCTTCGTTCCCTTTTTTGAATCCGATTCCATATTCTTCTTCTGCCAGAGCCTCTTCCAAAACGACAAAATCTGCGTCTCTCTTCTCGATCTGATAGCTGGCAACGACATCGTCCATAGCAATCGCATCGACTGCGCCGGCTTCCAGATCCATAAATGCAGTATTATAATCTGCTACTGTCAGAAGTGATCCAAAGCTTCCTGTCAGATCTGCATTTTCTTCTTCTTTTAAAGCTGCCTCCGCACTGGAATCAATCTGCACATCCACAGTCATTCCTGCCAGGTCTTCCAGCGTTGTGATTCCAGAATCTTTCTTCACAACAAATACCTGTTTGTTCGCCATATAAGGTTCTGACCATGTATAATTGTCTTCTCTTCCCGTCATCGTAAATCCATTCCAGATGCAGTCAATCGTTCCGGAATCCAGCTCCATATCTTTCGCATCCCATGCAATCGGCTGATAGACGATTTCTTTTCCAAGGCGATCTGCCACTTCTGCCGCAAGTTCCAGATCAAATCCCGTAAATTCTCCGTCGTCTCCCACAAATCCCATCGGCGGAAAATCCTGATCAAATCCAACTGTAAAAGTATCTGCTGCTACTACAGAAAGGGAAGAAGCAGCGATTGCTGCGATTGCCAATACACATATTATTTTTCTTTTCATAATTATACTCCTCCATATCTAAGTTATAGGGCTTCATATTTGCCATCATTTGCGCGCTCCGCATTTTTCACTTGATTGATTGACCACTCTACCTTGCTAAATTATGAAACCTATCTTATCATGGAAATTTCATTTTGTCAACAGAAAGCTGTCTTTCTGAGACAGACATTTTTAAGAGCTTGTACTTTTATGGTACGTCTCTTTACACTCTTCAAAAAATTCTTCTGGCGTCAGATTCTTCAACCGTTCACTCAGCGCATGGTCCTGTGCTTTTTCATAGATTTTTTTCTGTTCCTGTTTTAATTCTTCCCACTTCTCCTGCGGCTCTCCCAATTCTTCCAATCGTTCTTTCGTCTCTTCCTCACCCAGATACATAGGCAGAAGAAGCAGATATCTGCGATAGCTCTCTTTTGACTGCAAAATCTGAAATGACTGCCACAGACAGTCGGCAGCTTCCTCAAACAGAAACATTTTTGCATATGCGACAGCCATATTGTTTAAAACAGATGCGTAAAACTGCACGCCCAGCTTTCCTGGATTCCGTTCTTTTAAAATCTGATAATATTCCTGAATGGCATTCATATACATTTCATATTCTACCAAATAATCTGCTTTTACTTTCTTTCTGATATCAGACGGCTGAATTTCGATCTTGGAGATCTCTTCCTGCATCTTCCTGAATTCGCTGTGAGACAGATAACTGATCTCTTTAAAAATCGGAAGTATAAAATCTCCAATACTACCCCCTCTTTCCAGTTGATCCGAAAGACGTCGGTAAAGCCCTTCCAGTCCAAGTTCATCTCTGATCCAGTTGCACAATTTCTCATTTACAAGAGTCTGGTCAATCAGATAAATATTGTTCTGAAGATAAAAGCACAGTTCTTCAATCGAATAAATATTCGTGCTGATACTCTCAATGTAATACGGATTTTTTGCCAGGCGGATCTGACACAGTCGACATCCACTCATACGCTTTCCCCTTTCTTTAAGTCGATCCGTTTTTCCCATACTTTCCCTGATGAGCGATAAAGTCCTCCAAATCCCTGATCTTCCAGACGTACCTGACAGGTGTGCTGATCGAGAAAGCTCACCATCATGCGGATTCTCACTGTTCTGTCAGGACGATTTTTGATCGGCTCAATAAAAATCTTTTCCTGTCTGGTCTCCCCGGTCCGCATCTCTTTTATCAGCAGAATAATTTCATTTGTATGATCCAGTATAAAATCACACTCATGGTATGCTTCATACCAGTTTGCCCCTGCTGTAATGATTGGATAGTAATTTTCTTTTCCGCGCATCAGCATATTCATGCCGATATTAAAGTGAACCATATCCGGACTGTCATACAAAAATCCGTCTGTCTTTTTCTCTCCTGTTCTCTGAAGCGCTCCATAGCAGGCGCCTTTTGTGTAGAGATTTTTTCCTGCAAAGCCGTGACGGCGTTTGCTGCACAGAAATTTTACGCACGGCTGCGCCCATTCTTCCAGAAACTCATCTCCCACCAGATATACAGAAGAATACGGTGTATTTTTAAAAAGATTTTCAATCATCTCCTGAAATCTCCTCGCTTTTTCCTCTCCCCAGCGGCTCTCCCCCACTCTTCTGCGAAGCCGCTCATCCAGCGTTAAAAATCCCTTTTTTTCAATATGGACCATCGCCGGCTTTGTCTGATAATCTGTATGGAAATCGTATACGACAATCGTATCTTTTTCATATTCAAACAATCCTACATGGTACGTCCACAGCGTTTTCTTCTGATTGATCATAAAATAGTAAAAGCTTTCCATATGATCCTGGAAAAAAATATTATTTTTGGAAATTCCAATTCCAGTCAGCGCCTTTTTCAATATGCTGATAAACGGTTCTCTCATCTCGTCCATTGTCACTGCAATCGCCATCTGTTCAAGCGTTCCTGTTCCAGATAAAAGGCCCAGACATTCTTTGATAAAAATTCCGATTAGATCCTCAATAGAGATCTTTTCTTTTTCTAATTCGATCGGCTGCTGCTGCTCCATCAGCCACACCAGATCATTTAAAAAATAACCGTCTGCTCGTTCTTCCTCCAATTTCAGAGCGTCTGCCCCAAAATACCACTCGCTTTCCCCTTTCAGCTGAAACAGACACGTCGGTATCAAATATTTTTCATTTCCTGCCACTGTGCTGACTGTCACCGGTTCATCTTTGCTTCGGTTATAAAATGTAATCTGGGAATATTCTCTGCCGAGATCAAACCCGACAATCGTTCTATGCTGTTCTCTTATCACGTCTGTTTCCCCCTCACATCATTTTTAATACTTCATCAGCAAATGTCTGCTGCTGTATATATTTCTGAATAGTCTGATTTAATTTGTCCGTCTGCTTTTTCTCCAAATTCTCCGCCATCTCATTCAGAAGATCATATTTGCTGGTTCCATTTTTCTTTCTTCTGTCATATTCCAGAACAGAAACCTTACTCTGTCTGATCTGCGATCCGCACTCTTCCACAATATAGTAGGTCAGTCGTTCTCCGTAGAACATCGTGAATTCCTTGCTGAAAATGCCTTCGTACATATTCAGCATCGGCTCTGTTCTTTCTTCCTGTTCTTTTCCTCTATAATCCGTGATGTAATAATGCAGCATAACCGTTGCTTCCGGTCTCGCACGGTATTCAATGAAGGCTTTATCCTGAAGCTGATACGGTCTTGTATAGATCTCCGGAAACTCCTGAAAGAACTGGAAACGCATTCCCCGATGTGCATATTCCTCTAACAGAATGCTGACTTGTATCTCCTGTTGTTCTGACAAAAGCTGCTTCTTAGAAAGAGCAGCATAATACCGTAAAAGTGCGAGACAGCATACTTCTTCTATTTCTTTTCCCAGCTGAAGCTGTCTTGAGAGCCTGTCAAAAATGATTTCCCCAACTGGTTTTTCCTGTACAAAATATTCATAAGAACGCAGAATCAGATAAGCGCGGCAGATTTTCCGATCTCCCATTTCTTTGCTGTAATGTTCATAGATTGGTTCTGTCCCTTCTGTCCCGCTTCTTGTAAACAGCACCATCGCAAGGATTTTCTCTTCAATTTTAAAACCATCCAGGTCAAAATTCTGACCTGCTGTCCATACCTCTTTCATCTTTTTGATCGGCCCTTCATAGTAGAACAGCAGATAATTCAAGATCCTTTTGTCATACTTTTTCTGTCTGAAACAGTCGCTGCACAGAGACAGAAGCAATTCATTCTCTTCATATTCCATCCGCTCAATCATATTGCTGCACAGCTTTGTCATTCTGGCAATGTCTGTTTCCTCCGCCCCATAAGTGCCAATCAGTTCAAATGTCTCCTGATAAAATCCGTGATCAATCAAAATCTCCAGTAATTCTTTTTTACCGGCCGGCACAAAGGCTTCATAATCCATATTTTTTAAATATTCATGGATTCCTTTATCATTCGGATGAAGCGTATAGAAATCCAGAATCTCTTTTCTGAGTACAAGGCGGTATTCTTCGCGGATCTCTTCCAGCTCCACAAGCCGCTCTGCTTCCTCAATCGTCTGTGGCATCTCTTGTTTCTTTCTCTTTTTCTCGCATTCCCATAGGAGCATTCCGGCATGATCCGGTGACAAATCTTTTACCCATTCCGTAAATTTTTCATTTGTCAGCAACTTTTCCAATTCATACATGGACGGAGAAGCATATCTGTTTCCCGCCGCATCCACCAAAACAATCGAATGATCGTCTGTATAAATCTGGATCTGTGCTTTTCCATGAATCACAGGCGACACACTTTCTTCTTTGAGCTGTCTGTGAATCACAATCACAGAGGTGATTTCCGGCATCTGACACTTTAGCTCATATGTGAACAGCGCCCTGCCAAGACCGTCTGCCAGCCGCTTGCTCAAAATCTTTTTTGTCAGAAAAGTCTCATACAGAATAGCCAAATTATGATTGATTCTTCCAAATGCAAGCTGATCCATCATAAATTTCTCTATAGAAGGACGATAACTGCGGTAACTCTGCGGATCTTCCTCCTGATTCTGCACGACACTGGCATAGACAAATGCCTTTTTCTGATAATTTAAAGTGTTATTATATGCAAAATACATCCGGATGATCTGAGGCAGTTTTCTGGTACTGTTTTCACTCATAGACTCTACATATGCCTCATACAGACCGGTCACTCTCAGATCCTCTTCCACTCCTTTTGCATACCAGATAAATGCTTCCTGCCCTGTCTTCTGTCCTTTCAGCAAAAGTTCGCAGATACTTCTGACAAGCTGTTTTGACGGAAACTGTTCATAACATTCTTTTAAGACAGAAAATGTTGTCTCATCATATTCTTTGCAGCGCAAAGCCAGATCTGCGGTCTCCTCGGCAATCTCTTTCGTCAGCAGGTTTTCTTTACATGCAAACTTTAAGATAGCGACTGTAAATTCGTCCAGGCGTTTCATCAGAACAGGTTCTCTCTCGAACAGCTGATATACTTCCAAAAATAAGATCCTGCTGTGACATCCATACAAAAACTGTTCTCTTACTGCCTCCATTTTTTGCTGAGGAGAATTCAAATATTTTTCCTGAAGATGAAGCAGAATCCATTTTAATTTCCAGCTCTCTCTGTTCTGCATATACAAACTGACAATCTGTTCTTCAATCTCATCGACATACTTTCTTTCATTATGGTAAAATGTCGTCAGATATAAGTAATATCCCTTCACTTCTGCCCGATCCAGCCGTCCTTTCTTCTCTTCGGCTTTCTCCAGCACCGCGCTCGCCTCTAAAAATTTTCCAAGCGTGAAATAGAGCTGCGCCTGAAACAATTCCAGAATCGGATGATTGCCGCCATACGCATAATAAGCGTCCAGCGCTTCCTGAGAACGAATCTGCCATTCTTCCACAGAAATCTGTCTTGTCTGTAAACTGATATACAGAGAAACGAGTTTTTCAATCTGACGCTGTGATTTTAAGACGGTTCTTTTTTTCTCTTTTGTTCCCTTTTTCGTCACTAAGATTTCATATCGCAGTTCCTGATTGTTTGTCTTAATTCGGATTGTACCGTAATTCCTTCCTGCATGTAACTTTTCTTCCTCGATAATATAGTCCAGCTGATACGAATTTCCTACAAATTCATCTGTTGTCACCATATTTCTCTCCAGATGAATAAAGTCCGCATCCGCAGAAAAATCCAGTTTTTGAAATCCCCAGCTGTTTTTTACAATCAAAATGCTCTCTTTGAAAGAGTCTTCTGGTTCTTCATATCTGGCATGAGCTTCTCTCACACGAAAACAGATCGGCTCTTTTTTCTTACAGGCAACCAGAAATTCTTCCATGGAACGATAGCTGACAGAAAGTTCCCGAATCCCCTCATACAGTGTGATATATTCCGGAGCATCCCGCTCCAGCATCTGCATAAATTCAGATTTGATGAAAAACAGATATGCCTTTTGATAATCTTCTTTTGCAAGTTCTGCAAATGCGTCGAGACTTCTCTGATATGGTTTTTGTTCTTCTTCCTGCATTTCCAGCGCTCTCAAATGATATGGAAGTTCATATTCTCCCACGCTGGAACAGATCGTAAAGACTCCTTTTGCTTCCTCTCCCGGTTCCATTCCCGATGCGTCCGCCTCATATGTGATATAAATATTTCTCCCGCTGAAATTTTCCGGTTCACATACGACTCTTGTGCCGGAAGAATATAGAAATCCTCTGATTTTTCTTTCTTCTGTATTTTGTATGCGGAATCCTCCTCTGACTTTTGCTCCTGCTATCGCTTTTATTTCCAGTTTTTCCTCTGAAAATATCAGTTTTGGCATCTCATATTCAAATTTTTCGTTCCGCAACTGGTCAATTCTTCTTCTCAACTTGTTCACCTGCACTTTTTCTACTATTTTCGACTAGTCTGAGTATATCATAGAAAAACAGCCGGGGAAACCCTCGGCCGCTCATTCACTCCAAAATTTTCTTCAATTCATCCATAAAAGTATTGACGTCTTTAAATTCCCGATATACCGATGCAAACCTTACATAGGCAACTGCATCCAACTGTTTTAACTTGTCCATCACAATCTCGCCAATCACTTTACTTTCAATTTCTCTCTCTTCTCTGTTGAAAATTTCTGTCTCAATGCAATCAATCGCGTGATTCATATCTTCCACAGAAATCGCTCTCTTGTAACACGCCCTCAGCACTCCAGCTTCTATTTTGGAACGATCATACTGTTCTCTTGTGGAATCTTTCTTTATCACAATCAAAGGGATCGTCTCTACTTTTTCATAAGTAGTAAACCTTCTGCCACATTCATCACAAAGACGTCTTCTGCGGATTGATTGACCGTCGTCAGCCGGTCTGGAATCTACCACGCGCGTATTATCATGGCTGCAAAATGGACATTTCATACGTTTTCCTCCTTGACAGACTTTTCTTGCGCACCAGACGAGTAATCGTCCGATTCTCCTGCCGATTCACCTCTGCATGATACAGCACAGGCTACGTTAGTCTGAGTATAGCGAATTCGACAATTACTGTCAACTTTTTTTCAAAAGGAATCACATTTTTTTTTACTCTTCATACCATAATAAAAAGAGATCTTTGCCTTAAAACAAGCAGAAAGGAACATGTATGCGTATCTGTGAGCTGCGTCAAAAAGAAGTCATAAATATCTGCACCTGCCGTTCTCTTGGCTGTGTGACAGATGTGGATATCAATCCCAAAACAGGCTGTATTCTCTATTTAATTGTTCCGGGACCTGGTCGGCTTTTCTCCGTTTTCGGAAGGGAATGTGAGTTTATTATTCCATGGAAAGATATCGTTCAGATCGGTGACGATATTATTTTAGTCAATGTCAGAGAAGAAGATGTGCGCTCTCCCCGTCCATCGTAAGCTATGAGAGATAATAACGCATATTTTTCAGTGCGCTTTTCTCCAGACGGCTGACCTGTGCCTGGGAAATTCCTATTTCCTGCGCCACCTCCATCTGTGTCTTTCCTTCATAGAAGCGCAGCTCCACAATATAGCGTTCCCTCTCCTCCAAATGCCTCATAGCTTCTTTAATGGCAATATCTTCGATCCAGTTTTCTTCTTTATTTTTTTTGTCGCTGATCTGATCCATCACATATAAGGTATCTCCTCCCTCTGTGTAGACTGGATCATACAAACTGACCGGACTTTGGATTGCATCCATCGCCATCACAATGTCCTCTTTTGGAATGCCAATTTCATCTGAGATCTCTGAAATTGTCGGCTCTTTCAGATTATTTTTCATATACATTTCTCTGGCATAAATGGCTTTGTATGCGGTATCTCTCAATGATCTGGAGACGCGTATACTGTTATTGTCTCTGAGATAGCGGCGAATTTCTCCGATAATCATCGGCACTGCATACGTTGAAAATTTTACATTTAAAGAAGTATCAAAGTTGTCGATCGCCTTGATCAGTCCAATACATCCAATCTGAAACAAATCGTCCGGATTTTCATTGCTTCCTGAAAATCGTTTAATCACACTCAGTACAAGCCGCAGGTTTCCCTTAATATATTGTTCTCTCGCATCCGCATCTCCTTCCTTAATTCTGCGAAACAGTTCTTCTTTTTCTTCGTGATTTAAAACAGGCAGTTTCGCTGTATTCACTCCGCAAATTTCTACCTTATTCAGTCCCATTTCAAGAATCCTCCTATCTCGTTCTATCTGAAATTTCTTCTAAAACTCTTAATAGAATGATTCACATAATTGGAAACAAATATACGATTTACGCAAAAATATAAAAAATAAAAGCCCTTGACATGGTATGTCAAAGACTTCAAAAAACTTCTTTTGTGTCTTCTATGCAGATCTTATATTTCGTTCCGTCACGAAACTGAATCCAGATCTCCTGTTCCTTTTCCGGCAAAGCCAGAGTCACGATCTCATCATTTTCTTTTTCATTCAATACCTGAAACAGCATCGTCTGTACCTGTTTTTTCTCCATATTTTCCTCCTTTTTAACCATTCTAGCCCATTATGTTCCGAATTGCAATAGCAGAATTTATCTAACATATAATTTTCGTACGGAGGAAATTGTATGAAATACCAGCGCATCCAAAACTTACGCGAAGATCATGATCTCACTCAAAAAGAACTGAGTAATTATCTCCAGATCAGTCCGCGCGCATATTCCCATTATGAAAATGGAACGCGCACAATTCCAGTCGAGATGCTGGCGCGGCTTGCAACTTACTACAATACAACGATTGATTATCTTGTCGGCAGAACCGATATCCGATAATTCTTTTTTATACATCAAAAAACAGGACAGTTTTTAAGCTGTCCTGTTTTTCTGTTTCTGATCCATTTAATCAATATCGCAGATATTGATAAGAGACTCCAGAAGTTCTGCTTCCTTTCTTCTTTTCTTTGTCAGCTGTGCGGCTGCCACAAGAGGAAGCCAGCTCTGTACATAAGCTTTTTCCGTTCTCGTTCTGGCACAGAATAAGGAGAGATACGTCTCTGCCATCTCTTTATCTTCCAGTGCAAGCAGCAGATACGTTCTGGCTACATCTGCGCTGACATTTCCATTTGCCGCATGAATCCAGTCCAGCACATACCAGCCTTTTTCATTTACAATAATATTTTCCGGATATAGCTCGCCGTGGCACAGTTTTCTATGATCCGGCATACCGTTTAGTTTTGTCATAATCTCAAAGCGTGTGATATCATCCAGTCCTTTCAGCTGCTTGATCTGAGCATCCATCTTTGCTTTTAACTCCGGAATGAGCGGACCTTCTTTTGAGGACAGTTCCACCTGCAGTTCCACCATCTTCTTTAGATATTCCTCTTTTTTATCTGGATTCTCTTTCATCAGCTGTGCAAGTGTTTTTCCTTCCACAAACTGACTGATCAGTCCAAGCTGTCCGTCTTCCAGCTCTGTCACTCCCAGCACTTTTGGGACAAGAATTCCCAGTTCCTCGGCAAGAGACTGATACATCGCTTCTCTTAAAACTTCTGATTTTGGAAATCCTTTGCAATAAACTTTTACTACTGTATCGCCATCTCTGTAAATTTCATGATTTTCAGATGATAATAATACTTTTTCTCCCATAAAAACACCCCGCTTCTGCTGCAAATCTTCTGTTGTCTTTGTTACAATTTTATCATACTCCTTTTTTTATGAAAAGTCACCTGTTTTTTTCATTTTTGTTCACTTTTTTTATCTATTTTCACTATTCAAAGCGTACAATTTCTCTTCTCAGACGCTTAATAATCTTTTTTTCCAGCCTTGATATATAAGATTGTGAAATTCCAAGAAGATCCGCCACTTCTTTTTGCGTTTTTTCTTCTCCGTCCCTTGTATTCAGTCCAAAGCGCAGCTGTACAATCGTTCTCTCCCGATCGGACAGTGTATCAATCGCTTTTCCAAGCAGATTTCTTTCCACTTCACTCTCCATATTTTTATAAATTACATCTTCATCCGTTCCCAGAATATCAGAGAGCAGCAATTCATTTCCATCCCAGTCCACATTCAGAGGCTCATCTATCGATACTTCCATCCGTGTCTTGCTGTTTCTCCTTAAATACATCAAAATTTCATTTTCTATGCACCGCGATGCATACGTCGCCAGTTTAATATTTTTCTCTCTGTTAAATGTGTTGATCGCCTTGATCAAACCGATCGTCCCAATCGAAATTAAATCCTCCACCCCAACTCCTGTGTTGTCAAATTTTTTGGCTATGTACACGACCAGCCTCAGATTATGTTCGATTAATTCCGATTTTGCTTCACTGTCTCCTGTTGTTCCCAATTCCTGAATACACGCTGCTTCTTGCTCCGGTTCCAAAGGCGCCGGGAGTACGTCGGAGCCTCCAATATAATGTACCTCTCTGGCATTCTTCATAAAAATATTTGACAGACCTGGTACCATTTTAAGCTGAAACCGTTCAGGCATCGCAACCTTAATTACCATACGTTTCCTCCTACTTTTTTATTTCATTCTCACTTTCCATAAACAGCGGCTGCAAAATCACTTCATAACTGTCACGTTTACTGACAGGCATTCTGCAAAGAGCTGCCGAAGGCTTTTGTATCCGAAAATTTCTCTTGTACCCCTTTATTATTATTTCATCCAGAATCACACATGGGAGAAGTCCCCCTTCTTTTCCAATGCTGTGATAAGGAATGTAAAAAAAATGCTCCGCTGCTTTCTCTGGCGCTAAAAGCAGAAACATCTGCTCTAGCTGCCGCTGTTCCTGACAGGAAAAAAGAGTTCGCACCGCTTCATAATAAACCACCATAACCGGTCGGTGATTCCATGGATTTTTCAGCCGATTGCCTGTGTCTAAAAGACCTCTGCATCGCTTTTCTTTTCCGTGCCAATACAAAGTCACTTCATATTCCTGTGCGGTTTGCTGCCGGATTTCCCGGAAAGAATGAAAGATCCCCTGCAGCAAAAGCGCGCCAGGAACAAAGATTCGAAAAAAAGAAGCTGAAAAAGTGGTTCCTATCATCTGGAAAATTCCTCCCGCACAGAACGTAACCAGATAGAATAGAAGCAGTTCCCGTCCCCATTCCACTTTTTCATTTTCTGTCCTGCTGATTTTCAGCATCAAGGCGCCTCCTGCCAGATTTTCCAAAATCATCCAGCCTTTTGTTTTTGGAAAAGGAGTAATCAGAATCACACATAACAGCGCCGATCCAAGGAAAGAAGCTAACAGCAGTTTTCTCTTTTTTATTTTTTTTCTCAGCAATCGTTTCACTGTAAAAAGAAGCAGGTAATCCATGATTATATTTTCCAGAAAAAACAGATCTATGTACAGTTCATAGTACAAAAAATCCCCCCTGCCATCTATTTTTTCTGCCCTGTCAGGCACTTTCTATTATAGAGCAAGGAGGATCATTATTTTGTCAAATGTTCCCGGTAAATCCCAGAATTTTATCGACGCATTTCTCTTTATTTCTTCTTTTTTCTTTTTTATTTTTTCTTTTCATGCAGAATTTCCAAAATTTCCTGCAATTTTTTTGCCGGAATTTGTCCTGGCGCTGAGGCACAGACGCCGCTTGCAAATGTAACTGCTGATCCAAATGTCTCTCCAGCTATCCGGGTGATCATTCCGCCTTTTCCCATGGACATAGTAATAGCTGGAATGTCCGGAAAAGCAAGGTGAAATTCCCTCGTCGCTTCCAGCAAAGTCAGCACATCTGCGGCATTTTGGGGCATCACTGCAATCTTCGGAATATCTGCGCCGTTCTGTCTCATCATATCCAGTCTCGATCGAATCTCTTCTTTTGAGGGAGTCTTTTCAAAGTCATGATTGGAACCGATAATCACAATTTTAAAATCTTTTTTTATCTCCTTGAGCTGATCGCTCAGTTCAGGAGCACGGAACAACTCGACATCAAGCAAATCCAGCTTTCCTGTCTGTGCTGCCGCTCTTAGAAGCTGTATGTATTCTCCGTTGGAAATCTTTCTTTGCCCTCCCTCCCATTTTGTCCGGAAGGTAAATAAAAATGGCTTTTCTCCCAGATATTCCCGTATCTCGCCAATCATCTCTTTTCTTGCCTCTTCCTCTGAAATTTCTTCAAAAAAATCAGCTCTCCACTCTAAAAGGTCAAATGGCTCATCTTTTATCCGGGCAAGCTGCTCCCTGATTTCCTCTCTTGTTGTTCCTGTGACAGGAATACAGATTTTAGGGATTCCTTTTCCGATTTCGATCTCTCTGATTTTTATACTCATCTTATTTTCTCCACTTCTGCTGCAATATGTTTGCGTTTCCTATAATGTGATTTGCACATTGGTTCATCCATATTTCTGCCTCTGCGCAATCTGTTTATCTTTTCTATTTTACCACTCAGGTATTTTTTACTTTTACTGTCATTTTCATTTTCTGTTGTCCAGCTCTGTCTCTTGACAGATCGGCTGCTTTTCGCTAAGATGAAAAAAAGTATTGAAAGGAGTTAAAAATTTGAACTACGAAATTACAGGTCACACACGGCTGACTGGTCTTTTAGGCCATCCAGTTTCCCACAGTATTTCCCCTATGATGCACAACGCATCTTTCCAGCGTCTTGGACTGGATTATGTATATCTGTGCTTTGATGTGACTGAAAAAGATTTAAAGACTGCTGTCGACGGCTTAAAGTTGCTGAATGTCCGCGGATTTAACTGTACTATGCCAGACAAGACAAAAATATGTGATCTTGTCGACAAATTGTCCCCGGCAGCACGCATGATTGGAGCAGTCAACACCGTTGTCAATGACGACGACATTCTCACAGGCCATAATACCGATGGAATCGGATATATGCAGGCTCTGGCGGAAACAGGATTTTCTATCGCCGGAAAGACGATGACATTGCTCGGCGCCGGAGGCGCTGCCACTGCGGTCTGCGTCCAAGCGGCGCTGGATGGAGCTGCCTCTATCCATCTTTTTAATCGCCAGGGGCGATCCTGGAATCATGCAAAAGAGCTCGCTGAGCGTATCACAAGGGAAACTTCCTGCCACGTTGAACTTTTTGATCTGGCTGATGAATCTTCTCTAAAGTCCTCCCTCGATGTCAGCGATCTTCTGACAAATGCTACCCCGATCGGTATGTCTCCAAATGAAACTTATTCTCCTATTCCTTCTAAAAATTTTCTGCATGAGTCGCTTCTTGTCTCCGACATCATTTATAATCCCCGTGAGACACTCCTGATGCGTCAGGCAAAGGAACAAGGGTGCAGAGCATTCAACGGTCTGTATATGCTTTTATATCAAGGCGCTGAAGCATTCCGTATCTGGACAGATCAGCAGATGCCTGTTGATTTTATCAAAAACACTTATTTTTCAAAATAGCCTTGCTGCCGACAAAAAATTTTAATGCGGCATCAAAAAACCTTTTTAAACGGTTTAGCAAAAAGACTGCCGCAAAAATATGCGGCAGTCTTGCTTTTTTATTTTATCTTCTTTTTAAGAAATCTGGGATCTGTATCTCTTTTTCTGCCACTGTACTCTCAGGAGTTCTGTATTTTCCAAACGTTGAGGATGACGTTCTGCCTGTCTGAGAAGAGGCTGTATTATTTTTAGGGATTGTACTTGTTGTTCTCTGGAATGTAGTGGTTTTTTTCTCCTGTTTTCCGTAATTCGGGAATTCCGGAACGATTTTCTGATTTACAGACGGCTGTGTTGCTGTCGCTGTGTCAAGTCCTGTCGCAATCACTGTGATGCTTGCCTCATCTGCGTAAGTATCATCATACATAGCGCCAAAAATGATATTTGCTTCATCACCTGCAAGCTCCTGCACATAACTTGCTGCATCATTTGCATCCATAAGAGAAATATCGCCGGAAATGTTGATGATAACATGGGAAGCGCCGGAGATTGTTGTCTCCAGAAGCGGACTGGCAACTGCCATCTTGACTGCTTCCAGAGCTTTGTCGTCTCCTTTGGCATGTCCGATTCCGATATGTGCAATTCCTTTGTCTTTCATCACAGTCTGAACATCTGCAAAGTCAAGATTGATCAATGCCGGCAGATTAATTAAGTCTGTAATTCCCTGGACTGCCTGCTGAAGCACTTCATCCGCTTTCTTCAATGCCTCCGGCATTGTTGTTCTGCGGTCCACAATCTCTAAAAGTTTGTCATTCGGGATTACAATCAATGTGTCTACATTGTCTTTTAATTTTTCAATTCCTGTAAGTGCATTGTTCATGCGTGTCTTCGCCTCAAAGCGGAAAGGCTTTGTGACAACGCCCACTGTAAGGATTCCCATCTCTTTTGCGATGCCTGCCACAACCGGTGCGCCTCCTGTACCTGTTCCGCCTCCCATACCGCAGGTGACAAAGACCATATCTGCACCCTGCATTGCCTGGCGTAAATCTTCTGCGCTCTCTTCTGCTGCCTGCTCTCCGACTTCCGGACGTGCTCCGGCGCCCAATCCTTTTGTGACTTTTTCGCCAATCTGAATTGTAGTAGGAGCTTTGCATAACTGTAATGCCTGCTTATCCGTGTTTACTCCGATAAACTCTACTCCTGCAATTGTCTCTTCTACCATTCTATTTACTGCATTATTACCTGCACCGCCGACACCAATGACGATAATCTTTGCTGCAGATTCAGATTCATTTGTCATAATTTCTAACAAGGTGTATTTCCTCCTTTTTGTATCCCTTACATCCTCAAATTCATTTACAGCTCCCTAAGACACATTTGCCCAGTATCAAACCGTATTTATTATATCATATAGTTTTTTCCTGAATTAATCAAGCTAATTTTTCAAAACTGTTTAATATCCATAATACGTTCCATCTCCGTAATACGTTCCATCCCCATAATAT
>JAUNDP010000001.1 GCA_030526005.1 Eubacteriales bacterium
TGCCAAAAGTACCGGCAGCAGAGAGAATCGACGTAGACGAGACAGGAAAGATTTCTGGATTATTCTAAATTGTATGTTTTGCGGGATAAAGTAATTTATCCCGCAGCTTGTAAATATAGAAATGTGAGGAGACAAAAAAATGGGATTTTCAACAGTACCGTGCAATGAATTTGTTGAAGTGTTAGCCTCAAAAGCTCCAGTGCCAGGCGGCGGCGGAGCATCTGCTTTAGTGGGAGCAATCGGGACTGCACTTGGAAATATGGTAGGAAGTTTAACCGTCGGAAAGAAAAAATATGCCGATGTAGAAGAAGAAATGTGGGCTTTAAAAGCGAAAGCAGATCAGCTGCAGAAAGATCTTCTTCATCTGATTGAGAGAGATGCAGAAGTATTTGAGCCTCTGTCAAAAGCATACGGTATGCCAAGAGCGACAGAGGAAGAAAAAGCAGAAAAAGCGCGCGTGATGGAAATTGTCTTAAAGGATGCCTGTTCTGTTCCAATGGAAATCATGGAAAAATGCTGTGAAGCGATTGATATTATGGTAGAATTTGCAGCAAAAGGTTCAGCGCTTGCGATCAGCGATGCCGGTGTTGGAGTTGCATTCTGCAAAGCTGCTTTAAAAGGTGCAAGCTTAAATGTATATATCAATACGAAATCCATGGCAAATAAAGAATATGCTGCCGAGCTGAATGCAAAATGCGATGCAATGCTGGAAAAATATACAAAACTTGCTGATGAAGTATTTGAAAGCGTTTTAGGCAGACTGAAATAAGGAGGAGCTTAAAAAATGGCAAAACAGTTATTAGGAAAAGAAGTGACAGCTGCTTTAAATGAAAGAATCAAGGCAGATGTGGCTTTACTTCAGGAAAAAGGAATTACACCAACGCTGGGAATTATTCGTGTCGGTGAAAACGGAAGCGATATTTCTTATGAAAAAGGCGCAACAAAGAGATGCGAAACATTAGGTGTTGCCTGTGAAAAAATTTTACTGCCAGCTGACGTATCTCAGGAAGAATTGTTGGCTGTTATTGATAAAGTAAATAAAGATGATCACATTCATGGAGTTTTATTATTCCGTCCTCTTCCGAAACATTTAGACCAGTCTGTAATTGAAAATGCCTTAGATCCTGCAAAAGATGTTGACTGTATGACAGATGGATCTATGTCAGGCGTATTTACCGGCAAAAAAGTAGGATTCCCTCCATGTACTCCACAGGCATGTATGGAGATCTTAGATCATTATCAGATTGACTGCACAGGAAAGAAAGCAGTTGTGATCGGAAGAAGTTTAGTAGTTGGAAAACCGGCTGCAATGATGCTGATTCAGAAAAATGCGACGGTTACTGTATGTCATACAAGAACAGTTGATATGCCGTCTGTAGTAAAAGAAGCAGATATCGTGATCGTAGCAGCAGGAAGAGCCGGCGTGGTAGATGATTCTTATTTAAGAGCAGGCCAGACAGTTATTGATGTCGGAATCAATGTAAATGCAGAAGGAAAACTGTGCGGAGACGTTGATTTTGCAAAAGCAGAACCGATTGTTGATGCAATCACTCCAGTTCCGGGAGGAGTAGGAAGTGTTACAACTTCTGTATTAGTCGGACATGTGGTAGAAGCTGCAAAAAGAAAATATTTTTAAATAAACAGCGTTAAAATAAAAGCTGCGGGATAAAGCGTTTTATCTCGCAGCTTTTTTGACTTTTTGTCAAGAGGCTTTAATCCAGTTCAATTTTGGATAATTCTGCGGCAGGCAGTTTCTTGCTGGAGTCAGCGACAAATTTTTTCAGGGCATTGGAAGAGTCTTTCCATGCAACATTTGTTCCGGCGCCAGCCATACAGCCACCCGGACATCCCATACCTTCAATCAGACATCCCTTTAACTTTCCGGCCTTGGCAAGCGTCAGAATTTTCTTGCATTCAGAAAGACCTTCAGCATGTTCAATATGGACAGGAACGCCAGGATAATATGCATTTAAACATTCCTCAATCGCATGTGTGACACCTCCTGACACAGCATATCCTCTTCCGGCAGCAGTTGCATTGTGGAGAGAGGAATCTCCTTCCATGGATTCAACGTCAATGCCTTTGGCATCAAACATTCCGGCAAGTTCCTCGAAAGTGATGACAAAATCAACGTCACTGCGGACATCCGTGCGGGAAGCTTCCAGTTTCTTAGAAGCACATGGACCGATGAAAACAACGTGAGCATTTGGATGCTCTTTTTTTATGCTGCGCGCAGTGGCAACCATAGGAGTTAATTCTTGAGAGATATTGCCAATCATATCAGGGAAGAATTTTTTCGCCATCATAGACCAGGACGGACAGCATGAGGTGAGCAGGAATGGAAGTTCCCCTGTGGCTACTTTTTCCGCATAGTGATGCGCTTCAGAGATTGCGCCGATATCAGCTCCATATGCTACTTCATATACAGCAGAAAAACCAAGCTGCAGCAGAGCTGCTTTTAGCTTGCGGGCTGTGACATTAGGACCGAATTGACCGACGAATGCCGGTGCAAGCTCGGCAATGACTTCCTGACCTTCTTTTAAAGCATGAGCAAGCTGAAAAATCTGTGATTTATCTGAGATTGCACCGAATGGACAGCTGACCATACACATACCGCAGGAGACGCATTTTTCATTGTTGATGACGGCACGTCCCTGGGAATCGCTTTCGATCGCATTGACGCCGCACGCTTTAGCGCATGGACGCTCTTTTTTGGCGATTGCGTCATATGGGCAGACGGACTTGCATTTTCCGCAGCGAATACATTTTTCCTGATCAATGATAGAGCGTCCCTTTACAATCCTGATGGCGCCTTTTGGGCATACTTCAGCACATGGATGCGCCACACAGCCGCGGCAGATATTGCTGACTTCATATTGGTTTGGCTCACATGCGTCACATGCAGAAGGAATGACCTGCATCAGCGGCGGCTCATAATATTTTTCATTGATATTGCTGGCTTCAATACCAGATGTAATATGGACAGCCTTATTTTCAGGCCGAAGTGACATTCCCATAGCAAGACGGACACGTTCGCTTGCAACGGCACGTTCACGATAGATGCTTTCACGATAAGTAGCACGTTCCTGAACGACCGTATAAGGGATTGCTTCGATATCAGCAATCAGGCTTTCCGGAGTAGACTGAAAACCGACTTTAGCGATCTCCGTAAATACCTTTCTTCGGATTTTTTTGACAGGAGTATTTAATCCTCGCATTTTTTTACCTCTTTCTGTAATATAGTAAAATATTTCAAAATGATAAATAAAAACAAAGTTTCTGCTGTAAGGCAACAAAACAGATATAGGTTACAGACTTTGTTCCATAAAATAATATAACAGGAAAAGAAAAAGTGCAAGAGAAGAAAAGAAAATGTAGAATTGAACAATAATTCAGAAAGAAAAAAGAGTATAGAATGAGTAAAAAGAAAGAAATAGAAAAAGATTGTTAAATTATTGATTTTTACTTAAATATTGTCAGAAAAAGAAAAACATAGTATAATAATTGTACTTTATGTGGACAGGATGCTGTTTATGTAAAAATATCAGGTCATTATTCAGATTCTGCTGATAAAAACAGTCTTTGATGTGAAAAAGTTTTTGGACGTATATTTTTGATGAAAACAGATTTACACAAAGACGGCAGAAAGAGCGCTGAATAGGCACAAGAAAAGCGGAGGAGGAAATAGTATGCTGGATCAGTCTTATTATGACAAGACAGATGAAATTATTGGGCGTTATGGAAAGAAGCCAAGTTCTCTGATCCCTATCATGCAGGATATACAGGGAGAATATCGGTATCTTCCGGGTGAACTTTTATCGTATGTGGCAAAAAAAATTGGGGTAAAAGAAGCAAAAGCGTACAGTGTAGCCACTTTTTATGAAAATTTTTCATTTGAAGCAAAAGGAAAATATATTATCAAAGTATGTGACGGAACAGCATGTCACGTCAGAAAGTCTACACCGATTTTAGAGGCATTATTTAAAGAACTTGGATTGAATAAAAAGAAACATACAACGGATGACATGATGTTTACAGTGGAGACAGTTTCCTGTCTTGGAGCGTGCGGTCTGGCTCCGACAGTGATGGTCAACGAAGAAGTTCATCCAGCCATGACCCCTGAAAAAGCGATTGAATTAATCCATGAACTGCGAGGTGACGCACAATGATGATTGAGAGCAAAGAGGATTTATTAAAAACGAGAGAAGAAGCAAAAAAAGAGATGGCGTCGTATGACTGCAGAATTCTGGTCTGTTCAGGAACAGGCTGTATAGCGACAGGTTCACAGAAGATTTATGAAAAATTTTTAGAAATTGCAAAAGACCATCCGGAAGTCTGCGTCACATTTGAATCTCACGATGAAAAAGAGCACGTCGGAGTGAAAAAGACGGGATGTCAGGGAATCTGTGAATTGGGACCGCTTGTGCGTATTCAAAAAGGAGAGCAGACTTTACAGTATATAAAAGTACAGGAAGAGGACTGTGCAGAGATTTTTGAACGTTCCGTGACAGGAGATGACGTAGTAGAACGTCTTTTATATAAACAGAATAATAAGATCTATAAAAGTCCGGATGAGATTCCGTTTATTGCAAAGCAGACAAGAATTGTTCTGGAAAACTGCGGAAAGTTTGATGCAGAATCGATTGATGAATATATGGCAAGCGGTGGATTTTCCGCTTTGGAAAAAGCATTGTTTGAGATGACACCGGATCAGGTGATTGAGGAGGTAGATCAGTCAGGACTGCGCGGAAGAGGCGGCGGCGGATTTCCGGCTGGAAGAAAATGGAAACAGGTAGCCAGACAGGCAGAGACTGTGCGATATGTGGTATGCAACGGAGACGAAGGAGATCCAGGCGCTTTTATGGATGGTTCCGTGATGGAAGGAGATCCTTATAAACTGATAGAAGGTATGATGATCGCAGGCTATGCAGTTAAATCACAGGAAGGATATATCTATGTGCGCGCGGAATATCCGATGTCGGTTGCGAGACTGCGCCATGCAATTAAAGAGATGGAAGAACGTCATCTCTTAGGAGATCGGATTTTAGGAACAGACTTTTCTTTCCATCTTCATATCAATCGCGGCGCCGGCGCATTCGTCTGCGGCGAAGGAAGCGCTCTTACAGCTTCCATTGAGGGAAATCGCGGTATGCCGCGTGTGAAGCCGCCTCGTACGGTAGAAAAAGGTCTGTGGGAAAAACCGACTGTCTTAAACAATGTGGAGACATTTGCAAACGTCCCGAAAATTATCTTAAATGGAGCAGAATGGTACCGCGGAATCGGAACAGCAGGAAGCCCGGGAACAAAGACATTTTCCCTGACAGGATCGATTGAAAATACAGGTTTGATTGAAGTACCGATGGGAACGACGCTCAGAGAAATCATTTTTGATATCGGTGGAGGCTTAAAAGGCGGCGGCACATTTAAAGCGGTTCAGATTGGAGGACCATCCGGCGGATGTCTGACAGAAGAACATTTAGATGTTCCGCTTGACTTTGATTCTGTAAAACGTTTTGGTGCGATTGTAGGTTCCGGTGGCCTTGTTGTCATGGATGAACACACCTGTATGGTGGAAGTAGCACGATTTTTCATGAGCTTTACACAGAGAGAATCCTGTGGCAAATGTGTGCCTTGCCGCGAAGGGACGAAGAGAATGCTGGAGATTCTGGAGAAAATTGTTGCAGGGCAGGGAGAGCTGGAAGATCTGGATCGCCTTCAGGAACTGGCTGAGATGGTAAAAAGCATGGCGCTTTGCGGTCTTGGAAAGAGCGCTCCGCTTCCGGTTTTAAGTACGCTGCGGACATTCCGGGATGAATATGAAGAACATATCATAGATAAAAAATGCCGTGCAAAAGTCTGTTCCTCCCTGCGCCGCTTCATTATCAATCCTGAATTTTGTAAGGGATGCGGAAAATGTGCAAAGAACTGTCCGGTCGGAGCGATCACAGGCGTCCGCAAGCAGTGCTATCACATCGATAATACGCTCTGCATTAAATGCGAAGCTTGTAAGGAAAACTGTGCATTTGGTGCAATTTATATAGAAGCATAAAAGGGGGATCTATATGGGAACAATGATCATTGACGGTAGAAAAGTAGAATTTACCGATGAAAAAAATGTGCTTTCTGTAATCAGAAATGCAGGAATCAACATACCGACACTTTGCTATCACTCTGAAGTATCTACCTTTGGTGCGTGTCGTCTTTGTACTGTGGAGGACGATAAAGGAAGAACGTTTGCTTCCTGTTCAGAAGAACCAAGAGACGGCATGGTGATTTATACAAATTCAGGTAAGATTAAAAAATATCGAAAACTGATTGTAGAGCTTTTGCTGGCGGCACATTGCAGGGACTGTACGACATGTGTAAAAAGTGGAGAATGTAATCTTCAGGCGCTGGCCCATCGCCTTGGCGTGACAAGCGTGCGGTTTGAAAATACAAGAGAGATTCGCCCGATTGACGACAGTTCTCCTGCAATCATTCGTGATCCGAACAAATGTATTTTGTGTGGAGACTGTGTAAGAGCGTGCGAGGAGCTGCAGGGAATCGGAGCCCTTGGATTTGCATTCCGCGGAACAGATGCCATGGTAATGCCGGCATTTGACAAGAAAATTGCGGAGACAGACTGTGTAAACTGCGGACAGTGTCGAGTATTCTGTCCGACAGGAGCAATCAGCATACGCACGCATATGGATGAAGTGTGGGAAGCTTTGGCAGATCCGAATATTCGTGTCGTAGCGCAGGTGGCGCCGGCTGTGCGTGTTGCTGTGGGCGATAATTACGGTCTCACAAAAGGGCGGAGCGTTATGGGGAAAATCGTGACTGTTTTGCACCGCATGGGATTTGATGAAGTGTTTGACACGGCATTCAGCGCGGATCTGACGGTCATGGAAGAATCGGCTGAATTCTTGAATCGTGTGCAGGCCGGAATCAAACTGCCGCTTTTGACTTCCTGCTGTCCAGCGTGGGTAAAATTTGTGAAAGATCAATATCCGGAATATCTGGACAATCTGTCCACCTGCCGGTCTCCTCAGGGAATGATGTCAGCGCTTGTCAAAGAATATTACCGTGATCCGAAAAATGCAGGCGGAAAGAAAACGGTGATGGTTTCTATTATGCCATGCACAGCGAAGAAAATGGAGGCCAAGAGACCAAACAGCTTTACAAAAGGCGAGCAGGATACCGATATTGTAATTACAACAACGGAACTGATCCGCATGATTGATAATTCTGGAATAGATTTTGCTTCCCTGGAACCAGAAGCAAGCGATATTCCATTTGGATTTGGCTCCGGCGGCGGCGTGCTGTTCGGCGTCACAGGCGGTGTGACAGAAGCAGTTTTAAGACGTCTCATTCCGGAACATAACAAGGTGGCGCTCGATGCGATTGCAGAATGCGGCGTGCGCGGCGATGATCCGATCAAAGAATTTACCATCCCATATGGGGGAACACAGTTAAATATCTGTGTTGTCAGCGGATTGATCAATGCCAGAAAAGTGATGGAACGTGTAAAAGCCGGGGAAGCAAATTATCATCTGATTGAAGTTATGGCTTGCCGTCGCGGATGTATCATGGGCGGAGGACAGCCACCAAGAGCCGGAATGCGCACAAAGGCCGCCAGAACACGCGGAATTTACAGTGCAGATCATATGGCAATCATAAAAAAACCGGATGAAAACCCAATGATTCTTTCTCTGTATGATGGATTTTTAAAAGGAAAAGCACATGAGCTGCTTCACAATAAGAGCTATTAAAAAGAAAAGATAAAGTTCTAAGAAACCTCCCTGTCAGCATAAGGTTATAGCAGTAAAGACAGGGAGGTTTTTCATGGAGGAATATAATCTGTATCAGGATATCCAAAGTCGTACGAAAGGAGAGATCTATCTGGGCGTTGTGGGACCTGTGCGCACCGGAAAATCTACTTTTATCCGTCGATTTATGGAATTGATGGTACTTCCAGGATTGGACGGACAGGAAAAGAAGATGGCGGTCGATGAAATGCCGACCAGTGGAGTGGGAAAAACGATTACGACAGTGGAACCGAAATTTATTCCAAAAAATGCAGCAGTAGTTACGATGAAAGAGGACACCAAGATGAAAATCCGTCTGGTAGATTGCGTCGGATATCCGGTGGAAGGCGCAGCAGGCATACTGGATGAGGGAAAAATGAGAATGGTCAAGACGCCTTGGATGGAAAAAGAGATTCCGTTTGCGGAAGCGGCAGAGATGGGGACAAAAAAAGTAATTCAGGATCATGCAACGATTGGAGTTGTAGTGACAAGCGACGGATCGTTTGGAGAACTGCCAAAGGAAAGCTTTTATGAGGGCACAAAAAAGGCAGTAGAAGAATTAAAAAAGATTGGAAAACCCTTTCTTGTCCTTGTAAATTCAGCAAATCCTTCCCTTCCGGAGACAGAGAAACTGGCCGAAAAAATTCGTACCGAATTCTTAGTTCCAGTCATGACAGCAAACTGTGAACAACTTGGAAAAGAGGGAATCCATCGGATGATGGAGATCATTTTGCAGGAATTTCCACTTGTTCAGCTTCAATTTTTCCTTCCAAAATGGGTTGAGATGCTTCCGATGACTCATCCTATCCGTGAAGCTTTGATGAAACATATGAAAAATTTGATGAAATCGATTCGTCAGATTCGTCAGGCAACGGAAAAGACACTGCAGATGACGGAAGAATTTGTGCGTAAAGTCAAAGTAGAAGCGTTAGACCTTGCCACGGGAACGGCGAAAGTCTGTATTGAGATGGAGGAGAGCTATTACTATGAGCAGTTAAGTCAGATGGCAGGAGTTGAGATTCGTGGAGAATATCAGCTGATCTCTTTAATTCGAGAGCTATCAGAAAGCAGAAAAGAGTATGAAAAGGTAAAAAATTCTTTGGAAGCGGTACGCCAGAATGGATACAGTGTCATTACTCCGGTTCGAGAAGAGATCATGCTGGAAACGCCGAGCGTGATAAAACAGGGAAGCAAATATGGTGTGAAAATTAAAGCATCCAGCCCATCCATTCATCTGATCAAAGCAGAAATTGAGACAGAGATTGCTCCGATTGTAGGCAGTGAGCAGCAGGCAAAAGATCTGATTGCTTACATAGAAGAAAATGGAAAAAAAGAGAAAGAAGGCATCTGGAACACAAGTATCTTTGGAAAGTCAATCGAACAGCTTGTGGAAGATGGAATCAAGGCAAAACTTTCGATGATTGGCGAGGAAAGTCAGACAAAATTGCAGGGAACAATGAAGAAAATTGTAAACGATTCAAAAGGCGGATTGATCTGTATTATCATATGAAGCAGAAAAAAATCGGAACAATTTAAATTCAAAAAGGGAACTCTTACGCAGCAGGAAGAGTTCTCTTTTTCTGACTAAGTTAAAATGAGAAATTAGAAAAGGCAGAGAACAGGAAAAAATTTGACATAGAGAAAAGATAACTCTATAATAAAACACAGAGAAATCAGAATAGAAGACAAAAAAATAACATGGAGGAAGAAACATGACACTGGAGGAAGCAGTAAAAAATATAACAGAGCTGGATGAAGGAGCAATGAAAGAATGTCAAAAAAGGTGGGACAGCATTGCAAAACCGCTTCACAGTCTTGGAAAATTGGAAGATTTTCTGGTGAAAATTGCAGGAATGACAGGGACAAGCCATATTGACCTTTCTAAAAAAGCGCTTGTTGAGATGTGCGCAGACAATGGTGTAGTAGAAGAAGGCGTGACGCAGACGGGACAGGAAATTACAGCTCTTGTGACGGAAAATTTTTCAAAGATGCAAAGTACAGCAAGTGTGATGTGCCATAAATTGGGGGCAGATCTGATTCCTGTAGATATCGGTGTGGCAGTAGATACAAGCGCCTGGAATCGAAAAGTGGCATATGGAACAAAAAATATGACAAAGGGACCTGCAATGACGAGAGAAGAAGCGGTAAAAGCCTTAGAAGTCGGGATCAATCTGGTGGGAGAATTAAAAGAAAAAGGATATCGTATTCTGGCCACAGGGGAGATGGGAATTGGAAACACGACGACCAGCAGCGCCATGGCAGCTGTTTTTCTGGACGTACCGGCAGAGCAAGTGACGGGAAAAGGAGCCGGATTGTCATCAGAGGGATTGCTTCGCAAGATCGATGCAATCAAGCGGGCGATTGAGCGGAACAGACCGGATAAAAATGATGCAGTTGATGTACTGTCGAAAGTGGGAGGACTGGATCTTGCAGGTATCACAGGAATGTTTTTGGGGGGTGCATTCTATAAAATTCCGATTGTGATTGATGGGTTTATCTCAGCAGTGGCTGCTCTGACAGCAAAGCGAATCTGCAAAGAAAGTGTTCTTTATATGATACCGTCCCATATCTCAAAAGAACCGGCTGGAAGCCTGATCCTGGATGAACTGGGGCTGGAAGCGCCGCTTCACTGCGATATGTGTCTTGGAGAAGGGACAGGTGCAGCTGTGCTGTTTCCGATTTTAGATCTGGCGGATACGGTCTACAACACGATGAGCACATTTCAGGATATCAAAATGGAAGAATATAAACCACTGTCATAGGGAGAAAAAACGATGTTTATTTTAATTACCGGAGGCAGCGGGAGCGGAAAATCGGAGTTTGCAGAAACACAGATTTTGAGGCTGTCAAAAGAAAAAAGAATCTATCTGGCAACGATGAAATGCTTTGATGAGGAGAGCAAAAAAAGAATTGCACGCCATAGAAAGATGAGAGCAGAGAAACAATTTGAGACGGTAGAAAGATATCTGAATTTAAAAAAGGCAGATATTCCGGAAGGATCTTCTGTGCTGCTGGAATGTATGTCAAATTTAGTGGCAAATGAAATGTATGATCCAGAAGGCGCACAAGAAAAAGCAGCAGAAGAAATTTTGGAGGGAATCTTACATCTGAAAAGCAGGGCAAAGAATGTATGCGTCGTCACAAACGAAGTATTTTCAGACGGAGAGCAGTATGATGATGACACGATGCGTTATCTGTCCTATCTTGGAAAAATAAATTGTGAGATGGCGAAAATGGCAGATGAGGTGTATGAAGTGGTATATGGAATCCCCCTTCAGAGAAAGGGAGGACAATCAAGATGAAAAGGCTGATGAAAAGTTGCATTATTGCTTTTGCAATGTATTCTAAGATCCCAATGCCGCGGATTGACTGGGATAAAGAAAATATGAAATATGCGCTTTGCTTCTTCCCTCTTGTGGGAGCTGTGATCGGAGGACTCACTTATCTTTTTGGAACATATGGACATGCTATTGCCGGAGACGGCGCATTTTTTACGATTCTATGGATGATGATTCCAATTTTAGTGACAGGCGGCATCCATGTAGATGGACTTCTGGACACAGCTGACGCTCTTAGTTCTTATAAGCCGAAAGAAGAAAAATTAAAAATTTTAAAGGATTCTCATGCTGGGGCATTTGCTATTATCGTAGGAATCTGTTACTTTTTTCTGCAATTTGGCGCATATTCAGAACTGACAGAAGAAATGATACCTGTTTTGGCTTTCAGTTTTATTTTGTCAAGATCGCTGAGCGCATTTGCAGTTGTGACCTTTAGGCTGGCAAAAGATACAGGACTGGCAGCGACATTTTCTGAGATGGCGCTGAAGAAAAGAGTGCAGATGGTCATGATTGTGTTTATCGCGCTCAGCACAGCGGCAATGATCCTTTTACATCCACTTTTCGGAACATGTGCGGCCATGATTGCTTTTTTGAACTTTTTTTATTACCGCCATATGGCATATGAAAAATTCGGAGGCGTGACAGGCGATCTTGCCGGCTTTTATCTGCAGACGAGTGAACTTTTTATGGTTATGATTATGGTATTTGCCAACTATATACGATAGAAAAAATAGATTTGATGAAAGAAGGAGCAGTATGATTTTAGTGACAGGCGGGGCATTTCAGGGAAAAAAAGAATATGTGACACGGCAATTTGGTATTTTACCGCAGGAGATGACAGACGGAGCAAAGTGCAGCTGGGACGAGCTGCGTCAGTGCCGCTGTCTTGTTCATTTTCATCTGTTTATAAAAAGAATGATGGAAGGCCAAGAAGATCCATCCGATCTGTGCGAGATTTTAATGGAAGAAAATCCGGATCTTATCATTGTGACGAATGAGGTTGGATATGGGATTGTACCGATGGAACGGTTTGAAAGAGAATATCGCGAAAAATGCGGACGCATCTGCTGCGAAATAGCAAAGGAAGCAGTGGAAGTACACCGCGTGATATGCGGAATTGGGCAGGTGATCAAGCGTGCATGATATTTTTTTGATTCGTCATTCCATCACAAAAGGAAATTTAAAGAAGTGCTATATCGGAACGACAGATGAACCACTGTGCGAAGAAGGGATTCTTTTGCTGAAGCAGATAAAACAGTGCAGACAGCCAGAAAAGGCGGACCATGTTTATGTGAGTCCGCTGAAGCGGTGTATCGAAACTGCAAAATGGCTCTATCCTGACTTGCCTCTTACAGTAGAAGAAGAACTTCGAGAATGTCATTTTGGACGGTTTGAGAATAAAAATTATCGGGATCTGGAGGACGATGAAGAGTATCAGAAGTGGATTGACAGCAATGGAACACTGCCATTTCCAGGGGGAGAAGACCCGAAAGCATTTAAAGAGAGAAGCATCCGGGCATTTTTAAAAATTGTGAAAGAAGAAAAAAAGGAAAAAATCGCATTTGTCATTCATGGAGGCACCATCATGAGTATCATGGAAGCATTGATTCAGCCTTCAAAAAACTTTTATGAATGGTATGTCAAAAATGGATGCGGATACCATTTAAAAGAGGAAAACGGGAAATTTTATCTGATAGAAAAGATCGACTAGAAGCACAAAGGTATAAAAATCGAACATCTGGTTGTAAATTAATACGGCGTGTGATATGATAAAAACTGAGACAAAATTGAAAAAACAGATCATTTGTTTTTTTGGGAGGAAAAAATGATTTCATATTTGATAGGTCAGGCTGTCGATGCAAGTGAAAATTTTGTGATTTTAGAAGTGAATCAGATCGGATATCAGGTCTTTATGACAGTGAGAGATCTTGCCAGGCTGCCTGAACAAGGAAAAGAGATGAAAGTCTTTACTTATCTTTATTTAAAAGAAGATCTGATACAGCTTTATGGATTTTTGGATCAGGAAGATTTAAAATTGTTTCAGATGCTGATTAATGTAAATGGGATTGGACCAAAAGCAGGAATAGGAATTTTATCTGCACTTTCAGCAGATGATTTGCGATTTGCGATCCTTTCGGACGATGTGAAGACAATCACAAAAGTACCAGGGATTGGAAATAAAACAGCGCAGAGAATGATTCTGGATTTGAAGGATAAGATTTCCCTGGAAGACACATTTGAGAAAAAGCTGCAAAAAACGGAAAAACAAAAGAAAAATAAAAATCAGGATAACGTGGATGAGGCAATTTTAGCTTTGACATCCCTTGGATATTCAAACTCCGAAGCATTGCGTGCTGTGAGGGCAGTCAAGATAGAGGAAAACTGGACGACAGAAGAGATTATAAAAGAGGCGCTGAAAACAATCTCGTTTTTTTAGGATGCCAAGCGCGGACAGGCATAAGATGCAGCAGAAATAACAAAAAATTTGTTTAGAATGGAGAAAAGATGAAAAAGAGAATTATTACAACGGATGTCCTGGAAGATGACAAAAAGACCGATCTCAATCTTAGACCACAGTCGCTGGACCAATATATCGGTCAGGAAAAAATAAAGGAAAATCTGAAAGTCTATATTCAGGCAGCAAAAGAAAGAAAGGATGCGCTCGACCACGTTCTTTTTTATGGTCCCCCCGGACTTGGAAAGACAACACTTGCCGGTATCATTGCAAATGAGATGGGAGTGAATTTAAAAATCACATCCGGTCCGGCGATTGAAAAGCCAGGAGAGATGGCGGCAATTCTGAATAATCTTCAGGAAGGAGATCTTCTGTTTGTGGATGAGATTCACCGTCTGAACAGACAAGTGGAGGAGGTGCTTTATCCGGCGATGGAAGATTTTTCGATTGATATTGTAATCGGAAAAGGAGCTGCTGCGCGTTCCATCCGCCTGAATCTTCCGAAATTTACGCTGGTGGGCGCTACAACGAGAGCGGGGATGCTGACAGCGCCGCTGAGAGACCGTTTTGGAGTAATTCACCATCTGGAATTTTATACAGTAGAAGAACTGGTAATCATTGTAAAGCGTTCTGCAAACGTACTGGACGTAGAGATTAGCGAGGAAGGGGCATATGAAATTGCCAGAAGGTCAAGAGGAACGCCTCGTCTTGCAAATCGTCTGTTAAAGCGTGTCCGCGATTTTGCGCAGATTCAATATGCGGGAAAGATCACAAAAGAGGCTGCGATTTATGCACTGGATCTTTTGGAAGTGGATCAGTATGGTCTTGATCGGATCGACCGTCTGATTCTCTCAACCATGATTGAGAAATTTGGCGGAAAACCTGTTGGTCTTGACACTCTTGCAGCAGCGATTGGAGAAGACTCGGGTACAATCGAAGAGGTATATGAACCATATCTGATCAAGAATGGATTTCTGAACAGAACGCCAAGAGGACGCATGGTGACAGAACTGGCTTATCAGCATTTGGGGCTGGAATCGTTGATGACGCAGGCTTAAAGTTTGGATACCTCTGTGGAATAATTATAAAATGAGGTTGTAATTCCCGCAAATTTGTTTATAATAGAATTAACAAGGGAAGAAACTGGAAAAGTGCAGAGGGCATTTGAAAAGAAAGAAACGGCAGTTCTATCGGTTTTTCATAACAGACAGATTTTGATAGAATGCTGAATAAGGGGAAAGGAACGAGCAAAAGTATGTCATCGAAAAACAAAACACAGGTGCTGATCGCCGGCAAAATATATACATTAAGTGGTTATGAGAGCGAGGAATATCTGCAAAAAGTAGCTACATATATAAATAATAAACTTGCCGAGTTAAAAAAACTGGATGGCTACAACCATCTCTCCTCTGATACAAAAAGTATTTTAGTAAACTTAAATGTGGCAGATGATTATTTTAAGGCAAAGAAACAGGCAGATAATATAGAAGAAGAGCTGGCAATAAAAGAAAAAGAAATGTACGGAATGAAGCATGAGCTGATCAATATGCAGATTAAGCTGGAAGCAGCAGAAAAATCAGTCTCCACACTCCAGACGGAGTCGACAGAACAGCAGAAACGCATTGTAAAGCTGGAGACCGAATTGCAGGATTTAAGAAAAACAGAGAAAGAAGGGGCTGTCTAGGAAGGACGGTCCTTTTTATCCTACAAAATAAAACAAGAGAGTGACAGAAAGGAAAAATAAGTGAAAAAAAGAGCAGAATTACTGGCGCCGGCAGGGTCTATGGAAAGTTTAAAAGCAGCAGTTCACGCAGGGGCAGATGCCGTCTACATGGGAGGGCAGCGCTTTGGGGCACGGGCATATGCGGATAATCCGGATCAAGATCATTTAAAGGAAGCAATCGATTATTGTCATCTGCATGGAAGATCCCTGTATTTGACAGTAAATACCCTGTTAAAAGAATACGAAATGCGTGAACTGTACGATTATCTGGCCCCTTTATATGAACATGGACTTGACGCAGCGATTGTGCAGGATATGGGAGTCCTTTCTTTTATCAGAAAACAGTTTCCAGATCTTCCTGTCCATGCCAGCACACAAATGACGGTGACAGGGGCGGAAGGGGCAGAATTTTTAAAAGAACTTGGCGTGACAAGAGTGGTGACAGCAAGAGAGCTTTCTTTAAAAGAAATCAGAGAAATTTATGAAAAGACAGGAATGGAGATTGAGAGCTTTGTTCATGGAGCGCTTTGCTATTGCTACTCGGGACAATGTCTTTTTAGCAGTCTGATTGGAGGCAGAAGCGGAAACAGAGGAAGATGCGCACAGCCGTGTAGGCTGCCATATGAGCTATATCAGAAAGAGCAGGCTGTAAAAGCAGAAGGGATGTATCTGCTCAGTCCAAAGGATATGTGTGCATTGGAACTGCTGCCGGAAATTTTAAAAAGCGGCGTGTATTCTTTAAAGATTGAAGGACGAATGAAAAAACCTGAGTACACGGCAGGCGTTGTGCGGATCTATCGAAAATATTTAGATTTATGCCTGCAGAAAGAAAAGGACGGCCATTTTTATGTGTCAGAAGAAGACAAAAAAGAATTGATGGATCTGTACAATCGGGGCGGTTTTAACGAAGGATATTATAAAACACAAAATGGAAAAGCAATGATGGCTTTGAAAAGACCGAACCATAATGGAATTGAGGCAGCTCAGATCACAGCACTTAAAAAAGACGGAGCAGAACTTCAGGCATTGGAAGACCTGTCCAGAGGAGATATACTGGAAGCATTTTCAGCAGCGGATCCTAAAAAGACAGAGATTACACTGGGACAGGAAAGAAAGAAGACACAGTATTTTACAATAAAAGTTCCAGCATCGGTGAAACTGAAGAAAGGATGGAAATTTTACAGAACCAGAAACCAAAAACTGTTGGACGAACTTTCAGAGACGTATCTATGCGGGAATTACCAAGAAAAAATTAATGGAAGATTAAAGATTTTAAAAAATCAACCTGTTATACTTGAATTGAGTATGGGAAAATGGAAGACTTCTGTAAAAGGAGAACCACCCTCACAGGCACAGAAACAGCCCTTAACGGAGGAAAAAGTCAGGAAACAGATGCAAAAGACAGGAAATACAAGTTTTTCTTTTGAAAATCTTAGGATTGACTTGGAGGAAGATACATTTTTGCCTGTCTATGCTTTAAATGAACTTCGCAGGGAAGGGATGGAACAACTGAGACAGACCATTCTCTCGACGTATCGCAGAGAAAAAAGAGAGCGTATAGAACAGCAGCCGTATCTGCAAGAGAAAAACAAAAAGCCTTCTCTTTTTATAGAACTGGGCAATCTGAAAGCTTTTCCGGATTTACTGAAAAAAAAGGAAATCAGTGGATTTTACATAGATGCGGCAGCCTGGAATCAATTTGCAGATGAGGAAGAGTTTCAACATGTTATAGAACAATGTCACAAGACAGGAAAGAGCTGTTTTTATGCAATGCCCAGAATTTTCCGTCTGGATACAAAAAACAAGTACGAAGAGGCATGGAAAGAAAAACGATTTTCACAATTTGACGGGATGCTGATCCGCAGTCTGGAAGAGTATCAGTTCTTAGAGGATAAAAAATACAAAGGCAAAATAATTGCAGACCACAATCTCTATACTTACAACAGCAATGCGCGGGAGTTTTGGAAAAGGTGCAAAGTGGAACGCGATACCGTACCTTTTGAGCTGAACAAAAAAGAAATCATACAGAGAGGATGCGCCGGGAGTGAAATGATTCTTTATGGAAGAATTCCTACTATGATTTCTGCTCAGTGCTTAAAAAAGAATGCAATCGGGTGCAATAAAAAGAAAGAATGGCTGCTTTTAAAAGACAGAAAGAAAAAACGGTTTCCTGTCGAGACAGTGTGCAGATTCTGTTACAATGTCATCTATAATGAAGTGCCATTGTCTTTGTTAGAAGAGTGGGAAGAAATAAAAAGAATGTCGCCGGAAGCGGTACGTCTTTGTTTTACGACAGAGAACGTGTCAGAGACAGAAGCGGTGACTCAACTTTTTATAGATCATATCTTTAACGGTGAAACTTTCGGAAAAAAGAATCAGGAATTTACGAGAGGACACTTTAAAAGAGGAGTAGAGTAGGTGAAAATGTGACAAACTTAGTGATTGAAGTTTCAAAGTATTTATTGATTATTTTTATGATCATCTATACGGTACAGTCGTTTCTTGTATTCACAAAAAAAAGCAAAAGCGCCCAAGAGTTTTTATATCTGCGCCAGGTGCTTATGATTCTTCTGATTCATTTTATTGCTTTTTTAGTGCTTTATCTGAAGATGGAGGAAGAACAGCTGATGTTTTTCTGGGGATCTCAGGTATTATATCTGCTGGCCGTTCAGGTGATGGTAAGAAATTTATATCCGCAGGCATCAAAGCTTCTGCTGAATAATATGTGTCTCTTGATTGCTATCGGATTTATTATGATTACACGTCTTTCTTATGATCAGTCGATAAAACAGTTTCAGATTATTGTAATCTCCACTGTCATTGCACTTTTTGTGCCTGTCATTATAAGAAAAATGAAGATTCTCCAGAAATGGACATGGTTTTATGCCATATTAGGAATTGGAATGCTGGCGGTAGTTGCTGTGCTGGCACAGTCTTCTTACGGAGCAAAAATTTCTATATCAATCGGACCGATTGCATTTCAGCCATCCGAATTTGTAAAATTGATCTTTGTATTTTGCATTGCAAGTATGTTTGCAAAGGCAAGTGACTTTCGGCAGGTTGTGATTGCAACAATCCTTGCCGCTGTGCATGTGCTGATTTTAGTAATCTCAACAGATTTGGGAGGCGCTTTAATTTTCTTCAGCACATATCTGATGATGCTCTATGCGGCTACAAAAAAACCGGTCTATACATTGGCAGGAATTGCAGCAGGATGTATCGCAGCTGTGCTGGCTTACTTTCTGTTCTATCATGTGCAAGTGCGTGTGGAAGTATGGCGCAATCCGTTTGATGTATATGAAGGCGGAGGATATCAGATCGCACAGTCTCTTTTTGCAATCGGCGCCGGAGGATGGTTCGGTACAGGACTGTTTCAGGGATCACCGGGTATGATTCCGATTGTAGAGCAGGATTTTATGTTTTCAGCGATTGCAGAGGAAATGGGAGGTATCTTTTGCATCTGTCTGATTTTGGTTTACTTAAATTGCTTTATGATGTTTTTAAATGTAGCGATGGGGCTGAGAAATAAATTTTATCGTATTATTGGACTTGGATTTGGATGTATGATCACGGTTCAGACCTTTTTAACGATTGGAGGAGCAATGAAAATGATTCCTTCGACAGGAGTTACGCTTCCTCTTGTCAGCTATGGAGGAAGTTCTGTGATGAGCACCCTGATTATGTTTTTTATCGTACAAGGCTTATATCTAGTAAAAGAAGATGAGGATGAGGAGATTGAAAGAGCAAGAATCTATGAACAATATCAAAGACAATATGGACAGCAAAACGCAGAAGAAAACGGACAGCAACGCTACGGATACCCACCTTCAAGGTAAAAAAATAAAACGGATGCGCAAGAGAAACAGAGAATTTATGCGTGTGACATGGATTTTTATCAGTATGTTTTTAATTCTGTGCACCTATCTTGTTTATTTCAACGTTTTTAAAGCAGAAGAAATCAATACAAACACATATAATACAAAACAAAATGATCGAAAAAGCGATATTCAAAGGGGACAGATTCTAGCCGCAGACGGAGAAATTCTGGCAGCTACCACCGTAGATGCAGAGGGAAAAGAGACGCGCGTCTATCCTTATGGACAAGTTTTTTCTCATGTTGTGGGATATTATGAAAATGGAAAGTCAGGTTTGGAAGCAAAATGTGACTATGATTTGACAGACTCTCATATTTCCTTTCTGGAGCAGCTGGAATATACGGCAGAAGGTCAAAAGGTGCTGGGCGATAATGTATATCTGACATTGGATACGGACCTTCAGCAAGCTGCTTATAATGCGCTTGGGGCATACAGAGGAGCTGTCGTTGTGATGGAAGCTTCCACAGGAAAAATTTTAGCCATGGTCTCAAAGCCAGATTTTGATCCCGGTACAATTTCCGAAAACTGGGAATTCCTGACGACAGATGATGCCGGAAGTCCGCTTTTAAATCGAGCGACGCAGGGGCTTTACCCTCCGGGATCGACATTTAAAATCTTAACTACTCTTGCATTTATGCGGCAGAATCCGGATTACCAGAACTACACTTATGAGTGCGGCGGGTTTATCACAAAGGAAGATGTGACTGTGACTTGCTATAACAGTGAAGTGCATGGGTGGGAAGACCTGAAAAGTTCATTTGCGCATTCCTGTAACAGCTCTTATTGCAATATCGGACTTGAGTTGGACAACCAGGAGTTTATTGATCTGTGCAATGATTTTGGATTTAATAATTCCCTTCCTTTAAATTATATGGAATATAGCAAGAGTCAGTTTAATTTAAAAGCAGATTCCTCCTACGGGGAACAGATGACAACGGCAATCGGACAGGGAGATACGCTTGTTTCACCGCTTCATATGGCGATGATTACACAGTCAATCGCAAACGGAGGCGTTATGATGACGCCATATCTGATTGACCATATTCAGACTTCAAAAGGAGATCTGGTGAAAGAGACAACGCCTACCGCATATAAAACGGTGATGTCTGCCCAGGAAGCAGGCGTTTTGACGGAGTATATGAGAGAGACTGTTTTAAGCGGCACAGCGACGACGCTGTATAATGAGACATACAGCTGTGCGGGAAAAACAGGATCAGCAGAATATGATAATGGAACGCAGCAGGGAACACATTCCTGGTTCGTAGGATTTACAGATGTAGACAATCCAGAACTTGTAATCAGTGTCTTAATAGAAGATGGAGGTACAGGAAGTTCGGCGGCAGTGCCTGTCACAAAACAGATTTTGGATTCTTATTATTATAATTATGACAATAGCTATGGCTATTAAAAATGCGGGCTGTATCACGATTGACGGATACAGCCTTTATTTGCTGTCAGAAGATAAAAAATGATACTTCTGTGTATACAGAAAAGATAAATGTTGCATCCTTTCTAAAAAAGAGTTATACTAATATCAAGTTAAAACCAGAGCCAACAGGAGGAATTGCGATGATTGAGGCAACGAGCTGTGGCGGAGTGGTAATTTTTCGTGGGAAAATCCTCGTTCTTTATAAGAGCTATAAGAACAAATATGAGGGATGGGTTTTGCCCAAGGGAACTGTAGAGCCTGGTGAAGAATTTAAAGATACAGCAACCAGGGAGGTGCTGGAGGAAACGGGTGCTCGCGCATCCATCATTAAATATATCGGAAAAAGTCAATATACTTTTAATGTTCCGGAAGATACCGTCTCAAAAGATGTGCATTGGTATTTGATGATGGCAGACAGTTATTACAGCAAACCGCAGCGGGAAGAATATTTTGTAGATTCGGGATATTATAAGTTTCATGAGGCTTATCATCTCCTGAAATTCTCAAATGAAAAAGTGATTTTAGAAAAAGCGTACAATGAATATTTGGAACTGAAAAAGAATAATCTTTGGGGAAGTCACAAATATTTTTGAAAACGCAGGGGCTGTCATATGGCAGTCCTTTTTCCGTTTTATTGATTGCCTGGACAGAATGAGTGTGATATACTGGCATAAAGAAAGGGGATTTCAATTTCTGTCCGGAAATTGAATATACAGGGACTGATTTTGGAAGAATAAAGAAGCAGGGAGAAGTAAAAACATAATCGAAAGGGGAGATATGGTATGCTGGAACAGATTGATCTGTCAAAAAAAATGGATAAGAAAGAATGTCACAGGCAGACAAAGGCGCTGGAAATCAAAATTGCATCTTTGCAGAGAGAATGTAAAGATCTGAAGATACCGGTAATCATTATATTTGAAGGCTTTGGGGCTTCGGGAAAAGGCAGTATGATCAATCGGCTGATTCACCCGATGGACCCGCGCGGCTTTTATGTCTATGCAATCAACGGGGAATCAGAGGATGAACAGATGCACCCATTTTTGTGGAGATTCTGGACAAAAATACCACAAAAAGGTCGAATTGCGATTTTTGACCGCAGCTGGTACAGAAGAGTTCTGGTGGATCGATTTGACGGGATTACGACCGATGCGCAGCTTGCCCACGCATATGAGGAAATCAATACGTTTGAAGAGACGCTTTCCGACGATGGAACGGTAATTATTAAATTTTTTCTTGATATTACAAAGAAAGAACAAAAGAAACGATTTGATAAACTTTTGAGCTCAAAAGAGACATCATGGTGCGTATCAAAAGGGGATTTAAAGAGAAATAAAGAGTTTGACCGATACAAAGAGATGAACGATGAGATGCTGCAGAAAACAGATACAGAGTATGCGCCATGGGTCATTGTGGAGGCGATGGATCAGGAATATGCTTCTGTAAAAGTGCTTTCGGTGGTGGCAGATCGCTTGGAGAAATATGTTGCTTTTATAAAAGAGCAGCAGAAATTAAATGCAGAGTGGAAAAGAGAAGAAACGAAAAAAGAGCAGGAAAAGATAATATTTAAATCTTCTATTTTAAGCAGTGCAGATCTGTCTCTCGCCTACACAAAAGAGCAGTATAAAGCATATCTGAAGCCTCTTCAGAAAAAGATATCTCTGCTTCACAGTGAACTGTACCGAAGAAGAATTCCCGTTGTTCTTGCATTTGAAGGTTGGGATGCAGGAGGAAAGGGAGGGGCGATCAAACGTTTGACGGAATCTATGGATCCGAGAGGATATCGTGTGAATCCGACCGCTTCTCCAAATGATATAGAGAAGGCACATCATTATCTGTGGAGATTTTGGAAGAATATGCCAAAGGATGGCCACATTGCAATTTTTGACCGTACTTGGTATGGAAGAGTTCTGGTAGAGCGTATCGAGGGATTCTGTACACAGTGCGAATGGAAAAGAGCGTATCGGGAGATCAATGAGATGGAAGAGCAGCTGGCAAACAATGGCACAGTAATTTTGAAATTTTGGATGCAGATTGATAAAAAAGAGCAGGAGAAGCGCTTTTTAGAGCGGCAGAATACGCCGGAAAAAAGGTGGAAAATTACAGAAGAAGATTGGCGAAACAGAGAGAAATGGGATCTATATGAGGAGGCTGTTGACGAGATGCTGATTCGCACTTCAACAACGTATGCCCCTTGGATTATTGTAGAGGGAAATAATAAATATTATGCCAGAATCAAAGTTTTAGAGTCTGTTGTTCAGGCTCTGGAAGAACGGATGAAAAAAGAAAAAACAGAGTGAGCGAATAAAAATGAAGTGGTATCCACAGTTATATACTGGCGAACAAGTCAGCAAAAAAAAGAAAAAAATTATATGGAAAATCAGCCATCATATGAAAGTTTATGATGTATATTTGATTACATTATCATCAAACGGACGAGATATTTTTGATATTTTTTCATCCAGATATCTGGCATTTCCGGCCTTGTTTGAGAGATGTCCTCTTGTGGTTGGGATTGCAGGAAGTTATTTTGAAGCGGTGGATCTTGCTGTAAAGATTGTGGAGGAAGCATATAAAGAGACAGGAGACGCAGATGCCAGAAAATATCTGGAGGGAAAGATGAAACAGTTAAAGCAGGAAAGAAAGCGGCAGGTGTGAGAGTATGCTACATATAATTTTGACTATACTAAAAGTAATTGGAATTATAGCAGCATTGATCCTGCTGCTGATTTTACTGGCTGGCCTTTCCATCTTGTTTGTTCCGGTGCGATATAGAATTACAGGAAAAAAAAGAGATACGGATCTGGAGTCTGGAGTGAGAGTCAGCTGGATGTTCCGAATAATCAGCGCGGAAATTCTGCAGGAGAAAAAAAAGGTACAGTTTACCATTAAAATCTTTGGAAAAACGCTGGAACAGTGGAAAAAAATAGGAAAAAAAAGGAAACACAGGAAGGCAGAACCAGCGCAGCAGATTGTTCCGGATTCTTCTGGAGAAGAAATACTGTACAGAGAGAAAGAACAGACTTCAGAGCAAAACAGATGGGAACATCAGCAGAGACAAAAAGCGGAAGAAGAATCTGGCAAGATACAGGAAAATGAAGAAGAGGCAGAAAAGAAAGATCGCATAGAGCGGCAAGAGCCGATAGCGGAAAAGAAAGACCATTTTTTACAGGAGAAAAACGAAGAAAAAAAGCCAAGACAAAGAGAAGAGGCGTCTTTATCAAAAGAAAAAACAGAGTTGGAACAGACAAGGGAAAGAAATTCAAAATGGAAACGTTTTTTCGATATGCCGGGCATGTTGTGGAAGAAGATAAAAGCGCTTGGAAATCGGATGAAAAAGCTCTGGAAAAATTTGAAAAAGCGGCTGCGAAGCATGAAAAAAAGTCTGGCAAGAGTAAAAGAGACAATCGATTATTATTACACACTTTTTCAGGAAGAAAATACAAAACAGGCCATTCGATTTTGCAAAATGCAGCTGATTTGGATTATGAAGAAATTGGCTCCCAAAAAGATAAAAGGAGACATTCGATTTGGCACAGGAGATCCAGCCATAACGGGAGAGCTCATGGGTTTGGTCAGCGTCTTTCTGCCAGTCTATTCTTACAATTTAGAGTTGACACCAGATTTTGAAAATACTGTTTTTGAGGGAGAGATTGAAATGACAGGAAGTGTGCAGGGATGGCATTTCCTTGCATTGGCATGGCGATTTTTCAGAAATAAAGATATAAAATATGTACTGAAAAAATTAAAGAGATAAATCAAGGAGGACAAAAATGTCAGTAGAAAATAATTTTAAGGCAACCGTAGATTCCCTTTTTAAAGGAATGGACAGTTTTATGACATCCAAAACAGTAGTAGGAGAGCCGATCACAATGGGAGATACCATCATTCTGCCTCTGGTGGAAGTTTCATTTGGAGTTGCGGCAAAAGCAGTGGCAGAAAATACAAAGAATAATGGCGGCGGCGGAATGGGAGGAAAAATGGCGCCGTCTGCCGTCCTTGTTATCCAAAATGGAACAACAAAGCTGGTAAATATTAAAAATCAGGATGGGCTTACAAAGATCTTGGATATGGTTCCGGATTTTGTAGATCGCTTTACAGCAGGAAAAACCGAGAACAGCGCTGCGACAGAAGAAAAGAAAGAAGAAGAGGCTGAACAGTAAAAGAAAGGTATCAGATAAGAAAAAAAGGCATATAAATAAAATAAGAGAAAGACAGAAAAGGAGCAGATATGCGTAAAGTGGCGGGATATACTCTATTTTGGGTAGGAATCGGAATGGTGATTGGATTTTTGATCCCGTGCGATACCATATCTGTTCTTTTGATTTTTTTACTTCTTGTTATGGGATACTGTCTGTTCATGTAGAGAACGACAGCAGAAAGAAAAGTTTTCATGTGAGAAAATAAAAAAAGAGTATTGCTCTATCACAGGAATTCTGTTCATAGAACAATGCTCTTTTTTGCCTTATAAAAAGTTCTTTTGAAATCTCTATAAGATTTCTTATGCTCTTTCTACTTTTCCGGATCTTAAACAAGAAGTACATACATACATCTTTTTAGCAGCTCCGTTTACTTTAACTTTTACGGATTTGATGTTAGATTTCCACATTTTGTTAGATCTTCTATGAGAATGACTCACATTGTTTCCGAAATGAGCAGCTTTTTCACAAATAGCACATTTTGCCATGATAGCACCTCCTTGAGCTTTAATTGCCTATCTATCAACAGACAGACTCACAACACCTAATATTTTAGCAGATGAATATTTATTTTGCAAGCAAAAAATCGAAAATTATGAAATTATTTTAGAAAACAGAAAATAATTATTTCATTTTCCAGTAAAACAGGGTATAATAGACCATGAAATAGTTTGCAGAGAATGTGATTTTTGCAGACAGAAAATAAAGTTTGGAGGGACCGATATGAAAGGACGCATGGATAACGAATTAGGTTCTATTGTGATCGATACAGATGTGATTGCGACATATGCTGGCAGCGTTGCTGTAGAATGCTTTGGAATTATTGGTATGGCAGCAGTCAATATGAAAGATGGATTGGTAAAATTATTAAAAAGAGAAAATCTTGGGCGTGGCATCTCCATCCGTGTAGAAGATAACAAAATTTCACTTGATTTCCATGTAATCGTTGCGTACGGGGTCAGTATCTCAGCAGTGGCGGACAACTTGATTGACAACGTGAAATATAAACTGGAAGAGTTTACGGGAATGGAAGTGGAACGAATAAATATTTACGTAGAAGGCGTAAGAGTAATTGATTAAGGAGGAACTTGCAGTGGATACAAATAAAATCGATGCCAAACTTTGCGCAAAGATGTTTCTGACAGGAGCAAAAAATCTGGAGGCAAAGAAGGAGTGGATCAATGAATTAAATGTATTTCCGGTTCCGGATGGCGATACGGGAACAAACATGACCATGACGATTATGTCTGCGGCAAAAGAAGTCAGTGAACTGGAAGAGATTTCCATGCAGAAACTGGCAAAAGCGATTTCTTCAGGATCTCTGCGCGGGGCAAGAGGAAATTCAGGTGTTATTTTATCTCAGCTGTTTCGAGGATTTACAAAAGTAATTGCGGAAGTAGAATGGATTGATACGGAGATTCTGGCAGAAGCGCTCACAAAAGCAGTAGAGACTGCATACAAAGCAGTTATGAAACCAAAAGAAGGAACGATTTTGACCGTTGCAAAAGGAGCGGCTGAAAAAGCACAGGAACTGGCTGAGACCATCAAAGATATGTCTATTTTTATCAGTGAAGTGATTGCAGAGGCAGAATATGTTCTTAGTCAGACTCCGGAAATGCTTCCGGTATTAAAGGAGGCAGGTGTTGTAGACTCCGGCGGACAGGGACTTTTGGAAGTGATGAAAGGTGCGTACGATGCTTTTCTTGGAAAAGAGCTGAATTATGGAATTGAGTTTGGCAAACCAAAGAAAAAGCCTCAGCTTGAGGTTTCCTATCAGGAAGAGACAGATATTAAATTTGGATACTGTACAGAATTTATTGTCAATCTGGAAGATACATACGATGATCAAGACGAGATGGAATTCAAATCATTTTTAAATTCGATTGGAGACTCTATCGTGCTTGTATCCGATGATGAAATTGTCAAAGTTCATGTACATACAAATGATCCAGGATTAGCCCTGCAAAGAGCATTGACATACGGATCTCTGAGCCGTATCAAGATTGATAATATGCGTGAAGAACATCAGGAAAAACTGATAAAAGATGCGGAACGCCTTGCAGCGGAACAGGCAAAACAGATGCCAAGAAAAGAGGTAGGCTTTATCTGTGTTTCTGTTGGAGAAGGAATGGGAGAAATCTTTGAGAGCCTTGGCGCAGATTATCTGATTGAAGGCGGACAGACAATGAATCCAAGTACGCAGGATGTATTGGAAGCGATCGACCATGTCAACGCAGATCATATTTTTATCTTCCCAAATAATAAAAATATTATTCTTGCAGCGAATCAGGCAAAAGTGCTGACGAAAGATAAAAATATTTTTGTAGTTCCGACAAAGACTGTTCCACAGGGAATTACTGCAATGATCGCATATGTAATGGAAAAGAGTCCTGAAGAAAATGAGAAAATTATGCTGGAAGAAATTGCCCATGTAAAGACAGGACAGATTACATACGCAGTCAGAGATACAAAGATTGACGATAAAGAAATCCACAAAGATGATATTATGGGATTGGGAGATCATTCTTTGCTGGCTGTTGGTACAGAGCTGGAAGAAGTTGCGTTAAATACAGTGAAAGCTATGGTAGATGAAGATACAGAGCTGATTAGCATTTACTATGGAAAAGATACGAAAGAAAGCGATGCAGCATCGCTGGCAGAAAAGATAGAGGAAATATATCCTGATTGTGAGATTGAACTGCAAAATGGAGGACAGCCGATTTACTATTATGTAATCTCTGCTGAGTAAAAAAGTCAGATTTAAAAAAATCAGGATAGATGAAAATAGCATGGGATATAGAGGCCATGCTATTTTTTCATTGATATGATAAAAGAAATAAAATGAAAGCAGATTTCATACAGATATAAGCGGAGTAAAAGAAATGAGAGAGACAGACTCAATCGAGACATTGAAGGGAATTGGTCCGAAGACAAAAGAATTTTTTCAAAAAGCAGGAATTGAAACAGTAGAAGACTTGCTGCGTTATTATCCAAAGAGATATGAAAAAATGGAAAATCCTGCACCAGTTATGATGGTCAGAGAAGGAGATACAGCTGTGATCTGTGCATCTCTTGCAGGACCTTTAAGTATACGCCGAGGACGAAATTTTCATATTACAGCTGGAACTTTGGCAGATGAGACAGGAAAAATACAGGTGATATGGCATCACATGCCCTATATGGCCAGTACATTAAAGAGAGGACAATCCTACATTTTTCGAGGGAAAATAACAAAAAAAGGTCAGGCATTTCTGCTTGTCCAACCGGCAGTGTTTGATAAAGAAAAATACAAGGAACTGCAAAAAGAGCTTCAGCCAGTTTATCCTTTAGTGCAGGGCTTGACAGAAAATATGGTAAAAAAAGCAGTAAAACAGGCGCTTAAACTGTCAGACGGATCTCTTGAATTCTTACCTGGCGATATTCAAAAGAAATATCATCTGTCAGAGCTTGGATATGCTCTGGAGCAGATTCATTTCCCGAAAGAGGAATATGATCTGCATCTTGCAAGACGCAGACTGGTGTTTGAAGAATTTTTGCTTTTTATTTTATCTGTACGTCAATTAAAACAGAAAAAAGAAAAAGTCAAAACGGTCTATCAGCTTCAGAAATCTGAAAATATAAAAAAATTTTCAGAAAATCTCGGCTATGATCTGACAAGAGCGCAGAAAAAGGTGTGGCAGGAAATTGAAGCAGATATGCGAAAAGATACAGCAATGGCAAGACTGGTGCAAGGGGATGTCGGATCAGGAAAAACGGTGATTGCGGTGATGGCTCTTTTGATGGCAGCAGAAAATGGATATCAGGGCGCTTTGATGGTTCCGACAGAAGTATTGGCAAAACAGCATTATGAATCAATTTGCTCCCTTTTTCGGAAAAACGGATATTCATATCAAGCTGTACTTTTGACAGGATCAACGAAAGCAAAAGAAAAAAAAGAAATTTATCGTCAGATTGAATCCGGGGAAGCGGCAATTATTGTAGGAACACATGCATTGATTCAGGAAAAGGTATGTTATAAACATCTTGCTCTGGCAGTGACGGATGAACAGCACAGATTTGGAGTAAAACAGAGAGAAGAACTGATGGAAAAGGGAAAAAGTCCACATATACTTGTCATGAGTGCGACGCCGATTCCGAGAACATTAGCAGTCATTTTATATGGTGATCTGGATATTTCTGTGATTGATGAACTGCCGGCAGAACGACTGCCGATCAAGAACTGTGTTGTAGATACAACATATCGACCGAAAGCATATCGTTTTATACAAAAGGAAATTGAAAAAGGGCATCAGGCATATATTATATGTCCAATGGTAGAAGAGAGTGAGAATCTGGAGGCTGAAAATGTAATTGACTATACAGAACAGCTTAGAGAAGAACTGCCAGAAGACATTTCGATTGCGTATCTTCATGGGAAAATGAAAGCAAAAGAAAAAAATGAAATAATGGAACGTTTTGTCTTAGGAAAAATTCAGATTCTTGTGTCGACAACGGTGGTCGAGGTAGGAGTCAATGTCCCCAATGCTACCGTTATGATGATTGAAAATGCAGAGCGCTTCGGATTGGCACAGCTGCATCAGCTGAGAGGAAGAGTGGGACGAGGGAAAGATCAGAGCTATTGTATTATGATCCGCGCATCAGATGGAAGGGTAGTGAAAGAACGACTTGAGATTTTAAATCAATCAAATGATGGATTTTACATTGCAGGACAGGATTTGAAATTAAGGGGGCCAGGAGATTTGTTTGGCATAAAACAAAGCGGAATCATGGAGTTTAAAATAGGCGATGTCTTTCAGGATGCCAAAATTCTGCAGGAGGCGAATGAGGCAGCAGATCAGATTCTGATACAAGATCCGGATTTTTTGCTGAAAGACCATCAAAAACTGAAAAATAAGATAAAAGAATATTTTTTTGAGGGAACGAGTCAACTTAATCTCTAAAAAAGGTTGTAATTTCGACAAATTTGTTATATGATTTTTAAGGACAAATATGTGAAACAGAAAAACGGAGCTCTTTTTCTCATTCGTATTTTATCAAGAGAGAACTCCTATAAAATACAGAAAAAGCGTTCCGTCTTTTGGTCATAGAAATTAAGAAAAAACAGATTAATCTCTATGGCTGAACTTTATGAGAGATCAGTAAAAACCGGCTTCCTTAGAATTTGGAAGTTCCCATGCTGCCTGCATTCATGTTGCCCATATTACCGGACATCTGTTTTTCCTGCGCTTCAATCATTTTCTTTACCATATATCCGCCTACGGAACCGTTCTGTCTGGAAGTGAGGTTTCCGTTGTACCCATCTGTTAACGGAACACCCAGCTCATTTGCGACTTCAAATTTGAAACGGTTCATTGCGCTCTTTGCTTCAGGTACTGCTGTTTTGTTAGATGAATTGTTTGACATATAAATGCCTCCTTTTCTTATTTGTTTTTTGCAATCTGTATTTGTTATTGCAATGGTATTATGTGAAGAAACAACAAAAAATAAACTAGAAATTTTTTCAAGTAATTCTAATTTTTTGAGAAAAATATCTTTTAAAGATACGGCAGAATATGATATAATTAAAGTAACTATAAAGTAGGAGATAAAGGAAAATGAATATAGGATTAATTGCACATAACAGTAAAAGAACGTTGTTGGAAGACTTTTGTATCGCATATAAAAGAATCCTTTCAAAACATGAGTTATATGCGACAGGAACAACAGGCAGAAGAGTAGAAGAAGTGACAAATTTAAAAGTACACAAATTTCTTCCGGGAAGTATTGGAGGAGACAGACAGTTTATGGAGATGATCGAGAGAAATAGTATGGATATGGTATTATTTTTCTATAATCCGGCGATGATTGACCCAAAGGAACCGGATATCTATGAAATCTCCAGACGATGCGACCAATACAATATTCCAATGGCTACGAACATTGCGACAGCAGAATCTTTAATTCTGGGATTGGACAGAGGAGATTTGGACTGGAGATTACTGTAAGCTCTTTTGAGAAATCTGTTTTATAAAAAGAACGGTAAAATAAAAAGACCGAAAAGTCCAGAAAATACAATTTGGAGGATACAGACGTATGTCGATCAATGACATTGAGAATTTATTTCTTTTTGCAGGCGGTCTGGGCATGTTTTTATTTGGAATGCACAGTATGTCAGATGGTATACAAAAAAGTACCGGAAGTAAAATGCAGGAACTTCTTGGAATTCTGACAAACAACAGACTGGTTGCTGTTCTGGTGGGGGCGCTGATCACAGCGATTATTCAGAGCAGCGGTGCGACTACTGTCATGGTAGTTGGATTTGTAAACGCAGGAATTATGACGCTTGGCCAGGCTGTGGGCGTTATCATGGGGGCTAACATCGGTACATGTATCACATCATGGATCGTATCACTGGGACAACTGGGAGATAGCTTTAAAGCAATTTCTCCTTCGCTTTATGCACCGCTGCTGGTTGGTTTAGGTGCATTTTTGATTATGTTTTCCAAGAAACAGAAAAAGAGAAATATCGGTGATATTTTAATCGGTCTGGGACTGCTTTTTATCGGTCTTGATTTTATGAAAAATTCAGCTGCTGATTATATGGAACTTCCGATCTTTACACAGGCATTTGCTTTATTTGGAAGCAATCCATTCTTGGGAGTTCTGATCGGCGCTGTCGTAACAGGAATCATGCAAAGTTCCTCAGCATCGGTTGGTATCTTGCAGACACTGGCTGCAACAGGAGGCGTTGTGACGACGAGTTCAGCAATCTATATCAGCCTTGGCTCCAATATCGGATCATGTTTTACGGCATTGCTGTCCAGTATGGGAGCACCGAGAAATGCAAAACGTGCCGCTGTTATCCATCTGTCATTTAATGTGATAGGTACGATTATCTTTGGAATTGCAATGTTTGTATTTTTCAATTTTAATCCGGCATTTGCGACAGCTGGTATAGGAAGCGTAGGAATTTCTGTTTTCCATACTATATTTAATATCGTCTGTACCATTTTACTTTTCCCATTTGCGAATTATCTTGTAAAATTATCTGGAATTATCGTTAAAGGAAAAGATGAAGAAGAGATTGAGGAAAGCGATGAATGCGTAACACTGCGTCATTTGGATGAACGTATTCTGGAGAGTCCTTCGTTTGCAGTAGAAAATGCAATTCTGGAAGTTGTTCATATGGGAAAAATTACACAGAACAATTTGAAATGCGCATATGAGGCAATTCTGGAACATGACCATGAAAAGATTGAACAGGTATATAAAACAGAGAAGACCATCAACAGTATGGAAAAAATGATTACGGAGTATCTCGTAAAAATAAGTAATCTGTCCTTGAATGAAGAACAGCACAATATTATTAACAATCTGTTCTATTCGGTCAGTGATATTGAACGTGTTGGAGATCACACAGAAAACTTAGTTGAACTGGTGGATGTAAAAGACCGTGAGCCTATTATCTTTTCAGAGATGGCACAGGAAGAATTGAAAGAGATTATGGAACTTGTGTATAAAGCATTTTCATTCTCAATCGAAGCCAGAGAAAAGCACAGCGTCGACGCAGCAAATAAGGTATCCAAATATGAAGATCAGGTGGACAGTATGGAAGAAGAACTGCGAGAGACACATATCGAACGTCTTTCTAAACAGCTTTGCTTACCGACAAACGGAGTGATCTTCCTGGATATTATCAGCAATTTGGAAAGAATTTCGGATCATGCCTATAATCTTGCCGGATATGTAATGTCAGAGGAATAAAAGAGAAAAAATTTATAAAAAAGAAGATCGTGAGATCAGAAAAGAAGAGGGTTTCTGCAAAGCAAAAGATTTGCAGAAACCCTCTTTATCCTTAAAATGATTTCAGTGAAAATTTTGCTGGCACTTTAAAAGGCCATCAGATAAAATCTCCATCGTGCGTTCACGAGAAGCGTTTGCCTCAGCATAAATATCATAGATTCCTGTTTTTTCTTCTAAATGTTCTACATCATCAAGGGGCAAAATATAATATTTTGAGCCGTTATCCTGAAAACGGTATACCCATGTAGGCAAAAGATCGACACCTTTGATAGAGACGGTTCCATCCTTGGATTGATGAAGAGATAATGTAACCATGACGCCATCTTCCGTATGACCAGTCGGCATCTCATCCATCAGATAGGTTCGCTGATTGCTGAGAGCATTGCCGGTGGAATAGATACAAAATGTTTTTCGGGTTCCGTCCGAACTTGTCAAAACGTCAATCGGCTGTATCACATGAGGATGGCCTCCGATAATGGCATCAATTCCAAGATCACACAGTTTTTGGGCGATTTTATCTTGGTAATCCGCTTCCGTCAGCTGATACTCTTCACCCCAGTGAATGTTCATAAAAAAGAAACGGGCACCCTTTTCTTTCATTTCAGATATGCTCTGTTCTACTTCATGATAAAATGATTCCAGATTATCATACTGGAATGTATTGAGCAGAGATGCCGAAGTTTGATCGATAATCATGCCATTTAAAGAGGTAGACTTTCCATCGCCTGGAGTTTCATATACATAATTAAGAAATCCTACTTTTACACCTGATATTTCAGCAATATAGTAGGCAGGTTCGCTAAAAGAAGAACGGGCGCCTGTATGAGCGATTTGTTTTTGATCATAAATTTGAAGTGTTCTTTCAAAGCCATCTTTCAGGGAATCATAGATATGATTTGTTGCCAGAAACTGCAGATCAATACCGCTGTCTTTCATATTTTCAATAATGATATCTGGGGAATTAAACATGGGATAGCCGGAATATCCAAGATCTGCTCCTCCAAGAGAACCTTCAAATTCTGCTGTCATAAAATCAGGCTGACTGTAATACGGTGTGATATAGCGAAAAACATTAGAAAAATCGTAATTGCCATTCTCATCCGGATAGGAGGTCATAAAAGGAGAGTGAAGCAAAATACATCCAGTCGATCCGATTGTAAAATCAACTTCCGGGTAAGAAACAGGCGGTGGAGCAGAGGTCTCTGTCTCCACAGAAACCGTCTGTGTGGAATCTGATGGTGAAAAGAGAGAGACAGCAAAGCGGATCAAAGAAATGAATCCAAATAAAATTAGACAGAATAGAGCAGCAGTGGCACAAAGCAAAATACATCGCTGCTGCTTTCTTTTTCTGAGTCTTTTCTGTCTGGCAGTCATTGGAACTTTTCTCTTTTGATATCGAGCCTGCTTTGCTTTTGCATGGCGGATCGCACGTTGCGTCTGCCTTCTCAGCTGCTTTTGTTTTTCTTCATTTGTCATAGCTATAGATCCTTTCGAGGCTTTTCTTTTATCATACCGCTTTTGTCGAAAAATTGCAAAGAAAAGAACATAGACAGAAAAAAGGTTTCCTTTTAAGCATACCGTGTGCGGCGGAACTTTTCTGCTTAAAAAGAAACCTTTATTTTAAAAGAAGACCGTTCTGTTAAAACAGAAGATTCATAGGACGATTCCATCTTAATCGGCTAATTCTTCCCATTTTATGTATAATTCTTCCAGCTCTTCAGCGATCGCAGCCTTTTCTTTGCTCAATTTCAGACATTCACTGACATTTGTAAAGACTTCTTCTTGGGACATCAGCGTATCAATTTCAGAGTCACGTTCCTCCAGTTCCTGAATGCGGGATTCTGTCTTTGCAAGGTCATTCTGGCGTTTTCTCAGTTTTGCCTGCTCTTCTTTTTTCTGTTGCCAATCCAGCTTTGTGGCGCTGATGGATTCCGCTTTTACTTCCTCTGCGGATGTGCCGGCATAGATGGCAGTCAATTCTTCTTTCTTTTCCAGATAATAATCGTAATTTCCGATGTAGTTGACAAGCGTATTTCCAGTCAGATCCATAATACGGGTGGCAGTCTGATTGATAAAATAGCGGTCGTGAGAAACATAAAGCAATGTTCCTGTATATTTGCGCAACGCATTTTCCAGGATCTCTTTTGATACAATATCAAGATGGTTTGTCGGCTCGTCGAGAATGAGAAAATTAGCCTCTGAAAGCATCAATTTTGCAAGAGAGACACGACCTCTTTCACCGCCGCTGAGATCGGAAATACGTTTAAAGACATCATCGCCAGTGAACAAAAATGCAGCCAGAATATTGCGCACTTCTGTGTTTGTCATATTTGGATAAGCGTCGGAAATCTCTTCAAATAATGTCTTTTCCATGTGAAGGACATGATGTTCCTGATCATAATAGCCAATTTTAACTTTGCTTCCTAAAGTGAACGTTCCACTGTCGGGAGAGAGATATTGATTGATAATCTTAAGAAGAGTCGTTTTTCCTGTGCCGTTATTTCCGATAATCGCCACTTTTTCTCCCCTTTTAATTGAAAAATTCAAATCAGAAAACAGATGATTCGTTCCAAATGATTTTGATAAGTGTTCTACAGTCAGAACATCATTTCCGCTTGGATAGCGCGGTTCCAGATGAATATGAATCTCAGAGCTTACAACCACCGGTTTTTCAAGAACATCCATTTTTTCCAGCATTTTTTCACGGCTTTCTGCTCGGCGGATTGATTTTTCACGATTAAAAGATTTCAGCTTTGTGATAACTTCCTCCTGATGTTTAATTTCACGCTGCTGATTGAGATATGCTTTTAACTGTGTCTCACGCAGCTGTTCTTTTTTTTGCGCATACTCAAAATAGTTTCCAAGAAAGGTAGTTCCTTTTCCATTGTCCAGTTCCAGAATTTTTGTGACAACTCTGTTTAAGAAGTAGCGGTCATGGGCTACAATCAATACTGCTCCATTGTAATTGATCAAAAAAGTTTCAAGCCAGGCAATCGAATTCATGTCAAGATGGTTTGTAGGTTCGTCCAAAAGAATGATATCAGGTTTGGAGAGCAGCAATTTTCCAAGAGCAACGCGCGTTTTCTGACCGCCGGAGAGCGTGTCGACGGATTTGGAAAATTCTTCTTCGGCAAAGCCAAGTCCCTTTAAAACACCTGCAATTTCACTGCGGTATGCATAGCCGTTTACACGGTCAAATTCACTGCTTAAACGATGATAAGTCTCTAATGTCTCAGAAAGTGCATCGCCGGAAAGAGATGGCATTTCCTGCTCTAAACGACGTAATTTCTCTTCCATTTCGATCACAGGGCGTTTTACTTCAAGCATCTCATCGTAGATAGTATTGTGGCTGGAAACTGCCTGATGCTGTGCGAGATATCCGATTGTCTTTCCTTTTGAGATGACGACTTCACCTTCATCAGAGGAAAGCTCATTTACTATAATCTTCAGCAGAGTGGATTTTCCGGCGCCGTTGATGCCGACAATGGCGGCCTTTTCACGCTCTTCTATATGAAAACAGACTTGCTTTAAAACTTGTTCTGTTCCGAATGATTTTGAAATGTTATTACATGCAAGTATCATAATTTTTTCACCATTTCCTTTCGTTATCTAATTATGACGCTGCCTCTATTATATCGGAAAATGATTAAAAAACAAGCTGGTTTTTTTGAAAAAAAGGAGATTTATTTGACTTTAACTGCGTAATTCGTTATAATAAAATTATCTATGCGATGAGAGGATGGTTTTCGTGGAGGAAAAAGAAATTTCCAGAGCGGTGGTAAAAAGACTTCCGCGCTATTATAGATATTTAGGCGATTTGCTGGAAAGCGGCGTAGAGAGAATTTCTTCAAATGAGCTGAGTGACCGCATGAATGTGACAGCTTCACAGATTCGTCAGGATCTGAATAATTTCGGTGGATTCGGACAGCAGGGATATGGCTATAACGTACAATATCTTTACAATGAAATCGGAAAAATATTGGGGTTGGATAAAACATATCATATGGTAATTATAGGAGCTGGAAATCTGGGGCAAGCCCTGGCAAATTATGTAAAATTTGAAAAACGTGGATTTTGGATTAAAGGTATTTTTGATGTGAATCCGCGTCTAAAAGGTGTGGCAGTGCGGGGGATACCGATTCGCATGATTGATGAACTGCCGTCCTTTTGCAGGGAAAATGGGATACAGATTGCTGCGTTGACGCTTCCAAAAGAACAGGCTGCTAAAATGGCAAACCTTTTAGTGGAAAATGGAGTGCGGGCAATATGGAATTTTGCACATACAGATTTAGATCTGCCGGAGGGTGTGATTGTAGAGAATGTACATCTGTCAGAAAGTCTGATGCAGCTTTCTTATAATCTAAATCATTATGAAAAAGATCATCACAAATGATACAGAGGACTTTTCTGCGTAAGCGCAATGCGTGGAAAGAGACAGGTAGATGCTGCAAGGAAGAAAAATGTCTTTTTGCAGCATTCTTTTTTAAAGCAGAGGAGTGAAAAATATGGAATATTTATTAAAAAGTGATGAGATGAAGCAGTTGGATCAAGCTGTGATTGAAGAAGTTGGGATTCCTTCTGCGGTATTGATGGAGCGTGCGGCGCTGGCAGCAACAGAAGCGCTGGAACAGTATTTTCCGCTGAAGAAAGTGCTTGTCGTTTGTGGTTCTGGAAATAATGGAGGGGATGGATTTGCAGTTGCAAGGCTGCTGCACTTAAAAAAGAAAGACGTAACGATCCTGTTTGCCGGGAATGAGATGTCCTGTACACCAGAAACCGCTCTCCAGAAAAAAATTTGTGAAAAATATCAGATTCCAATTTGCAGAAACTGGAAGAATGATGAATATACTAGTATTGTAGATGCAGTTTTTGGAATTGGCCTGTCACGGACGATAGAAGGGAATTACAGAGAACTGATTGAGCATATCAATATACATCCGGCAAAGGTCTTGGCGATTGATATTGCATCCGGTATCTGCGCTGATACAGGAGAAGTGCTGGGGACGGCTGTGAGGGCAGATATGACGGTGACATTTGCATATAAAAAAATTGGTCATGTCCTGTATCCAGGAGCGGAATACTGCGGCAAGATACTGAAAAGAGAAATCGGAATCAGTCCAGAAGCAACAGGGAGACGGCTGCCTCATTGCTATACTTATGATAAAGGGGATCTTTGCCGTTTGCCAAAACGATATGCTTATTCGAATAAAGGAACATATGGGAGAGCGCTGCTGATTGCGGGCAGTAAAAATATGAGCGGTGCGGCATATTTTTCAGGAATGGCGGCATATCGTGTGGGAACAGGTCTCGTACAGATTTTTACCGAATCATGTAACAGAAACATTTTGCAGCAGATTTTACCGGAGGCGATTCTGGCAACACAGAACTGGGAAAAGACGGATCAGAAAAAGACAATAAAAGAGCTTGAATGGGCAGATGCAGCCGCAATAGGTCCGGGATTTGGAATCTCCGAACAAAAAAGAAGAATCTTATTTGAGATTATAAAAAATATGTATCGGCCGCTTGTGATTGACGCAGACGGATTAAATCTGCTCGCAGACCAGCTGGAAATTCTGAAAGAGAAAAAAGGGCCGGTGATTGTGACTCCTCATATAGGCGAGATGAGCAGACTGATCAAAAAGACGAGACAGGAGATCATAGCAGATTTGATCGGAACGGCAGCGGCATTTGCCAGAGAATATCATGTCATCTGTGTATTAAAGGATACAAGAACAGTCGTCACAGATGGAAAAGATGTGTACATAAATCAAAGCGGAAATCATGGAATGGCAGCAGGAGGTTCTGGGGACGTTCTGACAGGGATGATTACAGGGCTTCTTGCCCAAAAGATGGAGCCGTTTGAAGCGGCAAAACTGGGAGTTTACCTCCACGGACTTGCGGGAGATGAAGCGAAGAAAGAAATGGGAGCATATGCCATGACAGCTACTGATATATTAAACCAGATAGGAAAAGTCCAAAAAACGGAGGAGTATAGGAGAGAACAATGAAATCAAACAGCAGAGTGTATGCAGCCATTCATTTGGATGCAGTGGAAGAAAACTTTAAGCAGATGAAACAGAATTTAAGGCCGGGAGTCAAGATGATTGCCGTTGTCAAGACAGATGGATACGGGCATGGAGCGGTACCCATTGCAAAGCTGGCAGAGCCGTATGAATATATCTGGGGATTTGCGGTTGCGACGGCACAGGAAGCATTCACACTGCGTGAAGAGGGGATCAAAAAGCCGATTTTAATTTTGGGATATACGTTTGAAGAAGATTACAAAGAGATGATACGGCAACAGATTCGTCCGGCTGTCTTTCAATATGAGACGGCAAAAAAACTTGCAAAAGCAGCAGGAGAACTGAAAAGAAACATAAAGATTCATATTGCACTTGACACTGGAATGACAAGGATCGGTTATTCAGACACGCTGGAAAGCATCGCGCAGATTCGGAAAATTGCAGCACTGAAAGAGATTGAGATTGAAGGAATTTTCACTCATTTTGCCAGGGCAGACGAAGAAGATAAGACGAGTGTTTTAAATCAGTTTGAGCGGTATGAAACTTTTGTAAGAAAACTGGAACAGTCTGGGGTGTCTATTCCGATGAAACATTGTTCCAACAGCGCTGGAATTGTGGAATTGCCGCAGATGAATCTCGATGCCGTGCGTGCCGGAATTACAATCTATGGAATTTATCCTTCCATGGAAGTGAAAAGAGATGTAGTGAAACTGCGTCCGGTTATGGAATTGAAAAGCTGTATTGTCTATATCAAAACGGTAGATGAGGGGACGCCGGTCAGCTATGGAGGTACATTTGTGACGCCGAGAAAGATGAGGATAGCGACGATTCCAGTCGGATATGGAGACGGATATCCCAGAAGTCTTTCCAATAAAGGATGGGTTCTTATTCACGGGAAAAAAGCGCCTATTCTGGGAAGAATCTGTATGGACCAGTTTATGGTTGACGTATCAGAGATTCCAGAGGCAAAAGAACTCGACGAAGTGGTTCTGATGGGAGAGGGGCTTTCAGTGGAGACGCTTGGAGAGCTTTCTGGACGATTCCCATATGAATTTGTCTGTGACATCGGAAAACGAGTTCCAAGAATTCTGGAAGGAAAATAAAAGAAAAAACACACAAGACGCATAACGATAAAAAAGCTGGAAACAATAGAGAAAAAGAAGAAGAAAAATCGGAGTGTGAAATGTGTGAATATTAAAAGAGGGGATATTTTTTATGCAGATCTAAGACCCGTAGTGGGATCAGAACAAGGAGGGATTCGGCCGGTATTGATTATCCAGAATGATATTGGAAACCGTCACAGTCCTACCGTGATCTGCGCAGCGATTACATCGCGTATGAATAAAGCAAAACTGCCGACACATGTAGAGATTGAATGCAGCAGATGTGACATTGTAAAAGATTCTGTTATTCTGCTGGAACAGCTGCGTACCATTGATAAAAAGAGATTAAAAGACAGAGTATGCCATCTGGATAAAGAACTGCTGCAGCAGGTGGATCGGGCTTTAGAGATCAGTTTGGAGCTGACTACATAGCCTGCTGGAGAGTTTTGGACAGAATCTTGACTAATGCAAGGGAAAATGGTATATTTGCTATTGTTATGTAATAATTTACCTGTTCGGCTGATAAAAGGAGCTAGAGAGATGGATGGTAGTGATAATCCCGTAGTGGGAGCTGTGCTGCTTTGTATCTTGGTGGTGATAAATGCCATACACCATGGTTTTGAAGCAGCATTGCAGGAAATAAATGAAAGCTGGCTTGAAGAAAAAACAGAAGAAGGGGACAAAAAAGCAGAACAGCTGCTGCAGTGGAAGACGGAGCCAACCGTCTTACTTCAGACGATGCAGTCTGTTCATGGATTGTCTTATGTGCTTTTGGGAGCGGTCCTGATCAAATGGGGCGGCGTTGGATTCGATAAGATCCTGCAAAGCGCAGGGTTTGGAAGCACATTTGGAGCAACACTTTTATATTGGATAAGCAGAATCATCAATATGATATTATGTTTATTTATCATGATATCGCTTGGATTTGCCGTTCCGCGAATTTTTGGTGTACATAGACCTCAGAAATGGGCCATGCGGTACTACGGCGTAATAAAAAAAAGCATTCTGCTTATGAGACCTCTGACGTATCTGATCGGAAAATTTTCCAATCTGACAGTCAAAATGTTTGGAATTGATCCATACAAAATTCAGGATGATGTCACCGGGGAAGAAATTATTTCGATGGTCAATGAAGGACATGAACAAGGAGTTCTTCTGGCAAGCGAGGCGGAGATGATACAAAATATTGTCGAGTTTGGCGATAAAGAAGCCCAGGACATTATGACGCACCGAAAAAATATTATTGCGCTTGACGGAGCGCAGAGTCTGAATGAGAATCTGACTTTTATGCTACAAAGCATCAATTCCCGCTTTCCTGTTTATCTGGAAGACATTGACAATATCATCGGAATTCTGCATTTGAAAGATGCGATGAAAGCGAAGATGCTGAATCAGTATGGGGATCGGCCTTTAAAGGATATTCCGAATCTGATCCGACCAGCCGTTTTTATACCGGAGACAAGAAAGATCAATGTTTTGTTTAAAAATATGCAGATGAAAAAACAGCAGATGGTCATTGTTCTGGATGAATATGGGCAGACAGCTGGGCTGGTAGCGCTGGAAGATATTTTGGAAGAGATTGTAGGAAATATTCAGGATGAATATGATGAAGACGAAGCATTTATCGAAAAAATCGGAGATAACACATATTTGATGAAAGGGTTGACTCCGCTTGAAGATGTGGAAGAAATGCTGAATGTCAAGCTCCATAATGAAGAATATGAGACATTAAATGGATTTTTAGTCTATCGTCTCGACAAAGTACCAGAGGAAGACGAGCATTCAGAGATTCAGGAAAAAGGCTATTCTTTCCAGATCTTGAGCGTTGCCAATAAAATTATCGACAAAGTGAAAGTGACAAAACTGCCGCAGGAAGAGAAGGCAGACAAAGAAGAGACAGAAAAGGAGTAGAAGAAATGTCAGGACATTCAAAATTTGCGAATATTAAGCATAAGAAAGAAAAGAACGATGCAGCAAAAGGCAAGATTTTTACAATTATCGGGCGTGAGATCGCAGTAGCAGTAAAAGACGGCGGACCAGATCCGGCAAATAACAGCAAACTGCGTGATGTGATTGCAAAAGCAAAAGCAAACAATATGCCAAATGACACGATCGACCGTGGAATCAAAAAAGCAGCAGGGGATGCCAATGCGGTGAACTATGAATATGTAACATATGAAGGATATGGACCGAATGGCATCGCAATCATTGTGGAGGCTCTGACAGATAATAAAAATAGAACAGCAGCAAATGTGAGAAGCGCGTTTACAAAAGGAAACGGCAGCATCGGAACACCTGGATGCGTATCTTACAGCTTTGACAAAAAAGGTCAGATTATTATTGATAAAGAAGAGTGTGAGATGGATGCAGACGATCTGATGATGATGGTACTGGATGCGGGAGCAGAAGATTTTTCAGAGGAAGAGGACAGTTATGAGGTTCTGACATCCCCGGATGATTTCTCAGCCGTTCGCGAGGCGCTGGAGAAAGAGGAAATTCCGATGGCTTCTGCAGAGGTAACGATGCTTCCGCAGAATTATGTGGAACTGACAGATGAAAATGCGATTAAATGTTTACAGAGAACATTAGATTTACTCGATGAAGACGATGATGTTCAGGCGGTTTATCATAATTGGGATGAATAAATATGAATAATTATCTAACAGGTATTGAAGGAATGCCGAAACTGCTTTTTTGCGAAGGGGATCCGATGGCAAATTTTAAAAGAAATCTGTATGCAGATGCTTTTAAAGAATATTGTCAGAACAATGACCTGACCTACACAGCGATAGAGGCAGGATATCATCAGGTAATTGACAAACAGCAGTTTATCACAAATATGGCTGCTGCGCTGGCAGAAAAAGCGAAAGAGCAGATCGAAGCAGAAAAGAAAAAAAGCAAAAGAGATCAGATGCTGATGGACTTTAATATGTTTATGGCTGTCTATGTATTGCCTGGAATACTGCATTTTGGCGGAGATTCCTCTCCGATTTTGGCTGAGGCTGTACAAAAGGCATGGAAGGAAGCATTTCCGAAAACAAATTTGAGAGCTGCTACATATGAAGAGATTCAGGCGGGATTCAAACGGAAATTTTGCTATATTACGACAGCAGTATGCGAGACATTTGGAAAGCCAGATGACTGTTATGAGCTGACGCTGCTGCGCAATTATCGCGATGGATATCTGATGAGTCAGCCTGACGGAGAAGAAGTGATCCGGCAGTATTATGATCTGGCGCCTACAATTGTCAAACATATCAATCAAAGAAAAGACAGAAAAAAGATTTACCGTGAAGTATGGGATCAATATTTGTCTCCTTGTATTCAGATGATTGAAAATAATGAGAATAAACAGTGCAAAGATCTGTATATCCAGATGGTGCGTGATCTGGAAAAAAAATATTTTCTGAAAGATTGTTAAAGAAGAAAATTAAAAGACGAAAGAAAAAATATGGGAATGCTGTAAGAAAAACTGCAGCATTCCTTTTTTGCGCAGGATAAGATGAAAAAAAGGGGGCATACTTAAAAAAGAAAAGGAGATTTTTAAGTATGCAAAAAGAAGAGAAACTGCGCGAATCCATTAAAGATTTCGGACAGGCAACACTGCACAATAATATTTATCTTTTAAGTGTGATTGGAGAAATTGAAGGTCATGAATGTCTTCCGGCAAACAGCAAAACTACAAAGTATGAACATGTTCTGCCACAGCTTGCGGCAATCGAAGACAATGAAGAAATCAAAGGGGTTCTGATTCTGTTAAATACTGTGGGAGGGGATGTAGAAGCGGGACTTGCGATTGCAGAGATGATTGCCTCTTTAAGTAAACCAACCGTCTCTCTTGTACTTGGAGGGAGCCATTCGATCGGCATTCCGATTGCAGTTTCAACAGATTATTCTTATATTGTGGAGACTGGGACAATGGTGATCCATCCTGTCAGAATGAGCGGCACCGTAATTGGGGCGAGACAGACATATGATTATTTTAAACAGATGCAGGATCGGATTTTATATTTTATTACTTCACACTGCAATGCAAAAAGAGAACGTCTGGAAGAATTAATGATGGACACAGGGATGTTGACGAAAGATCTGGGAACAATTCTTGTAGGACAACAGGCAGTGGAAGAAGGACTGATCAACAAAGTCGGAGGGATGAAAGAGGCATTGGCAAAAGTAAAGGAAATGATTTGTACATCCTGCTGATTTATGATATAATAATAAACTATGTGATAAAAAAATATACTTTCTGCTACAGGCAGCAGATCACACATGGCTGATAGGAAAGGATAAATTTCCTATCAGTCCTTATATAAAGAGAAAAGAAAGGAGCTGAGGATGCCTATGTCATGGTTAGAGGCAGTCTGGATGGGGATCATTCAGGGAATCACGGAATTTTTGCCTGTTTCCAGTTTGGGACATCTTGTCATTTTTCAGAATGTATTTCATCTGGATCCAGAGGGAAGTATGCTTTTTCCTGTTATGCTTCATGTGGGGACAATGATTGTGATTTTTATTTCGTTTTATCGTGATATCAGAAAGATTTTTTTGGAAATCCTAGGTATGGGAAGAGATCTGACAACAAATATTAAAATCTTTTTTTTCAATAAAAAACGGGATGAGGCAAAACGTTATAAAAAAATTGTACATAATAATTATCGAAAGTTTGCGATTTTACTTTTTATCACAACCGTGTTTACTGCTCTTGTAGGATATGCTGCGCGAAATCTGGCATTGTTTTCTAAAACAACGCTTACGATACCAGCCGTCTGCTTTTTTATTATGGGAATTTTGCTTTTGGTCTCAGATTTGGGGGAAAATGGTCAGAAGATTCCAAAAGATGTTGGATATGGAAGTGCAGTTGTGCTTGGCATTATGCAGGGGATTGCGGTTTTGCCGGGACTGTCCAGCATCGGAATGATGCTTTCTGTCTGTCTTTTAAGTGGATTTCAGAGAAAGTTCGCCGTAAAATATGCATTTCTTGCGTCTATTCCTTCTGTATTAGGAGCTGTTATTGTGGAAGCAGTCAATGTTCAGGATGCAGGAAGAGTAAATTCCATGTTTGGAATTTATATCATTGGAACGATTGCAGCATGCATCACCGGATTCTTTCTTATACGGCGTGCATTAAATTTCCTGAGAAAGAAAAAATACCGTATTTTTGCTTACTATTGTTTTGCAATGGGCATTCTTGCCATTGCGGCGCATTTTGCAATGAAATAAGGGAGTGGTAAAGAGTATGGCAGCAAGCGCGCAAAAAAAGAATACAAAAAGAACTGCTGCAGCGACAGGAAGCACAGCAGGAAAGACACAGAAAAAGAGAACAGCGGCGAAAAATACTCAGAATGCGAAAAAACATACAAAAAAATCTGGAACAAATTCTGCAAAGAACTCCATAAAGAAGAAAAATACAGGAAAAAAGAGAAATACGGTGAGAAAAGAACCGGAGAAGAATAGTCAGATCTGGGATGAAGTGCTTCTATGGATGATTTTAGCTGTTTCAGTACTTGCATTTCTGAGCAATCTTGGGCTGGGAGGCAGTATAGGGAGCACCGTCAGCAATGCTTTATTTGGAATATTTGGCATTCTGGCTTATGCTGTCCCGGTTCTATTATTCTTTTTGTTTGCATTTTTGATTCTGAATAAAAAAAATAAAATTGCATGGATTAAAGTGGCTGGTATGTTAATTTTGCTGATTGTACTGTGTGCTTTTATGGAGCTGATACCAAATGGATATCAGCAGACGAAAAGTCTGATCGACTATTATAAAGTCAGCGCTGCTCAAAAAAGCGGGGGTGGAATGATAGGCGGTGTAATAGCGGCAGGATGCTGCCCGACGATCGGGGTGGCTGGCACCTATGTAGTACTGTTTCTTTTTGCAATCATTGCATTTATTCTTTTGACAGAAAAATCTTTGTTTCGAGGAATCGAAAAGGGGAGTAAAAAAGTTTACCACTCTGCAAAAGAAGAATCGGCTCATTGCCGTGAACTGTGGGAAAATAAAAAAAGACAGTATCAGATGCAAAGAGAAGAGGAGAGAGCGGAAAGAGAGAACTACTGGCAGGAAGAAGAGACGCATGGGGTTGCAAATATTATTTTGCAGGACGATTATCCGATTCAGGAAGAAGAATGGCCTGATACAGAGGACTGGCTGGAAATAGAAGCAGAGCATCACAAGAAAAAAAGACAAATAGATTTTGAAGAGGAGACGACAGAAGAGACACAGGAAGAAAAGACAGAAGAACTGGAGCTTGCAGAGCCAGAAGAGTCAGACGAGCACAGAGAAGAAATGCAAAAGAATTTCTGGGAGAGAGAAGAAAGACAGCGGGAGCCAATTCAGGTAGAAATAGAAGAGATTGATCTTTTGGAAGAACCAGAAATGGTGCAGAAGCAGGAAAATGTAGATGAAATTTTTGTGCCGCAGTGCCGAATGACAGAGGCAGGTTATCAGAAAGAGAGCGAAGAGGAACAGCAAGAAGCAGATGATCCTATCTGTTCCTTTGCAGAAGATAGTTTAGACGATACAGAGCCGGAAGAACAAGAAACAGGCTTTGTATGGGAAAAAGAGAATAATCAAAGAACAGAAGAGGAAAAACAGGAAGCAGATCAGGAAGTAGTCCAGACTGTACAGCAAAGAAGAAGAGAACGGACAGAGATCGAGCAAAATGTGACGCAGGTACAAGCGGAAATAGAAGGAGAAGTGCAGCAGGAGAGACAGAAATATCAATTTCCTCCGATAGACCTTTTGAATCTTCCAAAGGGAAATAAAAAATCACAGGATATGCAGGAATTAAAAGAGACAGCGATGAAGCTTCAGAAGACACTGTATAGTTTTGGAGTTCATGCCAATGTAATTGATGCCAGCTGTGGTCCTTCTGTGACAAGATATGAGCTTCAACCCGAACAGGGAGTGAAAGTAAGCAGGATTGTCAATCTTGCAGATGATATCAAACTGAATCTTGCAGCCGCAGATATCCGAATAGAGGCGCCGATTCCCGGAAAAGCGGCTGTCGGAATTGAGGTTCCAAATAAAGAAAACAGTACCGTATTTTTGAGAGAATTGCTGGAAAGCGAGAATTTCCAGAATCATCCGTCCAACATTGTATTTGCAGCAGGAAAAGATATCAGCGGGAAGACGGTTGTGACAGATATTGCACAGATGCCGCATCTTCTGATTGCAGGGGCCACAGGCTCTGGAAAATCCGTCTGTATTAATACTATCATTATCAGTCTGCTGTACAAGGCAGATCCGGAAGATGTAAAATTGATTCTGATTGATCCAAAGGTAGTAGAACTAAGCATTTATAATGGAATTCCTCATTTGATGATTCCGGTTGTCACTGATCCGAAAAAAGCCGCAGGCGCTTTAAACTGGGCTGTGGCAGAGATGACAGAGCGGTATAATAAATTTGCAGTTATGGGTGTGCGCGATTTAAAGGGATATAATCAAAAAGTGGCGTCGGTAGAACAGATTGAGGATGAAAACAAGCCAAAGAAGATGCCGCAGATTGTGATTATTGTAGATGAGCTGGCTGATTTGATGATGGTAGCGCAAAATGATGTGGAGGAGGCAATTCAAAGGCTCACACAGCTGGCGCGTGCAGCAGGAATACATTTAATCATTGCCACTCAAAGACCATCCGTCAATGTCATCACAGGCGTGATCAAGGCAAATATGCCTTCCAGAATTGCCTTTTCGGTCTCATCTGGTGTTGATTCACGCACAATTCTGGATATGAACGGGGCAGAAAAACTGCTTGGAAAAGGAGATATGCTTTTCTTTCCGCAGGGAATACCAAAACCGGTTCGCGTACAGGGCGCATTTGTATCGGATAAAGAAGTATCTGATGTAGTGAATTTTATCACTTCCCAGAATATGCCGTGTTATGCAAAAGAAATGGAAAAGCAGATCAATCTGTCGCAGACAGGCAGTCAAGGCGGACAGGAAAGCGGAAGCGATTGGGACGTCTATTTTGCAGATGCCGGAAAAATCGTGATTGAAAGAGAGAAGGCTTCGATCGGGATGCTGCAAAGATCGCTTAAAGTAGGATTTAATCGGGCGGCGCGCATCATGGATCAGCTATACGAGGCTGGTGTTGTCGGGGAAGAGGAAGGAACAAAACCAAGAAAGGTCTTAATGTCTATGGAACAGTTTGAACAGTACATAGAGGAATATATTTAATACAGTAAACTATTGAAATTTTCGAATATTTGTTTTATAGTATAGTTGTCTGTTTGTGTACTTTTTTGAAATAGTACCATGGCATAAGAACCACGTAGATGAGAAGTAATTCACCTGCGGAAAATAGGAGGATGTCTATGTATAAAATACGTAAAGCTGAAAAACTGGCGGACAAAATTTTTCTTATGGTTGTCGAGGCTCCGCGCATTGCAAAGCATTGCGAGCCGGGACAGTTCGTCATTGTAAAAGAGGACGAGGTAGGAGAGAGAATTCCGCTGACGATCTGTGATTATGACAGAGAAGAAGGAACCATCACAATTGTATTCCAGATTGTGGGTGCGTCAAGTGAAAAATTTTCAAAACTTCAGGCTGGAGATGCTTTCAGCGATTTTGTAGGACCTCTTGGACAGCCGTCAGAATTTGTCCATGAAGATCTTGAAAAATTAAAAAATGAAAAGATTTTGTTTGTTGCGGGAGGTGTAGGAACAGCCCCAGTTTATCCGCAGGTAAAATGGTTAAAAGAGCATGGGATTGAAGCGGATGTCATTGTCGGAGCAAAGACAAAAGATCTGCTGATTTTAGAAGATGAAATGAGAGCAGTGGCAGGAAATCTGTATATCACGACAGATGACGGTTCTTACGGAGCACACGGAGTCGTAACAAAAGTTATTGAAGATCTTGTATTAAATCAGGGTAAAAAATATGACAAGTGTGTAGCGATCGGTCCGATGATCATGATGAAATTTGCGTGTCTGACTACAAAGAAACTGGAAATCCCTACTATTATCAGCATGAATCCGATTATGGTAGATGGAACAGGAATGTGCGGCGCATGTCGTCTGACAGTTGGAGATGAGATCAAGTTTGCCTGTGTGGACGGACCGGAATTTGACGGTCATAAGATTAATTTTGACGAGGCAATGAAGAGACAGCAGATGTATAAGACTGAGGAAGGAAGAGCAATTCTGAAACTGCGTGAAGGCGATACCCATCACGGCGGATGCGGACATTGTGGAGGTGATGAATAATGGCAGATGTATTGAAAAAAGTTCCTGTAAGAGAACAGGACCCAAAGGTACGAGCTACAAACTTTGATGAAGTTTGCTTAGGATATAATAAAGAAGAAGCAATGGAAGAGGCACAGCGCTGTATCGGATGCAAAAATGCAAAATGTATGCAGGGATGTCCTGTTTCCATCAATATCCCTGGGTTTATCTCCCATGTAAAAGAAGGAAATATTGAGGAAGCATATAAGGTGATTTCCGAGTCCAGCTCACTGCCTGCAATCTGCGGTCGTGTCTGTCCTCAGGAGAGCCAGTGCGAAGGAAAATGTATCCGCGGAATCAAAGGAGAGGCAATTTCAATCGGTAAACTGGAGCGTTTTGTGGCTGACTGGGCGAGAGAAAACGGAATCAAACCTCCGGCGCCGGCAGAGAAAAACGGTCACAAAGTTGCAGTGATCGGTTCTGGTCCGGCAGGACTGACATGCGCAGGAGATCTGGCAAAACTGGGATATGATGTGACAATCTTTGAAGCGCTGCACAAAGCAGGCGGCGTGCTGGTATATGGTATACCAGAGTTTCGTCTTCCAAAAGACGATGTTGTAGAAAAAGAAGTAGAGAATGTAAAATCCCTTGGCGTAAAAATTGAGACAAACGTGGTGATTGGAAAATCAACAACAGTTGACGCACTCATGGAAGAAGAAGGATTTGAGGCAGTATTTATCGGATCAGGAGCAGGTCTTCCAATGTTTATGGGAATCCCGGGAGAAAATGCAAACGGCGTATTCTCTGCAAATGAATTCCTGACAAGAAATAACTTGATGAAAGCATTCAGAGAGGACTATGACACACCAATCGCAAGAGGAAAGAAAGTGGCTGTAGTCGGCGGCGGAAACGTAGCGATGGATGCTGCGAGAACAGCTTTGAGACTGGGCGGGGAAGTACACATTGTATACCGCAGAAGCGAAGCAGAACTTCCGGCACGAGTAGAAGAAGTACATCATGCAAAAGAAGAGGGAATTATCTTTGACCTTCTGACAAATCCGAAGGAAATCTTAGTAGATGAGAACGGATGGGTAAAAGGAATGAGATGTATCCGCATGGAATTAGGAGAGCCAGATGCTTCCGGAAGAAGAAGACCGGTAGAGATTCCAGGATCCGAATTTGAACTGGAACTGGATACTGTCATTATGTCTCTTGGAACATCACCAAACCCACTGATCTCTTCCACAACAATCGGTCTTGATACAAATAAGAGAAAATGTATCATTGCAGAAGAAGAGACAGGAAAGACATCAAAAGAAGGCGTATATGCAGGCGGTGACGCTGTGACAGGAGCAGCGACCGTAATTCTTGCGATGGGAGCAGGAAAGGCAGCAGCAAAAGGAATTCATGAATTCCTGTCAAATAAATAAAAAATAAGATAAGAGAGGGAATGTAGGGAAAAAAGAATGCTGCATTCCCTTTTTCGGACAGATGGAGGAAAAAATGGTAACACATATTGTATTATGGAATTATCTTGATACATTGACAGCAGAACAAAAAGCAGAAGCAGGGAAGAAAATAAAGAAAGATCTGGAATGTTTAAAATCGGTGATTCCAGGTGTCATCTCTCTGGAAGTGAAATTAAATGAGATGGCTTCCAGCACAAAAGATATCGGTCTGTTTTCAGAATTTGAGTCAGAAGAAGCATTAAATCAGTATGCTGTTCATCCAGAACATTTAAAAGTGGTACAGTATATCAAGACGGTAACGTGCGGACGCACAGCCTTTGACTATTAAAATGAAGATTACATTAATCACAGTCGGTAAAATAAAAGAAAAATATTTTACCGATGCAATAAAAGAATATGCAAAACGGCTGAGCCGCTATTGTAAACTGGAGATTATAGAGCTGGAAGATGAAAAGACGCCGGAGCGTGCCAGTGAGGCGGAGGAACGACAGATTAAAGAAAAAGAGGGCGATCGTATCTTAAAAGCAATCAAAGACGGCAGTTATACGATTGCCCTTGCCATTGAGGGAAAGAAAAAGACGTCTGAGCAGCTGGCAGCAGAAATAGAGAGGCTTGGCATACAGGGCAAAAGTCATATCTGTTTTATTATCGGAGGGTCACTAGGTCTCGACGAGCGCGTATTAAAACGTGCGGACGAATGGCTTAGTTTTTCGGATATGACATTTCCGCATCAGCTGATGCGAGTGATCTTGCTGGAGCAGATTTATCGAAGCTATCGCATTATACAGAACGAACCATATCACAAATAAAAAAGTAATTTTTCCATTCGGATAAGATGACCAGAAATTTGCAAAAGAAAAGCAAAAAGATTGGGAAAAATAGAAAAAAAGAATAAATCCGAAAAAAAAGATTGTAATTTTAAAGAAAGAGGAGTATAATACTGATTGTTAAAAAAATATCAAAGTAAACAAAAATAAGGAGGAGAACGAGATGGGACGTTTTACATTGCCTAGAGATCTGTATCATGGAAAGGGTTCTCTGGAAGAACTGAAGAATTTAAAAGGAAAAAAAGCTATTCTGGTTGTCGGAGGCGGCTCCATGAAACGTTTTGGTTTTCTGGATCGTGCTGTTAATTATCTCAAAGAAGCTGGAATGGAAGTAAAACTGTTTGAGAATGTAGAGCCAGATCCAAGCGTGGAAACAGTAATGAAAGGCGCAAAAGCAATGCAGGAATTTGAGCCTGACTGGATCGTAGCAATGGGCGGCGGATCTCCGATTGACGCTGCAAAAGCAATGTGGGCATTCTATGAATATCCAGAGACAACATTTGAGCAGTTAATCACACCGTTTAACTTCCCACAGCTGCGCACAAAAGCAAGATTCTGTGCCATTCCGTCCACATCAGGAACAGCGACAGAGGTGACGGCATTCAGCGTAATTACAGATTATGAAAAAGGAATCAAATATCCGCTGGCAGATTTTAATATCACACCAGATGTTGCGATTGTCGATCCTGAGATTGCCCAGACGATGCCGAAAAAATTGACGGCGCATACAGGAATGGATGCGATGACACATGCGATTGAGGCTTATGTATCAACACTCCACTGCAACTATACAGATCCGCTTGCACTTTATGCAATTAAGATGATTCATGAAAATCTGAAAAAATCATACGACGGCGATGCGGATGCCCGCAGCAATATGCACGATGCACAGTGCCTTGCAGGAATGGCATTTTCAAACGCATTGCTTGGCATTGTTCACTCTATGGCACATAAGACAGGCGCCGCTTACACAGGAGGTCATATCGTTCACGGATGTGCCAATGCGATGTATCTGCCAAGAGTAATCCAGTATAATGCAAAAGTAGAAGAAGCAGCAAAAAGATATGCAGAGATAGCAGATTTCATCGGACTTGGCGGAAATACAACAGAAGAGAAAGTTGCCGCTTTAGTCGAAGAATTAAAGAACATGAATAAATCCCTTGATATTCCAAACAGCATCAAAGAATATGAGGGTGGTATCATTGACGAGAAAGAATTTATGGAAAAATTGCCAAAAGTAGCAGAGCTGGCAATCGGTGATGCTTGTACTGGTTCCAATCCACGAGTTCCTGTACAGGAAGAGATGGAAAAATTATTAAAAGCTTGCTATTATGGAGAAGATATCAACTTTTAAGACGATGTGAGAGAATTGATAGTTATTAAATCGATAAGAAATTTAGTGATAAAAAATAAAAACAGATAAAATAAATATGGCACGGTCTGAGAGGAAAGCAGACCGTGCCATATTTTTGATGTGAGATGAAAGAAAAGAATCCGAACATTTGAAAAAGAGAGATGAAAGATTTATAGGATAAAATTTTAAACAGAAAACAGCTTTTTCTGCAAATCAGACAGAGGTTTAAAGACATATCCCATCTCTTCCCATTTTGTCAGCAATTCGTCAAGAATAGAAGCATTTGTAGCAGAAGTGCTGTGGAGAAGAACAATGGCTCCCGGATGAATTCTTTTTAGAAGTTTTTCAAACGCTTCCTCCTTAGAAGGCTGCTGATCTTCCAGCCAGTCAACATATGCAAGACTCCAGAAAAAGGTGCAGTATCCCATTTCACTTGCCATTTTCAGATTGGAAATATTATATTTTCCTTGTGGAGGGCGATAGAAATATGTCATCGGATCTCCCGTAATCTGCGTATATAAAGCTTCAACATCCTGCAATTCTTTTTCAAACGATTCGCGAGAAGCAATCTTTGACATATCAGGGTGATGGTAGGTATGGTTGCCGACGGTGTGTCCTTCAGCAGCCATACGTTTTACAAGCTCAGGATTGCTTTCTAAATACGTTCCAACCACAAAAAATGCAGCGGGAGCATTGTGTTTTTTCAGAGCATCTAAAATAGTGGCAGTATGACCATTCTCATATCCGACATCAAATGTCAGATAGATTACTTTTTCGTCTGTCTGATCCACATAGGCAGCATGATAAGGAGAAAGTTCTTCGCAGGAAACATTTCCGACAGGGGCAGCGCCTTCTTCCTGAAAACTCAGTCCCCAGTTTCCTTCCTGTGATGCTAATGTCTGACAAATCTGATTTCGATTCACAAGATATCGAACCGAAGCACCGCCTATGTAAGAAAAGGTAAAAAGACAGCAGAGAAACAAAATTTTTTTAAAAAGAGGATTTTTTTTCATGTTAAAAATTTCCCCCAAGATATCTTCTTTTATCTATATGTAAAAAAAGAGAAAGTTAGAATGAAATCATAGCTGAAACGATCAGCACTGTGACAGAAAAAAGAATAAAGGTTGTGAAACAGGAGACATTCTGGTATAATTTGGATGTTTCTTCAAAATTAAAATAAAAAAAGGGGCAGAAAATGATGAAAGAGGAACGAATCGAAGAGATTGCAGCACAATATCCGCTTTGCCAATATAATTTTTTAGATACAAAAGAATTAGTGTTTTCAGAGCAGGTCCGCTATATCTGTGAGACAGAATGTCCAAGATATGGAAAATCCTGGTCGTGTCCGCCGGCAACAGGAACAGTGGAGGAGTGCAGAAAAAGATGCCTGGAATTTGAAAAAGTATTTGTTTTTACGACTGTAGCAGAAGTAGAAGATATTGCCAATATGGAATGTACGCTGCCGACTCGGCAGGAGCATGAGAAGGTGATGCGTGCAATCAGAGATGAGATTGCCACAGAGGCAGAAGAAGTATTGGGCTTGTCTACCGACTCCTGTGATTTTTGCAGAGAGTGTACTTATCCGGATGCTCCGTGCAGACATCCTGAAATGATGAATCCGTGCATAGAGAGTTATGGTATCTTAGTGACAGATGCAGCAGAAAAAGCAGAGATTGATTTTTTCTGCGACAGCAACACCGTGACATGGTTCAGCATGATTTTTTTTCGGTAATAAGATCTTTGCATCGGGAGGTATATCCTTTTTCAAATGTCATATATTAATTAGTAAAACAGCATAAAGGGAATCTATGAGTCAGAAAAAGAAATCTTTTTATCAGATAGTTGCCGCACAGATGCAGATTCCAAGAGACTTATCAGAAGGTGCTGTGCTTTTGTCGGTGACGGGAAAGGAAGAAATTTTTATTGAAAATTATAAGAGCATTTTAGAGTACACGGATCAAAGAGTGCTTTTGCAGACAAAGAGCGGAAAGCTGGAAGTAAAAGGAAAAAATCTGCATATTGTATATTATACATGCGCAGAGATGAGAATAGAAGGAGTGTTGGAATCCATACATTATTGACAGGGGAGGACGCTTTTGATTGATCAGCTGATGCGGTATGCCAAAGGATATATGGAGATCTCCATCCGTTCTGCTTCTTATGAACGCTTTTTAAATCTGTGTGCATATCACGAAATCGTAATTTGGGATTTAAATTATCAGGATAGTTTTTATGAAGGAAAAATCTTTGTCCGCGATTTCCGGAAAATAATGGAGGCTGCCAGAAAAAGCCATACGAAGATAAAAATTTTAAAGAAGACAGGAATGCCATTCTGGATCAAAGAACATAAAAAGAGAACAGGCTTTTTTCTGGGAACCATCCTATGTCTTGCGATTATTTTTACACTTTCTTTTTTTATCTGGGACATTCAGATTGACGGAAATATGACACAGACGGATGAAGTCATTTTAGATTATCTGGAAGAAAAGGAGATCTCTTTTGGAAGCTGGAAACAAAAGATAAATTGTAAAGAGTTAGCTGCCGAATTGAGAAGAGAGTTTGAACAGTTTATATGGGTTTCTGTTCAGATGAAAGGGACGCTTTTAAAAATTCAGGTACAGGAAAACACAGATGAAATTTTAAATACGGAAGCAGTACAAGAGCCAAGCAGTCTGGCAGCGGCGAAAGACGGAAAAATCGTTAAGATGATTACGCGAAGCGGAAAACCGCTTGTATCTGTGGGAGATACTGTGAAAAAGGGAGACGTTCTGGTTTTAGGTCAGCTGGACATCAAAAACGATGCCGGAGAGGTTATTTCTCATCAGACGTGTGCGGCAGATGCAGATATTCTTTTAGAGACGACAGATCAGTATGAAGCAGAATTTGCGATGAAGTACAGACAAAAAGTATATACTGGAAATAATAAAAAGAAATGTTACATCCAAATAGGGGATCATTTTTTTAAGACGCCGTGGAAAGGACATTCTTATCAAAAGTATGACGTAATCGATGAAAAGCATCAGATGAAGCTTTGGGGCAGTTTTTATCTCCCTGTTTTCTGGGGAACATACCTTGTCAGAGAGTATGAAATTGTGGAAAAAAGGTATACTCAGGAGGAAGCAAAAGAGAGAGCAAAAAAAGAATTTATGACGTTTTCAGAAAAAATTCAGCAAAAAGGGGTTCAAATATTTAAAAATGATGTTAAAATAGTAGCAGACACGTCAGTGTGCAGGGCAAGCGGGACTTTAATTTTGCATGAATATGCGGTAAATAGAGTGCCGCTGCAGGAGACATTGGATTTAGAGGAAGGAATACAGATCGAATGAGCATTATAGAAGTCACAACATCAATTCCAGCTCAGCATGAGCGGAATGTTTTCGGCCGGTTTGACGAACATATAAAAAAAATTGAAAAGACATTAAACGTTACGATCATTTCCAGAGACGGAGCACTTAAAATTGTAGGCAGCGCAGCGGCAGCAGAGAAAGCAAAACGTATTATTGAAAATTTGACGCAGCTTTCTCAAAGGGGAAACACGATCCAGGAACAGAATGTGGATTATGCAATTTCTCTCTCATTTGAGGAAAAAGAGAATGCCATTGTAGAGATCGACAAAGAATGTATCTGCCATACAGTAAATGGCAAAGCTGTCAAGCCAAAGACACTTGGACAGAAAGCATATGTGGATGCAATCAAGAGAGATATGATTGTATTTGGCATAGGACCGGCAGGAACAGGTAAGACGTATCTGGCAATGGCAATGGCGATTCAGGCTTTTAAAAATGACGAAGTCAGCCGTATTATTTTAACCCGCCCGGCGATTGAGGCAGGGGAGAAACTGGGATTTTTGCCCGGAGATCTGCAGAGCAAAGTAGATCCATATCTGCGCCCTTTGTATGATGCGCTGTATCAGATTATGGGTGCAGAGAGTTTTGCAAAGAATATGGAAAAAGGTCTGATTGAAGTTGCGCCTCTTGCCTATATGAGAGGACGAACGCTGGATAATGCGTTTATTATTCTGGATGAAGCTCAGAATACGACGCCGGCACAGATGAAAATGTTTTTGACAAGAATTGGATTTGGGTCTAAAGTAATTGTGACAGGAGACTCGACACAGAAGGATTTGCCAAAATCAGAAAAATCGGGTCTTGAAGTTGCGCAGAAAGTACTGAAAAAAATAGAAGGAATCAGCTTTTGTGAGCTGACGAGCAAGGACGTAGTGCGTCATCCGCTTGTGCAGAAAATTGTGCAGGCATATGAGGCTTATGAAAAAAGAAATCCTGTCCAAAAGACAGGAACATCAAAAAGGGGACAACGGTCATCATGACAATCAATTTTGAAAAAGAATGCGAAACGGTATTTGAATTTTCAGAGCAGGAAATAGCACAGACAGTGATTCAAAAGGCGTTGGACTATGAAAAATGTCCTTATGAGGCAGAGGTCAATCTGCTCATCACAGACAATGACGGAATTCATGAGATGAATCGGGAATACAGAGGAATGGACCGTCCGACAGATGTGCTGTCATTTCCGGCCTTGACATATGAAAAGGCAGGAAATTTTGACTTTTTAGAAAAAGAAGAAGAGATTTACAATTTTCATCCGGATACAGGAGAACTGATGTTGGGGGATATTGTAATTTCGAGAGATAAAGTAATCGAACAGGCAGAGAGTTATGGACATTCACAGAAAAGAGAGTACGCATTTTTGATTGCGCACAGTATGCTTCATCTGATGGGATATGACCATATGACAGAGGAAGAGGCAAAAGTAATGGAGAGGAAACAGACTGAGATTCTGGAGGATCTTGGAATTTCCCGATAAAAATCTAATGAAAATAGGAGGATATAGGAATGAAAAAATGGAAAATATGGACAGCAGTAGCCGCTTTGACAATGACAGCAGGATTTTCCGTGCAGGCAGAAGAAAGCCAGGATATGATGACAAGCTATCTGACTGGAAAGCAAGTCAGCACAGAGATCGGAAGCAAAAGACCAGTGGCAATTATGTTTAATAACATTATTGATGCGATTCCTCAGGCAGGGATTGCCAATGCAGATGTCGTATATGAAGCTCCTGTAGAAGGAGGAATTACACGTTTGATGGGAATTATGGAAGATTATGAGGATGCTTCCAGAATCGGATCTGTCAGAAGCTGCAGAAATTATTATGTCTACTACGCAACAGAATTCGATGCAATTTACAGCCATTTTGGACAGGCAGTCTATGCTCTCGACCTTTTGGAGAGACCGGAGGTTGATAATTTAAGCGGACTTTCCGACTATGGCAGTACCGTGTATTATCGCTCAGATGACCGCGTGGCTCCGCATAATGTCTACACGACGGCAGAAAGGCTGGAACAGGGGATAGAGATGTGTGGATATGACCGGTACTATCCGGAAGATTATACTGGTCACTATCAGTTTGCAGCAGACGGAGAGGTTGTTGATCTGGCGGCTCAGGGCGGTGTGACTGCGAACAAAGTGACCCCAGGATATGCATTTAACAGTCCGTGGTTTGAATACAATGCAGAAGACGGAAAATATTATCGTTTTCAGTATGGAGATGCTCAGATTGACGAGCTGACAAATGAACAGCTCTCCTATGACAATATTCTCATTCAAATCTCTCACTGGGAGCCGTATGATGAAAATGGGTATCTGAATATTGATACCTATACAGGAATGGATGGATATTATATTACAAAAGGATATGCAATTCCTGTGACATGGCAAAAAGATTCCGAATGGGGAGCGACACGCTATTATGATCCAAACGGACAGGAAATTACGCTGAATCAGGGAAAAACCTGGGTTTGCATTGTACAGGATACGTACCGCGACAATATCGTCTTAGAGTAGAGCGACTTTATATCTAAAAAAGTTTGAAAAACATAGGATGAATAGAGGTACGCCGTGGGAAAGAAAAAGAATAACAATTATTTAGTGCAGGGCACAATTTTGACGGCTGCATCCATTATAGCCCGTGTGATCGGTATGATTTACAGAATTCCCTTGACAAATATTATTGGAAAAGAGGGAAACAGTTATTACTCTACTGCAAATGAAATCTATACCATATTGCTTCTGGTATCCAGCTTCAATATTCCTCTGGCTGTGTCAAAATTAGTTTCTGAGCGGCTGAATAATGGGGAATATAAAAATGCCTATCGTGTATTGCGATGCGCTTTGAAACTGTCAATACCGGTAGGGGCGGTATTTTCTGTCATTACTTTTGTATTTGCAGATTTTATCGCAAAAGATCTTGTTCATAATGAACTTGCTGTTTATGGAATCCGGATTTTAGCGCCTGCCTTATTTTTGATGTCTATTTTAGGGGTGATAAGAGGATTTTTTCAGGGACATGGGAATATGGTTCCGACTGCGGTCTCACAGGTCATTGAGCAGCTTGTAAATGCGGTTGTCTCAATAGCCGGAGCGGCAGCAATGATCGGGATCGGCGCCAGCATTGCAACAAAACGTGGCAATGATTCTTATAAGCCGGCATTTGGAGCGGCAGGGGCAACGATCGGTACAGTTGTGAGCGTTACGATTGCACTTTTATTTGTCGGAGTCATCTTTGTGACTTATATCAAAAGATATAAAAGAAAGATGCGCCGGGACAGAACAAGAAGAAGAGAGTCGGAACGTAAAATTTACCGTGCAATCATCATTACGATTGTGCCTGTTGTATTAAGCAGTGTCCTGTATAATATCACAACAATTCTGGACCAGAGTATTTTTAACAGTGTATTGGGATCACAAGGATATTCTGCAGAACAATACAATATTATATGGGGAACGTATTCCGGCGAGTTTCGAGTTTTGATGAATGTACCGCTGGCTCTTGCTTCTTGTCTTGCGCCTTCCATTGTGCCAAGTCTTGCGGCTGCCTGGGCAGATAAAGACAGAAGAATGGCGAGACAGAAAACAGGAGATGCCATTCGCTATACTATGGTTATCACAATTCCATGTACAGCAGGTATGATCGCTCTTGCGAGCCCAATTATGCAGCTGTTATTTAGTGATTCTACCTCTCTGGTAGAAGGAATCACACAATGCGGCTCCCCAATGATGGTATTGTTTGCACTCTCTACCCTGACAACAGGGGTTTTACAAGGAATCGGAAAGATGAAAATTCCTCTGATGAATACAGTAGCAGCGCTTGTTATTCATTTGATTACACTATATGCAAGCCTGAAAATGGGAGGAATGAATATTTATGGCGTTATACTGGCGAATACCGTATTTTCATTTGTTGTCTGTGTACTGAATGGAATCGCTGTGAAGAGATATCTTCATTATCGTCAGGAAATCCTAAGAACATTTTTAGTGCCGATTTTAAGCTCTGTAATCATGGGAGCGGCAGCATGGGGAGTGCATACCGTATTAGCAGGCTTTATCGGTAATTTCTTAGCGACAATGATTGCAATCTGTGTGGGAGCGTTTGTTTATTTTGTACTTCTTGTTCGTTTAAGAGGAGTTTCACCGAGAGAACTTGCTTCTTTTCCGAAAGGAAATACACTTGTTGCTGTGGCAAGAAAAATGCGTTTAATCCCGTAAAAGAATAGAGAAAAGAAAAAAAGCTGATACTATTTTCAAAGGAGTGTGAAAACATGAAATGGAAATGGGTAGTCAGCTTTTTTCTCTGCCTTTTTCTTATCTGCATGGCATATTGTCTGGAGTATCAAAAGACAATGTATGAAATTGAAAAAAAGCAGATTGAGATTCTGAGCGGAGAAAATTTGCAGGAAAAGCGACAAAAGATTTTAACAGAGAAAAAAAGGTTAGACGTTTATACAAAAGTGGTGTAAGATAAAAAAGACATAATGAGGAGGAAAAGACAGTGAACATAAGAGAAACATTAAAGGAAAAACAGCGTATTGTCATTAAAATCGGTACGTCTTCGATCACACATGAAGAGACAGGGGCTTTAAATCTGACAAAATTGGAAGTACTGATCAGAGAATTAAGCGACCTGAAAAATATGGGCAAAGAAGTAGTGTTGGTCTCTTCAGGGGCGATTGCGGTTGGAAAACAGACGGCAGGACTGAAAAAAAGACCGACAGAAATCGCCAGAAAACAGGCATGTGCCGCAATCGGACAGGCAAAACTGATGATGATCTATCAGAAACTATTTGCAGAATACGGTCAGACAGCGGCACAGATTCTGATTACAAAAAATACGATGGTCAATGACACCAGCCGCAAAAATGCGTACAATACGTTTGAAGAACTGCTGAGAATGGGAGCTATTCCGATTGTAAATGAAAATGATACCGTTTCCACATATGAGATGCAGTTTGGAGATAATGACACGCTCTCCGCGATCGTGGCTGCACTCATCCATGCGGATCTTTTGATTCTGCTTTCGGATATTGACGGGTTATTCACAGACGATCCGCACCAGACGAAAAATGCAAAATTTATCAGTCTTGTAGAAAATCTGGATGAATCTTTGATTCAAATGGGAAAAGGAAGCAGCAGCAGCGTAGGAACAGGAGGAATGGCAACAAAGCTTTCCGCTGCCAAAATTGCCACCTCAGCAGGCGCAGATATGCTGATCGCAAATGGAAAAGATTTTCATATCATTCATCGCATTATGAACGGATTGAATTTTGGAACGTTATTTTTAGAAAATAAAGATGAAAACTTTCATTTGATTGATTATTTGAAAAAGATGTAAAAGAGAAAAGGAGAAAATTTAGATGGACGAAAAAAAAATAGCACGCATTAATCTGTTATACCGAAAATCAAAAGCAGAAGGTCTGACCGAAGCGGAGAAGAAAGAGCAGGCAGATTTAAGACGAGAATATATTGAAGCATTTCGCAGAAATTTAAAAGGAAATCTAGACCGTATTGATATTTTAGAGCCGGATGGAAGCGTTACAAATTTAGGTGAGAGATATGGAAAAAAAGGAAATTAGGAAGTATGTTCTGCAAAAAAGAAAAGAACTGACAGAAAAAGAATGTGTGGAAAAAAGTCAGAAAATCTGTGAAAAGATTTTAAAGATGGAATTATTTCAGAAAGCAGAATGGATTTATGTATATATGGACTGTAAAAAGGAAGTCTCTACAAAACCGCTGATAGAAGCGGCATGGGCGGCAGGAAAGCGCGTTGCCGCGCCTAAGGTGTTTGGAGAGGAGATGCGTTATTTTGAAATCCGATCCTATGACGATGTGATGCCGGGCTATTTTGGAATACCAGAGCCATTCCATACAGAAAATGAGGCACCATGTGAAGAGGCGTTGCTGCTTGTTCCAGGCGTGGGATTTGATGAAAACAGACATCGTTGCGGATATGGAAAAGGATTTTATGACCGCTATTTAAGTGTACATAAAAAACACGATACGATTGCGGTATCATTTGAATTTCAGATGGTGGACGAAGTGCCGGCTGATCAGTATGATATTTTTCCACAGATTCTCGTCACGGAAGAGAGAATCATAAAATAAACAGACCTTTAATGGGTGGACAGGGATAAAAATGATAAAGATATTGCAGCAGGAGGAAACAATATGCTCAGTGTAGAAGAAATTGGAAAAAAAGCGAAACATACAGTTCCAGCTTTGGCAAAATTAAAAAGCGGTGAAAAAAATGAAGCGCTGAATGCAGTGGCAAAATCACTTATAGACGGAACGAAAGAGATTTTGGAAGCCAATGAAAAAGACGTGATATCTGCAAGAGAACGCGGAATGAAAGAAGGTCTTGTGGATCGTCTGATGCTGAATGAAAAAAGGATTCAGGATATTGCAGAAGGCCTGCGCCAGATCGCCTCTTTGGATGATCCGATTGGAGAGGTAATTTCAATGAAACCGCGTCCAAACGGACTTTTGATCGGACAGAAACGAGTGCCTCTCGGAGTTGTAGGAATCATTTATGAATCACGCCCAAATGTCACAGCAGATGCCTTTGGACTTTGCTTTAAGACAGGAAACGCAGTGATTTTAAAAGGCGGAAGCGATGCGGCAAACTCAAACGGCGCGATTGTGCAGCGTATCCGAAAAGCATTAAGAGAACAAGGAATAGAAGAGGATGCGGTTCAGCTGATAGAAGACAACCGCAGAGAGACAGTTCAGAAATTTATGAAACTGAACCAGTATGTAGACGTTTTGATTCCGCGCGGAGGAGCAAACTTAATCCGGACAGTGGTGGAGACAAGTACAATTCCAGTAATTGAGACAGGAACAGGAAACTGTCATATCTATGTCGATGAGACAGCAGATCTGCAGATGGCGATTGATATTATTTTCAATGCAAAGACACAGAGAATCGGAGTGTGCAATGCGTGTGAATCGCTTGTTGTCCATGAAAAGATAAAAGATCAGCTTTTGCCGGCATTAAAAGAGAGACTGGATGAAAAAAATGTAGAGCTAAGAGGCGACGAAGGCGCAAGAGAAGCAGCAGATGGAATAAAAGAAGCGATGCCTGAAGACTGGGGAAAAGAATATCTGGACTATATTTTATCGATCAAGACAGTGCGCTCCATTGATGAGGCAATCGCGCACATCAATCGGTATAATACGGGACATTCAGAGGCGATTGTGACGAAAGACTATGCAAATGCACAGAAATTTTTAAATGAGATTGATGCAGCAGCTGTCTATGTCAATGCCTCCACCCGATTTACAGATGGATTTGAATTTGGCTTTGGAGCTGAAATTGGAATCAGTACGCAGAAACTTCATGCCAGAGGACCGATGGGACTGCTTGCGCTGACAACGACAAAATATATTATTTATGGAGACGGACAGATCCGCCAGTAACGAGACATGAGGGGATGTCACTTGCAATTTTTTCTGTCCTATTATATAATAAAACGTAATAAATTCCTGGCGATGAGCTGGGAATTTTTTTCAAAAAGATCAAAGAAAAACAGAATCGTATGGTAGAAGGAGAGCAAAATATGGTAAATGATATAGAAAAAATCTTAGAGACGATTGATCTTGAGACGACACCACCTCTGGAAGAACCGATGCGGCAGTACTATTTTTTGAAGAAGGCGCGTAAATATATAGAGGAGGCATCAAAAAAGGCAGGGCGTCCTCTGACGGCATGTACAACAACATTTGGATGCCAGATGAATGCGAGGGACTCTGAAAAGCTGGAAGGCATTCTGCATCAGATCGGATATGTACCGTCACAGTCGGAAGAAGCAGATTTTGTGATTTATAATACATGTACTGTGCGCGAAAATGCAAATCAGAGAGTATATGGACGCTTGGGAGTGCTCAACAGCTATAAGAAAAAAAATCCGCATATGATGATTGCGCTGTGCGGCTGTATGATGCAGGAGCCGGAAGTGGTAGAAAAGCTTCAAAAAAGCTATCGTTTTGTAGACCTTATTTTCGGGACACATAATATCTATAAATTTGCAGAGCTGATTGTAAACTGTTTTGAATGCCGCCATCAGATCATTGATATCTGGAAGGATACGGACCAGATTGTAGAAGATCTGCCAAGCGAGCGAAAATATCCGTTTAAATCAGGCGTCAATATTATGTTTGGATGCAATAATTTCTGCAGCTATTGTATTGTGCCATATGTCAGAGGAAGAGAGAGAAGCAGAAATCCAAAAGACATTGTCCGTGAAATTGAACAGCTGGTAAAAGACGGCGTCGTTGAGGTGATGCTTCTGGGACAGAATGTAAATTCTTATGGAAAGACATTGGAAGATCCGATTACATTTGCTCAGCTTCTGCGTGAAATTGAAAAAATTGACGGTCTGAAAAGAATCCGATTTATGACTTCTCATCCGAAGGACCTGTCCGATGAGCTGATTGAGGTGATGAAAAATTCAAAGAAGATCTGCAATCATCTGCATCTGCCTCTTCAGTCAGGAAGCTCCCGTATTTTAAAAATCATGAACCGAAAATATACAAAGGAACAGTATTTAGAGCTGGTAGATAAGATACGCGCTGCAGTTCCGGATATTTCACTGACGACAGATATTATTGTCGGATTTCCGGGAGAGACAGAGGAAGACTTCCAGGAGACACTCGATGTGGTAAGAAAAGTGCGATATGACAGCGCCTTTACATTTATCTATTCAAAACGGACAGGAACACCGGCGGCGAAGATGGAAAATCAGGTGCCGGAAGATATTGTAAAAGATCGCTTCGATCGTCTTCTTGCAGAAGTACAGACCATTTCCAAAGAGGAATCAAAAAAAGTGGAGGGACAGGTGCTTCCTGTTCTGGTCGAGGGAATCAATGAACACGATCCAGATTTGCTGACAGGAAGATTGACAAACAATCTGCTTGTTCACTTTAAAGGTGAAAAAGAACTGATCGGGACAATCACAGACGTATATTTAAAGGAATGCAGAGGCTTTTATTATATGGGAGAAAAATTGGAAGAACAGGAAGGATCAGGAACGTGGCACAATTAACACCGATGATGCAGCAGTATGTAAAGACAAAAGAATCCTACAAAGACTGCATTTTGTTTTACAGACTGGGCGACTTTTATGAAATGTTTTACGAAGATGCGCTGGTTGCATCAAAAGTACTGGAGATCACTCTGACAGGGAAAGACTGCGGTCAGGAAGAGCGCGCGCCGATGTGCGGCGTTCCCTATCATGCAGTGGACAACTATCTGAACAAACTTGTCTCAAAAGGATACAAGGTGGCGATCTGTGAGCAGGTGGAAGACCCAAAGACAGCAAAAGGAATTGTAAAAAGAGAAGTTATCCGTGTTGTAACGCCGGGAACAAATTTAAATACACAAGCTCTCGATGAGACAAAAAATAATTATCTGATGTGCATTGTCTATGTGGCAGACCGATATGGCGTTTCCATGGCAGATATCACGACAGGAGACTATTTCGTGACGGAGATTGAGACAGACAGAAAACTGCTCGATGAGATTGCAAAATTCGGTCCGACTGAAATTATTTGCAACCAGTCTTTTTCCGTCAGCGGAATCGACTTGGAAGATATGAAAGAGCGGCTGGGAATTACAATCTATGCTCTGGATGACTGGTATTTTGATGACGAGCTGTGCAAGCAGGCTTTGAAAAAACACTTTCATGTCAGCACACTGGATGGGATCGGTCTTAGTTCTTATGACAGCGGAACGATTGCAGCAGGGGCGCTGCTCCAGTATTTGACAGAGACACAGAAGACGTCCCTGGATAATCTTACAAGTTTAAAGCCGTACATAACAACGAAATATATGACGCTTGACAGCTCCACAAGGCGAAATCTGGAGCTTTGCGAGACACTGAGAGAAAAACAGAAAAAAGGCTCGCTTTTATGGGTATTAGATAAGACAAAGACAGCTATGGGCGCCAGAATGATGCGCAGCTTTATCGAGCAGCCGTTGATCAGCAAGGAGGAAATCAATGAACGTCTTGATGCTGTGGCTGAACTGAATAAAAATGCGATCAGCAGAGAAGAAATCAGGGAATATTTAAATCCAGTGTATGATCTGGAACGATTGATCAGTAAAATCAGCTATAAATCAGCAAATCCAAGAGACTTGCTTGCCTTTAAAAGTTCACTTTCCATGTTGCCCCATATTAAATACCTGCTTCAGAGCATGAGTTCAAAAGCATTAAAAGAAGCAGGAGAGAATATGGACACGCTCGATGACCTGTATGAGCTTGTAGACAGAGGAATTGTAGAAGAACCTCCGATTGCGATTCGTGAAGGCGGGATCATAAAAGAAGGATTTCACGAGGAGATCGACAGACTGAAACACGCAAAGACAGAAGGCAAGACGTGGCTTGCAGAACTGGAGGCAAAAGAAAAAGAAAAAACAGGGATAAAGAATCTGAAAATCAAATATAATAAAATTTTTGGATATTATCTGGAAGTGACAAACTCTTATAAAGAACTTGTGCCTGATTATTTTACGAGAAAACAGACGCTTGCAAATGCGGAGCGTTATATCACACCGGAATTAAAAGAACTGGAAGATATGATTTTAGGGGCAGAGGAAAAACTGTATGCGCTGGAATATGATCTGTTCTGTCAGATTCGGGATCAAATTGGTTCTCAGGTTGTGCGTATTCAAAAAACGGCAAAAGAAATTGCGAGATTGGATGTGTTTGCTTCTTTTTCTCTCGTTTCCCAGCGAAATGGATATGTCAGACCGAAATTGAATGAAAAAGGTGTGATTGATATCAAAAATGGCCGTCATCCTGTTGTGGAGCAGATGATCCAGAATGATATGTTTGTGGCAAACGATACCTATCTTGATAATGGAAACAATCGTGTTTCGATCATAACGGGGCCAAACATGGCAGGCAAATCGACTTATATGAGACAGACTGCTCTGATTGTTCTCATGGCGCAGATTGGATGCTTTGTGCCGGCAGAGAGCGCAAAGATCGGAATTGTAGACCGTATTTTTACAAGAGTAGGAGCATCGGATGATCTGGCTTCCGGTCAGAGTACTTTTATGGTAGAGATGACAGAAGTAGCCAATATCCTGCGTAATGCCACAAATAACAGTCTTTTGATTCTGGATGAGATTGGAAGAGGGACGAGCACATTTGACGGGCTGAGTATTGCATGGGCTGTCGTGGAACATATCAGTAATCCAAAAGTCTTAGGTGCAAAGACTTTGTTTGCCACACATTATCATGAACTGACAGAATTAGAAGGAAAGTTAAACGGTGTGAATAATTATTGCATCGCAGTGAAAGAACAGGGAGATCATATTGTATTTTTGCGGAAAATCATAAAGGGCGGAGCAGACAAAAGCTATGGCATTCAGGTGGCAAAGCTGGCAGGCGTGCCGGATTCCGTCATTCAAAGGGCAAAAGAACTGGTAGAAGAATTGAGCGCTGCCGATATTACAGAAAAAGTAAAAGAGATGAAAGCAGAAGGAAATACGAAAACAAAGACAAAGAAAAAGAAATATGATCAGCTTGAAATGGATCAGATTTCTCTGTTTGACACGGTGCGTGAAGAAGATATTATAGAGGAGCTCAAAGAAATCGAAATCAGCACATTGACGCCGATTGACGCGCTCAACACACTTTACCGGCTTCAGAACAAATTAAAGAATCGTTGGTGATAAAATGAAAATAGAAGTACTTGATCAAAGTACGATCGACAAAATTGCAGCAGGAGAAGTGATTGAACGGCCGGCATCTATTGTAAAAGAACTGGTGGAAAATGCAATCGACGCAGGAGCAAGTTCTGTCACAGTGGAAATAAAAGATGGGGGAATCTCATTTATCCGAATTACAGATAATGGCGTAGGGATTCCCCAAAAAGAGGTGCCGTCTGCCTTTCTTCGCCATGCGACGAGCAAGATCAGAAAAGTGGAAGACCTCTTAGACATTCATTCTCTTGGATTTCGCGGCGAGGCGCTCTCAAGCATTGCAGCTGTATGTCAGGTAGAGATGCTGACAAAGACGCAGGAAAGCCTTGTCGGCATCCGCTATCAGATTGAGGGCGGGGAAGAGAAGGCAATGGAGGAAGTTGGAATTCCGGAAGGCACAACATTTCTGGTGCGCAACCTTTTTTATAATACACCGGCAAGAAAAAAATTCTTAAAAAGCAATGTGACAGAGACGGGATATATCAGCGACTTGATTGAAAAGATGGCATTGTCGCATCCGGAAGTTTCTTTTAAATTTATCAGCAACAGTCAGATCAAGCTGCATACTTCCGGAAATTGTGAGCTGAAAGATATTGTCTACAATGTCTTTGGAAGAGAAATTGCAAGTCAGGTGATGCCAGTCTGCAGACAGCAAGATGGGATTGTGCTGGAAGGACTGATCGGCAAACCGGTGATTTGCCGTGGAAATAGAAATTATGAATGTTTCTTTATCAATGGACGGTACATAAAAAGCAAGATTTTGATGAAAGCGCTTGAGGATGGGTACAAGGCATTTTTAATGCAGCATAAGTATCCGTTTGCTGTACTTCATTTGAAAATGGACGGATCTTTATTGGATATCAATGTCCATCCGGCAAAATTGGAGGTACATTTTTGGGACAATGATAAGATGTATCGCCTGGTAGAAAGTACAATTCGAGGGATTCTGGAACAAAAAGAATTTATTCCAGAGATTTCATTTGGCGATGAAAAAGAGAGAAAGAAAACACAGGAAAAAAATTCGTTTCCAGAGCCATTTGAAAAAAGACGAATGATGCAGTTAAAAGAAGAGAAGAAAGAATACCATTGGGAAAATAAGGTTCCAAACAGAACGGATACAGACGCTTTCCTGAGGCGTGAACCAACATATTTTAAAACAGGAGACCGGAATCTGAATCAAGAAAGCGCTCCAAAATGCATAGAAAAACAATTTGAAAGCCATAGAGAGCAAAGACCGGTTCAGATTACACTGTTTGACAAAGAGGCAGCGGCAAAAAACGATACAGCCCAGTACCAGATCATAGGACAAGTATTTGAGACTTACTGGCTCGTCCAGTATCAGAATAAACTGTATATCATTGATCAACATGCTGCGCATGAGAAAGTATTGTATGAACGGACAATGAAAAGCTTAAAAGACCACTCTTTTACGTCACAAATGCTTTCTCCGCCTGTAGTGATTCCGCTGAGTATGCAGGAAGAAGAACTGTTTTTGCGGTATCACGCTTATTTTGAGGAGATCGGATTTGAGATCGAATCGTTTGGGGGAAGAGAGTATTCGATTCGGGCCATTCCAGGAAATTTATTTGGAATTGAGAAAAGAGAACTTTTTCTGGAACTTCTCGACAGCTTAAACAATTTGAATGGGGAAGAAGAACCGGAGATTTTAAAAGAAAAAATTGCTTCCATGTCATGTAAGGCAGCCGTCAAAGGAAATCATCAGATGACGAGACAGGAGGCAGAAAATCTGATATCAGAATTGTTAAAGCTGGAAAATCCATATCATTGTCCGCATGGAAGACCGACAATCATCTCCATGACAAAGTATGAACTAGAAAAAAAATTCAAGAGAATTTTATAGAGAGGAAACGATGAAACAACCATTACTAATTTTAACAGGACCGACTGCAGTCGGAAAGACAGCGCTTTCCATCTCGCTTGCAAAAGCGATAAACGGAGAGATCATCTCGGCTGATTCGATGCAGGTATACCGCGGAATGGATATCGGTTCCGCAAAGATAAAAAAAGAAGAAATGGATGGGGTGCCTCATTTTTTAATTGATGAACTGGAACCAGACGAGGAATTTCACGTTGTAAAGTTTCAGACACTTGCAAAGCAGTATATGAAAGAAATCTGGGAGCGGGGTCATGTGCCTGTCTTGACAGGAGGAACAGGATTTTATATACAGGCGGTCCTGTATGATATTGATTTTACAGAAAATGAATGCGATCCTGTTTATCGAGAAGAATTGGAGCGTATTGCAAGGCAGGAAGGGGCGGCTGCGCTTCATGGGAGACTGCGTGAGGTAGATCCTGTCTCAGCAGATGAGATCCATGAAAATAATATAAAAAGAGTGATTCGGGCTCTGGAGTTTTACAAGGAGACAGGAACTCCGATCTCTGCGCACAACGAGATGGAGCGAAAAAAAGAGTCTCCATATCAGTCGGCTTATTTTGTCCTGAATGACAATAGAGCGCATCTCTATGAAAGAATTGACAACCGAGTAGATCAGATGATGAAAGATGGACTGCTGGAAGAAGTAAAAAGACTGAAAGAGCGCGGATTTACAAGGGATATGGTATCCATGCAGGGTCTGGGATATAAAGAAATCATGGATTATCTGGATGGAAAATGTTCTTTAGAGGAAGCTGTTTATACGCTGAAGAGAGATACGCGCCACTTTGCAAAACGTCAGATTACCTGGTTTAAAAGAGAACGTGATGTGATTTGGATGGAAAAAGAAAAGTATCATTATAACGAGGAAGAAATTTTAAAGGCAATGCTTTTAGAACTGGAAAAAAGAGGATGGAAGACAGGAGAGAATCATGAAGACACAGATAAATAGTATGTATGAGACACTTGGTATTTCAGAAGAAGTATATCAATTTGGTCAGAAAATAGAACGCCAGTTAAAGGAGCGGTTTGATGAGATTGATGAGACGGCAGAGTATAATCAGCTTAAAGTAATCCATGCGATGCAGAAAAACCGTGTGGCAGAAGAACATTTTAACATGAGCAGCGGATATGGATACAATGATGCCGGAAGAGATACATTGGAAGAAGTGTATGCGAGTGCGTTTCATGCAGAATCAGCGCTTGTGCGTCCTCAGATTACCTGCGGAACACATGCCCTTGCGGTGGCGCTGTCAGGAAATCTGCGCCCGGGAGATGAAATGATTTCTATTTCTGGCAAACCGTATGATACACTGGAAGAAGTGATTGGAATCCGTCCTTCAAACGGATCGTTAGCAGAATATGGCGTATCTTATAAACAGGTGGATTTGCTTGAGGATGGAAGCTTTGATTTTAAAAAGATTAAAGAGACGATCAGTAAAAAGACAAAACTGGTGGAAATTCAGAGATCGAAAGGATACCAGACACGCCCGACGCTGTCTGTATCCCAGATTGGAGAGGCGATTGCATTTGTAAAGAGCATAAATCCAGAGATCATCTGCATGGTAGATAACTGCTATGGAGAATTTGTGGAGCGCATAGAGCCAAGTGATGTCGGGGCAGACATGGTAGTCGGTTCGCTGATCAAAAATCCAGGAGGCGGATTGGCTCCGATCGGCGGATATATTGTAGGAAAGAAAGAATGTATAGACAATGCAGCGTACCGTCTGACTTCTCCGGGCCTTGGAAAAGAGGTAGGGGCAAGCTTAGGAGTGATGCGTTCTTTCTATCAGGGATTTTTCCTTGCGCCTACTGTGACAGCAGCTGCGTTAAAAGGAGCAATTTTTGCGGCAAACATCTATGAAAAATTGGGTTTTTCTGTCGTGCCAAATGGTCAGGAATCACGTCATGATATTATTCAGGCTGTGACATTTGGCTTTCCGGAAGGCGTCATTGCATTTTGCGAGGGAATTCAGGCAGCTGCTCCGGTGGACAGCTATGTGACGCCGGAGCCATGGGCAATGCCAGGATATGACAGCGAAGTAATTATGGCAGCAGGAGCTTTTGTACAGGGTTCCTCGATTGAACTGAGCGCTGACGGTCCGATTAAACCGCCGTATGCCGTTTACTTCCAGGGCGGTCTGACATGGAACCATGCAAAATTTGGAATTTTGATGTCTTTACAGAAAATGGTAGAGAAACATCTTGTAAAGCTTCCAAAAGACGTATAAAAGGCGGAAAAAGAAATGAGACAAATTGTAGTGATCGGGGGCGGGCCTGCCGGCATGATGGCAGCGATTGCAGCTGCAAGAAAAGGAGCAGAAGTGACGCTGCTTGAACAGAAAGAAAAACTGGGCAAGAAGCTTTTGACAACAGGAAATGGCCGATGCAATATGACAAATGTATCGGCGCATCTCGAAGAAGGATATGCCAATGAGAAATGGGACTTTTTAAAAGGATGTTTCGAGCAGTTTGGCGCACAGGATACGATTTCTTTTTTTGAGAATCTTGGAATGAAAACAAAGAAAAGAGAAAATCTTGTCTATCCTGTGACGGATCAGGCCGCTACGGTGCTGGAATTTTTAATGATGGAACTGCGCAGACAGAAAGTAAAAGTAAAGTGCCAAGAGAAAGTGACTGCGCTTGAGGAGACGAAAAAAGGATGGCTTGTAAAGACAGAAGGATGGCAGTATGAGGCAGACTGCGTGATTATGGCAGGAGGCTCAAAGGCAGCAGTTCAAAAAGAAGATACGGCAGCTTATCTGCTGGCAGAGAAACTGAAATTAAAAATAAAGAAACCTCTTCCTGCGCTGGTACCTTTGAAATGCAAAAATAAAGTCTGTTCTGCACTAGCGGGACTTCGCACGCAGGTGAAGCTGAAACTTTTGATTGACGGGAAAAATATTCAGACAGAAGAGGGAGAACTACAGTGGGCAGAATATGGCATTTCAGGAATTGTCGTATTTCAGATCAGTTCTAAAGCAGCCAGAGCTTTGGATGAAAAGAAAAAAGTAGAAATAGAAATAGATCTGTATCCTGCCGAGGAGAAGCAGAAAACAGCAAACTTTCTGTACCGCACAGCCATATCAGATTCTCAGAAGACACCAGAGGAAGTCCTGATGGGAATCTTTCCGAAAAAAATGGCGTCTTTTCTGGTACATGAGATGAAATGGAAAGGAAAGGCCAGTCAATATCCAGAAGAAGAGTGGGAGAAAGCGGTTGAAAAATGGAAACATCTAAGACTTGCGATTGATGGGACAAAACCATTTGAACAGGCGCAGATCTGCTCCGGAGGAGTGTCGCTTTTTGAGATCGATAAAAACACACTGGAGTGCAGACAACACAGAGGTCTTTATATTGCCGGAGAACTTCTGGATATTGATGGAATGTGCGGAGGATACAATCTGCAATGGGCATGGACAAGCGGACATATCTGCGGTACTTATGCAGCGAAAGGAAAATAGATGATACGATTACAACAAGTAAAATTGCCGGTTACACATACAAAAGAAGAGCTGACAAAAGCGATTGAAAAAACACTTCATGTTTCATCGGAACAGATAAAATCGTATGAAATTGTAAAACAGTCTCTGGATGCCAGAAAAAAGGCAGAATTAAAATACAGTTATGTGATTGATGCAGAAGTTTTGAAAGAGCAAAAAGTAGTAAAACAGTGTCGGAACAAAAATGTGTCTTTGACAGAAAAGAAAAAATATGTATTTCCAAAATCAGGATCACAGCCTTTGAAACAGCGGCCTGTGATTGTAGGAGCAGGACCAGCGGGATTGTTCTGCGCTTTAATGCTGGCACGTCACGGATATCGCCCGATTCTTTTTGAACGTGGATGTGATGTGGAGACGCGGATGAAAGACGTAGAGCAGTTCTGGAATGGCGGAAAACTGAAAAAAAATTCTAATGTACAGTTTGGAGAAGGCGGTGCCGGCACATTTTCAGATGGAAAGTTAAATACACTTGTCAAAGATGAAAAGGGCAGAAACCGCTTTGTACTGGAGACATTTGTCCACGCAGGCGCTCCACAAGAAATTTTATATGTCAATAAACCGCATATAGGTACCGATATTCTGCGCAGCGTCGTGTGGAATCTGCGGGAAGAAATCAAAGCGTGCGGCGGAGCTGTGTTTTTTGAGACACAGGTGACAGATTTGGAAATCAAAGATGGCAGAGTAAACCGTCTGGAGCTAAATGGAAAAGAGTGGATGGATGCAGAAACAGTTGTTTTTGCAGTAGGACACAGTGCAAGAGACACGTTTGAGATGCTTCAGAAAAAGCCGATTTCACTTCAGGCAAAGTCATTTGCAGTGGGAGTTCGAATTGAACATCCTCAAAAAATGATTGATCTGGCACAATACGGAGAGATCGAATCTGGAATTCTTCCGGCAGCGGCTTACAAAGTAACAGAGAAACTGGAAAATGGAAGAGGCGTCTATTCTTTTTGTATGTGTCCGGGAGGATATGTGGTGAATGCTTCCTCCGAGGAAGGAAGGATTGCTGTCAATGGAATGAGTTATCACAGGCGTGACGGTGAAAATGCAAACAGTGCAATCATTGTGACTGTGACGCCGGAGGACTTTGAAGGGAAAGATGCACTTGCGGGCGTACGATTTCAAAGAAAACTGGAGGAAGCATCTTACCATGCCGGGAACGGCACCATACCGGTTCAATGCTTTGAAGATTTCTGTGCAGACCAGGAGACAAAAAGATTGGGCGAAGTAAAACCTCAGATCTGTGGAAAATGGAAACTGGCAAATGTGCGGACGTGTTTTCCAGAGGAGATTGCTCATTCTTTAGAGATGGGAATCAAAGCGTTTGGGAAAAAAATTAAGGGATTTGACCGTCCAGATGCAGTGATTTCAGGCGTGGAGAGCAGGACATCCTCTCCAATCCGAATGGAGAGAAGCGAGACATTTGAGAGCAGTGTGGCAGGATTATACCCTTGCGGAGAAGGCGCTGGATATGCGGGAGGCATCACATCAGCGGCGATGGATGGAATCAAGGTTGCAGAGCAGATTGCAATGAAGTATCAGAAATTTTAAGATAAATTAAGATTCCATCTGTGTACAAGACATTTATTCTATGATAAAATGTTAAAATTAAGACAGGCAGTTTTCGTGGGAGAGAGTCAGGAAAAAGAATGCGGTCTATGAAACAAATACGAAAAGAAGAACGTCCGTATGAAAAATGTAAACAATATGGCACACATTCTCTGTCCGATGCAGAGCTGCTGGCGATTATGCTGAGGACGGGATCTCCATCTATGAATGTAGTGGAGATGGCAGAACGTGTTTTGGAAGCCTCAAAAGTAGAAGACAGTCTTCTGGGATTGTATCATCTATCCAGGGAAGATTTGATGCAGATTGATGGAATCGGAGAGATTAAAGCTATGCAGATCCAATGTATTGCCGAATTTTCAAAAAGAATGGCCAAAGCTTCTGCAAAAGATCAACTGTCATTTCAAGATCCTGCATCTATTGCACGCTATTGTATGGAAGACTTGCGCCACTGTGAGCAGGAACAGCTGCTGGTGATGATGCTGAATACGAAAAACCGTCTTTTGGGAGAAGAAGTAATTTCAAAGGGAACAGTAAACGCTTCCCTGATTTCACCAAGAGAGATTTTTATCCGTGCACTGCACTATCATGCAGTGTATCTGATTTTAATACACAACCATCCAAGTGGTGATCCAAAGCCAAGCAAGGAAGATATTGCGGTTACAAAGAGAATACAGGAATCAGGAAATCTGATCGGAATTGAACTGCTGGATCATCTGATTATCGGGGATCATCGTTATGTCAGTTTTCGAGAGAGTGGTCTGCTGTTTTGACAGAATCCGTCCTGAAAAAGCTTTAAAGGCACAGAGAAGCGAAGGAGAAGAGCAATTATGTTATTTCACAATACATATGGTGTGGATATGGGAAACGACACGATTAAGATCAGTGATCGAGATGAAAGAAAATTTTTAATGGAGAGAAATGTGATTGCAATTCGGGATCAGACTCATGTGATTGCGGTAGGGCAAAAAGCATTTGAAATGTATGAGAAGACCCCTGTCAATGTGGAAGCGACATGCCCGATGGCAGGGGGTGTGATTGCAGATACACAGAATATGGAAATTGTACTTTGGAAATTTCTAAAGAAATGTGCAGCGTTTCGTATGCGGCATCCCCAGATTTATTTTGCTGTTCCAAATAATATTTCAGAAGTGGAAAAAAGAGCTTATTTTTCTACATTGAAGGGGAGAATCAAGGCAAAGAAAGTATTTTTGGTAGAAAAAGGGATTGCAGATGCTGTCGGGATGGAACTGCCGATTGAAGAACAAAGAGGCAGTATGGTGATCAATATCGGCGCCCAGACAACAGAAATTTCTGTGATCTGCGGGGGAAAGATTATCTTAAGCAAAACGCTGAAGATCGGCGGGAAAAGTATGGATGAATCAATCGCTACAATGGTCCGCAGAAATTTTAATTTGAGCATCGGAATGAAAACAGCAGAAGTTTTAAAGAATAATCTGGCATATCTGCTGGAAGGAGAAGAAAAAGAAATGCGGGTGTGGGGAGTAAATACATTATCTGGGCTTCCGAGAGAAGCGGCAATTCCGGCAAGCGCAGTCAGTTTTGCTCTTCTGGAAATTTTAGAAGAGATTACAGCAAATATAAAATCAGTGGTTGAGCGGACACCGCCTCAGATTTTGCAGGATATCAAAAGAAGCGGTATTTATCTGACAGGAGGCGTCTCAATGATACCAAATATTGCTGATTTTATCCGTCTGGAAATTGAGACGAGAGTATATCCTGTTCAATATCCAATTTTCAGCACGATACGAGGCCTTCTGAAAATTATGAATGAACCGAAAAAATACAGGAAATATACATATTCGTTAAAAGATCTGACTGGAAAAATGATGTAATAAAAAGAGGAAACTATATGAAAAAGAAAACAAATGATTCAATCAAAAGCAAATATATTTTTATTCTTGTGATGATTTTTTGCTTTGTCTTGATTCTGCTTACGTTTACAACAGATGTTGTATCCGGTCCGTTTAAGCGAGTGGCAGAATTTGTGATTGTTCCGGTACAAGAAGGATTCAATCGGATAGGAACATGGATTACAGACAAAGGTGTATACTTTCAGGATTCAGCAGACATTTATGAAGAAAATCAGGCGCTTCAGAAAAAAGTGGATGAGCTGACGGCAGAAAATACGCAGCTTTTGCAAAATGAAGAGGAACTGAAACGGCTGAGAGAATTGTATGAGCTGGACAGCCAATATGAGGATTATCCAAAAGTAGGAGCAAGAATCGTGGCAAAGACATCAGGAAACTGGTTTAATTTGTTTACCATTGACAAAGGAAGCGATGATGGGATTCAGGTTGATCAGAATGTAGTTGCGGGAAGCGGACTGGTAGGAATTGTGACCGAAGTCGGAAAAGACTGGGCCACTGTTCGGGCAATCTGCGATGATTACAGCAATGTCAGCGCTATGGTTTCCACAACGTCTGATGTCTGTATTGTATCAGGAAATCTCGGCTTGCTGGATGAGGGAAAATTGGAGCTGAGCAAATTGATGGACAAAGAGGATAAAGTTTCTGTCGGTGCGAAAGTAGTTACTTCCCATGTGAGTGAAAAATATCTTCCAGGTATTTTAATCGGATATATCAGTGATCTGTCAAGTGACAGCAACCAGCTGACAAAATCTGGTTATATCACACCGGTTGTAGATTTTAAACATTTGCAGGAGGTGCTTGTAATTACAGAATTGAAAGAAACAGGCGCATCTGATTTTGAAAATGCAAATAATCAGCCACAGACAGAAAGCGAGTCATCAGAAGACGAAACAGCCAGCACGGAGGAGTAAAGATATATGAAAAGAAAAATCACAGTGATATTGATGATATTTTTCTGCTTTATTCTTCAGTCTACATTATTTCAGCAGCTTGCCATTGCATCGATTGCTCCGAATCTATTGCTGATTATAACAGTGTCTTTCGGATTTATTCGAGGAAAGCGAGAGGGAATTTGGATTGGATTTTTATGCGGACTGCTGATGGATTTGTCTGTTGGAACGATGATTGGAGTAAATGCGCTTTTCTATACATCAATAGGCTATATCAATGGATGCTTTTATCATATTTTTTATGATGATGATATACGAATGCCGATCTTTTTTGTAGCGGTCAGTGATCTGGCATATGGAATTGCTGTCTATGCAACTATGTTTTTGCTGAGAGGAAGAATTGACTTTTTCTATTATCTGAGACGCATTATCATTCCAGAAGTGCTCTATACACTGGTAATAACAATTCTATTGTATAAAATAATATACCGCCTGAATCAATGGCTGGAAAAGACGGAATTAAAGGGGTGATAATATTTGTTTCAGCATATGAAATCTAAGATGAAAAAAAATCTGAGATCCAGAATTTTGATTCTAGTGATTGTATTTCTCATTTTAGGAGGCTTTTTAATCCAGCGTCTGTTTGTCCTTCAGATTATCAGGGGAGAAGACTATGAAAATAACTTTACCATGCAGATCAAAAAAGAAAAAGTGCTGGATGGAACAAGAGGAAATATTTATGATGTCAATGGGTACCCTCTTGCATACAATAAACTGGTTTACTGCGTGACATTTGAAGATGTGGGAAGCTATGAAACGATGCGGGAAAAAAATTTGAAACTAAATGGGATTTTTTATCAGCTGATCAAAATTATTGAAGAAAACGGCAGTGAAGTGCTCAGCGACTTTGGGATTCGAATTAATAACTCTGGCAATTATGAATTTGCAAAGACCGGATTTAATCTGATGCGTTTCAAGGCAGACATCTATGGAAGAGTTTATATTGAAGATCTGACAAAGGAAGAGGAAAATATAGATGCAGCTTCTATGATGGAAGAATTATGCAGTGATGATTATTATGGAATTTTAGGCGACTATACACCGCAGGAGCTGGCTCAAAATGGGCTTCCGGAACAACTGACGATGGAAGAAACGCTGCAGCTGGCTACACTCAGAAGCGCGCTTGCAGCAAACAGCTATCAGAAATATATGTCTATTACAATCGCCGAGGACATCAGCGAAGAAGCTGTTGCTGTCATTATGGAAAATAAAGACAAGTTTCTGGGCGTGGACGTTGTGGAAGACACGATTCGTGTCTACAACGATGCGATTTATTTTGCGCCGATTATTGGCTATACAGGTCCTGTCTCAGCAGAAGAATTGGAAGAGCTGGAAAAAGAAGATCCATCTTATCATCAGGGAGATATCGTCGGAAAATCAGGTCTGGAACAGTATTTTGAGACAGAATTGCAAGGCGAAAAAGGAAGTCAGACTTTCTATGTAGACAATATGGGAAAAGTACTGAAAGAAGAAAAATATGTCAGTCCTTCCGCAGGAAATGATATTTATCTTACGATTGACCATGAGACACAGATTGCGGCATATAAAATTCTGGAACAGCGTATTGCCGGTATTTTGTACAGTATGATCGAAAATACAGAGTTTTATCCGGAAGGATATCTGGAAGAACTGGCAAATCCGGATAAAATACGAATTCCAATCTATGATGTATATTATGCTCTGTTTAAAAATAATGTCATTGATATTGCTCATTTATCAAGCGAGGATGCGACAGCATTTGAACAGGGAATCTATCAGAAATTTGCGTCCAGACAAGAAGAAATTTTTGCAGCGTTGAAAGAGGAGCTGCTCAGTGAGAATCCAACGATATACAATGACCTGAGTCAGGAGTATCAGGTATATCAAACGTATATTGTGGATACAACGCTGATTGAAAGCGGAATTTTACTGGAAGATGCAGTAGATCAATCAGACGAAACGTATAAAGCATGGCAGGATGGAACAATCAGTTTGAGGGAATATCTGACTTATGCGATTTCAAAGAACTGGATTGATGTATCAAAAGTGACAGAAGAAAATCAATATTTGGATTCGGATGAGATTTATTCTGCGCTCGCAGATGCGATCTCAGTATATCTCAAGGATGATATGGAATTTTCAAAATATGTCTACCGCTATATGATTTCAGACGAAACACTGACAGGCACAGAGATTTGCCTGCTGTTATTTGAACAGGAAATTATTGAGTGGAATGAGGATGATTACAATTCTCTGGCAGCAGGAGTCTATATGCCATATGACTTTATGAGAGCGAAAATTTATTCTCTTGAAATCACGCCGGCACAGCTTGCGCTTGCACCTTGTTCCGGTTCTCTTGTTGTGACAGATGTCAATACAGGAAATGTTGTGGCATGTGCGACATATCCAAGTTATGATAATAATCGTCTTGCAAACAATATTGATTCTGACTATTTTATGAGTCTGACAAATGATTTGTCCAGTCCATTTTATAATCGTGCTACACAGGAAGTAACTGCTCCAGGTTCTACTTTTAAGATGATCACTGCGGTGGCAGGAATGGAAGAAGGCGTAATCAGTTCAGGAGAATCCATCGAATGTAAAGGAACATTTGAAGAAGTAACACCGCATATTAACTGCTGGATTTCTCCGGGAAATCATGGTGTTTTGACATTGTCCGAGGCAATCGAACAATCTTGTAACTATTACTTTAATACGGTTGGATACTGGCTTGGATTTAACGGAGGAGAAGAGTCGGAAGATGCGGTCGGTATCGAACGTCTGATGAAATATGCAGCGCTGTTTGGTCTGGATGATAATTCCGGAATCGAAATTGCTGAGAGCGCTCCACAGATGGCGGATGTGGCGGTAGCGCCGGCAGCAATGGGACAGAGTAATCATGCGTATACGACAACACAGCTTGCAAAATATGTAGCGACGATTGCAAACAGAGGAACGTGCTATGATTTGACATTGCTTGATAAAATTACGGACACTTCCGGAACAATGATTCAGGAGCAGACGCCAAATATTCACAGTGAGATCTCATTAAGCGCAGATGCCTGGGGAGCAATTCAGTATGGAATGAATCAGGTGATCCACAATACAAGCTCAATAGAGGGAACAGAAGCGATTGAGTGGGCAGGAAAAACAGGAACAGCCGAGGAAAGTAAGATCCGTCCAAACCATGCGGTCTTTGTAGGCTATGCCCCATATGATAAACCACAGTATGCAATCGCAGTCCGCGTGACAAACGGATATACATCTGCAAACTCAGCGGCGATTGCAGGCGATATGGTCAGCTACTTATTCCATCTGCAAAATGAAGAAGAACTGCTTTCCGGAGTTGCAAAGGAAGGAACAACAAACACAGTACGTACCGACTAAAGGAAAGAAAGAGGGAAATGGCACAGTGAATCATAATTCTGTAATGATTAAGAGTAACAAATATGGGTTGATTGTGGTACTGGATGATAAAATTCCATTTGCACAGCTGCTGAGAGATGTAGCCGATAAATTCAAAGAAGCATCCAATTTTTTTAAAAATGCAAAAATGGCGATTTCTTTTTCAGGAAGAACACTGACCCAGGAACAAGAAAAGGAACTCGTTTCAACGATTGTAAACAATTCACATATTCATATTTTATGTGTGATTGATGAGAGAAAAGAAGTAGAAGAATACTATCGTCAGGCAGTGGAACATTCTATGGAAGAAATTAAAAAACAGGATGGTCAGTTTTATCGGGGAACATTAAAAGCAGGAGAAGTATTGGAAACAGAAAAGAGCATTATTATTGTCGGGGATGTGAATCCCGGAGCAAGCGTAATTTCAAAAGGAAATATTGTGGTTATTGGCTCCTGCAGAGGGAATGTATATGCAGGAGCTTCCGGAAATACAGAATGTTTTGTTGCCGCCTTAATATTGCGGCCTATTCAGGTCAGAATTGCGGACAAGGCGGCACGCAGTGCCATTGTGAAATGGAATGACACGAGTACGTATCAGATTGACCCTAAAATAGCTTACATTAAAGAGGAACGGATTCATATAAAAACAATCTCACAGGATGTCTTATCAGATCTTGGCCAGACAGAAGAAGAATAACAAGATACAAAAGATGGCAGAAAAAAGAGAGTGGGAGGACTGAATATGAGTGAAGCAATCGTAATTACATCTGGAAAAGGAGGAGTCGGAAAGACAACCGCAACAGCAAATATAGGAACAGGACTTGCCAGAATGCAAAGAAAAGTGGTATTAGTGGATACGGATATTGGTCTGCGCAATTTGGATGTTGTGATGGGGCTGGAAAATAGAATTGTCTATAATTTAGTGGACGTCATAGAAGGAAACTGCAGAATGAAGCAGGCATTAATTCGAGATAAGAGATATCCTAATTTGTATCTGCTTCCATCTGCTCAGACGAGAGACAAATCAGCAGTAACACCGGAGCAGATGGTAAAATTGACAGACTGTCTAAGAGAAAGTTTTGACTATATATTGCTGGACTGTCCTGCTGGAATTGAGCAGGGATTTCAAAATGCCGTTGCGGGCGCTGACCGTGCGATTGTTGTAACCACACCGGAAGTATCAGCCATTCGGGATGCAGACCGGATTATTGGTTTGCTGGAAACGCATGAAATCCATGATGTACATCTGCTGGTAAATCGTGTCCGAAAGGATATGATTCGAAGAGGAAATATGATGTCAATCGAGGATGTGGCAGAAATACTGTCCATTCCTTTGATTGGCGCAGTGACAGATGATGAAAATGTAGTGATTTCTACAAATCAGGGAGAGCCGCTTGCAGGAAATGATTCTTGTGCCGGACAGGCATTTTTGCAGATCTGTCGGAGAATTGAAGGAGAAGAAATCCCAATCAGCGATTTTTCAAGAAGTGAAAGCATTTTCGAGAGACTCTCCAGTTTCTTTAGAAAAAGTGAGAGAGGTATTGTATGATGTGGCGGAACCGAAAAAAAGAAACGAAATCAAAAACGATTGCAAAAGAACGAATTCAGTCTACCTTGATCTCGGATCACACGGACTGCACACCAGAAATCCTAGAACAGATTGAAAAAGATATTTTTCAGGTAATACGCAGATATTTTGATATCAAGCCTGAGGAACTGCATGTGCGGTTGGAGATCGTAAAAAATCAGAAATAGGGTGTAATTATGTTAAAACAATATAAGATAAAAGATTACGGATTCCGATTAATATTATGGGCAACTGCCTTGTCAATTCTTGGAATTATGATAATCGGAAGTGCAAATGAGAGCTATCAAACGAAGCAAATTTTAGGGCTGGGACTTGGCATTGTGACAATGGTGATTGTCTCTCTCATTGACTATAAATGGATTTTAAATTTTATATGGCTGATTTATGTGGCAGGTATCGGTCTGCTGCTTGCAGTCCGCTTTTTTGGAACAGAAGTAAAAGGGGCGCAGCGTTGGATTGAAATTGCGGGTATTCAGTTTCAGCCATCTGACTTGGAAAAAATTATTCTGATTTTATTTTTTGCTTATTTCTTTTCTAAACATGAAGAGAATATCAGTAAATTGAAGACAATTATTTTTTCTTTGATATTGCTGGGAATTCCGTGGATTCTCGTAAAAGAGCAGCCAGACCTTTCTACAAGTATTGTGTTGATCCTTGTATTTTGTGCAATGTTTTTTATTGCAGGCTTGAGTTATAAAATAATTGGTGGTATCATAATGGTGTGTATTCCGGCAGCAGTGATTTTCCTCAGCATTGTCACACAGCCAGGACAGACTTTGCTGGAAGGATATCAGGTGAATCGTATTCTTGCATGGTTAAGACCGACAGAGTATGCAGATCAGGCAATTCAGCAGACAAATTCTATTATAGCGATTGGATCTGGACAACTTTATGGAAAAGGTCTGAATAATAATGTGGTATCATCAGTAAAGAATGGAAACTTTGTGGCAGAACCGCAGACGGACTTTATTTTTTCAGTGGCAGGAGAGGAATTGGGTTTCATCGGATGCTGTATTATTATTCTTTTAGAGCTTTTGATTGCTTACGAATGTATCAGAATCGGAAGAAAAGCCCGTGATTTGACAGGTACATTGATTTGCTGCGGAGTAGGCTCATTAATTGTCTTTCAAAGCTTTATGAATATTTGCGTAGCAACGGGACTCATGCCGAATACGGGGCTTCCGCTGCCTTTTGTGAGCTATGGATTGACATCTTTGGTCAGCCTATTTATAGGAATAGGAGTTGTACTGAATATTGGACTGCAGGCCAAAAAATATTAGATAGAGGGGGTGAAAGTATGAACATTGGATTGATTGCTCATGATGCCAAAAAGAAACTGATGCAGAATTTCTGCATTGCTTATCGTGGAATTTTATGCAAAAATGAATTATATGCAACAGGAACAACAGGACGTCTGGTTGAAGAAGTTACAAATTTAAATATTCATAAATATCTTGCCGGCCATTTGGGAGGAGAACAGCAACTGGGGGCACAGATTGAACACAATCAGATTGATTTGCTGATTTTTCTGAGAGATCCTCTGACAAAAAAACGTCATGAACCGGATATCAATAACGTATTGCGATTATGCGATGAACACAACATTCCGATGGCAACAAATTTAGCGACGGCGGAGCTTCTGATCAAGTCTCTTGACCGAGGCGAATTGGAATGGCGTGAAATGTATAAATAAAAAATAAGGCAGGCTAATAGACAATGGCGATTTCAAAAAGAGAGCAAAGAGAAAGACGGGAAAAGATGAGAAAAAAACGCAGGATGAAAGCAACTTTGCTTTGTGGCGTTCTTTTTCTGCTTTTTTGCGCTATAATCGGAAGCTTACTCTATTTTTTTAAATGGCGAGAGCCTGAGATACAGCTCCAATCTCAATTTGCATTATTTGATCCTGTTTTAGGAGTGGAGAAAACAACTCTGGCAAGTGAGAGAGCTGCCTCTTTTGCAGAAAATTTATGTGTGCAGAACGAAAATTATGGAACAGATCAGCTTTCTTTGACATCTGAGGCGGCTGAGGTGTTTGATCTGGAAAATAAAGAAGTATTGTATGCCAAGAATATCCATGAACGGTTGTATCCCGCAAGCTTGACAAAAATTATGACTGCGCTTGTAGCATTAAAATATGGAAATCTGGATGACGAAGTAGTAGTTGGATGGGAATGTGAGGATATTGATCCAGATTCTTCTATCTGTGAGATTGATCCAGGAGAGACTTACACTCTGCGCCAGCTGCTGTATGGTTTGATGATTGCATCAGGAAATGATGCAGCCATGACGATTGCTGTCCATGTAGGCGGAAGTGTAGAAAATTTTGTAGCTATGATGAATCAGGAGGCAATGGATATTGGTGCTACAAACACACATTTTGTCAATGTACATGGACTGCATGATGACAATCATTATACAACGGCATATGATATTTATCTGATTTTTCAGGAAGCATTAAAATATGATGTGTTTGAGGATTTGATCAGCCAAAAGACGTATACAGCAACGTATACATCTGCAGAAGGGGAACAGATGGAAATTACATGGAATTCTACAAACCAGTTTTTGACAGGCGAATCAGAACAGCCGGAAAATGTAACTGTGTTCGGAGGAAAGACAGGTACGACAGATGAGGCAGGAGCGTGTCTTTCTATATTAAGTAAAGATGAATATGGAAATTCTTATTTCTCTGTGATTTTGAAAGCTGATTCTAAAGTTACTCTTTATTCAGAAATGACAGAATTATTATCACAAATTAAGAAATAATTCTTGTATTTTATCGGCAAATGTTCTATAATCATTCTTATAGAAGTTGTGTTTTTAGACATAAATACTAAATAACATCAAAACCGAAGGAGGAGATTATAATGATTCAGATAATCGCAGGCAAGAAGGGAAAAGGAAAAACAAAACATTTGTTGGAGAAAGCAAACACAGAGATCAAGGCAGCGCATGGCAGTATTGTATACTTAGATAAAAGTGCAAAGCATATGTATGAATTAAACAACAAGATTCGTTTGATTGATACATCCGCTTATCCGATTACAAACAGTGATGAATTTATTGGATTTATCTGTGGTATTCTTTCTCAGGATAATGATTTAGAGCAGATGTACTTAGACAGCTTCTTAAAAATAGCAAATCTGGAAAATGCAGATGCAGATAAACTGGAAAGAACAGTTGAAAAGTTAGGCAGTATTGGGGAAACTTACGATGTAACATTCGTTTTGAGTATCTCTATGGATAAGGATGAACTTCCAGAAAAAGAAAAAGAAAAAGTAATTGTTTCTCTGTAAAAAAATGCAGTAATAAGCGTACTTATTCTTATACCTGCTGTTTTCATTACCTATACATAAAAACAAAGCAGAAATGGCAGGTATAAGAGAAAAAATGTTCATAATTTGATTTTGAGATAATAAAAGAAAGATCATCATTTTCCGTTCTTTCTTTTATTATTTTACTTTTTAAATGTTATCGTATGAATGATACTAATAACAAAAAAGAAAAAATACAAACAAAAAAAGCGCCAGTTTCCCAGCGCCCTTATCCATATGATTCTATTCCTGATGACCAATACGACCATACATACTGATCATATAAAGTCCTGCAATTCCAACAACTGCATAAATAATACGTGAGATCAGCGAAAGACTGCCAAATAAAAAAGCTACCAGATCAAATTGAAAAAATCCTATTAATCCCCAGTTAATCGCTCCTATAATAACGAGTGTCAATGCAAGATAATCTAACCATTTCATAGATAAATCTTCCTCCTTTTTTCTTATTTTGTACAGATATTTTTATTTTATTCATAAAATATTTTATATTTTTTACAACAGTATATCAGAATTGACTTTCATAGATTATTCTTATATAATATGTTCAGTTTTATCAGTGAATATACAGATTAACGTTCTTTTTTAAAGGCCCAGAAGTTGAGTTCTTTTTTGATACATGATAAAATAGACAAAAAAGGAGAGGAAAGCTTGATACGGAATAAAAGTAATAAAAAAATTGTACGGTATAAGCGTCATATGAATATTAATATAGGAACTATTTTATTTGGTTTAATCTTTATTTATATGATTATTAACTTTATTCTTTATATAACAAACTCTCATGTTACAATTTATGAAGTTACAGCAGGACCCTTATCTGGAAATTATCATTTTACTGCATTAGCTTTAAAAGACGAACAAATTGTGACAGCTGAAGAGAGCGGAACTGTCAGTTATTACGCAAAAGAGGGAAGCAAAGTTGGAAAAGGAAACAGTATTTACTCTATCAATGACGGCAGAATGGAGAATGTTTTATCCTCTGAAGAAGATACTATTTTTTCCACAAAAGATCTATCTGGAATCCGCAATGAAGCATCTGCATTTTCAGAGAATTTTCGTGAGGTTTCCTTTCAAAATGTTTACAACTTTAAATCAAATATTCAAGGAAGTATCCTGGATTTAGTTACAGAAAAGACGATGGACAGAATGAACGAATCTGGAGACATTAGTTATGCAAATTCTTATACGGCGCCGCAAGCAGGTATTATTGTCTATTCTGTTGATAATTATGAAAATATTTCTGAATCAGACATCACAATGGAAATGTTTGATCAAAAAAATTATATACGAACAAATTTAAGATCTGATCGAGACATACAGATGGGAGAACCAGTATATAAACTGTTAACGAGTGAAGACTGGTCTTTGATTATCCCTTTGACAGACAAAGATCTTGGAGAATTAAGCGGTATGACGCAAATTCGTTTTCGCTTTTTAAAAGATGGAACAAGCTTTAATTCGGATTTCTCTATTATACAAAATGGAGATCAGTATTTTGGAAAATTAGATATCAGTAATTCTTTAATTCGATTTGCGGCAGATCGTTTTATTGAAATTGAATTAATTGTCAGCAGGCAGACCGGATTAAAAATACCAAATTCTGCACTGGCAGTAAAAGAATTTTTTGAAATACCAAAAGAATTTGCAAAATATGAAGGAGAAAATCCATCCTCCATTACTTTGACAAGAGAGACGTATGCAAATGACGGCTCTGCTGTTGTCAGTGAAATAGAAGTGCCGGTTTATCGAGAAGAAGAAAATTCTTTCTATGTTGATGATAATGTATTTCAGCTTGCGGACTATGTTCTGAAAGGAGAAGAGCGCTTTCAAATCTTAGAATCGGAAGAGTTAACAGGAGTTTATAATGTCAATATGGGATATGCTGTTTTTCGAGAAGTAGAAGTTTTAGATTCCAATGAAGAATACAGTATTGTGAAAGCAGAGGATGTGTATAGTCTGTCACAATATGACCATATTGTCTTGGATGCTTCTGATGTGACAGAAAATCAGATTATATTTTAACTTTAGAGGTGGAAAATCATGATAAAAGAAAATTTAAAAGAGGTAAAAGAAAAGATTCAAAAAGCATGTCTGCGCTCAGGCAGAGATCCTAAAGAGGTCACTTTGATTGCTGTAAGCAAAACAAAACCTGTATCTATGATTGAAGAAGTATATACAGAAGGAATCCGGGATTTTGGTGAAAATAAACCGCAGGAATTAAGAGAAAAATATGATTTGATGCCACAAGATATCAGCTGGCATATGATCGGTCATCTGCAGAGAAATAAAATAAAGTATGTGGTCGACAGAGCGTGCATGATTCATTCGATTGATTCTGTCCGCCTTGCTCAGGCAGTTGAAGAAGAAGCAGCCAAAAGAGAAAAAGTGATTCCAATCCTTTTAGAAATCAATATTGCGAGAGAAGAGAGCAAGTTTGGATTTTTGGAAGAGGAAGTATATGATGCAATAGAAACAATCTCAAAACTTCCTCATTTAAAGATTGAAGGATTGATGACGATTGCTCCATTTGTGGAGAATGCCGAAGAAAATCGTATACATTTTAAAAATTTAAGAAAATTATCTGTTGACATAAAACAAAAAAACATTGATAATGTTAATATGTGCAATCTGAGCATGGGAATGACTGGAGACTATGAGATTGCGATAGAAGAAGGCGCCACATTTGTCCGTGTGGGAACAGGGATTTTTGGCGAACGAAACTACATAAAGTGAGAAACGATAAAGATTGGAGATTTTGAATATGGGTGTTCTGAATAAATTCTTAAATGTAATGAAATTAAACGATGATGAGGACATGGATGATGAAGAATTCCTGGATGATGAAGTAGATGATTTTGAAGAGGAACGTCCGAAAAAACGTTTATTTAAAAGCCGTGATGAGGATGACGACGACGATGACGACGACGAGGATGATGATTTCAGACGTCGCTCTAAGAGCAGACAGACAAAGAATGCTTCAAAGCAAAAGTCAGTTCGTCAGAGCCAGAGTCAGACAGCGCCAGTGATGAGCGGCACCTCTTCGAGCAAGGTTTCCCCAATTCGCCCTAGAAAGAAAAGTAATATGGCTGTCAGCGGAGAGATTATGGTTTTAAAACCTCGTTCTTTAAATGATGCCTACCAGATTACACAGGCACTTTGGAATAATTGTACTGTAATTTTAAACCTGGAAGAAGCACCGACAGAAGAAGCGCAACGTATTGTGGATTTTTCATCCGGAACTTGCTTTGCTTTAAGCGGAAGAATAGAACAGATTTCTCCTAGCAATAATAAAATGCTGGTTATTACACCGGAAACAGTAGAACTGTCCGGCGATTTTCAGGAAAGAATGGGAACTGCTCTTGATGTACACAGCCGTTTCTAACAGGTAATCAGTTATGGATGAGCAATTTGAAAAACGACTTCTGGATCTTGCAAATCAGTCCAGAATGAAAAATATTGTCATATTCAGTGACTTTTTAAATTTAAATGAACTTCATATTTTTCATAGCAACTTCCAGAAATTTTCTTTTGTAAAATGGAAAATTTCTGGAGGCTATGAATTTGCCGAGCGTCAGATAGTAGCCTTTATTCCTGATGCTTTTTGTTTATATGAAGAAGAGAAAGAAATCTCTTTTCCAATCACAGTATTAGAGATTAAGCCCTGCAGTCTGCGCTTTGCAGAATCACTCACACATAGAGATTATCTGGGCGCCGTATTAAATCTGGGGATTGATAGAAGTAAAATAGGGGATATTTTAACAGAAGAAGGAAGAGCTTTACTTTTCTGCAAACCTTCTGTAAAAGATATCATATGCCGAGAGTTATGCCGTGTACGCCATACCACCGTATCCATTCGAGAGACAGTTGAAGAACAAATTGAGATTCCGATCCGAAAAGAAAAGATACAAGGCAGTGTCTCTTCCGTTCGGCTTGATGCCGTGATTTCCCAGGCATTTCCAGGATCAAGAAGCAGTATGACAGCTTTTATTGAATCTGGAAAAGTATTTGTGAATGGAAAAATGATTCTGTCAAATGGATACCATTTAAAAGAAAATGATATCATTTCTGTGCGTGGTATGGGACGATTTCAGTATATGGGAGAGATCTCCAAAACAAAAAAAGGCAGAATCTTAATTTCACTAGAAAAATACAGTTAGGAGTTTGATAGGATATGATAAAAAATAAAGAAGCAGACTCTTTTATGGAGGTAAAGAAAGACAATAAAACAGCATATACGATTTATTTTGAACAGTCTTTTGAAAATATTTCTGAAAAAATAATGGAGTTAGGCAGCAATACACGAAAGGTCTGTATTGTTTCTGATACAAATGTATCTTCGCTTTACAGAAAAGAAATAGAAGAAAGACTGCTGCCTGTATGCAGAAAAGTAGTATCGTATACATTTATCGCCGGAGAGCAGCATAAAAATTTAGAGACGGTAAAAGATATATATCGTTTTTTGATTGAACAGAAATTTGACAGAAAAGATCTTCTGATTGCTCTTGGAGGCGGAGTGACAGGAGATCTTACAGGTTTTGCTGCTGCCACTTACTTGAGAGGAATTGATTTTGTTCAGATACCGACTACGCTCTTGGCTCAGGTAGACAGCAGTATCGGCGGAAAGACAGGGGTCGATTTTGACTGCTATAAAAACATGGTAGGAGCATTTCATCAGCCTAAGATGGTATATATCAATATCAGCACTCTGAAGACGCTTTCAAACGAACAGTTTTATTGTGGCATGGGAGAAGTTCTGAAACATGGACTGATTAAAAGCAGTTCCTATTATGAATGGATTATTAACCATATGACGCAAATCTGCGACAGAGATCCTCTTGTTCTGATGAAAATGGTAAAAAAGAGCTGTGATATCAAGCGTCTCGTAGTAGAAAAAGATCCGCTCGAAAAAGGAGAGCGCGCACTATTAAATTTTGGACATACGTTAGGTCACAGTATTGAGAAACTGATGAATTTTCAATGGCTTCATGGTCAATGTATTGCCCTTGGATATACGATAGCTGCTTATATCTCCTGGAAAAGAAACCTCTTAAGCGATGAGGAATTTTTTGAGATCCGCGATATGAATGTGGGATTTGAACTTCCAATTTCTTTTTCTGATCTGAATGCAGAAGAAATTTTGGCAGCGACAAAAGTAGATAAAAAGATGGAAAATGGTACATTAAAATTTATCCTATTAAATGGAATCGGCAATGCGTTTATCGATCGCACTGTGACTGACGAAGAAATTTTAGAAGCGGTAAACTATTTTAATGCAGATTTTAGAACAGAGGCAGACGAATGAAAACATCAAAAAAACAGTCAAAAATTTTTTTTGGATTGATCAGCTGTCTCTTATTCATTTCTTTTGACCAGCTCACAAAATGGTTTGCTGTTCAATTTTTAAAAGACAGTTCGGATATTGTTCTAATTCCACAGATTTTAGAACTACATTATCTTGAAAATGTAGGAGTGGCATTTGGAGCTTTAAAAAACCGTCAATGGATACCAATTTTATTTGCGTTAATTATCACCATCCTGTTTTCGGTATTTTACTGCAGAATACCAAGTAAGAAACGGTTTCTTCCTCTGCGGATCAGCATTATTGGAATCATTGCGGGAGCAGTTGGAAATCTGATTGATCGGATATGGCATGGATATGTGGTTGATTTTATCTATGTTGTGTTTATTGATTTCCCTGTATTTAACATCGCAGACTGCTATATTGTAGTTTCCATCATAAGTATGGCAATTTTAATGCTGTTTGTCTACCGTGAGGAAGAATTAAAACATATTTTTGACAGATAAAGGATACGATATGGAACATTATAATCTTACAATAACAGAAGAAAATTCTGAAAAACGGATTGATCGTTTTTTATCTGAATATTTTTCGGATTACTCGCGGTCTTTTTTTCAAAAACTAATTAAAGAGAAGCAGATTCTGGTAAATCAGAAAGAAATTAAGAGCAATTACAAACTGAATAGAGACGATATACTGGAAATTACGATTCCAGATCCAGAAGTCCTTGATGTGGAACCTCAAAATATTCCGCTTGACATCTTATATGAAGATGACGATTTGATTGTAGTCAATAAACCAAAAGGAATGGTTGTTCATCCAAGCGCTGGTCACTATACGGATACACTTGTAAATGCCCTTTTATATCACTGTAAAGATCAGCTATCTGGGATTAATGGCATGATGCGTCCAGGAATCGTTCACCGTATTGATCAAAATACAACAGGATCTCTTGTTGTATGTAAAAATGACTTTTCCCATAACAGTCTTGCTGAACAACTGAAAGAACATTCTATTACGAGACGTTATCGCGCGATCGTCCATGGAGTTTTGAAAGAAGACGAAGGAACGATTGACCAGCCAATCGGACGTCATCCGATTGATCGAAAAAAAATGGCGGTTAATCTTAAAAATGGAAAGCGTGCTGTCACACATTATCGCGTATTAGAACGATTTCAAGGTTTTACTTACATTGAATGTCAGCTTGAGACCGGAAGAACACATCAGATTCGTGTTCACATGAGCAGTATTCATCATCCTATTCTGGGCGATGATGTTTATGGACCGTCGAAATGTCCATATCGCTTACAAGGACAGACACTTCATGCTATGGTCATCGGATTTATTCATCCAAGAACAGGATCATATCTGGAGATCACAGCGCCATTGCCGTTATATTTTGAAGAACTTCTTTCAAAGCTGCGCAGATAGGACTTCAAGTCTGGCGGATATGAAAAATCAGAAAATAGATGAATTTTTTGAAAAATTATAGGAAAATAGTGTACATTTCTTTGAGAATGATTTATAATATACCATAGTTAATACGACATAACAGGAAACAACAGCGCCATATCGCGTTGTAGCTGGGGGAAAATAAATCCTGAAAGGAAGTGTAGCTTATGAATAATGAAACAATTATTACAATCGGAAGACAATTTGGCAGCGGCGGAAAAGAAATCGGAGAAAAACTGGCAGAAGCGCTGGGAATAAAATGCTATGATAAAGAATTGTTAAGCCGTGCCTCAAAAGAAAGTGGAATCTCACAGGAATTGTTTGAGAATCATGATGAAAAACCAACAAACAGCTTCTTATATTCCCTTGTGATGGATACGTATTCCATGGGATATTCATCTGCCACATTCAATGATATGCCATTGAATCATAAGGTGTTTTTGGCACAGTTTAATGCTATCAAGAAAATTGCAGATGAAGGTCCATGTGTTATCGTTGGAAGATGTGCAGATTATGCGCTTGCAGAGTATAAAAATTGTATATCTGTATTTATCCATGCAAGCATGGATAACCGTATCAAACGAATTTCAGAAAAGTATCAGCTATCAGAGAACAAAGCAAAAGATTTAATTGTAAAAACAGATAAAAAGCGCGCCAATTATTATAATTATTATTCTAGCAAAAAATGGGGTGACGCCAGCAGTTATCATTTATGTATTGACAGTGGAATTTGCGGCATTGACGGCACGGTAGAAATGATACAGGAGTTTGTAAAACTGAAAGAAAAACAACGGGCAAAAAGATAAAAGAACAGATGGAAAATAAAAATAGGCAGGGATCGAATATGAAATTTATAATTCAGCGTGTCACACACGCAACTGTGACAGTAGAAGAAAAAAGAGTTGGAGAGATTGAGAAAGGGTTTGTCGTTTTGATTGGCATTGGAAAAAACGACACTCAAAAAGAAGCAGATTATCTCGTAAAAAAACTGACAGGGCTGCGTATTTTTGAAGATGAATGCGGAAAAACAAATCGATCTCTGAAAGATGTAAATGGAAGTCTGCTACTGATCTCCCAATTTACTTTGTATGCAAACTGCAAAGCGGGCAATCGTCCAAGTTTTACAGAAGCAGGTAACCCTGAACAGGCAGAATTATTATATGAATATATTATTGCGGAATGCAGAAAAAAAATAGACGTTGTGGAAACTGGAATTTTCGGAGCGGATATGAAAGTGGAATTGTGCAATGACGGACCTTTCACCATTTTGTTGGAACAGGAGCCAGCATAATTGTGCAAAATATAACGACTGTATCTTTAATTTTTGACATTTCATGGAAAAACTGCTATAATAATAAATTGTGGGTCTGAAAGCAGCATAATTTGTCTTTCGATCTAACATACCATAAGGTATAAAGGAGGAAACCATGGCTAGTAAACGACTGAAAAAGAAGATGCAGAAGAGAAAAGACAACATAGAAAACATACTGGTTCATAGAGTGATTGATCAGACTGAAAATATAGAAAAACAGATTGATCAAAATCCTGAAATTCAAAGTGTAAGAAAGGAGAGCAGTGCAATGGGAAAAGAGCAAGCACAGGAAAAGAAAAGCAGTTCCAAGAAAACTATGGTTTATTTTCAGTTCCAAGGAAAAGAAATTGAGGAGCAGGAAGTAATTGGAATGATTAAAAAAGTCTGGAAAGACGAAGGAAATATGATGAAGGACTTAAAAGAACTGTCTGTTTATATCAAAGCAGAAGAGTCAAAGGCGTACTATGTGATTAATGGAGAAATCAGTGGTTCAGTCGATTTATAATAATAAAAGAATAAAAAAACTGCGGTCAATGTAATTTGCCGCAGTTTTTTTATTCTTAATCTTTCTTTTTGACAATACGATAATACGTTTTCGCTGTAAGAAAATATACAATCAAATATAGAAATCCAAACAGAACAGCAGTGATGCCGGTACAGATACCAAACAGATGGAAATCTTTCAGCTTAAACAGCGTAAGCACCTGACATAAGGCTGGAAATGCGACAGCTGTATGCAGAAGAGACATTCCAAGCGGCAAGAAGAAGACAAGAATAATTTGGTGATGAATCGCTTTTTTGATCTCCTGATCGCTCATACCGACTCTCTGCATAATAAGAAAACGTTCTTTATCTTCATATCCCTCTGTAACCTGTTTGTAATAGATAATCAGAACAGTAGCAATAGCAAATACGGCTACAAAAAACAGACCAGCAAAAAAGATACTGCCATAAATCTGATAAAAATCTTCTCTGGCGGCTGAAAGCGTATCTACTGTGGCAAGATGTTCGCAGTAATTTAGATAATAGTTTCTGAGTGCATTGATTTCATAATTTTCCGATGCCAGATTATAATCGGAAAGATCATAATATTGTATCAGTTCATAACTGTATGTCATATCAGAAAGTTCTGCTACTTTTCTCACATCGTTTAAACGATGAAAAAGCTGATTGAATACTTCTTGATTTGGCAGAATCAAAATCATCTTTTCTCCATGGTATTCATTTGAAAGAAAACGTTTCCATTCTTGTTCGATCTCTACTTTTTTTAAAGAAAAACTCCATTCATCGATCTGAATTTCATCATATTGTGCGGTATCATCTTCTGTATAAAAAAATACTTCATTTTCTGTTCCGGATAAAGGATATCCCGTAATTTTTTCAAAATCTTCTCTCACAAAGCAGGAAAACCGTTCCATATTTTCATATGTCTGCTCCCATGCGGAGATAGAAAACTGACCTTTTGAATCCTCTACACATGTTAAATCCATTCTCTGAAAGGTCACTTCATTCTCTACTTTCACGCCGGATTTAGCAGCATAGTCAGCCGCTATCTGGCTCATCCATTCAGGTGATACCGGTTCATCAAAATAAGATGAAACAGCAACCTCTCTTATAAAACGACTTCTTAAAATACTTTCTTCTCCAAAAAACAAGCTTGTGCATGTGGATACTGTAATCAAAACAGCAGTTGAGAGAATACAGATCGTCGCAAGTCCAGCAGCATTTTGCTTCATACGGTAAATCATCCCTGATACAGCGATAAAATTGGAAGGACGATAAAAAAAAGATTCTTTTCTGCGCAAGAATTTCAGCAATGAAATACTGCCGGTCAGCATAACGCCGAATGTGCCTAAAATCACAAGCAGAACTGCCGGCAAAAACAGAAGAAACGCTTCATCTGGAGAGACAATATTCCATGCTGTGAGATAGCCGCCAATAAGACACAAAAAAGAAAGAAATGCGAGGATACGGTGCGATCTCGGCTCTTTTTCTCCTTCATGGCTCTGACGCAGAAGATCAGCTGGGCTTGTTTTCGATACACTAAATAAATCATACAGCAATACGAGAGAAAAAATAAATGCAGAAAAAATGACTGTAGACAGTACAGAATCAAAAGGAATGCGAAATGTCAGCTCAGACGGGATGTGAACAATCTTTAAAAGCACAAGAAACATAAGCTGACTTAAAAGCGCTCCGCTTCCTACAGCGACTACTGTACAGAACGTACCTACCAGAATTACTTCAAAAAATAACATTGTCCGAATATGACGTTTTTCCATTCCTAAGATACGATAAATACTAAATTCTTTTTTTCTTCTCTTTAATAAAAAGCTGTTGACATAGAAGAGAAAGATAACAGCTACAATGCGATACAGTAATGCACACATACAAAGAATCGATGACATTTTAGATGCCCCGCGTACTTCTCCTGTGCGGATCATATCTTCTACTGAGAGCAAGATATACAACAAAGCTAATGTGAAAGAGCAGCTGAATAAGTAAGGGAAATATAAAGTTTTATTCTTTCTGATTCCATCTGCTGCCATCTTAAAATACAGAAAAAAGTTATTCATGATAAAATCCCTCCCTGAGAGAGCAGAGTCAGCGTATTTGAGATTTCCTGATACATTTCTTCATTTGTGCGTGCTCCCTTGTAAATTTGATGGTATACCACGCCATCTTTCATAAATAAGACGCGGCCGGCATGACTTGCTGCCCGTATGCTGTGTGTGACCATCAAAATCGTCTGCCCCATTTGATTGATCCGTTCAAAAACCTGGAGCAGATTTTCAGTTGCTCTTGAATCAAGCGCTCCTGTAGGTTCATCTGCAAGCAGCAGTTTGGGATTCGTAATTAATGCTCTGGCAGCAGCAGCACGCTGTTTTTGCCCTCCTGATACCTCATATGGATATTTTTTTAAGATATCTGAGATTCCAAGAATCTTTGCAAGCGGTTCTAATCGTTCTCTCATTTCAGGTACCTTTTTTCCTGACAGCACAAGAGGAAGAAAAATATTATCCTGAAGAGTAAATGTATCGAGCAGATTGAAATCCTGAAATACAAATCCCAAATTTTCTCTTCGGTAAGCAGCAAGACGGCGTTCTGACACAGCAGCAAGATTTTGACCATCAACAATAATTTCTCCGGAAGTAGGGCGGTCAAGCGAAGCCAGAAGATTTAATAATGTAGTCTTTCCGGACCCAGATTCCCCCATAATGGCTGCATATTCTCCTTGTTCTATTGAGAAAGTGACATCGGAAAGCGCCTCTACCTGATTGGAACTAAGATGACTGACATAAACTTTCTTTAAATGATTAACTTCTAATATTTTCATAGATACCTCCCTGTTTTTTTTCTGTCTCTATTATAAAAAAAGAGAAATGTAATTGCCATTGTTTTAGCTTACATTTCTCTTTGTTAATCTTACATTGACGTCACTTATGGAATTACAACTGCACCAAGTTCAGACATCTGGCGCAGAATCTGATTTTTTCGCTGCTCTGCCAGGTCTGGATTTTGATTCAGATCATAGACAGATGGAGCATTTGGTATACCTGCCAATGTGATACATTCTTCCTCCGTCAGATCTTGAACATCTTTTCCATAATAACCACGGCTTGCCTCTGCGATTCCATAATAGCCGCTTCCAAAATAGATTGAATTTACATATAAAGCAAAGATTTCCTCTTTTGAAAAAGTCTGCTCCATTTTAAATGCCAGAAACATTTCAGCCGCTTTACGTTTCAGCATTTTTTCCTGCGTCAGATATTGATTCTTGGCAAGCTGCTGTGTGATGGTACTTCCTCCTTCTACATAACTACCAGCAGCAATATCATGGATCACAGCGCGTCCAATGGCGATCAGATCAATACCGCAGTGTTTAAAAAAACGTTTATCTTCAGCGGCAATCACAGCTTTACAGTAGACATCAGGCAAATCGCTGTATGGTATGAAATCTTCTTTACTCTCAATCTCATGCGCCATTTCATATAGATCTTTCTCTGCTAACTTTTCTTTTGCTGTTGTAATTCCGGAAATACCTAAAACACCTGCTGCCAGAAAACAGATGATCAGGAAAGAAAGAATCAACAGTTTAAAACACTTTTTTATCCATTTCATATATGTTCTCCCCTTTTTCTTTTGTGTACAGTGAAATTTTCTAATATTAGTATAAAAGAAAGAACATGATCGTGCCATTCTCTTAGCTTACATTTCTTATATCAAACCTTACATTTTAGTAAGTTATTCTTCAAGAAGCGGGGGATGGGACAGATCAAGACGGACAATAGTTCCTATACGAACGTGTGACTCAATCGAAATGGTATGCCCCAGCAAATCTGCAACTTGTTTGCAAAGAGAAAGTCCTATTCCAGTGGAACGTTTCTGAATCCGTCCATTATATCCGGTATATCCCCATTCAAAAATACGCGGAAGATCTTCTGGTAAAATACCGATACCCGTATCTTGTATTACCAGACAAGAAGGAAGTTTTTTATCCATATAAATAGAGATCGTTCCTTGCTCCGGCGTATATTTTATTGCATTTGTCAAAAATTGTTCGATCAGAAAACAAGTCCATTTTTCATCTGTAATTACCATGTCATCTAGATCTTTTAAATCTAAACGGATTTTTTTATAGATAAACAACGGCGCAATTTTTTTTACTACTTGTCTTACCATATCTGAGATATTATATTTTGCAATATGCAGATCGTTTGTATGATCTTCCAGTCGCTGATATTGGAGCGCCATATCAACGTATTGTTCAACTTTTAACAGTTCCAGTTCAATCTGACCGCGTTTTATAGATTCTTCCTGTAAAAGGAGGCGGATTGCAGAGAGCGGTGTTTTTATCTGATGACTCCATAATGTATAATACGTTTGCGTTCTGGAGGATTCGTCCTCTGCTTTTTTTTGCTCTTCCTGCAACGATTGCTGAAGAGATCGAATCAATTCCTGATAAAGATTTTCTTCTTCTGTATATGCTTTTGGCAAGGTTAAAGAGGTATAATCTTTCTGTGAGCAGCAGCGTTTTAGCTGAAAAATGTTTTTCCTTTTCTGTATCCAGATCAGTCCTCCAAACAGCAGAACAGTTGTCGCTGACAGAATAAGAGCATAAATCAGAGGAGAAAAAGGCAAAGCGTACAGAAAGAAAATGGCTGTCCATTCTAACGTACAGATCAGCATACAAAGCAGAATCCAGATCTGTTTTTTTATAAAATAAAGTAATCTTCTCATTCTTCTCATTGCGGAGACTCCAGAAAATATCCCATTCCTTTTTTGGTTGCAATGATCGTTCCAAGACCGATACTTTCCAGTCTTTTTCTAAGCCTTGCCATGTTTACAGTCAGTGTATTATCGTCGATAAAATTGTCTGTCTCCCATAATTTCTGAATTAATTCCTCGCGTGTCACAATTTTTCCTGCATATTCCATCAATGTCTGCATCAAACGAAATTCATTTTTTGACAGTTCAATCTGCTGATTGTTGAAATTTAAAACAGCTTCACTGAGATTCAAAGAAATACTGCCATAAAAGAGGATATCCGGATTTTTTCCAAAAGTATATGTTCTGCGCAACATAGCCTGAATTTTGGCAACAGCAACTTCCAATCGAAATGGTTTTACGATAAAATCATCTGCTCCCATATTTAATGCCATAACCTGGTTTAAATCGTCGCCTGCTGAGGATAAAAATACAACAGGGGTCTTGCTGATTTCTCTGATTTTATGACACCAGTAGTATCCGTCATAAAATGGAAGTGAGATATCCATTAGAACAAGATGAGGGCTGCAAGCACGGAATTCCTCCAGGACATTTTGAAAATCCTGAATCGGATAGACTGAAAAATTCCACCGTGTCAGCTGGCGGCTTAGCACTTCCACAATAGAAGTGTCATCCTCCACAAGAAAAATACGATATCTTTCTTTTAATGTCTGATCCATATAGACTCCTTTCTTTTTGCTTTCTTTATGATATTTCTGGTACAGATCCAAATCCAGTCCAGATTCCAGAATGTTTTCTGCGTTTTATTATACCAAAAAGAAAGCATGTATTCCAGACAAAATCCGTTTTAAAAAAGATTGTCCTAAATTACAGGATATGGTACGATGAAAGAAAAAGAAAAGGAGAGTAGTTATGAATGAACAGACAAAATATCATTTGATGAAGCGCAGAGAAATCTTGAAAAGTTATTCTGCTCTGGATGCCGGATGGGAAGAGAGCGATGAATCTCAGTCAGTGGAGCAGCCAGAATTATTTTTAGAAAAATCGGATAATAGAATCGTTCTTCCGCCACATGAAGAAACACCGCTGTGTAATCTTTCTTTCACAGAGCTTTTAACGGCTCGTCAGAGCACACGATCATATGAGGATAAGGATATGACCATGTCACAGCTTTCTTATCTTTTATGGGCAACACAGGGCGTACAAAAGGTGGTTGGGCGCAAGAAAAAAGCAGGATTCCGCACGGTACCGTCAGCCGGATGCCGTCATGCGATAGAAACGTACCTTGTAATCAACCGTGTATCTGGGCTTCAGGCTGGATTATATCATTATCTGCCTTTGACACACGAATTGGAACTTCTGGATGAGCAATGTGATAAAAAGCTGGTGTTGGAAGCAGTGGAAGGTCAAAAATTTGCAGCAGAAGCGCCTGTTCTATTTTTATGGACGGCGGTTCCGTATCGCATGGAATGGCGATATGTACAAAAAGCGATAAAGTATATCTTGCTGGATGCAGGCCATATTTGTGAAAATTTATATTTGGCGTGCGAAATGATTGGATGCGGAGGATGTGCGATAGGGGCATACAACCAGGATGCAGCAGATGAATTGTTGATGCTTTCACCGGGACCTTCTGGAGAAAAAAGCTATGAATGTACTGTTTATGCGGCAGCAGTCGGTAGAAAAAAAGCGTCTGCAGAACAGAAATAGCATTTTAAAAAGTGACGAAATCTTTTTGGCTTTTTCTTAATTTCTGGTAAAGATATGTCAAAATATCGTTTTTTTTGTTGACGCAGTTCTGAACGGATAGTAAAATAGTAGAAGATTATCGGATAAAAAGTCAGATATGAAAACCGAAGAAATGAATCAGAGGAGGAATTTGAATGAGTAGTGGAAGAGGCAGAAAAAGAAAACGAAATAAGAAACATCCTTTTTATTTCGTTTTCTTTTTGGCACTCCTATGTTGTATAGGTGGAGGATATTTTTTGATTCAAAAAAGTTCTTCCACTGTTCCAGATCCTGCTTTTGTGAGCTTGCCGGACGAAGATTCATCCCGTATGTCTGAGACGGAAGTTCAGGAGACTCAGGAAGCGCAAAATACCGTTCAGACAGAACAGATGGATGAATTGACAGCTTCTTTAAAGGAGATTGCTCAGACCTACCCAGAGGCACAGACGATTTTAGATCATAAAGAGGATTATCCAGAAGACGTTTTAAAAATGCTGGCATTTAATGATGAGACACTGGAATTTGTCCTTGGATATCCTGAAAAACATGGCATTCCAAGCGAAGCGTCCACAATCGGTACATTTGAATATGGTACCATTCCTCAATTATTTCAATGGGATGAAAGATGGGGATACCAAAGCTACGGCACAAGTGTAATTGCTGTAAATGGATGCGGTCCTACCGCTTTAGCTATGGTGGCAGCAGGACTGACCGGAGACGATTCCATTACGCCAGCCCGTGTAGCGGAATATGCGGAGGCTAACAATTATTACGTTGCCGGAGAGGGAACAAGTTGGAGTTTAATGTATGACGGATGTTATAATTTTGGTGTTGCCGGTACAGAACTGCAGTTGGTTGAGGATACGATCCGCAATGAACTTCTGATGGGGCACCCGATCATATGCAGTATGTGGCCCGGAGATTTCACAACAGACGGCCATTTTATTGTATTAACAGAATGGACAGATGAAGGGATTAAAGTCAATGATCCAAACAGCAAGAGGAGAAGCGAACAGCTTTGGGATTACAGCAAGCTGGAAAGCCAGATCAGAAATCTGTGGTCTTATCATGCAGCGGAATATTGAGAAAAAATAAATCTGGTTTGATTGTGATATCAATCGTCAAAAGAAGAAAAAGTAACCAAATATACTTTTTCTTCTTTTTTTGAGGAAATTCCTCTCTGTTTTTCAATAAGAAGATGTGGGAAGAAATTAACGTAATAATATTATGTAAATTAAAAGCGTGGAGAAAAGGAGAAAAATATGGGTTGTCTCGGAAATTTATTATGGTTTTTATTAGGAGGCTGTCTTGGTGGGATTGCATGGTGCCTTGCAGGATGCCTTTGGTGTGTCACAATTATAGGGATTCCTGTGGGAATGCAGTGCTTTAAATTTGCAGGTCTTAGCTTTTTTCCGTTTGGGAAAGAAGTTGTATACGGCGGTCATACAGGATCTCTTCTGTTGAATATTATATGGCTGATTGTTTCAGGAATTCCGCTTGCTGTCGGTTTTGCCATAGTTGGTATTATTTTGTGTATTACAATCATCGGGATTCCATTTGGAATGCAGCATTTTAAGTTAGCCAAGCTGGCTTTGATGCCATTTGGATCTGAAGTCCATTAAAATCTGAAAAAAGGATCTCTTTCTTGTTTTAAATCAGGAGAGAGATCCTTTTTTCAGGAAAGCTCAGGAAAGTGGAAGAGCAAGTGGATTTAAGATTCACGAAGCTTTACAACACGCGCTGCCATACGACGTTTTTCGTCTGACATAGCAGCATAGTGTTTTCGTGTCGTATTTACGTCTTTATGCCCTAAAACTTCAGCCACGAGATAAATATCGCCTGTTCTCTGATAAAGAGCTGTACCGTAAGTACTGCGCAATTTATGCGGCGTGATTTTTTTTGTGGCAATGATCCCAGCCGTATACTTTTTTACCATATTTTCGACAGCTTGTATCCCGATACGTTTATGTTGTGTAGACAGAAACAACGCCTGTTCATGTCCGCTCAGAGCAACCGCATTTTTTCGCTCATCCAGATAATCCCGAAGCGCCTGTTCTACTTCGGTTCCGAAATATACGACCATTTCGTTTCCTCCTTTTCGGATGATGCGAATGCCATTATTTTTGAAATCTACATCCAAGATATCAAGTCCGACACATTCAGAAACACGGATGCCCGTTCCAAGAAGCAATGTGACAATAGCGATGTCTCGAAGTTTTGTCTTTTCATAATATCGTTTTTTCTGACCGGTTAATTCATTGCCACAGTGTTCCATATATTCAAGAAGGGCAGCAGTCTCATCCTGATCAAGACGTACAATCGCTTTGTCATGCAGTTTAGGCATATTGATGAGAAGAGTAGGATTTTGAGTAATGAGCTGACGCTTATAAAAGTAGAGATAAAAGCTGCGCAGAGCAGACATTTTTCGTTTTAAACCACGTTCTTTGTTTATATGAAGTTCATTGTCAGATGACTCGTATACTTTTAAATATTCCTGATATTCTTCGATATCCACAACATCCAGCTGATCCAGAAGCGTGACTTTTAAATCTTGCATTGTATAATTTTTAAATGCCGGATTTTCAGATAAAAGATATCGGAAAAACAAACGAATATCATACGCGTAAGATATTCTTGTCTTTGTGGATGTCGTCGGTTCGATCGCTCGGAAATAATCTTTACAGAAAGGCGGCATGGTCTTTAAAATTTCTCTGAGACGAATGGTATTTTTTATATCCATTTGTTCATGATAAGAGACGGATTTATTCATAAAAGCACTCCTTTTTCTATTTTTTTAATATCTATTGGAAAAACATGTGTTTGTCGTATAGATCTTTCTCACTACTATTGTATCTCAGACCGTATTTTTGTCAAGTTTTTCTTATAAAAAACGGTAAAACCCCTCTGTATCCATGTTTATTCTGTGATACAGAGGGGTTTTATTTATCTTAAAACTTATTTGTGACCTTTTCTTTGGAATATATTTTTGAATTTTCCAAACTCAGATCTTTTTTCATCGCCAAAAAACCATTCGTCGGAGTCATCATCCAGCATAGCTTCAAATTCACGATCCAGCTCAGAATCTTCATCAAAGACCGTATTTTTTCCGGATTTCTTTTTAGAAACTTTTTTTTCTGATTTTTCTGTGTGTCTGTCTTGTGTATGCTTTAAAAAATCTGTTTCAAGCGAAAGATCCTCATCCAGAAAATCCTCTTTCGTTTTCTCTTCTTCTTTTCTTTCTGGAGACATATATTTTTTTTGCTTTTTTATGAAAGAAAACTCTTCCCAGTCATCTTCATCGTCTTCTGCCTGCGAACGGGATGTTTTTTGCTCTGGCTGTTTTGGAATATCGTGAATGTCATTCTTGCTCTCTTCAAATAGTTCTTCCTGATCTTCTGTTCTTTCTCGACGTCTGCGGACTGTTTCCGGCTTTTCCTGTTTTTTCTTATTTTGACGTTTTTGAAGTCTTTTCTGATACTGAGCGAAATCAAAATCATCTTCCTCATCATAGACCTCGTCGTCATCATCCTCAAAGTTTGTCAAAAAGGATCTGTGCTTTTGAGAAGCTTTCTCTTCCTCTGCCCGCTCTCGTCTTTCTATCTTGCGTCTTTCGGGCCGTTTTGTCTCTGTTTCTGGTTTTTCCTCTAAAACTCGCCGTTTGCGAACAGGTCTCTCTTCTTTATCCAGTATATCGTCTGATTCTTCTGAAAAATCTTCTATTTTGTCTTTTTCAAGTTCTTCTTCTAAACTTTCCTCCTGATCAATTTCCACATAAAACATTTTTCCGCATCCGTGACAAAGGCATGGCAATATATTATCTTCCATGTCCTCTGGGTACATGGTAAATCCTTTGTCATGGCATTCCTTATTTGGACAGCGAATTGCGGCAACAAAACTGCCGAATTTTTCTCTCGTTGTCATAGATTACTTGTCTCCTCTTTTCATTTACTTATGCTGATGCTCAAAATACGAATTTTAATCCATATTGATATCATTTCTGCTCCAAACATATCCGGTTTTTCGCTTTTACGCCAATACACTTTTTTTGCAGACATAACTTCCCGACCAGCTATCGGTACTTTCTCGAATATTATGTTATTTTATAACTTTTTCAGAGAGTTCCTACTTATTTTTTTGTTCATCTAAAATCGAAAATTACTCGGATTTATTATAATACTTCTTTGAAAGTTCTTCAACTGATTTTATCATAATTCATCGGATTGTTTTAGGCATTTCTGCATATAAAGCCAGATTTTTACTTCTGTTTATCCAAAAAAAGAAAAGGATTATGCGAATATTTCCTTTTTTCTTTTTCTTACAATTTAAAGAACTATTTATTCTGACAGAACAAATATTCTAAACATTTGTTTGAATTTTTACTATAGATATGATATAGTTAAAAAAAAGAGCTGGAGGTATACTTATGGCGTATGGAAAAATAACAAAAAAACAGTCTGAAATTTTGGAATATATAAAAAATGAGATTTTAAACAGAGGCTTTCCACCTGCTGTTCGTGAAATATGTGATGCTGTTCATTTAAGATCTACTTCTTCGGTTCACTCCCATCTGGAATCACTCGAAAAAAATGGATATATAAGAAGAGACCCGACAAAGCCAAGAGCAATCGAGATTTTAGACGATAACTTTAATTTGGTTCGCCGCGAGATCATCAATGTGCCCGTCATGGGGAAAGTGGCTGCCGGATCTCCGATTCTTGCAGTTGAAAATGTAGATGGATACTTTCCGATCCCTTCTGAATATATGCCAAAAGGAAAAACTACATTTATGCTGGAGGTAAAAGGAGAAAGCATGATTAATGCCGGCATTTTCAATGGCGATAAAGTATTGGTACAGCAGCAGACAACTGCTGAAAACGGTGAAATGATTGTTGCTCTTGTGGAAGACTCCGCTACCGTAAAAACCTACTATAAAGAGGATGGCTATTATCGTCTTCAGCCGGAAAATGATCATATGTCTCCGATTATTGTCGATGGAGAATTAAAAATTCTCGGAAAGGTAATCGGTGTTTTTCGATTTTTTCAATGAAAATGTTGCTGGTTCTGAAAAAGCAAAGATTCGGTATTTATAGCATATGAGTTTACATAATTTTTTTATGTAAACTCATATGGCTTTTAACCTATCTTTTTTATCTTTCGGGCGGAAGAACAATCATCTTAATCAAATTTGTAGCATTTTCTTTGATATCTGTCTGAAAATCGTCATTTTCATACCGTTTTATGTGCATTTGAGTAATCCGTATCTGCTCCGCCACCTGATCGTCTTTTGCCCCATACGCGTATAATGTGCCGGCGTAAGCGCTTCTTAAATCCATCGCACTGTAATCAGAAACCCCTGCCTTTTTTGTGATTTTACGCATCATACGGTGAAGATACATCGTATTTAATGGATTCCCTCTGCCATTAAAAAAATAATACTCATGATCCTCTCTTGTTTTCTCATAACGCTTCAAAATTTCAGCCACATCCTGTGGGATATAGACAACTTCTTTTTTTTCACGCAGAATCAGATATCTTTCTCCTTCTTTTTCTACAAAATCCCCTGGTTTTATGGCACAGACATCTGTAGAAAGCAATCCCATCCGATAAAACAGAACTAAAATTGCGTATGTCATATCATCTTCTTCTGCTGCCCTTAACATTTTATCAAGATCTTCAATCGGAAAAACTTCTTTTACGCTATCCTCTTTGTCAAAATAGATGAGATAACTGTAAAAATAATCTTGAAAAGAACTTGGTATCTCATAATCATCTTTTTGCTGTAATATAAAGTCTGCAAAGGCGTGCAGCTCTTTTAGCTTTTTCTCCAGCGTCTTGCTCCGTATCTGCTGATCTTCCACTCTTTTTTTCATCGTTTGATAATATTGCTCTGCATCCTGTTGCTGTATAGCCAGAAAATCTTTCTGTATGATATCAAGAAATTCGTTTAAATCTCCAAAATAAGTCTCACTCGTCTTATCGTTTCGAAAATGACGAGTAAATCTCTCCCAGATCATAGTTGTTGTGACTGACAAGTAAACACTTGGCTCCCTCATAAAAGCACCTTCTTTCCAAAAGAAATCAAAATTTATAATACAACCATTGTATCATAAAACATTTTTCGTAAAAATACAACTTTCAAAAAAACGGCACAGCTTCTGCTGCACCGTTTCCATCTCTTATAGTATTTTTTAAATTTCTTATCTGTTATTCTCTTTCCAGTTCTTCCAATGTCATTGTTTTGCCATCTCTCCAAATACGTTCTAAATCATAGAAAAGACGGTTTTCCGAATCAAAAACATGGACGATAACATCGCCGTAATCCAATAAGATCCAGTTTGCAGTCTGATATCCCTCTACCTGTTTTGCAGGATGTCCAGCCTTTGTCAATTTCTCGTCTACATTGTCAACAAGAGCCTGTACTTGATTTTTATTTGTACCGCTGGCAATAATAAAATAATCAGCAAGAACAGATACCTCTTGGATATCAATGATCGTAATATCTACTGCTTTCTTTTCATCTAATGCTTCATAGGCAATTTTTGCCATTTCTTTTGATATAAGATGTCCCATTTAGCTCTCCCCTTTTCTTTTTTTATAATAATCATAAGCCATTTTTGTCATAGGATCTAAGACCTCTTCCTGTTTGCTTAAATATTCCAGCGTATCGTGCAAAATAAGATACATGGTCTCATCAAGATCCCGAAAAGCCATTTCGCGGATGAAAGGAAGATTTAATGCCTTGCTGCGCATCGGCTCAATATAATCCGCAATATATACAATCTTTTCCAAACGGCTCATCTGTGGCTTTCCTGTCGTATGATAACGAATTGCGTTTAAAATCTCTTCTTCTTCCACACCATATTTCTTATCCGCAAGATATGCCCCAAGCTTTGCGTGGAGCAGAAAAGGATTTTTATATTCGGCTTCCGATACTTCGATCCCATTCTTTTCACAAATTTTTAACTTTTTATCGTTTGGCATACACTTCGCACAGTCATGAAGCAGCCCTGCAATTTGAGCACGAAGCAATTCTTCGCCATGTGCCATGGCAAGCGCCGCACACATATACATAACGCCTATGGTATGTGTATAACGATCCTCGTCCATATACTTTTTCACTTTTTTCTGCATTTTCTTTAAGTTATAGGACTTCATCTGTTTCACACCCTCTATATAGATTTCTCTTTTGAATATATTCATCCACAGCATCCGGTACATAATAACGGATAGGTTTTCCATCATTTAACCAACTGCGAATCATTTGAGAAGAAATATCAATATTTGACGTATCCAGCTTCTCAATTTTTGCTTTATATTTTTTAGAAAGTTCCTGTATCTTATCATCGAATCTTGCCGTATGGACATGATCACGGATCGCAACAACAATCGTACAGAGACGGCAAATCTGTTCTGGCTCTTTCCACTCTTCGAGTTGGAACAAAGAATCTGCACCCATGATAAAATAATATTCTGTATCAGGATGAGATTTCGTCAAACGCTGCAGTGTCTCTTTCGTATAATTAAACCCTTTCCCATTCATTTCTTCAAATGACAGTTCAAAATGAGGATTAGAAGAAATGGCGCGTCTGACCATTTCTACTCTCTCTTCATTCGTGGCACGCCCTTTACGGTTCAGTTTATGAGGTGGATTTCCCGAAGGCATAAATAATACTTTATCCAGCTTAAATTGCTGATATGCACTTTCTCCAAGAATCAAATGACCGATATGAATTGGATCAAACGTTCCTCCCATGATTCCGATTTTCTTTTTAAGTGCTGCCATATGTTCATACCCCTTTACTTTGGAAGAACAATCTTTTTCTTGTCGTCTTTTCCAGCACGATACAGTACAATCTTCTTTCCAATTACCTGAACAACCTCTGAATGTGTACGTTCTGCTGCGATCTGTGCCAGCGCCTTAGGATCATCAAGACAATTCTGTAACACATGAATTTTAATCAATTCTCTTGCCGCAAGTGCTTCGTCAATCGCTGCTGTATTTTCTGGGGTCAGACTTGATTTTCCGATCTGCAGAATCGGGTCCATGGTCATTGCCAGACTCTTTAAATATGCTCGTTGTTTACTTGTCATCTTTTTCTCCTGTTTTCAATCTTATTTATAATAATCAAACTGAAGACCATACATTCTTACTGTATCTCCTTCTTCAATACCGGCTTTCTCTAATTCTTCCAAAATACCGCTCTCTTTTAAGAACTTCTGGAAGAAAGTAAATCCTTTTTCAGAATCCAAATTCGTATAACCTAACATTTTTTCGATCTTAGGCCCTTCCACAATATAAGTATGTTCTTCTTCCGAAGATTTTGTCACAGTATAAGGAAGATCCATCTGGATATCAAATTCATCTGGAAAGTATTCCTGTTCAAACACTACTGTTTCATCCGGAACCTGATCCAATAATTCTCTCACATAATACAATAATTCCTTGATACCCTTTCCGGTGACTGCTGAAATAGGGAATACACGAATTCCCTGCGGTTCAAATTCCTCTTTTAATTTCTGAATCGGATCATTTTCGCCATCCTGATAGATCGCATCAATTTTATTTGCAGCGATTACTTGAGGACGTTTTGCAATCTCTTCTTTATATGCGACAAGTTCCTGATTAATCTTATGGATATCCTCAATCGGATCACGTCCTTCCGTGGATGCGGCATCCACGATATGAATCAATACTTTTGTACGCTCAATATGGCGCAGAAATTCATGACCGAGTCCGATGCCCTCTGAAGCGCCCTCTATTAATCCTGGAATATCTGCGATTACAAATCCTTTTCCGCCATCTAAATCTACCACACCAAGATTTGGTGTCAGCGTGGTAAAATGATAATTTGCAATTTTAGGACGCGCATTGCTGACTCTGGAAAGGAAAGTAGATTTTCCAACATTTGGGAATCCGACTAATCCTACATCTGCAATCACCTTTAATTCCAGATTTACCCAAAGTTCCTTGCCTGGTTTTCCAGGCTGCGCATACTTTGGAACCTGCATTGTTGCCGTAGCATAGTGCATATTTCCAAGTCCGCCTTTTCCACCTTTTAAGATCACTTTTCTGCGATTTTCTCCAGACATGTCAGCGATCACGCGATTAGATTCCGCCTCTTTGATAATTGTTCCCTCTGGAACTTTCAGTACAATATCACTTCCATTTGCACCATGACACCGTTTTTTCTTTCCTTCTTCACCGTCTTGGGCACAAAATTTCCCTCTATGACGAAAATCTGCCAGTGTATTCAATCCTTCATCCACTTCAAAGATTACATCACCGCCTTTTCCGCCGTCACCTCCGTCCGGACCTCCTGCTGCCACAAAAAGCTCTCTTCGGAAACTTACATGGCCGTCACCGCCTTTTCCAGAACGAATAAAAATCCTTGCTCTGTCTGCAAACATATTCTCACCTGCCTGTTTTTTCTTATTTTTAGTATGAAACGCCGCTTGCCATTCTAAACACAAAAAATTACAATTTTGTAGTCTGCCGATTAAAAAAATGGCTTCAAACCAATCTGATTTGAAGCCACACGTTCTATTCTTCTACTGCTACCGGAACGATAGAAACCTGTTTTTTGTCTCTGCCTTTTCTCTCAAACTTTACAACACCGTCAACTAATGCGAATAAAGTATCATCTCCGCCGCGTCCTACGTTTACGCCTGGATGAATCTTTGTTCCACGCTGTCTGTAAAGGATATTTCCAGCTTTTACAAACTGTCCGTCTGCTCTTTTCGCACCTAATCTCTTGGATTCGGAATCTCTACCGTTTTTTGTAGAACCAACTCCCTTTTTATGAGCGAAAATCTGAAGGTTCATATTTAACATGTCCTACACCTCCTCGAATATGATGTTCATATATTCATTTCCGTAATTTTTCTGAATATCCTGCAAGCCAAGTATCATAGAATCCATCAGCAAAGCAGTCTCCTTTGAGACTGTCCCGTCCAAAATCAATTCTACCAGCCCATCTCCTTGTCTCACTGCGAAATGATCCGAGGTGAAAGCTTCAATCGAATTAATCGTATTTACTGTCAGCACAGATACGGCAGCACAGATAATATCATATCCTTCCTCTGCATATCCTGCATGACCTTTTGAGACAAAACCTGCATACTGATTCTCTTTTCTATGAATGATAATCTCTATCATAATGGATTAACCATTGATTTTTTCAATCTTAACCTGAGTATACTGCTGTCTGTGACCGTTTTTCTTATGATATCCGGTTTTGCTTTTATATTTGTAAACAATCACTTTTTTCGCTTTTGCATTCTTAACAACACTAGCTGTTACGGTTGCACCTGCAACGTCTGCACCAACTTTCAGACCGTCATTGCTTACTGCGAGAACGTTATCAAAAGTAACAGTTTCTCCAGCTTCCACTCCCAGCTTTTCTACGTTAATGATATCGCCTTCGGCTACTTTGTACTGTTTACCACCTGTTGCAATAATTGCGTACATATGGCACACCTCCTATTATCATTACTCGCCAAATACGGTGACCAGATCTCTGATCCTTAAACCTCTTTGTGCGGCATACGATTGAATTGTACTATATTATTCCGATTACGTCAACGGATTTTTTGTAAATTTTTTAACTTTTTTGTCCTAGCTGCTCAGAAAGGGATTTCTTGACCTTTTTTCGCGTGATTTCTACTAATCCAAGACGTGTCATATCCACCAGTGTGGTTTTGACTGGATCCTGATTTAAGAAGTTTTCCAAATACCGCATCAGTTCTCTGCGATCGTTTTCCTGTTCCAGGTTGATAAAGTCTACAACGATAATTCCTGAAATATTTCTGAGACGAAGCTGTCTGGCAATCTCTGCTGCTGCTTCCTTATTAATCTTTAAAAACGTTTCCTGCTGTTCTTTCTTTGCGATACATTTCCCAGTGTTGACATCAATCACTGTCATAGCCTCTGTGGGCTGAATCACAAGATAAGCGCCTGATTTCATCCAGACACGTTCTTTTTGAGCATTTTCCAGCTCTCTCTCCAAATTGTAAAGTTTTGAAAGAGGCAGCAGGTCGTCTTGATAGAAAGAAACTTTGCATGGATGTTCAGACTGCTGCTTATATTGTACAATCTCTTCATAAAAATCAGGCTGATCGGTGATAATCTCTTCTGTATTTTTATGATATCTGTTTTTTAAAACCTGTGTACAATAGGAATCATTTTTCATCAGTATGCTAAAGCAGGTGCGAAACGGTGCATTTTTGACGATTGCCTCATATTTTTTTGAAAGTTCTGCTGCTTCTGAAAGAAAAAGTTCTTCGGATACATTCGCCGCGTTTGTGCGTACAATCCATCCATATGTCTCATTTTCAAAAGGAACGATCCACTCGCGCAGTCTTTTTTTACAGCCGCTGTCCAATTTAGAAGACAATCCAATTCTTGTATTTCCATGAGTTAAGACAAGATATTGACCTGTCAGGCAAAAGTCGGCAGTAAGTCCCGGGGCTTTTGTTTTAATTCCTTCTTTTTTTACTTGTACCAGCAGTTCATCCTGCGCCACAAGACGATTAGATGGAATTTTAGAGGTATAGACAGCATTTTTTGCCTCTTCCAGAGGAAGATAACACATCATTCCCGGCGCAATTTCCACAAAGGCCGCCTGAATATTTTTTACGACATTTTTTACCTTGCCGATATAGATATTTCCAAGAATAGTATCTTTTTCCGCACCGCATTCCAGCTGAACACATTGATCCTCCTCAAAAAAAGCAGTCACTGTGCTTCCATGTATCCTTGTAAAAATTAATTTACTATGCAATCTCTTCACCTAAATCTTCCAATGAAACAAATTGTCTCTTTTCTTCTGTTCCAACATCAGCATACATTTCCATCCGATGTACCAAAAGAGAAAACGGCTGCTGTTCTGCATGGAGCCATTGTGCGAATGCTTCCATAACCAGCTCTGGTTTGATATTCGTAACGCTTCCGGCACATAGTTGCATAAATACTCCGTCCTCTTTTTGTTCTAATTTGTAAATATATGGACGGATATCCATCTCTTTTTCTGATTTTTTTGTCTTTTTCACAATCACAATCTGTTCCTGACGGTAAAATTCCAGAAGTTTTTCCTGCCAATTCGGGCAAGGAGCCTTTCCATCCCGATAGGAGACAAAGTAGTCTGCTGCCGCAACTAAAGACATCGCTTTGTTTGCTTTGTCCTGCGGAACCTGACGAAAAGAAAGAATTTTGATTCCATCCACCATCACATGGTTTAAACGGTTTACAGCTTCTTCTGAAGAAATTGTGCCATGAATCTCAATATCAAAATACTCCCCATCGCTTGTCAGACCAACTCCGAGAGGAGAAGCAAATGACATAACCATGTGAGGGCTGAATCCTTCCGTATAGACAATATCCAGATCGGCCCGGCGGATTGCTTTCTGAAAATAGCGCATAATGTCCAAATGTCCGATAAATTTCATTGCTCCATGTTTTGAAAATTTAATTCTGATTTTCAATACAGACACCTCCCTTGTACTGTGCCGCGCCGCATCCGGAACATTTCATGCGACAGTTTGGCGTTACGTTCTCCTGCTTTGCTCTTTCCCATTCGCGCTGCAAAAATTTCTTTGTGACACCGATATCTATAAAATCCCACGGAAGAAGTTCCTGTACATCACGTTCTCTTGTCGTATAGAAATCAAGATCGAGATCTGTCTGAGAAAATGCTTTTTGCCAGTATTCATAGTGAAATGTCTCTGACCATGCATCATACAATGCTCCATTTTTGTATGCCGCAAGAATCGTCTTCCCTACTCTTCTGTCACCTCTTGCAAGCAGTCCTTCTAAGACAGTAACATCTGCCTCATGCCAGTTATAACGGATACTTTTGTGGTTCAACTGGTCTTTTACTTCATGATTTACAATCTTGGCTTTGCCCAAAAACTGATCTTTTGTATTCATAGCAGCCCACTGGAATGGAGTAAACGGTTTTGGAACAAAAAAGGAAGTGCTGACAGTAATCTGGCATTTTCCATTTCTCTTATCTTTTGGTATCTCATAATATCTTCTGGCAATCCGATCGGCAAGATGAGCAATCTCTTTTATATCGTCCTCTGTCTCTGTCGGAAGTCCCAGCATGAAATAAAGCTTTACTTTATTCCATCCGCCATCAAATGCTTCTTTTGCTCCATCAAGAATCACTTCTTCTGTCAGACCTTTATTGATTACATCACGCAGTCTCTGAGATCCGGCTTCCGGCGCAAATGTCAGGCTGCTTTTTTTCACATCCTGTACTTTACTCATCACATCAAGAGAAAACGCATCAATGCGCAGGGAAGGCAGAGAAATATTGACCCCTTTCTTTCCAAACTCTTCAATCAGAAAATTTACAATTCCTTCTAAATCAGAATAATCACTGGAACTTAGAGAACTGAGAGAAATTTCCTCATGTCCCGTATTTTTCAGCATTTCATACGCATATTCTTTTAACATTTCAAGAGAGCGCTCTCTTGTCGGACGGTACAGCATTCCAGCCTGACAGAACCGGCAGCCTCGGATACAGCCCCTCTGGATTTCCAGCACTACACGATCCTGTGTCACTTTGATAAACGGAACGACAGGCGCCTTTGGATAATAGGTATTTGTGACATCCATCACAATCTGTTTTTCAATCTTTTTTGGTACTTCTTCATATTTTGGCGTAAAAGCACACAGCATCCCATGTTCGTCATAGGAAGCCTCATATAAAGATGGCACATAGATACCCGGAATCTGGGCAGCAGATCTTAAAAATTCTGCTCTTGTCTTTTTCTCCTGTTTCATCTTTTTATATAAATCAATCAGAGCAAAATATTGCGTCTCACCCTCTCCGATATAAAACAAGTCAAAAAAGTCAGCCAGTGGCTCCGGATTGTAAGCACAAGGCCCTCCACCGATCACAATAGGATCTTCTTCTGTACGATCTTTTGATAAAATTGGAATCTGACTCAAATCCAAAATCTGCAAGATATTTGTATAACACATTTCATACTGAATGGTGATGCCTAAAAAATCAAATTGTTTGATTGGGTCCTGACTCTCAAGCGCAAATAATGGAATGTGTTCCTCTCGCATAATCCGGTCGAGATCAGTCCATGGAGAGTATACACGTTCACAATAAATATCATCTCTTCTATTTAACATATCATATAAAATCTGAATGCCTAAATGAGACATTCCGATTTCATAGACATCCGGAAAACACATGGCAAAACGGACATCAATTTCAGATACATCTTTTACGATAGAATTTACTTCATTCCCAATATATCTTGCCGGTTTTTCTATTTTCAGCAATATTTCATCACTTAAAGCTAGTTTTCTCATATTTTTCCTTTCTCGGTTTCATACTATATTGAATGAATCTTTTTTATTATATCGAGTTTAAACAAAAAGTTCAACGGTTTAGCAACGTTAAAGTGCACAAGATTTTTTTATTTTATTTTTCTCTTCTTTTTTATTTTCTGTCAGGTCAGACATAAGAATGTTCTGGTTCATCTTGATTTCTTCTGCTATAATAGAAAATATAATAAAAAAAGCGAAGATTAAAAATTAGAAATGAGGAGAGAATTTTGCCAAATATTTTACTTGTGGATGATGAGCAAGCCATTGCCGATTTAATCGAGGTTTACTTAAAAAATGAAAATTTTACAGTGTATAAATACTACACTGGTCTGGAAGCGCTCCATTGCATTGATACAATACCGATTGATCTTGCCATTTTAGATCTCATGCTTCCGGATATTGACGGACTCACAATCTGCCAGAAAATCAGAGAACATTATACATTCCCCATTTTAATGCTGACAGCAAAAGATGGTGAGATTGACCAGATCAATGGTTTTGCTCTCGGCGCAGATGACTATATCACAAAACCATTTCGTCCTCTGGAATTAATCGCCAGAGTGAAAGCAAATCTGCGCCGTGTCACCTGTTATAACCAGTCAGAAAAATCAAGAGTAGGATCTTCGCTGCTCAGTGTGCGAGGTCTTTCCATCAATGCAGAAAGTCATGAATGTTTTCTGAATGAACGCCCTTTGTCACTGACTCCTACCGAATTTGAAATTTTAAAAATTTTATGCGAAAATCTTGGAAAAGTCGTCAGCTCTGAAGAATTATTTCAAAGAGTCTGGAAAGAAAAATATTATGAGAATGCTTCAAATACAGTGATGGTTCATATTCGCCATATCCGTGCAAAGATGAAAGAATCTGCTGAACGTCCAAAATATATAAAAACAGTATGGGGAGTGGGGTATAAAATCGATGAATAAAAAGAAAACCTTTTTTACACCGCTAAAAGTCATCGGCGGCGTTTTTTTATTTGTTCTGTTTATTGAATATCTGTTTGATCATGTTTTTAACGGTGTTTTTGTTGAATGGTTTGCAAGCAATTTTACATGGACGGAAACAGACTATGCCGGAAATATAGATACCAGCATAAACTGGAATGCTTTAACCGGTTTTTTGACAATGGCATTTTTCCTTTTTTGTCTTGTGCTTGCATTTGCCGTTTCCTTTTTAAAAAAGCAGCAGGCGAAAAGGACAAAGCGTGAAGTCATTGAGACATTTTCTGATCAACTAGATCAGTTTTTAGAAAAAAATGGAGATCTTTCTGTTTTTTCAAAAGATTTTTCTTCCATCAGTCTGCCGATCAGTAAACTTCAAAAAAATTCTTTGGAGAAGGAACGCCTTTTGGAACAGGAAATGCAGCAGAAAAATGATTTGATTACCTATCTGGCACATGATTTAAAGACACCGCTTGCTTCTGTGATTGGATATCTTTGTCTCTTGGATGAAACTCCAGATTTACCGGCTGATCTTCGAGAAAAATATATTGGAATCACACTTGAAAAATCATATCGTCTGGAACAGCTGATCAATGAATTTTTTGAGATCACACGGTATAATCTGCACAAAATTGTTATCACACCAGGCAAAATTCATATTAAGCAGATGCTGCTGCAAATGGCTGATGAGTTCTTCCCTATTTTAGAAGCAGATAAAAAGAAAATTACCGTTGACGCTCCAGACGATTTTGTATTTGTAGGGGATGCGGATAAGTTAGCCAGAGTATTTAACAATATTTTAAAAAATGCGGCATCTTACAGTGATCCCCAAACAACGATTCAAATTAAAGTAACGCCTGAAAAAGAAAATGTCAAAATTTCTTTTACAAATGAAGGAACTCCTATCCCAGCTCACTTGTGTCAGACAATCTTTGAAAAATTTTATCGTCTAGACAGTTCCAGATCAAGCAAAACAGGAGGTTCTGGACTTGGACTGGCGATTGCAAAAGAGATTGTCACAGCTCATCATGGTGTTATAGAGGTAAAAAGTAATCCTCAATGCACTGTTTTTACTGTAACACTGCCAATCCATCAATAAAAAACAACGAATCAAATATTTGATTCGATTTTATCAATAAAATTTTTAAATTTTCTATCCCCCCTCGTATAGTGTTAAGGGCATAACTGAAACTTTCAGACCGTTTCGTGCCATTTCATTTGCGAGGGGATTTTTTCTTTTTTATTTCTGTGCCCATTTTTTGTTGTTCGGAAATTTATTACATTTCCATAAGGAAATCTTAAGGCGTTTGGCAGATTCCTGCAAGAACTGTTTCTTCTTTTTCTGATAGGATAAGTCTTGTAAAAAATCCTATGTGACAAAAAAATGACATCTATGTAAGATTTTAAAATGAAAATGTAAGACAAAACGATGTCAGTTTTTTCAAAGATTTTTTATAATAAAAGAAAAAAGAAGGGGTACTTATTTATGATAAATCATAAGAAAACAATCGCCATTTTATTTGGAGGAAAATCAAGCGAATATGCTGTTTCTCTGCAGTCTGCTGCCGCAGTGATACGGGCAATCAATCAAGAAAAATATAATCTGTTTCTGATAGGAATCGATCCATCTGGACAATGGTTCCATTTTAAAGGAGAGGTCAGTCAGATTGAAGCAGATACATGGAAATCTGATGCCATTCCAGCTTTTATTTCTCCCGATCCATCTGTCCATGGTATTTTAGAGCAGTCAGAATCTGGCATCTTTGCCTATCCTATTGACGCTGCCTTTCCAATTCTGCATGGAAAAAACGGAGAAGATGGAACAATACAGGGGCTTTTGGAACTTGCCGGTATTCCCTGTATCGGATGTGGACTGCTTTCAAGCGCACTGTGCATGGATAAAGACCGCGCCCATAAACTTGCCTTTCTTGCAGGAGTAAACGTTCCGCGCTGTATTAAAGTAGATAAAATCGGAACAGATGAACAGATGAGGCAGCAGGCAAAAGAACTGTCTTATCCAATCTTTGTAAAACCGATTCATGCCGGTTCTTCGTTTGGCATCACAAAAGTTGTAAAAGAAGAAGAACTGATGTCTGCTGTTGCCACAGCATTTACTTATGATACAGAAGTCATTTTAGAAGAAGCGATCGAAGGATTTGAAGTTGGATGTGCAATTATTGGAAAGGACAAACTGCAAACAGGAGAGATAGATGAAATTGAATTGTCGGAAGGTTTCTTTGATTTCACAGAAAAGTATACGCTTAAGACCTCAAAAATTCATATGCCTGCAAGAATAGACGCTGAAACAGCAAACTTGATTAAAAAGACAGCTTGTCTGTTATATCGTACGCTCGGATGTTCTGGTTTTGCAAGGGTGGATCTGTTTGTAACACCTGAAAAAGAAATTTATTTTAATGAAATTAATACGATTCCGGGATTTACTTCTCACAGCCGCTTTCCCAATATGATGCGCGGGGCAGGTTATACTTTTGAAGCACTTGTCGAAAAACTGATTGAACAGGAGGTATCATCATGAATCATAGAGCAAATTTTTATTTACAGTTGGTTTCTCCCGACCATCCAGTTGAATTAGTCCCTGCTGATCAGGATCTGATTCCAGCCTTTAAAGCGTTCCCAGATATTTTAATGGAACGTTATGCTGCCTTTGCATTGCAGGCTCTCATAAACAGATTACATGCAGATGGTCAGATTGTGCCCGTCAGCGGTTTTCGCACGCAGCAGGAACAACAAAAAATATGGGATGACACGGTAAAACAGAGTGGTCTGGCTTATACGAAAAAATATGTTGCTATTCCAGGATGCAGTGAACATCAGACAGGTCTTGCGATTGATCTTGCGTTAAATAAAGAAAAAATAGATTTTATCTGTCCATCTTTTCCAAATGAAGGAGTCTGCCGTCAATTTCAGCAGCTGGCGCCTTTCTATGGATTTATTCTGCGATATCCAGAAGGGAAAGAGCAAGTCACTAAGATTGGATGGGAACCATGGCATTTTCGTTATGTTGGAACACCTCATGCACAGATTATTTCAGCGCATAATCTTACTTTAGAAGAATATCTGCTGCATACTTATATTTCGAAAGCGTGTGCCAGATGAAAGAGCAGAAATATCCGGCAATGGACTGGATGAGAATGATCTGTGCTTTTTTGGTGGTAGCGATTCATACTTCTGTTCTTTCCTCGTTTTCTGAGACAGCGGATTTTTTTCTGACAGGAATTGTCTGTCGAATTGCAGTTCCATTTTTCTTTATGGTATCAGGATTTTTTCTGATGCCTAAAATAGCATCCCGTTTTTCTTCTGTCATAAAAACAGAAAAGAAACTGCTTGTCATGTACATGGCATCTGTTTTACTGTATCTTCCGCTGAATATTTATGCAGGACAGTACTTTTTTAAAGATCTTCCTTCCTTTTTTCGGGCATTCTTTTTGGATGGAACCTTTTACCATCTATGGTACTTTCCGGCAGCAGCAGAGGGAATTTTGCTTCTTGGACTGATGCAGCGCTTGTTTTCCAGAAAAATCTGTATGTTTTTTTGCATTCTTCTGTATCTCATTGGTCTTGGGGGCGACAGTTATTATGGAATAATCAAAGATATTCCATTGCTTCAATCATTTTATGATACTTATTTTCAAATCGGAACGTATACAAGAAATGGATTCTTTTTTGCACCTGTATTTCTTTGCCTGGGCTGGATTTTATCAGATACCAGAAACAGATTATTTTTTCCGCACGCAAAGAAAATTTCATTGGTTTCTTTTGCACTGCTCATCGCAGAGGGATGGCTGCTGCATACATTTCAGATACCGCGCCATGACAGTATGTATCTGTATCTGCTTCCATGTATGTATGGAATATTTTCTGTGCTTACAGCTATTCCATGCAGCAGTCAGATCTCTTTCCGAAAGATTTCAATGTTCATCTATATCATCCATCCCTGGGTGATTGTACTCGTGCGTGCTTTTTCTGGTTTTCTTCATCTGGATTCCTTCTTTGTAAATCAAAGTTTGATTCATTTTCTTGCAGTATCCGGTATATCTTATACTTTGGCGGTGATTTTATGGAAAATACAACAAAAAATTTTGAACAAAAAAAACATGAAATTTTTCGTACCTGGGCGGAATTAGACTTAAATGCTTTGCGGCAGAATGTCTCTGAGATAAAAAAGATTTTGCCTGACAGCTGTCAGATTATGGCTGTGGTAAAAGCAAATGCATATGGTCATGGAGATGTGCTCATTTCCAGTCATTTAAATCAGATGGGTATTTATTCCTTTGCTGTAGCTACATTAGAAGAGGCAATTCATCTGCGCAAATTTGGCATAGAAGGCAGTATATTAATTCTTGGATATACGCCTGCTCTCTATGCACCGGAGCTGATGCAGTATGATTTGACACAGACTGTCGCAGATTTTTCTCATGCACAGGAACTTGCAAAGACAAAGATTCCTGTAAAAGTTGAAATTAAAATCGATACAGGAATGCATCGCCTTGGCATTACGCCGGAACATAACGAAGAAATTGTGTCTTTATTCTCTATTCCGACTTTTTCTGTCTGCGGAATGTATACACATTTATGCGTCGCTGACAGTCAGGAGCCAGAAGATGTTGCGTTTTCCAAAAAGCAGCTGAAATCTTTTGCATATCTTACAGATCTGCTCGAGGCAGCAGGCATCGCTCTGCCGCCTCTGCATGTACAAAGCAGCTATGGGGTTTTAAATTATCCTTTTTTAAAATATGATTTTGCACGAATTGGAATTCTATTGTATGGCTGTCACAGCCAGTTTGAAGAATCCTGTCTTATGAATCCTGATGTACGACCTGTTCTTTCGCTGTACAGTCATGTTGCACTGATTCGTGAAGTGGAAGAAGGAGACACCGTTGGATATGGCAGAACTTATAAAGCAAAAAGAAAAAGACATTTGGCTGTGATACCAGTTGGATATGCAGATGGATACCCTCGATCGTTATCCAATCGAGGGTATGTTTTAATTCACGGACAGCGTGCCAGAATTGTAGGCCGTATCTGCATGGATCAAATGATCGCAGATGTTACGGCGATTGAAAATGTCTGCGTTGGTGATCGCGTTACGTTAATTGGAAAGGATGGAAGAGACAGAATTTATGCCGAAGAACTTGCCGCACTTTCCAAAACCATTACAAATGAATTGCTCAGCCGATTAGGCTCCAGAATTACCCGTGTATTGCTTATTGATAAAAAATTTGAGTAATCGGCGAGTTTTCATCTAAAATGATCGTTTTATTCTCACCTTTTATGGATACTTTCAATGCATCAAGGCTTCTTACAAAAGAGTAAAAGTCCTGTTTATCTTCATCATTGTAAGCATCTGCTAAGATTTTCATATACTGCGCATCTCCTTCAGATCGGATAATTTCAGAGTTTTTTTCTGCTTCAGACAGAATCAGCTCTACTTCCTGATCTGTAGAGTTGCGAATCACCTGCGCTTCTGCTTCCCCTTGTGCTTTATATGTTGCGGCCATATTATCGCGCTCTGATATCATACGCTCATAGACAGAATCTTTGTTATCAGCAGGCAGATCAAGCTGTTTTGTCTCTACTTCAATCAGATGAATCCCATATGATTCCAGACTGTTTCCGATATGAGCAAGAATTTTTTCTTGCAGTTCTCCATCGCGGCTTGTGATAACTTCATCCTGATTCATATTACTGATCACATTTTTCGTTGCATTATAAATAGCAGTATTCAGACGACTCTCTGCATTACTGATTGAAGAATTTAAAGTTTGTGCAAACTTTAAAGGGTCTGAAATCTGCCATAAAGCGTAACAGTCTGTAATCATTGTTTTTTTATCCTTTGTGATGACATCGGACGGCTGCAAGTCAAACAGAAGGATTTCTTTCGGAAGCGTATCGGTACTTTGAATAAATGGAACTTTGAAACTAACGCCCGCATCTTTTACTACATGACTTACTTTCCCAAACTGACGTACCAATTTATATTCATTTTCAGCAGTCACAACAACACTGGAAAGTGCTGTGATACATAGAACAACTGCTGTTGCTCCAATAATAATTTTCTTTTTTTTCATCATATTTTATCGGACATTCCTGATGCCATGTCCTCTCCTTTCTGATTATTCAAATGATATTTGATACAGATAAGATAAAAAAATTTTCTTTATTTTTTAGCTTTTTGTTCTTCTGATGCTTTTTTCTCTGTTTCCTCTGATTTTTCTTCTGATTCTTGGATGAAAGATTCAACAGGAAGTATTTTTTGAATGCCATCGCTGCCGTCGATAATCAGTTTGACATCTGGAAGCACTTCCTCCATTGCTTCATAAAACATTCGTTTCTTTGTGACCTCAGGATTTTTTTGATACTCATCGTATAATGCGTTCATTCTTGCCGCCTGCGCCGTTGCCTGGTTAATTTGCTGCTGTTTGTACACTTCTGCTTCTTTTAGAATCTGGTCTGCTTTTGCTTTTGCATCTGGAATTTTTTCATTTTTATATTTGTTTGCATTATTTAAAGCAGTTTCTTTTCCCTGCTTTGCATTTTCAACTGCTTTAAATGCCTGCATAACTTCAGATGTAGGTGGTTCTGAGTCTTGAATTGTAATGTTGACAAGCTGAAGTCCTATTTGATTTTGATCCAGTTCACGAATCAGCATTTCTTTGATATTTGCCTGAATCTCATTTTTTCCTGTTGTCAGCACACTGTCCACATCATATCCTGCAATCACTGTTCGTATACAGCGCTGAGCCATATTGCGCAGCACACTTTCTGGATCTTTGCTGGAATAAAGATACTGTACAGGATCAGACACTTGGTATTCAATGAAAAAATCAACGTTGACAAAGTTATAATCAGCTGTAATCATCATAGCCTCGTCGTCAACATAATCTCCAGATACAATTTCATATCCAATAGGAATTCCTTTGATTGTGGTGTTGACTTTTTTTACTTCCTGGATAAAAGGAATTTTAAAATGAAGTCCGGCATCTGTTACTGCTTTTGCTTTTCCCAATGTTATCAAAACAGCCTGTTCCTGCTCTTTAATCTGATAAAATGAATTAAGCCCAACTATGGTAAGAACGGCAATGCCGGCTGTCCATCCAATTATTTTCTTTCCTTTTTTTACAGTACATTTTCTACTTCTGTCTGAATCTGCTCTGTCAGAAGAACGCTTTCTTCTTTGAAATGGATTATTCATATTCATAAAATCCCTCTCTCTTTCTAATTTTAACTCGGAATACTGTTTATATGGATAATACTGTTTGTCATTTTTTAAACAATTTCCTCAAATTTTAGGATTTTTTGATGATTTTATAAAACCATAACAAAAAAAATTTATTTGGCATTATAAAAAAACCTGATTTATTTTTCAATCAGGGTTTTTTTATAATTTCTTATTTTACTTTAATCTCAAATGATGCGCCGCTCTTTTCATAGATTTCTTCTGAACTTGCTGTCAAAATCTTTAAGGTCTGGGACTTGTCAGCAGTAAATTTCACTTCAAATACTGCTTTTCCTAATTTTACTTTGCGTGTACTGGAAGTCTCAAGTGTTGCTGTTCCGTTTGATAATTGGATAAATTCTACATAAGAAGGCGCTGTAATCTTCACCGTTACTTCATCGCCAGCCTGGATTTCTTCCGAGATTATCTCAGCTGTCACAGTCTCTTCTGTGAGATCGTCTGTCTCAGGAGCAGCAGATGCGTTGTAGGAAACGGTTGCTCCGCTGTTTTCAAACATACCATCTTTTTCTGTATATACAAGCAAAATTTCATTTTCTGTTTCTTTTGCTGTAAATGATACATTCCAGCGACCGTCTTCCAGTTTTTCTGCTGCTGCATTTGCGCTTTTTCCATCTGTATCAAATAATTTAATATCTGTGATATCTTCTTTTGATGTCACAGTCACATCAACGGTATCGCCTGCCACGATTGTGTCATCTTCCACAACAGCCGTTGTGTCAATATAATTGCTCATGGAACTTGTCTTTAAGACTGCTTCCATCATACGGCATACATTTTCCTGAAGCTGTGCCACACTGACGGTATCCATTGGATCTTCATTATTGACACAGTATTCAAAATAATCTACCTGAGAATATGGCATAAGCAGTTCGCATCCGGCGCTGAATGTTGCGCCTACAGTTGACTGATATCTCCAGTCTGTAACGTATACGCCGTTAAATCCCCACTCGCCTCGTGTAATATTTGTCATCAGCTCTCGGCTTGCTGCACAGTACTGACCATTGACACGGTTATACGCCGGCATAATGGAATACGGATCTGCTTCTTTTACTGTAATCTCAAATGGTTTCAGATAGATTTCACGGATTGCACGTTCACTTGCAATCGTATCTACAAATTTTCGATTGCTCTCTTCGTTGTTCAAAGCAAAATGCTTCACGCATACACCGCCGCCTGTTCCGGCTTCGTCTTTCTGAGACTGAATATATTTACAAATTGCAGCAGCTTCTTTTCCTGCCAGAAGAGGATCTTCTGAATAATATTCAAAATTACGTCCTATTAAAGGATTTCTATGGATATTGATGCCAGGCGCCAGCCACCAGTCAATATCAAATTCGATCATTTCTCTTCCGATCATGTCTCCCATCACTTCCAACAGTTCCACATTCCATGAGCAGGCTGTTGCAGATGCGTTTGGAAAACGGGTAGCATTATTTTCTTCAATTACTGTACCGTCTTCATCTTTGATTTCACGGGTGATACGAATACCGGCCGGACCGTCTGCCATGACGATGGATGGAATACCATATTCTGGAATGCTGTTTGTGATACCGCCTGATCCGCTATATTCTCTTGATTTTGCAACAATATCTTCCTGACCGGTCAGGCATCCTGTGGACAGTGTCAACAATTCTTCTGTATCTAACTGTGATACAAATTCTTCCACTGTAATTGTTTCGTCATAAACAGCCTGCAATTTGAATGTTGTTTCTGGATAAGCATTTTTTAATTCTTCTGTCACAATCTCAGGAATTTCTGATGCTTCAACAATCGTAAAACTATCTTTTGTCATAGAAAATGACGGCGCATTTTCAATTTCTTCCTGTTCTGTGTCATATGTGATCGGTGTATGTCCTTCTTTGCTTAATTCCTCTGGCAATGTTTTTTTTGCATTTTCTGTCATACCCAACTGATTTGTAAGCTGTTCTGTCAATATTTGTTCTTTTAAATCAGCTTTTGCTGCAACTTTTGTATTTCTGGAAGAATTTCCTACACGGAATAAGTACTGTCCCGGATCAACAACATAAGCTGCTTTTTCTTCACTGTAGGAGGACAGATCTGACGTTGAAAAACGGATCGTCACTGTCTGGGATTCGCCAGGAGCCAGTTCTTTTGTCTTCTGAAATCCTGCCAGTTCCTGATATGGCTTTTCAAGTTCTTCTGAATCAGGAGCAGAAAAATAAACCTGAACAACTTCTTTTCCAGCCAGATCTCCTGTGTTTGTAACCTTAGCTGTCACAACAATCTCATTTGTCTCTTCATCAATAGAAAACTTTTCCTCGGTGATCTCAAATGTCGTATAGGACATTCCATATCCAAATTCATATGCGACATCCATTCCAAATGTGTCAAAATAACGGTAGCCTACATAGATGCCTTCTTCATAGTAAACACATGGAGTGTTTTCATCTATGACAGCTGTGTACTGTTTTCCGCCGTTCAAAGCAGGATCCAGATTAAATTGCTTCGGATGATACAGTCCTGCATTTTGCATTGGATCAAGACCATATGTCTTATATGTATTGGATGCTATGAATGGAATTAAACCATCTTTTGCTGTATTTTCATATGTATTTTGAGATACCTCTGTTGTCTGTTCCCCATGATGCCAGTTTGCAAAATTCTGAGAAGAATAATGGTCTTCAAAATGATATGCCCATGTATCATTCAGTTTTCCGGATGGATTTACTTTTCCTGTCAAAACGTCAACAAGTGCATATCCTGATTCTGATCCTGGAAGCCATGATGCTAAAATGGCATCTGCACCTGTTTCAAGTACAGCCGATATATCTGTTGTGCTTGACGTATTGTAAACAACGATTACCTGATCAAAATACTGATTCAGCAATTCTAACGTCTTTAATTCTGCATCATATAGATTGTATTGTGCTTTCATCAGATTTTCTTCTTCAGAGCTTAATACACGATCTGCATTTTCAGATCCTGTTCTTGTAATTACGAAAACAGCCTTATTGTTTCGCTCGGCAGCAGCCTGAATCTCAGATTCTTCAATTTCTTTTGTTACAAAATCATTTGTCAGATTTGTTTCCGAAGCTGCATAGGAATACAATTCTTCTATTCTGGAATCCAGAGTGATTCCATACTGTGGAAATAACTCTTTCATTCCCTCATAGAATGATACATTTCTTTTGTTATTTACATTTCCTGATCCAGTTCCGCCAAAGCATGTCATACAGGCACCACGTCCAAATACTGCTACAGAATCGCCTTCCTTGAGAGGAAGAACGTTATTTTCATTTTTTAAAAGTACCATTCCTTCCGATGCAATTTGTCTGGAAATCTGCATTCCAAATTCTTCACGCTCTGAGTTTGATGCGGCTATTGCCACAGATGCTGAAATTCCAGTTCCTCCAGCAGATAACATCGCTGCTGTCAGCACAAATGTAACGGTCTTTTTTAAAGCTGATTTTTTTGTCATACCTTATACCTCCATTTTCCCTCTGTTTTTTTCTGTTCTAAAAGGATAAAATGATTGTATCGTATATTTATGCTTTTTTCATTTCACCAGAACGACTGATTTTTATAAAATACCGACTTTTTTTTCAAAATTCAGACTTATGGCAGTCATTATGATGGCGATTCCGATAATCAAGCGGTGTGAATCCCGTCACTTGTTTAAATACAGTTGAAAAATACGGTGTGTTTTTAAATCCGGCTGCTTCCGCAATCTGTGTAATTGTAAATTCAGAGTAATCCAGTAATTTTTGAGCTTCCAAGATCCGTCTGTATTTAATATATTCTGAGAGTGATCTGCCCGTATCTTCTTTTAACATTCTGGACAGATAATCTGGATTGACATGGACTGCATCTGCTACCAGCTGACGGTTTAAATCCTCTGACAGATGATCTTCAATATATTTCTGCGCTTTTTTTATCATTGAGGTGTGAGAAACTTGCTGTGAATCAATCGAATAAAGTTCAGGAAAGTCTTTCCCTTTTCTTTTATCCAATGCTTTTTTTATAATCTGCTGAATATTTTCGCGTGTGACCGGTTTTAGCAGATATCCGTCAACGCCTAATTCGATTGCCTCCTGTGCAAATTCAAAGCTTGGATAACTTGTAATAATAATACGAATACAGCTGATATTTTTCTCTTCCATCTTGGAAAGCAAAGATAACCCACTTCCATTTTGCATTTTAATATCTGTAAATAAAAGATCTATTTTTTCATTTTCCATAATGTGCAAAGCCTGGTCTCTGCTGTATGCTGAAAATACCTTTTCAATTCCAATCCATTCTTCTTGTTCCAGCATTTTTACAATGCCCCGAACAATCGGTAATTCATCATCTACTACCAATATATTCATTTTCTTTTCTCCATCTTTTATATTGCTGCTGCGCTTCCTTTTCTACTTTTTCCATACCGGCATCATAAAGCGCCTCTAAAAATTCAGGCAAATACTTTTGCGGTTCCAGATTTCCTGTTTCCAATCCAAAAGCATACTGATCAATCACTTTCTGCATGGCTGAAAGTTCATTTTTACAGGATGTTCCATCAAACTGGAATCCGAGATTATCCGACCGATATGCGATATCATTAAATTCCTGTGTCTTCTGCCATATATCTGCCGAATCCTTTCCCCATGGAAGACACAAGTATTGATTTGGCACTTCCCATCCTACAGAAGAATAGTACGTTTTTTCTTTATCAATCGGAATGGCATTTCCTCTCTCATCAATCTGATAATTTTCTCCCTCGACTCCATAATTCAGCAGATTCATTGCCTCCTGACTCGTATACATGAAATTTAACAGTTCCATTGCCTCTTTTGGATATTCACAAAACCGTGAGATAGACCAGGAACAAGTTGTTTTATCTGCTGAAGTCAAAAAAGGTTTTGTCAAAATCCAAGCTTCCATATCATATCCGCATTTCATGCTCTCCTGTGTGTCTACGCCTGGTTTATAGTGACAAAAATATCCCAATAATTCTTGATTTTTCACGAGATCACTTGATGGGATATCTTGCAAAAAGCATTGATCAGGCAGCCATCCATTTTGTTTCCATTTGTAAAAAAAAGTCACCAGATTTTTGTATTCTTCTGTTTTATATAAAATTTGTGGTGAATGATCATCCCCATAGTTCATTAAACAAAGACCGGCGCTTCCAACAGGCAGCCATGTATAATATCGGTTTAAAAAACTCCGGTCTGGACGAGACGGCGCAATGAAAGCCATTTCCAGTTCCAAATTTGAAATTTGATTTAAAATTTTATCAAGTTCTTCTATCGAGGACGCCTTTTTTGTAATCCCACATTTTTCCAGAATATCTTTTCTGATTACAACACATGATGATTCTGCAACATCTCCTTTGTTAGGAAGTTTCAAGATTTTTCCATCTATTTTCCCTAAAGAAAGTTCTTCTTCTGAAAATAGTTCTAATATTCCTTTTCCGTTCGTCTTTAAAAGTTCATCCAAAGGAAGCAGATTTTCATGATCTGAAAAAGGAGCGCCCAGTATATTTGGAAAAACATCAAATGAAATTCCTTCATTTCTCATCATTGTCACTGTCGCGTTTTTTGCGGAACTTAAAATACCGATCAGATTGACATGAATCCCCAGTTCTTCTTCTGTAAGACGATCAAATTCTTTTCCGACTTTTTCAAAATCCTCTGGAATAGATGTCCAAAATACAAATGGCACATTCAATGTAATATTTCCGTGAACTTCTTCTTTCTTTTCACTTTTCGTCATATTTGAAGTGAGAAGAAATTGTATTGTGATACCAGAAAAGATAAGCAAGATGACAATGCAGAAAATTAAATATTTTTTCTTCCTTTTCATAAATACAACCTTTCATTTTCCAAAGCTTTTCCTGTTTTTAATACTGGTTTTCACTGTTCGAAATCCCATCTATCGGCAGCAGAATTTCTATCAATGCGCCATGAAATCTGCCATTTGAGAGTTCAAGCTTTCCTTTTCCATCATAAAGCGCAGCGATTCTTTCGCGAACATTCGAGATTCCGATATGCGTTTTCTTATCGTGAGATAATGTTTCACCTTTTCTTAATTTTTCTAGTATATCCGTTTCAAATCCTCCTGCATTATCCTCGATTAAGATTTTGATATAGTCTTTCTCTTCTATTTTTATAGAAAAAGCAGATATAAAAATACATATTTTTTCATCCTCGATTTTTGCATGTTTCATAGAATTTTCTACAAATGTCTGTATGGATAAAATAGGAATCATACAGTCCTCTAATTCAGGAGGAATTGAAATTTTGCAGGAAAAATTCGGTCCAAAACGTATTCTTTGCATTGCCATATAATTTTTGATATGGTAAATTTCATCTTTCAGACAAATAAAATCAGCGCTGTTTAACAGATAGCGAATATGATTCGCCAGATAGACAATCATATCTTCTGCTGATTTAATTTCTCCAACATACAGAAAGCTTAAAATATTGCTTAAAGAATTTAAAAAGAAATGCGGTTTAATCTGAAGCTTTAATAATTGTCCCTTCAGACGCTCTTTTAAAATTCTTTCTTCATATACTTTTCGGTTTAATGTTTCTATGCGCAAAATTGCTTTATAGAGCAATAAAATATAAATGACTGTAATTATTAATGCAGCTACACCCAAAAACAAAAAGATCCATAAGATATGGCGCACAGAAGAGATCATATTTTCTCTCTCAATCAGAAGTGATAATCCAAACTCCTCTTTTTCAAAATACTGAGTGATCATTAAATATTGGGATTCTAATTGTTTAATCTGCGTCTCTTCTGCATCTTTTGTCAAAAATATAATTTTATTATCTCCTTTTTCACGATATTCCTGAAAAAGATTTAAAAATTTATCACTCCAGATCCATACGCCAAATAAAAAGTCGTCCTGCCGAACGCTGCAATTTAAAAATTCGTAAGAATCTGCTTCTAAAACCTGCCATCCATCCTCAAATGGATTTCGTTCTGGATGTAATGTTTCTGACCACATTGCAATTTTATTTCTGGCCAGACTTTGTATGGAGTAATCACTTTTTGGATTGATTAGAAAAAATGGCTTGTCATCTTGAATCAAATAAATTCCATCAATTTCCGGATATAGGTCAAAAATATGTTCCCATTCATCTCTCAAAGACAATTTCGCTCGAAAAATTTTTTCTTGTTCTGTTGACTGTAAATCTTTTAGCACTTCTTTTTTTAATCCATTATTTGCAATCATCAGTCTGCAAGAATCTAAGCTTTTTTCAATTTCAGTCATATAATGAGAAAGGTAATTTTCATTTGTTTCTCTTGTATTTTCATTTAGAACTTTTAATAGCAAAAAAATTCCGCAGACAGAAAAAATAATCAGAAAGCTAAGTAAAAGAATTGGAAGTCCTAACAATTTTTTTCGCAATTTTTCTTCTCGCATAATTCCCAATTCCCCTCTTTACTCGCACATCCCCCGTCTAAAGCCAGGTTCTCTGCCATTAGGCGTTTTTCTATAAATAGACCAAATACTTTTTTAAACGTCTTATTTTATTTATATTTTATCAAAAATGACTCTTGAATACAACTTATTTGAATTATAGAATGTTTTGGTTTTTCGTATTTTGTTTTGATTAATTTTTGGTTTTTGTTATTAGTATATATCATACGATAACATTATAGGAGGGGAAAATACAAAAATTTTTGTATCCTTTCATCTATAAGACTATGTCAAAATTCCTCAACTTCAAAAATTAAAAAAACACTTTTGGGCAATTTATAAAATAACGCGACCCCAAAAGTGTTTTTTTTCACTACTCTTCTTTTTCTTTTCTCAAAATCCAATCCAGACCTTTAATTGCTGCATCAATAAAAAACAATAAAACAGACAGCGGCAAAAAGCAGATCAATAATCCCAATAATTTTAAATAAAATATACCTTTATTTTGCTTTTTTTCCATATACATTTCCCTTCTTAATCACTTATACTCTCTTTTTTTGTTTCTGCTTTTTTATTTTAACAAAAAATATTTTAAAAATCCTTTCATTTTCCTAACACATTCTTTTCTGAGATGACAATTTTGTAAGGATTCTTCTTTCTTAATTATCATCAAATTTCTTTTTTTTGAAATCAAAATAGGATACTGCTCTCATTTGCAGTATCCTCTATGAAATCGCCCTTTTTTTATTTATTTTTCTGCTCCTCTTCTGTTTTTTCACTTCCAAAAGAAAACCATTCTTTCTCTTCTGCTTGTTCGCCGATATTTTGGATCGTCTCTCCGATCTGATTCATAACCTGGCTTACTGCCTTATTTCCACTTGCCTGCCCAAGTAAAATTGCTGCCATTATAAGAAACAGAATTCCCCTCCAGATACCGCTTCCGCTTTCTGTGTCTTCCTCCCCACTGTTTTCATTTAAATGTTCTATTTTTTCTTGTTCAAAAATACCATGATTTACTTTTTCTTGATTTTCATTTGAAATTTCACGAAGACGTCTGATTTCTTCCTGCATCTGTGATGTCTGATACATTTCCATCCGATCTGCCTCTTTTTTCTTTTTCTTCACTATATGCTGAAAAAGTCAGAATCATGTCCTCACATATTTTCTTAGCGATCTGCAAGTTCTCTTGTGATATCTTCCCAGGTCACTCCCTTTTCGCACATCAGCACCATCACATGATATAAAAAGTCAGAAATCTCATATTTAATTTCCTCCGGATTTGGATTTTTGGCGGCAATTACTATTTCTGTTGCCTCCTCTCCTACCTTTTTCAGTATTTTGTCTATACCTTTTTCAAACAGATAATTTGTGTAAGATCCTTCCTTCGGATGTTTTTTTCTGTCTTCGATTACGCTGTATACTTGTTCGAATACCTTCATCGGATTTGTTTCATGGTATTCTTTTTTTACCAGATTTCTGTAAAAACAGCTTCTGTTTCCCGTATGACACGCTGCACCGATCTGCGCTACTTTTGCAAGAATCGTATCCTGATCGCAGTCAATCAGCAGCTGTTTTACATATTGAATATGACCGCTTGTCATCCCTTTCATCCAAAGCTCCTGTCTGCTTCTGCTGAAATAAGTCATCCTTCCTGTACGGATTGTTGTCTCAAATGCTTCTTTGTTCATATAAGCGAGCATCAGCACCTCTTCTGTCTTGTAATCCTGCACAATCACTGGAATCAAGCCGTCTCCGTTTAATTTAAATTCTTCAAATTTCATGCTGCTTTCAAACGTATTGACACAGATCCCTTCTCCTTTTGCCTTGTATTTTAGTTCCATAAAATCCGTCTCTTCTGCAGATATCGTCTTACAGCAAATTCCATTTATCTGTTCTGATTTTAAACAATCCCACATTTCTTCTTCTGATTTTTCTCCCATGAAAACGGGCAAAATCCTCTGCTCTGTGCAAATCTGTGTAAAATCACATTTTGATTCTTCTGGGACAAGATATACAATTTCACTTGCAAACGTCTCTATTTTCTCTCTGTATCTTTTTAAAGTTTCCTCGTCTCTGAGACATACTGCTATTTTTTCCTTTCCAAATCGTCTGGAAACTTCTTCTGTCAGCTCTATATTACTGTCTTTTTCATAATTTAAAAATACTTTGCGGCATCCTGCATAGATCAGTTTTTTTACATCTTCTGCCCGCTTGATATTCCCTCCTCCTATAAGTGGAATATCCACATTTCTGGAAATTTCTTTTATTATTCCAATGGACTGTTCATGTTCTGCATCACTGTCTGACAAATCGAAAATTAAAATCTCATCGGCTCCATTATCGCTGTATGATTTGGCAATTTTACATCCATCGCCATCACTCATCTTATTTGACGCCCCAAAATCAGTCACCGCTTTTCCTTCTTTTATAAATAAGTACGGTACAAATTTCTTCTGCACAATGTTTCTCTCCTCTCTCATAGACTTCCTTTTGTGGAAAGCACATCCTGAATCCGCGGATCATATGATACCGCTTCATCTAACGCTTTTCCAAAAGCTTTAAACAGCGCTTCCATCATATGATGATTATTTCCGGGAGTCAGTATCTTTAAGTGGAGATTCATCATTGCCGCGTAGGAAACAGCATAAAAAAACTCCTTTGCCATCTCTGTCTCCATTTCTCCCAGACGTTCTGTCGTAAATTCTGCGTCAAAGGACAGGTAAGGGCGGCCGCACAGATCAATGGCTGACAAAACAAGGACTTCATCCATCGGCAATATGATATCTCCATACCGTCTGATTCCTTTTTTATCACGCAGCGCTTCTCTCACTGCCTGTCCCAAAACAATTCCTGTATCTTCTATCGTATGGTGGGAATCTACAAAGAGATCTCCTTTTACGCTCACAGACAGATCAAACAGTCCATGACGCGCAAATCCCTCCAACATATGATTAAAAAATCCGATCCCTGTATTTATTTGTGCCTTTCCACTGCCATCTAAATTTATCGTCAATTCAATTTCTGTCTCTTTTGTCCTTCGCAAAACCGTTGCTGTTCTCTCCATTTTTTCACCTCTTTATTCCTCTTTAAAACGCACCTGAATAGAATTTGCATGTGCCGTCAGCTGTTCTGACTTTGCAAACTGTATAATATCTTTGTGAATCGGCTCCAGCGCCTCTTTTGAATAATAGATAATACTTGATTTTTTGATAAAATCATCAACGCCAAGCGGTGAAAAAAACTTTGCTGTCCCGTTTGTAGGAAGCACATGATTTGGTCCTGCAAAGTAGTCCCCAAGCGGTTCACTGCTGTACTCTCCAATAAAAATTGCGCCTGCGTTCTCAATCTTTGTCATAACCTCAAATGGATCCTTTGTCACAATTTCCAGATGTTCTGATGCAATTTCATTTGCGGCTGCAATCGCTTCTTTCATATTTTCTGCTACAAGGATAAAGCCATACTGGTCAAGCGATTTCTGAATGATTTCTCTTCTGGAAAGTACTTTTAAAAATTCTTCGATTTCTTCGGATACCTTTTTTGCCAATTCCTGACTTGTCGTAATTAAAATTGCCGATGCCATCTCATCGTGTTCTGCCTGAGATAACAAATCTGCTGCAACATATTTTGGTTTTGCGCTTTCATCTGCAAGAACTAAAATTTCGCTCGGTCCTGCAATGGAATCAATATTGACATATCCATATACCGCTTTCTTTGCCAGAGCTACATAGATATTTCCAGGCCCTACAATCTTATCTACTTTTGGAATACTCTCTGTTCCAAAAGCCAAAGCTGCGATTGCCTGCGCTCCCCCTGCTTTATAGATTGCATCGGCGCCGGCTTCTTTCGCCGCGACAAGGGTAGATGGATTTACTTTTCCATCTTTTCCAGGCGGTGTTGTCATGATAATCTGCCCTACGCCCGCTACTTTTGCAGGGATAATATTCATAAGTACAGAAGATGGATATACTGCTTTTCCTCCTGGCACATAAACGCCAATTCTCTTTAGCGGCGTAACCTTCTGCCCCAGCAGTGAACCGTCTGGCTGACTGTCAAACCAACTGTACTGGCGCTGTTTTTCATGATAAATTCGGATGTTGACAGCTGCCTTTCTGATGACATCTAAAAGAGAAGGATCTACTTTTTCATATGCTTCTGCGATCTCTTCTTCTGTCACCAAAACAGTATTTTCTGTGATTTCCACACCGTCAAATTTTTTTGTATATTCAAAAACTGCCTCATCTTTTTTGACTTTGACATCTTCTATAATTTTCTGGACGCTTGCTTCAAATTTTCCATAATTGTTCGGGCTTCTCTTCAGCAAATGATCCAGCAGATCTTTTCTCGTCTCCTCTGTCAGTTTTACTATTCTCATATCACTCTCTCCTTCCATCAGACTATAACTGTCCCGATTGTCTTTTTTGATCTTCCATTTACGGCAGTACTTGCTTTAAATCATTTAAAATTTTTGTGATTCGTTCATTCTCCATTCTCATACTGACTTGATTCACAACCACTCGCGCAGATAATGGACATACTTCCTCTAAAACTTCCAGACCATTTTCTCTCAGTGTCGATCCTGTCTCAACAATATCCACAATCACTTCTGCTAATCCTACAATCGGAGCCAATTCAATAGAACCATTCAATTTAATGATTTCTACTGTCTGATGTTTTTTATTATAAAAATAGTCTTTGGCAATATTAGGATATTTTGTCGCCACGCGAATCAGTTCCTGATGTTTTAGCAATTCTTTGGCCGATTCCGGCCCGCAAACACACATCCTGCATTTTCCATATCCTAAATCCAACACCTCATAAAGTTTTCTCTGTTCTTCTAAAATCGTATCTTTCCCTACAATGCCGATATCTGCTGCCCCATATTCCACATAAGTCGGAACATCTGGTCCTTTTGAGAGAAAAAATTTTAATTTCATCTCTTCATTCGTAAAAATCAGTTTTCTTGAGGAAGGATCTTTCATCTCTTCACATGTAATCCCAATTTTCTCAAACAGTTCCATCGTCTTTTGTGCAAGACGTCCCTTTCCAAGCGCTATCGTTAAATATCTCATTTTTCTTCCTCCATCAATGCCTTGACTGTTCCCGTTTTCTGCATTCCAGACATGAGATCTTTCATCACCGCTTTTTGTTCCTCTGTCATCACAACAATGCGTCGAATTTGATTTCTTTTTGCCATCTCTTCATATTCTTCTATGCTTTTTCCATCTTTTTTTAAGGTCATTTCCACATTTTTTCCGAGATTTCTATAATATCTGGCTAGCTGTATCGCAGACGATCTCGTGGAATCTTGATATAAGATCATTGTGCTCGAATGTTCTACCTCCACCTCTAATTTCTGACGTGACAGCGCTGTCAAAAGCTGATCAATCACAACAACAAATCCAATAGACGGAACGTCTTTTCCAAAATGCTGAATCAAATGATCATACCGCCCTCCTTTTACAATCGCTTCTCCTGTTCCAAATGTATATCCTCGGAAAATTACGCCTGTATAATATCCATAGCCGTTCATCATTCCCAGGTCGAAAGAAATATATTCCTCACATCCATAGCTGCATAATACTTCATATAGCCTGCGCAGACGACACAGTCCAAGATATGCTGTATTATTTTTTTTCACCAGCCTCTCAGCGCAGTCCAGAACTTCAATCGTTCCAAACAGCTGAGGCAATGTCAGAAGTCCCTCTTTTAATTCTTCTTTTATATTTAAAGCAGACAAAAGCTCCTCTGCCCCAAAATAATTCTTATTCGCAATCAGCATCTGAAGTTCTTCTTTTTCTTCTTCTGAAATATTTGCTTCTTCCAGCAGACTTTGGAGAAATCCGGCATATCCTACGCTGATTTGAAATTCTTTTAATCCTGCCTTGAGCAATGTGTCCACAACCATTGCCACAATTTCTGCGTCTGCGTCCACACGGTCATCTCCGATTAATTCTGCCCCAAGCTGCGTCGTCTCTTTTAATCTTCCCTGATAGCTGGAATTATTGATAAATGTATTGCCGACATAGCAAAGACGTACAGCCAAATCCTCCTCCGCAAAATATTTGGCAAATGCTCTTGCCACAGACGGCGTGATATCTGGTCTTAAAACAAGAGTATTTCCTTCCCTGTCAAAAAATTTATATAAATCCTTTGATGGAATTGTCCCGATTTCTTTCCCAAAAACATCAAAGTATTCAAACGTCGGCGTCTCTATATCGCGGTATCCATACCGTTTTAATACATTGTGCAGATTGTTCTGCAATGTCAGTTTCTTTTCACATTCTTCTTTATAGCGATCTCTGACACCTTCTGGTATATGCAGTAATTGCCGTTTCATTTTCTCATTCCTTTCATGATAGACACACTCATTTCACTTTATGGCTTTAGTGTGATACTATATTATTACAGTGCATTAAATATGTTGTAAATTATAGCGAAGCACTGAAAAAAAGTCAATCCCTCAATTCCAGATCTTTTGCAATTCCATCCAGATATGGAATTAAAATTCCCTTCTTATTTTCTAAAAAAAAGGAAGGATCTAATTCCTCATATCGGAAACTTTTCCTTCCTCCTTCTTTCGCGCGATTCCAGAACCTGCGCATTTGTCTGTAGCTCAGATAGTACAACTCATTGCGTTTTGCAAATAAAATCAAAAAAAAGGAGATTCCGCCCTGACGCTCAAATTGTTCCATAAATGTGACTTGATGTTCATGAATGTTTTGCAGGGCAAACGTATCACTGTGACATTCTTTTGCGTCAAAGCAGACTGGTATGCCCTGCACAGCGCCGATATAATCTACCGTACTTTTCTGATCAAAATACGCAAGCGTAATATGGTGCCGTTCTTTGTCAATCTTGATGGGGGTAATCGGGGTAGGAATCTTCTGAATCAAAGCCAGACCTTTTTCCAGATACTGTTCGTTTGAGCGATTAATCAGCTCTTCCAACATAGATCCTCGCAGACCTCTTGAATTCCATGTTCCCATTTTTCTTCTCCTTAATCTTCCAGATCTTTTAAGATCTTTTGAAACTGTTCCGGCAAAGGTGCATAAAAAACCTTTCCTGACAAATATGAAAATTTTTCTTCCAATGCTGGCAGTTCAAGTCGCACACAGTGCAGCAGCTGATTTGTCAGACGATATCGTTCCCTGCATTGTCTGTTCAGCTTCTCATCCCCATACTTTGTATCCCCTAAAAGAGGATGTCCAATGCTTGCCAGATGTGCCCGAATCTGGTGAGATCGCCCTGTGATTAATTCAACTTCCAGATAAGTATACTGTGGAAATACTTTCAGAGGACGATATGAAGTGCAAATCCATGATGCGCCTTCTGACTGCTCTTTCTCGACAAACACTTGATTTCTCTTTTCTTCTTTTCTTAGATATCCTTCTATCTTTTGTTCTTTTGAAATCTGTCCCTTCACGATGCAGCGGTAATATTTATGTACCGTTCTGTCTTTAAAAATTCCAGACAGCATCTGCAGCCCTGCGATCGTCTTTCCCGCTACTACAATGCCGCTCGTATTACGATCCAGCCTGTTGCATATAGACGGTTGAAATCGTACAAGATCTTGCTGTGTCAGTTCTTTTTTTTCCAGCAGATAAGAGATAATATATTCGTTTAGGGAAACATCCTCTGCTTTTGCTTTCTGTGAAAGCATTCCAGCCGGTTTATTTACAAAAAGAATTTGATCATCTTCGTATAGAATCTCCAATTTCTTCTTTTTTTGTGGAAGTCTTTTCTTTTCCTGAAAATTTTCAATCGTCTCGTCCGACAGATACAGGGAAACGCAGTCTCCTTCCTTTAATTTTTCATTTCCCTGTACTTTCTTTCCGTTTATGACAATATTTTTCTTTCTCATCATTTTATAGAAAAAGCTTTTTGGGGCCTTTTCCATATATTTTGCAAGCCATTTATCCAGACGCTGTCCTGCCTCTTTTTCGCTGATAGTAAGTTGGCGCATTTTTTTTCCTTTCTTATAATGAAATTGCCAAAATCGTATGGCACATTAATTCTTCTCTAGAGAGATCTGGATAGGTCTCATCTGGTACAAATTTTATTCCTTTTTTCAGTTCTTCTGACCGTTTGTTGAGCTGATCCATTCGCTCTGTAAACTTTTTCAAATCTTTTATAATCTTGACATGCACTCCATAAAAATGGTTCTTCTGCAGGATATTTGCAATATGTTTCTCTACAAATGCCGTGTCTGCTTTCTCATCCTGTGTGTAGCCGATCACTTCATTTCCACAAATCGCAATCGCTGCGATCGGCGTATTTTTTTCATATGCTGTGACTGTCATCTCATATGCTGTGACAAGTGTTCCTTCATGTTTTTGAATCGTCTCATACAGTTCTTTTGAGATTGGTTTCTGTAAAAACAGCATCACCAAGTTTACCGTCCATTTACATGCTGGAAGGCATCCTACAATCGCAATCATCGTAAACAAATTTTTTCTCGTTCCTGTCTGCCACAGTCCTGTAAAAAACAGAAGAAGAGGCGCTGCATATAAAATTGCTGTAAGCAGCATCTGTTTCTTTCTTTGTGCTTTTAGATATCCAAATTTTCCTTTCTGTACATTTTTAATGCTTTGCCGCTGCATTGTCTGTCATCCTTTCTTTTTTCCATGTTTATCAAAATAGATGTAATTACTGAGTGCGGGATCAGTTTTGTCAGCACATACCATATTTTCATCCAAATTCCATAAATCGAGATCGTCTTTCCTGATCTGCTGTCATGCAAGGCTTTTTCTACTACTTTCTCAGGATCGCATAAAAACCAATTTTTAAATGCCGGTCTTTTTTCTTCTCTCTCTGCATTTTCAAAAAACGGGGGATCCACCGGCCCTGGACATACGGCTGTCACAGTAATCTTTCTTCTGCTAAGTTCAGCGCTCAGGGTTCTGCTAAAGCTAAGTCCATATGCCTTTGTCGCAGCATAAACGCCAAATCCAGGCTGAGGCGCAAATGCAGATGAGGAGACAAGTTCAATCACCCTGCTTCCCTCTCTCAGGTATGGAAGAGAATATAATGTCACTGCAGTCATCCCTGTACAGTTAAGCATCGTCTCTTTGATCTGATCTTCTGCCAAAATTTTATCCATGCGTCCTAAATATCCGATCCCTGCACAGTGAATCAGCAGACAGATTCTAGGATTTTCTTCCTTTAATTTTTCTCTGTAAATTTTTTGATCCTTTTCTTTTGCCATATCAAGAGGAAGAATGCGCAGTGGAATTGGAGTCTGAGGCAATTTTCTCAGTTCGTTTTCTCTGCGTGCGATCACCCAGATTTCCTGAATCTTTTTATACTTTTTCTGAATCTGACATACAAATTCTCTTCCCATTCCTGAAGATGCCCCTGTGACAACTGCAATTCTCACTTCTCTCACCTCTGTTTCTTTTTATGGACATTCCGTATCGTCTTCTTTTTCTTTGGGATTTCCTGTTTTTCACGTTTTCCTGCTGCGTTTTGTCTTGGCTGCGTTCCATTGTGTCCTGATATTTTTCCAGCCATATTTCCTCTTTTTGGACGGATCAGACAATGTTTATCAAAGCCGATCAGATCCGTACGTCCTGCTAAATTTAAAGCTTCGCAGACAAGATCATAATTTTTCGGATTCCGATATTGAATCAGAGCCCTCTGCATTGCCTTTTCATGCGGATTGACTGGAACATATACTTTTTCCATTGTTCGTGGATCTACCCCTGTATAATACATACAGGTAGAGATCGTAGACGGTGTCGGATAGAAATCTTGTACCTGCTCCGGCATATAACCAAGGTCACGCAGATATTCTGCCAGAGCAACTGCCTCTTTCATTGTGGAACCTGGATGAGAAGACATCAGATATGGAACAAGATATTGATTTTTCCCAAGTTTTTTATTCCATGCTCTATATTTTGCAGTAAATTTTTCATATACGCTGTTCTCTGGTTTTCCCATCTTTGACAGCACTTCATCGCAGATATGTTCCGGCGCTACTTTTAATTGTCCACTGATATGATGCTCCACCAGTTCTCTAAAAAAGCTTTCATCCTTATCATAAATCAGATAGTCAAATCGTATGCCGGAGCGGACAAATACCTTTTTTACATTTGGCAGTTCTCTCAGTTTCCGAAGCAATTTCAGATAATCACTGTGATCTACCACCAAATTTTTACATGGTTTTGGAAACAGACACTGTTTTGTCGGACAAACACCTTTTTTTAACTGCTTCTGACACGCAGGCTGTCTGAAATTGGCTGTCGGTCCTCCTACATCATGGATATATCCTTTAAAATCAGGCTCCCAGATAAACTTTTTCGCTTCTGCAAGGATCGATTCATGGCTTCTTGTCTGAATAATTCTTCCCTGATGAAAGGTCAAAGCACAGAAACTGCAGCCTCCAAAGCAACCTCGATTGCTGACAAGGCTGAATTTTACTTCCTCAATCGCCGGAACTCCACCGGCCTCATCATAAATTGGATGCCATGTTCTTTGATATGGCAAAGCATAAATCCGGTCCATCTCTGTCTGAGAAAGAGGTTTTGACGGTGGATTTTGAACGATAAACATCTTTTGTCCATACGGTTCCACTAATCTTTTTGCAGAGAATGGATCGGTATTGCAGTACTGTGTGTAAAAACTCTGCGCATACGTTTTCTTTTCTTTTTTCAATTCTTCGTAGGAAGGAAGCAGTTCATAATCATAGACACTGTCCAGATGGCGCGTCTTAAAAACGGTTCCATCCACATAAGTCAGATCCTGAATTGCTATTCCACTGTCCAGTGCCTCTGCAATCTGTAAAAGAGAACGTTCCCCCATTCCATATGAAATCAAATCCGCTCCTGAATCCAGCAAAATAGATCGTTTCAGGGAGTCAGACCAGTAATCATAGTGCGCCAGCCTCCTCAGGCTTGCCTCAATTCCTCCGATAATAATCGGAACTTTTCCATATGCTTGCCTTATCAGCCCACAGTAAGCAATCGTGGCATTATCGGGACGCTTTCCCATCACACCTCCTGGTGAAAATGCATCCGTCTGACGCCTTTTCTTCGATACACTATAGTGGTTTACCATGGAATCCATGTTGCCAGCTGAGACGAGAAATGCAAGCCTTGGACATCCTAATGCTTTAATGCTTTCTTTGTTTTTCCAGTCTGGCTGCGCTAAGATTCCAACCTTATATCCGTTTGCTTCCAAAAGCCGTCCCAGCAATGCATGGGCAAAAGAGGGATGGTCTACATACGCATCTCCCGTCACATAGACAAAATCGAGCTGTTCTATGCCGCGTTCTTTTAAATCCTCCATACAGATCGGCAAAAAATTATTTTTCATCTTTTCCTCCAACCGCGCTTTTTTCACGCCGTTCTTTCTTTTTTCTATTGTTATTGGACGCTGTCACCTGCGTCTTTTTTCAGTATTTCATATGTATTTCTCAATATTTGATTGTAATCCTGTATATAATAATCTGCAAGAGAGCGGATCGTTCTCTCCTGATCTCTTGAAAATTCGTCCTCTACCGCACATACCTCCATGCCAGCGTTTTTTCCTGCCATAATCCCCATCGGTACATCCTCAAATACAAGGCACTGTGACGGCTCTGTATTTAGCTCCTGTGCAGCTTTTAAATAGACATCCGGAGCAGGTTTCCCTTTCGGGACACTGCATCCTGTACATACAAAGTCAATATATTGTTCCAGATGGAGAGATTCAGCTGCCGCTTTTACGAGATCCATGCTGTTGCTTGTGGCGATTGCCGTGCGAATGTTTCTTTTTCTGAGTTCTTTTAAAAAAGATTCCGCTCCTGGCTTATAAGTCACTTGTGTCCTGTATTTTTCTGCCGTCATCTCATACCAGTCCTGTTTAATTTCCTCCACACTTTGCTTTAGAGCAAATCGTTCTTTAAAATATATGGCTGTCTCTGTATAACTCTTTCCTTCAATCTCTCTTTGCAGCCGCAAAGGCAGCGCAATCCCAAACCGTCCCAAATATTCCACATCAATCTGTTTCCACATCCACATGGAATCCAGCAATGTTCCATCCATATCAAAAATGACTGCTTTTTTCCCTGTCAGCATTTTTTAACGTCCTTTCTTTAATTCTGCAATTTCTTCTCTGCTCAAACGACGATATGTTCCTTTCTCCAGAGATTCTTCCAAAATAAGCGGTCCCATAGAAATACGTTTTAAATACAGCACTTTTTTCCCGACTGCCTCAAACATTCTTTTAATCTGATGATATCGTCCTTCGTAAATAGTGATTTCCACCTCTGAAATCTCTCCTATATTTAACGGAACCAATTTGGCCGGAAGCGTCTTTTCCTCATCCCCAATATCAATTCCTTCCAGAAAGGCTTTCACATCTGTCTCATCGACTTTTCCCTCTATTTTGGCATAGTACGTCTTATCTACATGTTTTCTGGGAGATAACAGTCTATGTGCCAGATCTCCATCATTTGTGATCAGCAAAAGGCCTTCTGTATCTTTGTCCAGCCGTCCTACTGGAAACAAATCACGGCACTGGGGTTCTTTCAGATAATCCAACACCGTTTTTTCTTTCTCATCTTTTGTGGCGCTGACACATCCTGCTGGCTTATGAAACAAAAAGTAGGACATCTCTTCATAAAAAACTTGTTTTCCTGACACAGAAATAATATCGCTGACCGGATCTATTTTTTGTTCTGGCTTTTTGCAGCCGCTGCCATTAAGCGTCACTTCTCCTCTTCTCATTAATTCTTTTACTTCGCTTCTCGTCCCGATTCCTGCTGCCGCTAAAAATTTATCCAGTCTCATCTTCCCCATCACTGAATCCTCCATCCTGCATAATATTTGTTGCGAAGGGTTCCATTTACCATCTTTGCCCATCCAAGCGGATAACCATCGACACAAATCAGCACAAATCCTTTTTTATACGGACAATCCTCCGCTTCGATCGTCTCTCCTTTCAGATATCGGATCACTCTCATATCATCTGCGCTCATGGAGAACGACTGTGTGAACTCCTCCATTTTCAGGTACATGGCAAGCGCCTGACTCGGTTCAAAACGATTTTTTGCAGCTTCTCCCAGATACAGCCCTGTTCTTAAGAAACGCAGTCCTCTGATTTTCTCCAACCCATCCGGAAGTAAATAAAGCTTTCCATCATAATTCGTCACATTTCTTTTCGATAGGAATGGAATTTTAATCTGTTCAAAAAAGGCTTCTGTCTCTTTTGAAAATGAAATCTCATTTTTCCGTCTTATTTTACTTTTCTTAATTTCTTCTTCCCCGTTCTGTTCCTTTTTCAGCAGCGCTGCAAAATGACCTTCTCCCTCTGCCTTATGAGGCCACATCCGAACACATTGTTCCATATCCTGATTTTTTGTTTCCTGTGTCCGTCCATGTGAAAAGCCTTCTTTCCATTCTTCTAACGGTTCAATCGAAAAATCCGCATGATGATCCAGAAAAAACTGAATATTTTTTTCATTTTCTTCCGGATCAAATGTACAAGTCGAGTAAACGACCTTTCCACCCGGTTTCAGCATTTTGGCAGCCGTTTCTAAAATATTTTTCTGAATTTCCGCATAATAAGAAGGACCCTTTTCCATCCAGTCAGCTGCCATCGATGAATCTTTTCGAAACATTCCTTCACCGGAACACGGAGCATCAATCAAAATTTTATCAAAAAAGTGCGGAAAATAGGAAAGCAATTTTTCAGGTGTTTCACTTGTGACCAGTATATTTCCTATTCCAAATAATTCCAGATTCTTTAAGAGTCCTTTTGCCCTAGAGTTGCTGATATCATTTGCAACAAGCAAACCTTCTCTTCCCAGCTTTGCCCCAAGTTCCGTTGCCTTTCCTCCCGGCGCCGCACATAAATCCAGAACATTTTCTCCTGAAGAAACAGGTAAAATTCCTGCCGGAATCATTGCACTTGGCTCCTGTACATAATAAAGTCCTGCAAAGTAATGTGGATGCCTTGTGACTGCTTCTTTTTCATCATAATAAAATCCATTTTCTGTCCATGGAATTTTTCGCAGGTGAAACGGCGTAATATTCAAAAATTTTTCTACTGAAATCTTGGACGTGTTGACACGCAGCCCATGTACTCTCTCTTTTTCATAGCTTTTTTCATAAAAAGGATATTCTTCCCCCAGTAATTGTCTCATCTTTTCTAAAAATGGTTCTGGTAGCTTCATGTATCTTTCTCCTGTCTTTAATTTTTTATCCCTTTATGCTCTATAGACTGAGCGCGATATCCTTGTGCAATGATATCCAGCTCTGTGTGAAATTTCTTCAGTTGTTCCAGATCACCTAATTCGTAAATTTTATAAAATTCATCCTGAATCTTTAAAATTTCTCTTTTATTTGCAAGATAATATAGATTGTGAATCGTATTTAAAATATCTTCCACCAGACTCTCCTGAATCATCAAAGAATTCTGAGCATCCATAATTTCGCTACGCACGGTAGACATTTCATGATCCAGCACAATAATAGCATCCGCTGCCTTTGTCAGTCGTTCACGGATATGATCCGGAATATTTTTTTCATATTTGTACTGCAAAGAGTGCTCAATCGTAGACCAGAAATTCATTCCCAGTGTCCGGATCTGGATCTCTGCCTGAATCTTTCTTGTTCCCTCCAGCGTCTCAATCGGATAATAGACAATCATATGGTAGCTCCGATATCCGCTGTCTTTTATATTTGTGATATAATCCCGTTCCTCCTTCACTTCCATATCGTTTCTGGCTCGTATAATCTCAACGACTTTCTGAATATCTTCTACAAACTGACAGATAATACGAATGCCTGCGATGTCTTCTACTTTGTCTTCCATCTCATCTATTTCAATTTTTTTCTTTTTCATTTTATTTAAAATGCTGGAAACCGATTTTACCCTTCCTGTCACCTGCTCAATCGGTGAATATAGCCCTTGCTGTTTATGTTCCTGAATTAAATGTTCAAATTTTACAGTTAATTCCTTAACAGCGAGTTCGTATGGATCTAATCTCTTTTTCCACAGTTGTATTTCCATAAAAGCTTCTCTCCTTTGTTTCTCGGACTTCTGATTCTTATCTGGATGAATCTGTTATATTTCATTTTTGTCTGCCAGAAATCGCAGAATCCAATAGGGATTTATGCTCATTTCTTCCATTCTATCTGTCTGTATATAGATTCCAAGATGAAGATGGACGTCAAATTTTCCCATTGTATTTTCTTTCGTTCCATATCCTGTATCTCCCATATATCCTAACAGATCGCCTGCTTTTACCTCATCGCCGACAGCAAACTCTTCTGCATAGGAAGATAAGTGTGCATAGTAGAAATATCCTCCGTGTTCTGAACGGATTCCAATTCTCCAGCCTCCTTTTTCCAGCCATCCGATCTTTTCCACAACGCCGTCTGTCATGCTGACTACGCGGTAATAATCTCTGACATTCTCAGGCGGCATCAAATCTGTCCCTTCATGACCTCTTTCTCCTCCATATGTGCGTGCAAACATCCATGAATTTTCAAATACCATTTTTTTCTCTCCATTTTGAATGGGGAAGCACTCCAGATCATCCCATATAGCACGACAACTCTGCTTTAAGTTGGAAAAAATCCCCTTTTTTCTCTTTGTGTAAAAAAGATCCCACGTTTCAAGCGTCTGTGCCGTCATCTCTTCTTCATGCCCCCTCATCTGAAAGCGAAATACAGGAAGAAAAACTGCGATCTGTTCTCCTATCGAATACCCTGTCTCTTTCTCTAATTCTTTCATTCGCCGAAGAAGATTAACCGAAAGCTCCATCTGACGGAATTGCTCGCTTTCTTCACTGTACGGGATCAGATTTCCTGCTTTTTTGTTCTGATCTAAATAATGAAAAAGCAGACATACAAGGCTTAAAACAAGTACCCATATAATAATACGATCCATTTTTCTTTTCATTATGCAGCTGCCTCTTTATTCTTAAGCCAGTATATGCGCTCTCTTCGTTTCCTCATTCCCTTCCTTTTCGCAGATAAAGAAATAATGGAAGCATCCACATTTTTTTTTGAAATCTCTCATAAAATGTTAAAAATAACAGGAGGATGTTTTATTTTATGAAACGTTTTTTCTCTGCGCTTCTTTTGTTTTCTCTTCTCTTTTATGTTTTTTCTCATCCTTCCGACGCTTTTGTCGCTGCGCAGTCAGGGCTTCATCTATGGTTCGACACCCTGATTCCCACTCTGCTTCCGACTATGATTTTTTCAAATCTTCTTGTTCAGCTTGACCTTGTAACATGTCTTGTCCGTTTTTTTGCTCCTGTTACAGCCCGTCTTCTGCATCTGAGTACATATGGCACTTATGCGCTTCTCATCGGTTTTTTATGTGGATTTCCTATGGGTGCAAAGACCATCAGCGATCTGGAACGAAACGGACAGCTTTCAAGGCAAGAAGCTTCCTATCTGCTGCCTTTTGTCAACAATGTCAGTCCTATGTTTTTGATGAATATTGTTGTCTTTCAAACGTTGAAAGATGGTTCTTATTTGATGCCTACACTTCTGATTGTATATGGAGCTCCCATCATTTATGGGATTCTCACAAATCAGTCCTATCGTCGAACTGTATCGTCTGTGGATACGGTATATAAAAAACAGGCATCAAAAATTCAAGTTCGTTTTGAACTGATCGATGCCTGTATCATGAACGCGGTATTTACTATTCTGAAACTGGGAAGCTATGTCATCCTTTTTTCCATTCTTTCCCGCCTCATACAGTCATTTCCGACCGCAAACATATTTCTTCAATCCTTTTTTGTAAGCAGCATGGAATTGACAAACGGGATCGCCTTCATCGGAACACAGTCTTTTCCCTTTACACAAAAATATTTTTTTCTATGTATGATTTGTGTATGGGGAGGATTCTGTGCGCTTGCGCAGACTCAAAGCGTACTGTCATCCAGTTCACTCTCTATCGGCGCCTACTTAAAGGCCCGAATCATGATCTGCCTGATTGCCTGCCTGCTTACCTGTTGTTTTCTTTTTTAAACGTATTCTTTTTATGCGGCAGAAAGTTTAGAGCTTCTCCTGTCGCATAAAAACCATTGCTATTATTCTTCTTCCTCTTCATCCTCTTCTTCCGGTATATAGCTGCTTGGTGCTTCCTGAGGAGAAAGCTCCTGTCTGTTCTTATTTACAATATCATAACAGGACTGAATCGAATTCAAAAATGTCTCATATTTCGCCCCTGCTGTTTCCATTGTATGTGCCATGATTTTCTCCAGATTTTCCAGCATCTCGTCTGTATAGGAGATTGCGCTCATCCGGATACTGTTTGCATCGTTTGTCGCATTGTCGATGATCTCCTGGGCCTGTTTCTGTGCGCGCTCCAGCAATTCTTCCGCATGTTCCTGCGCCATACGCATCACTTCATTTTCGCTGACCAGCTGCTGTGCTTTTGCAGTGGCTTCCGCGATCTCTGCCTCAGCTCTGTTCTTTGCATCCTGAATAATCGAGTCTTTATTGCTGATAATCTTCTGATACCGTTTGATTTCATCCGGCGTCTTCATTCGCAGCTCACACAGAAGTTCTTCCAATTCTTCTTTATTTACAACAATCTTTGTCGTAGACAAAGGCTGAAATTTGCAACTGTCTATATAATCTTTTATTTCTTCGATAATCTGTTCTATTCTGCTGCTCATTTTGTCATCTCTCCTTAATTTTTCTTCTTCTCTGCTATTTTATGAAAAACCTGATCTACTACTGTAGCAGGCACAAATTTTGAAATATCTCCTCCATAGGAAGCTACTTCTTTCACTGTCGTAGAACTTAAGTAAGCATACTGCAGACTTGTTGTCAGAAAAATCGTATCAATCCCTGGATTCATAATTCGATTCGTCTGTGCCATTTGCAACTCATACTCAAAATCTGTAATTGCCCGCAGTCCTCTGACGATAAATCCTGCTCCCATTTCCTTTGCAAAATCAACGGATAATCCCGAAAAAGCCTGAATACGCACGTTTGAAATATCTTTTGTGGCATCCATTAATAGTTTAACACGTTCTTCGGCAGAAAACAACGGTGTTTTTGCACTGTTGTTTAAAACTCCTACAATCAGTTCATCTACTAAATCCGCTGATCTTCGTATTACATCTAAATGTCCGAAAGTGACAGGGTCAAAACTGCCTGGATAGACTGCTCTTCTCATATGTTCCTCCTCACCGGCAATCTTTTCATTGCCTAGTTCTATACTCTTTTTTTCAGAAATACATGTTCATTTGTTTTATATTTTTTTCTCTTCTCCACTTCAAATCCCATCTCTTCTGCATATGCAAAGGATGTATTCAAAGACGCCTCCACAATCAAAAGGGTATCCTCATTTGCAAGGGCAGAATCTTTTAAATAATCGAGTACCTGTTCTTCTAAATTTTTATTATAAGGAGGGTCCATAAAAATCAGATCAAATGGCTCTTCCGATTCCAGTTTTCTAAGTGCGGTCAGCACATCACAGCATAATACCCGCGCATCTTTTTCTAACTTTGTAAATTTCAGATTATCTGTAATACATGCCGCTGCCTTTCGATCACTTTCCACAAACACCGCTTCTTTGGCTCCTCTGCTTAAAGCCTCTATTCCAATCCCTCCGCTGCCGCTAAAAAGATCGAGAAAGCGACAGCCTTCCAGATCGTTTTGCAGCATATTAAATAAAGTTTCTTTAATTCTGTCTGTCGTCGGTCTTGTGTCCATCCCTGCAACTGTTTTCAGTGGAAGACGTCTTGCTTTTCCTGCTATCACTCTCATATACTTTTCCTTCTCTATTTTAATTTCCCTGTTATTATAGTGTTTTCTTTTTAAAGATGTCAATATTTTTGTATACAATTTCCTGTTTTTTCATCATCTTTTTTTGCATTTTAAAAAAGAAAGCAGATTTAAGGGTAGAAATTATGGACAGAATAGCGTATAATGATTTTTTAATGCGGTGATTTCATCCATTTTGAATATCACAAGAAACCTTATACAAAAAAGACGAAGGAGAAAATGATGAAGAGAATAGGTTTTGACAATGAAAAATATTTAAAAATGCAGTCTGCCCACATCAAAGAGCGTATTGGACATTTTGACAACAAACTTTATCTTGAATTCGGCGGAAAATTATTTGACGACTATCATGCTTCCCGTGTTCTTCCTGGATTTGAGCCTTCCAGCAAACTTCAAATGTTAATGCAGCTTGCTGATCACGCTGAAATTGTCATTGCCATCAGTGCAGCTGATATTGAAAAAAATAAAGTGCGTGGAGATCTTGGAATCACTTATGACGTCGAAGTGATGCGCCTGATTGATATCTATCATCAAAAAGGGCTGTATGTGGGAAGCGTTGTGATTACCCAATATTCCGGGCAGAGCAGCGCTGACCTTTTTAAAGCAAAATTAGAAAAAAAAGGAATCAAAGTTTATCTGCACTATATGATTTCCGGATATCCTCATAATGTTTCTCTTATCGTCAGCAAAGACGGCTATGGAAAAAACGATTATATCGAAACTTCAAGACCACTTGTTGTGATTACTGCTCCTGGACCTGGAAGCGGAAAGATGGCCACCTGTCTGTCACAGCTTTATCATGAACATTTACGCGGTGTCCGCGCCGGATATGCAAAATTTGAGACTTTCCCTGTCTGGAATCTTCCGCTGAAGCATCCGGTCAATCTTGCATATGAGGCAGCAACTGCCGATTTAAACGACGTCAATATGATTGATCCATTTCATCTCGAAACGTATGGTATTACTACTGTCAATTACAATCGTGATGTGGAAATCTTTCCTGTCCTTAGTGCAATTTTTGAACGGATTTATGGCGAAAGTCCATATAAATCTCCTACGGATATGGGAGTTAATATGGCTGGAAATTGTATTATTGATGACGCTGTATGTCAGGAAGCTTCCCGCCAGGAAATCATCCGCCGCTACTATGACGCCTTAAATAAACTGGCTGATGACCGCACAAATGAACAGGAAGTCTTTAAGATTGAAATGATCATGAGTCAGGCAAAGATCACAAAAGAGTATCGCAAAGTAGTCAAAGCAGCTTTGGATCTTGCAGAGGAAGAAGGTGCTCCTGCAGCTGCGATTGAGTTAGCGGACGGAAGAATTGAATATGGAAAGACTTCTGCTCTTCTTGGTCCATGTGCTGCTATGATTTTAAACGCTTTAAAAGCGCTTGCTAATATTGATCACAAAATTCATCTGATCTCTCCCCTTGCGATTGAGCCAATTCAGGATTTAAAGACAACATATCTTGGAAGTAAAAATCCCCGTCTTCATGTAGACGAGATCCTGATTGCACTTTCCATCAGCGCAGCTACGGACCAAAATGCCAAACTTGCTCTGGAACAGCTTCCTCTGCTGCAGGGCGCTCAGGTTCATTGTTCTTCCCGCCTGGCTGCTATTGACATTGGAACATTAAAGAAATTAGGACTTCAAGTCACAATGGAACCTACTTTTTCATAATTTTTGAAATTTAAAAAGCAGAAAAAACTGCCGGCGCTCAGGAACCTCTCTGACAGAGGGGCTCCTTGTCTGCCGGCAGTTTTTTTATTTTCTAATATCACATACCTATCATTTCTTTTTCTAAGAGATCCGCCAGATTCTTATCCTCTTACTGTCTCTTGCCATCAAAATAATGTCTTTTATACTCTTGCTCAGATTGTCTGAATGGTCGCCTGTCTTCGCTTACATCATTTTTTCCAGATTCTCACGGATTGCACAGATAAATTCTTTGCTGTTTAAGACGGTTGGATTTGGCATCGTTGTAATCAAAGCAAGATCTTTTGTCATTTTTCCTTCTTCGATTGTCTGAATTGTTGCCTGTTCCAGTTTATCCGCAAATGCCATCAGATCCTTTAATCCATCCAGTTCTCCTCTTTTTCTGAGAGCGCCTGTCCATGCAAAAATGGTTGCAACAGAATTTGTAGATGTTTCTTCCCCGTTTAAATGCTTATAGTAATGTCTCTGTACTGTTCCATGAGCTGCTTCGTATTCAAAGTTTCCATCTGGAGAGACAAGGACAGATGTCATCATGGCAAGAGATCCAAAAGCAGAAGAAATCATATCGCTCATGACATCTCCATCATAATTTTTACATGCCCAGATCATTCCGCCTTCTGACTTCATAATTCTTGCCACCGCATCGTCAATCAATGTATAAAAGTATGTGATGCCTGCTTTCTCAAACTGTTCTTTATATTCATTTTCATAGATTTCCTGAAAAATATCTTTAAACGTATGGTCATACTTTTTGGAAATCGTATCTTTTGTAGAAAACCACAAATCCTGCTTCTGATCAAGAGCATAGTTAAAACAGCTGCGTGCGAAGCTTGTGATTGAAGCATCCAGATTGTGCATTCCCTGAAGCACTCCGCTTCCTTTAAAATCAGCAATCGTCTCTTTTATTTGTGTTCCGTCTTCTGCTGTATAGACAAGTTCTGCTTTTCCTGGTCCCGGAACACGAATCTCTGATGCCTTATATACATCTCCATATGCGTGACGTGCGATTGTAATTGGTCGTTTCCAGTTTTTTACACACGGTTCAATCCCTTTTACTACAATCGGCGTGCGGAATACCGTTCCGTCTAAAATAGCACGGATTGTACCATTTGGGCTTTTCCACATTTCTTTTAAATCATACTCTTTCACTCTTGCAGCATTTGGAGTGATCGTTGCGCATTTGACAGCAACGCCATATTTTTTATTCGCATAGGCGCTGTCATATGTCACCTGATCATCTGTCTCATCTCTGTGTTTTAATCCAAGGTCATAATATTCTGTGCGCAGTTCTACAAACGGATTCAGCAGTTCATCTTTGATCATCTGCCATAAAATACGAGTCATTTCATCTCCATCCATCTCTACTAATGGTGTTGTCATTTTAATCTTTTCCATTTGTCTCCTCCTGTTTTTCTACAATTTTCTCTATTTGATGATTTTTTACATTCTGCATGGTATTCAGCACATGAAGTGTGGCAAGCTGATCGGCACGATCCGGATCTTTTGATCGAATTGCCTGCGCAATCGCTTCATGTTCCTTCGTTGATTTTTCTGCCCTTTTCTGTTCAGCCAGAGAAGTCTTCCTCACGCGCTGAACATAATGGTGAAAATCTTTTAACAAATGTTCTAAAATTTCACTTCCACATGCTTCATACAATACTTCATGAAACTTACTGTCCAATGTAAACAGCTGTTCATAATGGCTGTGCTGTTCATGATACTTCGACAGAAAAATAATTTCATCTAACTGCTCTAACTGTTCTTTTTGAATCGCATCTGCTGCCATTCTGGCGCATAAGCCTTCCAGTCTGGCACGAATGCTATAAATATCAAGCACATCTTTTGCTGAAATTCCAGAGACATATGCTCCTTTATTCGGGATGATCCGAACAAGGCCTTCTAATTCCAGCTGACGCAGTGCCTCTCTGACCGGTGTTCGGCTGACACCCAGCTCCTCCCCTAGTGCTACCTCTCTTAACTCTTCATTTGGTTTTAATTTTCCCGATAAAATATCTTCCCGGATACGATTAAATACTCTTCCGCGCAGAGAATATTTATCTTCTTTTTGTTCTGTTAAACTATTCACTCTATTCACCTCAGAGCTTATCTCTGAATCATCTCCCGATTTAATTTTTCAGAGCATTTCTCAATGATCTTTATCAATTCTTCATCTGTCATCACTGTGACACGTCCTTCTTCATACTCTTTATCCACGCAAGCTTTCACTTTGGCAATCAGAGGGTCATTTTTGTCTACTTTCTCTGCATCGTTCAGATGAAAATACGCATTGATCCAGTGCGCGATTCCGGCAAGTCCGGAAGTGTTTGATACAGATACAAGCACAGGGCGGTTTAAAAATTTATCCGTATCAAAGATATTATAAATCTCTTCATTTTTTAACAATCCGTCTGCATGAATACCAGCTCTTGTCACATTGAAATTCTTTCCGACAAACGGCGTTCTTGACGGGATATGGTATCCAATCTCTTTCTCGTAATATTCTGCCATTTCCGTGATCACTCTCGTGTCCATACCCCCAAGGTCTCCTCTCAACTGGGCATATTCAAACACCATTGCTTCTAAAGGTGTATTTCCTGTGCGCTCTCCGATTCCAAACAAAGAACAGTTGACGCCGCAGGCTCCATACAGCCATGCCGTCGTTGAATTGCTGACTGCTTTATAGAAATCATTATGTCCATGCCATTCAATCAATTCGCTTGGAACGCCAGCGTGCGTCATAATTCCATAGATAATGCCCTGCACAGAACGTGGAATCACAGCTCCTGCGTAATTGACTCCATATCCCATTGTATCACAGCAACGTACTTTAATTGGAATCTTATACTGTTCCATCAATTTCATCAATTCCACACAGAATGGAATCACATATCCGTAAATATCTGCTCTTGTAATATCTTCCAGATGGCATCTTGGGCTGATTCCTGTCTCAAGACATTCTTTTACGATTGTCAGATAATGTTCCATTGCCTGCCGTCTGTCCATTTTCATCTTATAAAAAATATGATAGTCGGAACAGCTGACTAAAATTCCTGTTTCCTTCATGCCAATTTCTTTCACCAGCTCAAAGTCTTTTTTATTTGCGCGAATCCAGCTTGTCACTTCTGGAAATTTGTATCCCCTCTCCATACATTTATAGACCGCATCTCTGTCTTTTTTGCTGTAAAGGAAAAATTCACACTGACGAATTTTACCGTTTGGTCCTCCCAAGCGATGCATATAATCATATAATGTCACAATCTGCTCTGTCGTATATGGCGCTCTTGACTGCTGTCCATCACGAAATGTTGTGTCTGTAATCCATATATCATTTGGCATATGGTGCGGCACAATACGATCATTGAATGCAATTTTAGGTATTTCGCTGTAAGGAAACAGATTTCGAAACACATTTGGTGTTTCTACATCTACTAAATGATACATATGCTCTTCCAGCTGCAGCAAATTTGTATGCTGATCCATCATAACTCGTCTGTTTTCCATAATTCTCTCACCTGTTCCTATCCCGTCTGATTTTTCTTGACAGATATCTTTTCTGCCATTTTACCGTTACGTTTTATTTTGTATTATTGTATACAATTATACTTTTTCTGTCAAGAAAATTTTTCTATTCTTCTGTCTCTTCCTCCTTTGCCCATCCAAATGCGTAAGTCACTGCTCTTTTCCATCCATTTAATTTCTTTTTACGCACTTCCTCCTGCATATGTGGATAAAAAATACGATTTTCTTTCCAGTTTTTGCGAAGATCTTCCATCTCTTTCCAGCATCCTACTGCAAGTCCTGCCAGATAAGCCGCTCCCATCGCAGTCGTCTCCACGCAATAAGGTCTGGAAACAGGAACCTGCATAATATCTGATTGAAACTGCATCAAAAGATTATTCGCGCTTGCTCCTCCGTCCACTTTAATATTTTGAATTTCAATTCCAGAATCCGCCTCCATTGCTTTTAGTACATCATATGTCTGATATGCAATGGACTCTAAAGTAGCCCGAGCAATATGATTTTTATTTACTCCTCTCGTGATCCCTACAATCGTACCTCTTGCATACTGATCCCAGTAAGGCGCCCCAAGACCGGTAAATGCCGGAACTACATAGCATCCGTTGCTGTCATCCACTGCTTTTGCCAGATA
>JAUNDP010000018.1 GCA_030526005.1 Eubacteriales bacterium
AAAAGTGCCACAAACCCGCATAAACGCTAGGTTTACTAAGCATTTTTGTTTATTCCCACTCGATTGTAGCGTTTGGCTTCGGACTCAAGTCATAGCACACTCTGTTTACATTTTTTACTTCTTTCATAATGCGGTCTGTAATTTTCAGCAGCACTGGCCAGTCAATCTGCTCGATCGTCGCGCTCATCGCATCTACGGTATTGACCGCGCGGATGATTACCGGATATTCAAAGCTTCTTGCATTATCTCTGACTCCAACTGATTTGAAATCCGGAACGATTGTAAAGTACTGCCATACTTTCTTATCCAGTCCTGCATTTTTAAATTCTTCTCTCAAAATCGCATCAGATTCTCTGACTGCTTCCAGTCTTTCTTTTGTGATTGCTCCAAGGCAGCGCACGCCAAGTCCCGGACCTGGGAATGGCTGACGATATACCATATCATTTGGTAGTCCTAATTCGATTCCGCACTGACGCACTTCATCTTTAAACAGCTGTTTTAATGGCTCTACCAGCTGGAACTGCAGATCTTCCGGCAGCCCTCCTACGTTATGATGAGATTTCACCATCTTAGCTGTCTTTGTTCCGCTCTCTACGATATCAGGATAGATGGTTCCCTGTCCCAGGAAATCAATTCCTTCCAGTTTTCTTGCTTCTTCTTCAAATACACGAATAAATTCTGCACCGATGATTTTTCTTTTCTGTTCCGGATCTGCAACACCTTCCAGTTTTGTCAGGAAGCGTTCAGAAGCATCGACATAAACCAGATTTGCGTCCAGTTGATTGCGGAAGACTTCCACAACACTTTCAGATTCACCTTTTCTCATCAGCCCATGGTTTACATGAACACATGTCAGCTGTTTTCCGATTGCTTTGATTAAAAGTGCTGCAACAACAGAACTGTCCACACCGCCAGAGAGCGCCAGCAATACTTTCTTATCGCCAACCTGTTTTCTGACTAACTCTACCTGATCTTCAATGAAGTTTTTCATGTTCCAGTTCGCCTCAGCCTTGCAGTCTTCAAAGACAAACTTTTTCAAAATTTCCATGACTTTTTCTTCATCTTCTGGAAATGCTTCTAATTTCTGACTGCACAGAGCCAGTTCATGTGCCACTGCCATAACAGGATATCCACATTCATAAATCTCATGATTTACATCAATGCGCTCTCCGTCTACAATGTGGTTTGGTCCGCCGTAAATAATAACACCTTTTACATTTGGCAGCGCTTTTAATTCTTCTGCTGTGATATCATGCGGATAAATTTCACTGTATACGCCAAGAGCTCTGATCTGTCTTGCCAACACTGTATTCTCTGTGCTTCCCAGGTCTAAAATTACAATCATGTCCTGTTTCATCTTATTTTGTCCTCCATTTTACTGTTCTTACTATACAGTCTTCCAGTAAGTAACTTTCCTCACAGAATGCCATTTGTTCAGAAACATCCTGCCTGTTCTTACAAAGTTTTTTGTAATAGGAATTTTTTATTTTTTCAGTTTAAGAAATTTCCTATGCGCTTATTATATCATATCTTTTTCCATTAATCAGCACATACTTCACAGCTTTTTCTTAAAATTTATAGTTTTCATATACAATTCCCTTCTTTTCCTGTTTTAAAAACGACAAATTTTTCGTTTCATTTTCCCAAAATAAATCAAATATTTTATAAAATAGAGTTCAAAAAAATATTTTGCGTCTGCATTTTTTATACCAGTCATTTTTCCTGAAAAAATCGCTTCTTTCTTCTTTACTAACTTCCTCTAATCTGCTATAGTAGCAATGCAAAACAGTTTTTTATTATTTTCCCAAAATACAATATAAGCAAAAGGATGTTTTTGATTATGAAACGTGCAAATGATCTGGGGCGAGATCCGATTCCTTCTCTTGTCCTCAAACTCGCCATCCCAACTATGATTGCCCAATTTGTCAATGTTCTTTACAGCATCATTGACCGTATGTACATTGGCAATATCAAGAGAATCGGAAATCTTGCCCTTGCCGGCGTCGGCATCTGCGGTCCGATTGTCTCTCTTTTGAGTTCTTTTGGAACACTGATTGGTCTGGGTGGCTCTATCTTAATGGCGATGAAGCTTGGAGAGGGCAACAAAAAGCGCGCCTCTCAGATTCTGTCAAATTGTTTTTTAATGCTGACGGTATTTTCTCTTTTTCTGACCGTTCTTTTTTTGATTTTAAAAGATGATCTATTGATGTGGTTTGGAGCAAGTGAGATTACCTTTCCCTATGCAAATACATATTTGACCATCTACACTGCCGGCACTTTTTTCGCTCTGATGGCAATGGGACTGAATTATTTTATCACCTGTCAGGGCTTTTCCAATATCGGAATGGCGACTGTTGTCGTCGGCGCTGTCACAAATATTGTGCTTGACCCAATCTTTATTTTTGGTTTTCATATGGACGTCGCCGGCGCTGCTCTTGCCACAGTAATTGCGCAGTTTGCTTCCTGTGTTTTTGCAGTTGGATTTCTGTTCAGCAAACGTGTGCCTGTCCGGATTTCTTTCGGAAATTACTCCAAAGCAATCATGAAACGTGTTCTGACACTTGGACTGTCCCCGTTTCTGATTCTTGCGACAGACAGCATTATCATCATTGTCCTGAACACCGTACTTCAAAAATATGGCGGTCCCAGTGAAGGCGATATGCTGATCTCATGCGCTACCATCGTGCAGAGTTATCTCATGCTCATCACCGGTCCTATGCTCGGCATCAGCGGGGGGACTCAGGCAATCATCAGTTATAATTATGGCGCCCGTGCCTCGGCAAGAGTAAAAAAGGCAGAATGGCATATATTAAAACTCTGTCTTATCTTTACCACTATCATGTTTTTGTTTTCACGAATTTTTCCGCAGTATTTTGTCTCTGTCTTTACAAGTGATCCTGCTTATCAGGAGCTGTCTGTCTGGGGTATCAAAGTATTCACACTGGCAATCATCCCGCTCAGTTTTCAGTATGTATTTGTGGATGGGCTGACAGCGCTGGGATGTACAAAGATCTCTTTGTATCTTTCTCTGTTTCGGAAAATTTCGTATGTGCTGTTCACCATTTTTATTCCGATGTTTTTTGCAGCTAAAGATGCTTTTTACGCACAGCCTCTCGCTGATCTTCTCAGTTCCATTCAATCAGCCATCGTATTTCTGATTGTATTGAATCCATATTTGAAGCGAAGAGAAGAAAAGATTCCTGTCTCAGAAGCAGAACAGATCTCGTCTTCTGTTTAATTTTTTTAGTAAAAGGGAGGAGAATTTATATGAGTCACACTACTTCATCCATGACAGAGGGATCTATATGGAAAAAAATTACTTTTTTCGCTCTCCCTCTTTTCATGAGTTCTTTATTTCAACAGCTGTACAATGTAGCCGATTCCCTGATTGTGGGAAATTTTCTGGGAAGCGACGCCTTGGCTGCTGTCAGCTCCTCCGGCAGCGTCATCTTTTTGATGATCGGTTTTTTTAACGGTCTCTCTGCCGGAGCCGGCGTTGTCATTGCGCGCTATTATGGAAGTAAAAGTAAAGAGAATCTGCAGCAAGCCATTCATTCCACATTAGCGCTGGGCATTGTTTGTGCATTGTTTTTAACTGTAATCGGATTGCTTTTGACACCGCAGATTTTAGTCTGGATGGATACGCCAGAGGATATTCTTTCAAGCTCCATTGTATATCTTCGGATTTATTTTTTGGGTTCTCTCGGCTTTGTGCTGTACAATAACTGTGTCAGTATTTTTCAGGCTGTCGGTGACAGTTATCACCCTTTGATCTACCTGATCGTTTCCTCTGTCACGAATATTGCGCTCGATATCCTTTTTATCGCAGTGCTGAAGCTTGGAGTTGGTTCTGCCGCCTGCGCCACAATAATCTCTGAATTTATAAGCGCTTTTCTCTGCCTGCATAAACTTTCCAGAAGTCCGGAAGAATACCGCATCTCACTGAAAAAAATCCGGTTCCACGGGTCTGTTTTGAAACTGATCGTCTCAAATGGTCTGCCGGCAGCGTTTCAAAATTCCATTATTTCTTTCGCAAATGTGATTGTGCAGTCCACCATTAACAGTTTCGGAAAGATGGCTGTCGCTGGATGCGGTTCTTATTCCAAGATTGAAGGCTTCGGTTTTCTGCCCATTACCTGTTTTTCACTTGCCCTGACTACATTTATCAGTCAGAATCTGGGAGCAAAAAAATATGACCGTGTAAAAAAAGGAGCCATGTTCGCAATCCCATGCGCCGTGCTCCTTGCCGAATTCGTCGGCATCTGTATCTATATACTTTCTCCTGTTCTGATCTCTGCATTCAACAGCGATCCGGCCGTGGTTGCCTACGGGGTAGCACAGGCGAGAACCGTCACTCTTTTTTATTTTCTGCTCTCTTTTTCTCACTGTATTGGTGGAATTCTCAGAGGAGCAGGCCGTTCTACTGTGCCGATGCTCGTCATGATGATCTGCTGGTGTGTCATCCGTGTCACTTATATTGTCGTGGCTGTCCGCCTGAGACCTGTCATTGATACGGTGTTCTGGGCATATCCTCTGACCTGGGGACTGAGTTCCCTTGTCTTTTTGATCTATTTCTTAAAAGTAGACTGGATGCACGGAAAAGAATTTTAAAAATTTGATTGTAACACAAAAAGGATGCTGCAGGCACCTTCTCTGATGTCTCAGAGATTTTTGTCCACAGCATCCTTTTCTACTTTTTTATCGGCGTACACAGATCCATCATGACTATTTCCTGATTCTCCGGCATCATTCCATTTTGTGCCGAATGGTCAATCAAGGTTTCCGCCGTTCCAAAAATCTGTTCCTCATACTCTGATGTTTCTGATTTTTTGGCTTCTCTTTTCTTTTCCAGATACATAAAAATAATCAGCGATATAACAATAATCGCAAGTGAGATATTTTTCAGATCAATCATACCTTATCCCCCATTCACATTTTTAAAAACCCCCGTTTTACTGAATACTGCTTATGTCTCCACGATATGCCCGCTCTCTTTGTCTGCATCTTTATGGTTAACATAATAATTTTTATATACTTCTTTTATAATATAGATATTATCGCAATAATTCTTCTACAAATCAATATAGTTCTGTGAAATTTAAGAAAGCTAAATGATTTCCTAAAAAATATATATAAATTTTTAAGAAACGCAATGACACATTTACAAGGTATCAAAATACTCTTTCATCTCTGCGCTTCTCCTTCTGCCGGCGCCATCTCTGAAAATTTACAGAGTATCAAAATATTCTTTCATCTCCCCTACGGTCATTCCTGTATTTTTCTTAAATACTTTATAAAAATAAGTAGGATTGAGATAGCCGACTCTCTCTCCGATGTCTTTAATCCGCACATCTTTTTGTCTCAGCATTAAAATTGCCTCCCGAATTCGTATATCTGTCAGCATCTCCACAAATGTGCTGTTATTTTTTTGTTTTAACAGCCGGCTCAGATAAAAGGAACTGATGCCTGCATATTCTGCCACCTCATCAAGAGAAATATCTTTCATGTAATTCTGCTCCATATAAAGAATCGCTTTTTCTTCATAAGAAGTATGTTTTTCCTCTTTTTTTATCTTTCTCTGAAACTGTCGTATGATCTGTACTGCCTGTGTCATCATTTCTTCTTCCTTTTGGCACTCCTGCATTTTTTTCAAAATATCCTGATAAGAGAACTGGCAGAACATATCCAGTTCATTTTTATCATGAAGTTTTTTGTATACGTCCATCAGAAATGAAATCATTTCCATCTGTATGTTTTCTCTGTTCCAGTTCCCTCTTAAGATCTGCTCCAGTTTCTTTTTCAGCTTCCTATAAATTTCATCCATTTCATTGTCCAGAAGTTTGGATACGATTTCTTCCACAAATTCTTCCTGAAAAATCGTCTGCCTGCTGACTGCATTTCCTTTTTCATAAAAGATTACAGGCTTTGCAGACTGTGACACTGCAATTTTACTCTCCCGCAAGGCTTCCCCCAATTTTTCAAATTCATATTTCCATCTGCTCACTCCGAAGCGCATCTGTGTCTCTTCCTGCTCAAAAATCTTTTTATTTAATACCTGCAGCAGATTTTCCATCCATTCTCTGTAATTTTCTTCTGTCATCTGATTTCCGGCAAGAAAATGGAGATATAGTACATTTTGGTATCGTCTTATCTGAAAACGGCAGAATTTTTTTAATTCTGCGCGAATGATCTGTTCTATTTTTTTCAGACGTATATGATCTCTTTTCTCTGTCATCACTGCCGTCACAAACACACTTCCTCTGTATACCATCTTTTCATTTTTTAAATAGAGTAAGAAACTTTTTTCACTCGGTGTTCCCAGAATAATGGAAGACATCATCTCTTCTTCTATAATCTCTTTCATCTGGTCAATCATCTCCGTGGACACTTTCGTCTTCTGATCTGCTTCTTTTTCCTGATCGATCATCTGGCACACCCTTTTGATTGTCTGACAAAATTTTTCCTGATCCGTTGGTTTTAAAATATAGTCGCACGCTCCCAGTACAATCGCTTTTTGTATCAGTGCAAAGTCGCTGTATGCCGTGTTAATAATCATTTTAACAGAAAGGGATTTCAATTTTAAAATTTCAAGCGCTTCCAGTCCATTTAATCCTGGCATGTTAATATCGACAATCGCAATATCCGGTTTATTTTCTGTGACGCTTCTGATCAAGTCTACCCCATTGTATACACTAGGCAGGATCTCAACGTCTTCAAAATAATTTCTCATCATCATTTCCAAGCCCTGACACTCAATCGGCTCATCATCTGCTATCAAAACACGATACATTTTTCTCAAAACTCCTTTCCCGCATAGATTTTCACCTGCTCTCCCACGGCATTCTGATCACAATTTTTGTCTTTACCATCGGAATGCTTTCCATCTCAAATGATGCCTTCTCTCCATAAAATAGTTTAATCCTCATGTATACATTTGCAAGCCCTATTTTTTCTCTCTGCATCTTTGGGCAGTCGAGGTCTTTTCTGATCTTTTCTATCTGTTCCTGTGTTATTCCATACCCATTGTCCTCCACAGAAATCTCCCCCATTTTTCTTTCCAGATCGTATTTTGTCCGTATTTTGATCTGACCGTCTTTCAGATATCCGCCTACTCCATGTGTAATTGCATTTTCCACTAAAGGCTGAAGAATCAGACACGGTACCTGTATCTGATGAAACCGCTCGTCCAAATCAAACTCAAAAGAAATCCGATCCCCAAACCGCTGTTCCTGAAGGTAGACATAATTCCCTAGCATTTCCATCTCCCGTGCTAATGTCACAGACTTTCCCATATAATCTAAGCTGTATCGCAGAAGCTGGGCTGTCTTCTGGAGCAAAAAGACGGTCTTATCTGAATCTCCCATATATGCCGTCTTTGAAATCATATTTAAAGTATTGAATAAAAAATGCGGATTCATCTGCATCTGAAGCGCTTTCAGCTCACTTGTCCGCAGCAGATTTGTAATCCGAAGATTCTCCAGTTCTTTTTCACGAAGCGCTACCTTTGCACTGGCATTTTCTTCGATCTCCTGCATTTGCTGTTTGATCTTTGCAATCATAGTATTAAATGCGTGAACCATCAGCTGCATTTCTGCGTCGATCTTCTCTCCTGTGATTTCCACACACTGAAACTGCAAAAGTTTCCCTGATAAGATCTCCCCGGATGCCTTTGTCAGCGCATCAATCGCAATATTAATCTTATTTGCCAGTTTTCTGGCATATGCCAGTCCTATGCCAAGCAATAAAAGAAGCATCGCACTCAGCTCTATATAATAAAAATATTCTCTTTCATTCATCATTTTTTTCTCTGCGCCGATGTCTTCCATCATCTCCATCTCCAGCGTCTTAAATTCATTGTAGATTGTCTGATAAACATTCTGCATTTTTTCATATTCCTGATTGATCTTTGAGGCAAGCTCCGGCTGCATTCTTTCCTGTTGTACCTGTCCCATATATCTGTATACGCACTCCAGTGATTCCTCATATGTTCGGATCATCCCTTTTACATCGGTTACATCCCTTTGGAATACCGTATTTTCTTTTCTGCCGCTCAATTTATTCAAAAAGTCATTCATCTTCACCCGACACGATTCCATACTCTTTTTTTCTTCTTCGCTGCCTTTCTGTGTATACGCTCTCACATATCCATTCAGCTCGTCGAGCTGGAAATAAAACTGATTCAGATTTAAAAGCTGTTCCATGCTTCTTTCGTAGTTTTGCTTTATCGCCATATGGACCATGATTGTGACACCGTTCAGCAGGATTGCGATTCCAAGAGTAAGCGCAAAAAACTGCATCAGTCTCTGTTTCGTTGTTGTATCTGTTTTTTTTAATAAATATGCCATTGCGCCCCCCTGCCTTTATTTATTTCCATCTCATCTATATTCTCTTTCTTTATACTTTTTATTTCTGTATAATCGACAGGCAAAACTTCCTTATCTTCCATTGAATTTTTGATCGCTTTCACTGCCCGATATCCCATTTCATAAGAATTTTGATAGATAGTTGAATACAATATTCCATTTTCAATATCTTCTCTTTTTAATTCGCTGACCCCAAATCCTACTACTTTCACATCATCATACTCCCCTTCTGCATCTTTTATAATCTGTGCAATGCTTGTCGCCCCATATCCTTCCGCACAAAAAACAGCCGTCAGATCTTGTTCCTCTTCCAGCATCTGTGAGATCCTTTCATTTAGGATCCGAACATCTGAATTTCCTTCCAGTATTTTTATTATCTTTAATTCCGGATACGGTGCAATCGCTTCCTGAAACCCTTCCATCCGTTCTTTCTGATTCTGTGCCTCCATCTTTGAGACAATCACAGCCATCTTTCCTTTTCCCCCTGTGATTTCAATGATATCCTTCCCTGCCATCTTTCCCGCTTCATAGTTATCTGTTCCGATATAGCAAAGCTTCTGTACCTCTTCCATATCGCTGTCCACAAGAACAACGCGGATTCCTTCCTTATCGGCCTTTTCAAGAAGAGCCCGTACTTCATCGGATTCGCCTATTCCTGCAGTCACAATTCCATCCACTTTGGCATAGATTGCACTTTCAATCGCCTGAATCTGTTTTTCTGTCTCCATTTTTGTAAATCCCACACATTTTGTGCTGATTCCAAGATCATTTCCTGCTTTTGTAACCCCATTTGCCATGCTTCCCCAATACGCTTCATTTGCAAACGGTGCAATCAAAGTTACTCTTGGCTTTTCTTCTTCTATTTTTATATGCTCTTCCATCGTTCCAAAGATAGCCGCATTGACTGTCAGAAAAAGAACCAGCAGGATCATAATTCCTTTTTTCACCCAGATATCCTCCCTCGTTTCTGTTCTATTTTAAATTGCTGCAATATAAGTTCCAATGCAATCTGTCAAATCATATACAGTATACCATATTGTTTTCTGGTATGCAGATCGTTTCCAACAGAAAGAAATGGGCTCTCATGCTATCTATTGCAGACTATCTGTCGAAAAACTAAAAAAAGCAGAGTTGTTTTCCGCCCGATATGACAACTCTGCCTTTTTATTTTTCTCTATCTTTTTACTCTTTTTCTCATTTTTTATTGTCTGGTTTTATACAGATTCTTATTCCGGCATGTATGGCGTTTCCTGCTGCTGTGCGAAAAGCCAGTCGCGAATTGCATCATTTGCAAAGGATGGTCTCCATGACCAGTGGGAATTCGGAACTGTTGTTCCGGCAAGATATTCTGTATACAGGACGTTTGCGCCTGACTCCTCTGCTGCCGCAAGCTGCTCTTTTGCTTCTTCTTCAGATGCTTCTCCTCTTGCATAGCCATTCCAGCCCTGCTCATCCATTCTGCGCTCTATCACTGCGCCCTGTGCTTCCAGATCCGCAATATTGTCTCTGAATCCTGTCACACGTTCTTCTGTGTCATCGCTTGCCACAAGCGCCCAGATTGGTTTGTCTGCAATCGCTGCCAGTCCTTCTTCACTGTATACATCAGCAGAAGCAATATTGATCTGCGCCGCATACAAATCTGGATATGCTGTACTCAAAGCCCACGTTCCGCGTGATCCCATGGAAAGACCTGTTCCGTATATCCTGCTTGTGTCAATGTCGTACTCTCCAATCAATTCGTCAATCACATTCTTTACATTTTCTCCATCCTGATTTGGACCAAATTCCGGATCTTCCTCTGTTCCATTGTTCTGAGACCAGCTGTGACTAGGAGACTGCGGCGCCAGCACGAAACAAGGATGTTCTTCCTGCGCATCTTCTCTGGCAAATTCCAGCGCGCTTGGATTTCCCATGAGCTGTGTCTCATTGTTGACTCCATTGCTTCCGGACTCTCCGGCTCCATGTAAAAATACGACGAGCGGAAGCGCCTCTTCTTCCCCTTTTTCTTCATATCCCTCCGGGATATACAAACGGTACGGAAGCTCGCTGCCATCCTCCGGGTTTGTATAAGTCAGTTCCAGAAATTCATCCACGAGCAGATTCTGCTCCGCTGTATTTGCAAAAGAACCTGCTTCCACGATATCTCCGGATACCAGCGTCACATTTGCTGTCTGCTGAACCGTCAGATTGATCGGCAGTCTCATATTTTCTCCGTTTGCATATAAAAGAGTTCCGCCTTCTCCTGCGCCCGGTGTCAAATCCACGCTCAGTTCCACGAAAACATATTTTCCCTTTGCTTGCGCCTCTCCTTTTACTCCGCTGTTATTTACATACACTCTGCTGATCTTTCGTCCCGGAACCTTGTAAGAAGAAAGACCGATCGTTCCAGCCGCAACCTCTCCAGGATATTCGATCATCACAGAGGTTACTGCCTGTCCGTCCTCCAGCGTCTCTGCGATCGCTGTCACCCCTGTCAGCTCCACAATATTTCCAGCGTCCTCTGCGCTGACAGAAAGTCCCATCACCATCATGCCTGCCAGTAAACCTGCTGCCGCCTTATTCCATTTCATAATAAAACCCTCCTTTTTGCTGCATACTATGCTGTTTTTGATGGTCTTATTATATCATTCTCTTTTTCCTTTTTGTGTTCTATATATTTGCTTTCTCATGTGAATGTTTGAACAAGTGACTGTACTATTTTGCTGTGTTTCCACTTTTTTGCACACATTGTTTTCTGTATTCTCGCGGAGATACCCCCACTCTCTGCCTGAAAACATTTGAAAAATAGGAAAGCGTCTCATATCCGCATTCCTGACTGATCAGACTGATTGGCAGATTTGTCTTTCTAAGTAATTTTTTTGCAACGGAAAGCCTTTTTTTCTGGATATATTCCGACAGAGTGTCTCCTGTTTCTTTTTTAAATAAAGTCGACAGATATTCCTGATTAAAACCAGCAAATTCTGCAATCTCTTTTCTTGTAATCTCCTGTGACAGATGTTCTTCAATATATTGTTTTATTTTCTCAATCATATCAGAACCTGTCTCGTCTGTATTCTTTTCCTGTTCCATCTCCTTTTGCTTTGCCGGGAGCTTCTGCTGTGCCTTTTTTATTGCGCGCATCAGTTCTTCATTTTCAACCGGTTTCAGCAGGTATTCGGAAACGCCAAGGCTGATTGCCTTTTTTGCATAGTGAAAGTCAGCAAAACTGCTTAGAATAATACTGATACAGCAGATTTTCTGTTCATTTACCCATTCAATTAAGTCCAGCCCGCTGCCACCCGGCATTTCAATATCGCTGATTAAAAGATCAATCTTTTCCCTCTTCAGAATTTCCATTGCTCTGTGCATGGAAAATGCTTTAAATATACCGTCAATCGAATTTTCTTTTCGGTCAATGATATTCTCTATCCCATGTACGACTGGAACATTGTCATCCACAATCAACAAATTCATTTTTCTTTCGCCCTCTTCCATTCTTTATACTGCCTCTCAATCTCACGCTTTACTTCCTCTGCGCCTGCCATCTCCATCTCAGAAAGCATTTTGGGAAGATATACCGTATCATCCAGCATTCCTGTCTCCAATCCATAAATATATTGTTCTGCAATCTCATTTAATTTTTTATTCTGCTCTCTTACCTTTGTATCATCAAAATAAAAACCTGCCGACTCTGCCGTCTTTGCATTTTTTTGAAATTCTTCTGTCTTTTCCCATAAATTCGGATCATTTCCATGCCATATATAAGAGAGCATCTGGTTTGGAAAACTCCATCCCATATTTGGATGATATCCGGATGTATCTGCTGTCACGCCTTCTGGAAAATCAATCGTTCCATCATCTAAAACAGTATAATGCAATCCTTCTATTCCATAAATCAAAAGATTGACCAGTTCCGCATCACTGTACAGCAGATTCAGAAATTTCATTGCTTCTTCCGGATGTTCGCATTCTTTTGTGATCCCCCATGGAGAAATCCGCACCGAAGAGTTTGTAATATACGGTTCCAGAATAGGGATAATTACCATCTCTCGCCCGGAACTTACGCTCTCCTCCCATTCAATCCCCGGCTTACATGCACAAAAATAAGAAAATAATTTCCCTGCCTTTACCATCTCTGATCCTTTTATATTTTGTAAAGGCAATTCTTCTGGAATATATCTCAGTTCATACCATCTGCGGATCATTCCGATCCATTCCCTGTAAGAATCGGTATCATAAAAATTGACAACCTCCCCTTCATTTTCCCAGCTGAAATCAAAAATAGAATTTGGAATGGAATCATAAAAGCGATATCGCAGCAAAAATCCATTCTGTGTCCATAGCGGGGACGTCATGATCAGATCTGGTTCCTGTTTGCTGATAAAGGAAAATAATTGATCCACATCTTGTAATGTATGAATCTTTTCTGGATCAATCTCATATTTTTCTAAAATATCTTTTCTGAAAGCAATCCCTGCTGACGCTGCGCAGTCTGCTTTTGAAGGCAGCGTATATAAATGACCATTTTGCTTTGTATTTTGGATTTCCTCCTCAGAAACATATCGTAAAATATCCTGTCCATACTGTTCCAGCAGCTCATCCATTTCCTGATACTCAAATTCCCCTGCGATCTCTGAGGCAACATCAATCACAATCCCTTCTTTTTCCGCCATTATTTTTTCTTCCGTCTGCGTCATGGGAAGGACAGGGATAAAATGAAGATGGACGCCAATTTTTTCCCATACCATCTGATCAGCCTTTTCAAAGACAAGCTCGCAGTCCTCTGGTATCTGAAAATCGTATCGTATCATCACATTGAGCGTAACTTCTTCCTGTGCAGCGTTGGCGCTGCCTGCCCTTACTATCCACATCAAGATTAAGATTCCTGTGCACCTCTTTATTTTCTTTTTTCGTTTCTGTTCCCGCTTTTGCGCCATCTGCATTTACCATCCTTTCGTCTTCGGGATCTTCATTTCAACATGCGCGCCTCCCTCTTTTCTGTTTGAAAAAAGAATACTGGCTTCCCCATGATATAAAATCGCAAGTCTTTGCATGACATTGTAAAGTCCGATTCCACCATCTTGTTTTGAAGTCGTAATCTTTTTTCCCTGATTCAGTTCCTGTAAAATATTTTCCGGAAATCCATTCCCATTGTCATCCACTGCTAAAATAAGATCTGTTTTTCCATTCTCCTCTCTTTGAAACCCCTGAATTTTAATTTCTACGTCTTCATTCAGCGAATGTTTCATGGCATTTTCTACCAGTGTCTGAAGTGACAGGATCGGAATTTCTTCTTCATACAGTTCCTCTTCCACCTGAATTTCATACTGAAATTCGGTCTGTTTTTTTATTTTCTGAATCTCAAAATAATTTTGAATATGTTCCAATTCTTCTTCCAGAGAGATAAATCCGCCTTTGTACAAGATATAGCGAAAATGTTTTGAAAGGCATACGGTCATCTTCTGCACCATCTCATAATCTTTTGCCTGGGCAAATCCCATAATCGCTGTCAGCGCATTCAAAAAAAAATGAGGTTTGATCTGCATCTGTAAAAGCTGCATATTTGCCTCCTGCTTTCTCAGCTTTTCCTCATAGACATCAATTTTCAAGTGTTCAATCTCCGCCGTCATAGAATTCATTGCCTCATATACTTCGCTCAATTCCCGGTCGAGTCCTTCTGGAATCGGATGCGACGAAAAGTCTCCCTTCTTGATACGGTTCATCTGCAGCGTTAGATTTTTGACCGGCTTAATCAGTCTGACGCTCAAATAGACAAGATAAGCTGCCAAAATCAAGATCGAAAAACAGATCAGCACAATCAAAATTCTGTTTAACTCTTCAAATGACCGGAAGACTTTTTCTCTGTTTAAAAGAGCGATTATTTCAAATGAGCCGTCTGAAGACGATTGTTCTACGGGAAAAAATTGTTTCTGATCTTGTTCTGCAAATGAATTTTCCCAGATTCCTTCTTTATCTGCCAGAAAGACAGCCTCCAGCCCATCTATCTTTTGCCTTTCAATTTCTTTTAAAAAATTATCTGCTTTTATCCAGCACCCCCAGATCACATCTTCTTCTCGTATTGCCAGCAAAAAATATGGTCTTCCTCCTGCCTCAAATTTTTGATATCCCTTTTCAAATGGATTCTCTTTTTCTCCTATCTGAGCGACCCATTTCTCCACGCCTTGCGCCGCCTCACACTGCTGACAGTAATCGCTGTTGACATTGCGGATAAATCGAAATTTCTCTTCTTTTTGCAAAAAGACAGCATCTATCATCGGATAAGTAAAGATATCTCTTGTATAATAATCATTCAGCTCTGAAAGCGCATTCAGCCTGACAGATTCAGACTCTGATTCCAGCCGTTCCAAAACTTCTGTGGGAACCTCTGTAGTTGCCACATATTTTCGGATCGTCTCCAGTGTCACTTCCATCTCGGAGATATATGGTTTTAGAATCTGTCTGTTTGTCAAAATCAGCTGTTGTTCAAAGGAGTCCATTGCCAGAGAGACGCCTCCTGCAAAAAGTCCGATAATCGGCACAATAAATGCCAGAGCCCATATCAGCAATTTCACATTTAAAGAATGAATGATATGTTTCTTCATAAATAAAATCCTTCCTTCGCTTTCTTTTGCTGTCGCATATATTTTTCATCATACCGCATTTTTCATTGAAATTCACTAGAAATTATTTAATTTCCGTTTTTTGTTTTTGCAAGTTTCACATAGAAAACTAACATTTTCTCAATTTTTTCTAATATTATTGATAGAATTTTCTCAACAAAGCGATTATAGTATTCTTATCTGAAATGCGTCTGTACAGAACGGAAATGTACCGCACGCAAATTTTTTTTAAGAAAGGGATGTATCATTATGAAAGCAAAACTTTTAAGAGCACTTCTGGTATCAGGACTGACCGTCTCCTGTATTGCTCCTTCTCTGACAGTGGGTGCAGCAGAAGCAGATGCAGCTGATCTGTCTGTTTTTGAATCCGGCGAAACTACTGTGGATGACAAAACCATGGAATATCGCCTGTATGATCCGTCAGATAACGGATATGACGCAGAATCTTATCCGCTCGTTTTATTCCTGCACGGGGAAGACGCAGTAGGCAATGACAATGAAGCGCAGCTGACTGCAAACCGAGGCGCTACTCTTTGGACAGAAGACGGACTTGCAGATCAGAATCCGGTCTATGTTTTAGCTCCTCAGTGCCAGGACGGCGACTGGACGACAGAAGAAAATGTTGCTCTTGTAAAACAGGCTCTCGACGATGTGATTGCAGAAAACAAGGTAGATCCGGATCGCATCTATGTACAGGGAATGTCGATCGGCGGAACCGGCACATGGAAAATGCTCCTGGAATATCCTGACGTATTTGCAGCCGGAATGCCGATCTGCGGAAAGATTCCAGAAGAATATTATGAAAATCCGGACGTTTTCAAAGCGCTCGTAAATATGCCGATCTGGGCATTCCACACCGCTGACGACGATGTGATTCCTGCTGAGGAGACCGCAAAAGCTGTTCAGGCGTTAAAAGATGCCGGCAGCAAATGTATCAAGTATGAAGAATACTCCGCTGGCTCCATCACACCGGCACATGAAATCTGGAATCGTGTCTATGACATCGGAACACCATACAACTGGCTGATGGTTCAGTCCCGTGAGAGAACGCAGGACAACACATTAGATCCTTCTTTATTGTTCAGCAAAAAAGAAATCAGCGATACCGTCACGCGCGTCTGCGACTATGAGTTAGGACAGATTTATGTGATCGAAAATGAAGGCGGCGTCCTTTTGATTGACAGTGGAATGGGCGGCATGGGAGAAGCTGATCTGTACGCTTATATCCGTGACGAAGTGCTGAAAAATAAAGATGCAGAGTTTGATCTTGTGCTGACACACAATCATGTCGATCATGTGCTCGGTATTCCTTCCCTTGTAAATTCAGGCAAGCTTAAAAATGTCTACATTCACGAAGCAGACAAAGCCGGTTTAGATGAATGGATGACCAATCTGAGCGTGGATCTTGGCGATTCCTTAAAATTCCTCAAGGAAGGCGACACCGTAACTGTTGGAGACGAGACTCTCGATGTTCTGGAAGTTCCTGGCCATACGCCTGGTTCTATCGTATTCTTCTACAAGGATTATATCTTCACAGGCGATGCCATCGGTTCCGGAGACTTATGGCTGAATGGAGAATATGTGGAAAATTACCTCCCATCTATCCATCATTTCCTGGAGGAAATCAATGCAAGAGGAAATGAATTTGAAATTCTTCCAGGTCATGCGGAAAACAAAGTTCCATTCTATGTGCAGTATGTAGAAGATATTGGTTCCTGCGCAGAAGGAATCGTGGACGGAAGTCTTCCTGTCGGCGTATATACAAGAAGAGTCGGCGCATATGCAACGTACAATTCCGGAAATATTTACTTTGATTCTTCCAAAGTAAAAGCGGAATAAGTTTTTCATTTTTTCCCAAATTCATAATCTAAAAAAGCTTCCGTGAGAGCGAATTTTCTTCGCCTCACGGAAGCTTTTTTATGTTTCGTTAATCGTTTTTACTGATTTTTATTCTACAACAAACTGGAAGTATGCGTAGCTCCATACCGGAGATCCTGCAAATTCTTCATCTACTTTAATATAGACATTGTATGTTCCCTCGCTGCCTTCTGCCGGTGTTCCGGAGATTACAGCATTTCCGTCGCTGTTAAAGCTGATTTCCAGTCCTTCTGGCAGCGCGTCGCCCAGATCGCTTACTTCAAACTGAGTCAGCACATTTGAAAATCCGTCAGAGATTGAGAAGTCCTGAGAGAATTCTTCGCCTGCTTTTAACTGGAATACGGTTCCAACCTCTGGAGTTACGGAAAGCGCGCCTTCTACATACAGTTCAAATTCTGCTGTCTTCTGGTCTTCGCCTTCTGCTGTAGCAACTGTAAAGTGATAGATACCTGAGCTTTCTGCTGCCGGCTGTCCCCACAGTTTTCCGTCTTCTTCCAGAATCATACCTGTTGGAAGTTCGCCTTCTGTGATTTCATATACTGCATTTTCTCCTGCTTCCGGAACTTCTACATAGGTTTCTTTGTAGTTGTATGTTGCTTTTGCAGGATTCAATTTGCCGTCCTGTGCAACATTTTCCTCTGTCGGAACAGATGGAGTTGCTTCCTGTGCATCTGCGTCTGTGTTTACTGTGCCTTCTTTCTGAACAGTCAGTGTCAGAGGCGCTGTAGCTGTATTTCCCTGATCGTCTGTTACTTTAAATACAAGTTCGTATTCTCCTGCTGTTCCTACTTCAGGTACTCCGCTTAATTTGCCGTTTGGAGCCAGTTTCATGCCTTCTGGAAGCGCTTCTGAACTTTCATCGAGTGAGAATGTGTAGCTGACTGCGCCGAAATTGCTGTTTGCCCAGAGTGGATTTACTTTCACCAAGCTGTATTCTTCGCCTTCTGTTGCATTTACAAGTGTTGTTGTCACAATGGCAAGATCGCCTACTTCATTATGATAAGAAGGATCAACTGCCAGACTGCTGTGAAGCGCACGGTTCAAAACATTGTAAGCGTTGCGCAGCATTACGTCACGGTCAATCAGACCATCCTCCCAGCACTGTACTAATTCATCATAGATGCTGTAGCGTGTATGGGTACCGCTCATGATCATATCATTTCCGGCAAGCATTTCATATCCGGAGATTGCAATATCATCAAAATCGCCCCAATCTGTCACAACAAATCCTTCAAATCCCCATTCTCCTCTGAGGATGTTTGTCAGAAGTTCAGGGCTTCCTGCACATGCCTGACTGTTTACGCTGTTGAAAGCAGACATTACATTATAAACGTCGCCTGTCTTGACTGCCATCTCAAATGGTTTCAGATAAATCTCGCGCAGAACACGTTCCGGTGCGATCACGTTGATTGCTGCTTTTGATGTTCCTTCTGCCTCGCTTGTTAAAGTATACAGTCCACGGCGGAACCATTCCTGATCGTTTGCCACAAAATGTTTCAGACATACGGATACGCCAGACTGTGCCACGCCAGAAGCCAGGGCTGCTGCGCCTTTTCCGGACAGTACAGGGTCTTCTGACCAGTATTCCTGATTACGTCCTACGAGTGGATTACGATGTAAATTGATCGATGGAGCCAGCCAGTTGTCTACATTATTCAGAATCATTTCTTCACCCTGGTAAACACCCATCTGGTACAGACCTTCTGTATTCCATGTACAAGCCTGCGCTGCCGGACGAATCCATCCTGTATTTGTTCTGACACCGTCGATGGTCATTCCTGTACCGCTTCCGCCGTCTGCATATCCCTGAGAAGGAATACCTAAACGAAGGATTGCACGGGAAGTTCCAGCGCCTACATTCTGTTTTGTCGATACTTTTCCAAGACCGATGTTTGGTTCATCGGAAGCATACAAGTCGATCTCTGGATCACGGTTTCCTTCTTCGTCAAGATATGTCGCGCCTGTACCGCCGCTTAAGAAGATTGCAAGTTCTTCATCTGTCATCTGTGTCACAAACTGTTCCAGAGAAATCTTGCCCTGTACAACAGCCTGGAATGTATAAATCGGCGCATCCTCCGGAAGTTCTTCAAATGTATAAACCGGATTTTCTTTTGCTTCTAATTTCTGATCCACATAGGAAGCGTCAATCTCAACTACTTTTGCAGATGCGATTTCTTCTGCTTCGCCTTCATAAGTGATCGGTGTTGCATCCGCATATTTCAGACGGCGGCTTTCATATAATTCTTCGTTTACTTCCTGCATGGACAGCTGATTGCTTAACTGTTCCACAATAATTTTTTCCGGTACAGAAATCTTTCCTGCCACATGAGTATTTCTGGAAGAATTTCCTACACGGATGATATATTCGCCTGGCTCTAAGACATAAGCTGCAAGTTCTTCGTCATAAGAAGCGATGTCATAGAAGGAAACATCCAGTTTCATCGTCTGTTCTTCTCCGCTCTTTAACTCTGCTGTCTTTCCAAATGTGACAAGGTTCTGGTATGCCTGTTCCAGTTCGCCCTGTGGTTTGGAAACATACACTTCCATAACTTCTTTTCCTGGAATCACGTCTTCAGCAGACTCATTTCTGATCGTAGCGCTTACCGTAAAATTCTTTGTCTCTTTGTTTGCGGTCACGTCCAGATCATTGAAGGAAAATTCGGAGTAGGATAGGCCATATCCGAATGGATAAGCCACTTCTTTGTTGAATGTGTCAAAGTAGCGATATCCCATGTAAATGTACTCTTCATATGCGCTGATCGGGTCATTCTCTGAGAATTTGCGTGATCCATATTTTGACTCGTTTCCTTCCCAGTCATATCCTTTATCTGCATAGGAAGTATAGCCAAAGTTTTCTGCTGTCGGATGATCTTCATAATGATAGGTGAGCGTATCATTCAATTTTGCAGAAGGATTGACATTTCCGAATAAAATGTCAGCCATGGCAAGTCCATGGAACTGTCCTGCACCATATTCCACAAGGAAAGCGTCGATGTCATATTTCTCAAACTGCGCCAGGTCAATCGGAGCTGTTCCTATGTAGATCAGCACGACATCCTCAAATTTGTCTGTCACCTGCTCAAGCAAGATACGCTCAGAAGCATTCAGATACCAGTCGCCCGGCTGCGGAACAGGATTGCGGTCCATCTCCTCCACACCGGTGGAACGGGAAAGATATACGACTGCCGTGTCTGCATACTCGCTTGCCTCAGCTACCATGCCGTCGTCTTTTATTTCTCCGTCATCCAGCTTGATCTCCGGTGTCTGAACAGCTGATGTGCGGTTCCATCCGCTTCCTGAGGAAGCATTTTCTCCCCACTCATCCGGATATTCTTTTTCCTGATCCCATCCGTGGTCAATCACGGTCTGAACCATTTTTCCCCACGGAGTTTCCACTTCTTCCTGACCGATTTTACTTGCAATATAATCTGCAAGCGGTTTGTAATAATCCGCCTTTACTTTGTTCAGACCGTCCATCAAAGTTGCGGTAAACGCGCCGGTTGCTCCGCCTGATCCTCCCCCTGTAGGCGGCTGAAGCTGACCCGTTCCAAATACTGCGATTTTGTCTTCTTCCACATCGAGCGGCAGAAGATTGTCCTCGTTCTTTAACAGCAAGATTGCCTCGTTCTCTAACTGTCTTGCATGTTCCTGATGCGCTACCTGCCAGTCGTATGTCGGCTGCGGCTCCACTGCTGCCATCGCTGTGCCCGGCACGATCATTGCCGCTGACATGACAGCGCACAACGCTTTGGCATACTTCTTTGTTTTTCTCATTTTCACTCCTCCTTTAATATTCTTGTTACCAGATGGCAAAATCTTATCATAGATTTTTTTCATTCGATATAAGGATTCCGACTTCTTGATAATACAAATCCGACCTTTTATCAGATCGACCCCATTTTTTCTTCTTTTATGATATACTTTCTTCAGAAATGATTCTTTTTTGCACAGTCTAATTTTTACTTTTTATAATACGATCCTTTTGATCGTGCCGGAGGATTTATGAGAAAATTATTTTTTGTTCTCCCTGCTGTTCTTCTCCTTTTGACCGGCTGTCACGCTCAGGAGAAAGAACATTCCGAAGCAGCAGAGATTCCTACTATACAGATCTATACCTATAAAAAAATAGATATCGATTTTCCAGACAGTGAGATGGTGATCGAGCAAATTAATGACTATATCGAGCCTCTGATTCACGCTCAGATCGAGGTGACATTTCTTTCTGATTCCTTTTATACAAGCCGCATCCATCAGATTCTCGACTCCAGTCAGCAGCTTGATCTGTTTCTCCTTTCCAACGGAAATGAACTTCGGCAATTATATCAGGACGGAACTCTTTCGCCCTTGAATGATCTGCTGGCCCAATATGCTCCAGATCTTGTTTCCACAGTGGGCGAGGAATATATGCAGGGAGGATATGACTCAAGTACACAGGAGTACTATGCGGTTCCCACCTGCCGCGACTACAGTCTGCGCCCAGGTCTTGAATATCGCAGTGATCTGGCTGAGCAATATCATCTCGATATGGAAAACGTCCATACGCTGTCGGATCTCACAGAAATCTTTGCCTCTCTCAAAGAGCAGAATCCTCTCATCTATCCGCTTGCCCCAAACAGCATCTACACAAATTGGGACATGCTTGGAGATGGTCTGGGCGTTCTGATGTATGACCGGATGGATACCAAAGTTGTGAATCTTTATGAGACAGAAGAGTACCGGCAATATCTTTCCTTGCTCCGCGACTGGAATCTGAAAGGATATCTGTACGATACCTCTGAAAATCCCGGAAGCAATGCGTATTATCTGAAATCAGGATCGGTCTTTTCCTGTTTTGCCAATGGAAAACCCGGATTTACCGTACAGGAAAGAAGAGATTTAAATTGTCCCATAGGATTTACTGCTCTGGAAAAAGATTCCATTTCCACAGACCGCATCGCCTGTTGGATGTGGGCTGTTCCGTACAGTTCCGAATATAAAAAAGAAGCCATTCAGTTTTTAAATTTATTATATCATGATAAAAATCTTGTCAATCTTTGGACCTATGGCATAGAAGGAGTCCATTATCAGATTCTGGATGAAGAAAAAGACCTGATCGGTTTTCCGGAAGGCGTTGATTTTTTAAACAGCGGATATCCTTTGTTTACCGAATACGCCAGCGGCAATCAATATCTCGCCCATATATGGGAAGGGAATCCGCCTTCGATCTGGGAAGAAATGAAAGAGTTCAACGACAATGCCGTCCGTTCCAGAGCATTTGGCTTTCAATATGATGACGCTTCCGTGAAATCAGAAGTGATCGCCTGCAAAGCAGTGGTCAAAAAATATAAGAACGGTTTTCTGCATGGCATTTATGATCTGGATACCGTTCTGCCGGAATTTATTCAAGAATTAAAAGAGGCGGGCATCGACCGGATTATCGCTGAAAAGCAGCGCCAGCTTGATGACTGGCTTGCCGGTTAGCGGAAAGGAAAGGGAAACATTATGGCAGAGACTTCAAAATATCATTCTTTTAAATTTGTTTTATCGGCGAAACGGATTCTGATTGGGACATTGATTGTGATTTTTTCTATGATTATTTTTGTCATATTCCGGATGCAACATCTTGCAGTATCCTTTGCATACGATCAGATTTTTTCTTCCAATCAGGCGGCGCTGAATTTCTATGCGCAGTCTTTAGATGAATCCGTCGCTCATCTCGATCAGAATTTTTATCATCTGCTGTCTGATAATCTGAATATTTCTCTTTTGGAAATTCAGGCAGAGGAATCAGAAATCTTCAATATAAAGGTGCAGCTCGATGAAGATCTGAGACGGCTGTATGCCTCAAATGATCTTTTAAACAGTGTATTTTTATATTCGCCGTCCGGAACAGGTCAGGAATTTATTTTTTACAGCACGAAACTGATGTCTGCATCGGATACGATTCCTTTTAAGGACTATGTGATTCGCACATGCGAAACTTCCATGAAAGGCGAAAAATTTTCCAGCCCGAACTGGACCGTTCATATTATCAATGACATTCCTTATCTGATGAGAATCATCTGTATCGATCAGACATTCTGCGGCGGTTTTATCCGCCTCGATACGATTCAGCAACAAATTGATCAGATTTACCACGGCTCACTGGGTTCTTCCGTCATCCTGACAATGGACAATCAGCTTATCTCCGGCGACACTCGATTTTCCAGACTTCCTGATGACTCTGACTCTGTTGTGCAGTATCGCGGCGAGAACTATATTTTTTCCTGTGTGCACCCTGACATCCTGGAGTTAAAAATCGGGATCGCTGTCCCTACAAAAAACATCTCCAGCCAGATGAACTCCGATCTGACAGGCTTTATCAGTATCTCTGCCATTTTGATTCTTCTCGTTTTGTTTGTGTATATCTGCCTCTTTTTTATGTACCGTCCGTTCTTATATCTTGCAGATTCAATGAAAATTGTAGCAGATGGAAATCTCCATTTCCGCATCACAAAACATTCCTCTGTCCACGAGACCGCTAAAATTTATCAGACCTTCAATGTGATGCTTGATGAGATGGAACATTTGAAATCGGAAGTCTATGAAAAAGAGCTGGAGAAAGAAAAAGTGACGAAACAGTTTTTAAAGATGCAGCTGAAATCTCATTTTTTCTTAAATTGCTTTAATATCATCTATTCGCTTGCCGAGACGAAGCGATATGAATTGATCCAAAAACTGACGATCTGTCTCGTCAAATATTTCCGTTATCTCTCCCTCAGCAATGAGGAACTGGTAAATTTAAAAGATGAGATTGATCATATCAAAAATTATATGGAAATCCAGATGATGCGTTTTCCCGGACAGATTGTCTTCTCCTGTGATATCGAAGAACAGCTTTATTCCTGCAAGATACCGATGCTGATGCTTCAGACTTTTTTAGAGAACGCCGTAAAATATGGAATCGATTTTTCTGTTCCAAGCCCGATCACACTGTCTGCTGTCTCTGAAAAGCAAAACGGCGCAGACGGCATTTTGTTTACGATCACGGACTGTGGAGAAGGATTTTCGGAAGAACTTCTGGCCTTCTATAAAAAAGACGATCTGTCCGTGCCATCCAGTCAGGAACATGGGATCGGTATTATCAATGTCAAGAAACGCCTCCGTCTGATCTACGGCGGAGCGGAAACGATTTCCATTGAAAATCATCTGCCGTCAGGCGCTCAGATTAAAATTTGGATTCCAAAAGGGGAGGAAAAGTAAAATGTTTCATGTTTTAATTGTAGATGACGAGATTTTTTCTGTCGAAGCGGTTCTTTGCGCAATCGACTGGAAAGCCCTTCATGTGGACGAAGTTTTTTCCGCATACAATATGAAAATGGCAAAAAATATTTTTGCTGAGCATCAGATTGATGTCATGTTATGCGATATCGAGATGCCGCGCGGCAGCGGCATTGACCTTGCCGCATGGGTGAAAGAACATTCCCCAAAGACGGTCAATATTTTTCTCACCTGCCACTCTGATTTTCAGTATGCAAAAGAGGCGGTTTCACTCGGCGCGTTTGAATATCTTTTAAAACCGATTGAATATCCAAAACTGCAGGAATACCTTGCGCACGCCCTTGAGGAATATCAAAAGCGCATGGATTTAAATTCTTATAAAGACAAATGGTTTTTCCATCATGAGATTGTGCAGGATAAATTCTGGAGCGATCTTTTGCTCAGAAAATCAGACCACTCCCCTGATTTTCTGTTTCATGATGCAAAAAAGAAAGATATCTTTCTGTCCGATCAGGCAGAATATCTTCCTGTATTGGTCTGTATTCAAAATTATCAGGAACTGTCTGATTCCTGGTACGGAAATGATCTTGACTTTGCATTCCGCAATATCATCTATGAACTGCTGGATCTGGAAGAATGTTATACTGCTGTCGCCGCAACGTCTCTGAATGAAAGAATGGTTCTTCTCAGTCCTTCTGTGAATGATGCAGAAAATGCCAGATCAGCCTCTGACTTTCTTTCGCTGATCAAGGCGCAGTTAATCACATTTTCCAAAGCTTTTCAGCAATATTTTCACGCAAAGCTTTCTATTGTGATAGGAAAACAAGTTCCATATTTACTTTTGCCCCAGGAATATGACCGTCTGCATGAAAAGGTCTGCTGTTCTGAAAAAGAAGAGTCCGCAGCCCAGATTCATAGTCTTCTGGACTCTTATCCAGACCTGCTTTCAAAGTTAAATGAATGGGTTGATTTTGTTTTTTCAAACCGTCCCAATCTGCTCATCGCTGAATTTGACCGCCTCTTCGGTGAAGATTTAAAAGGCGCCATCCAGTTTTACGACACGCTTGTACAGGCAGTCTTTATTGAATTGCTCAAAAAAAATATCAGCGCCTATACCATCTTTTCCGATGAGCGCCTTCGTCTTCAGAAGGACCGGGCGACACCCGAAAGCATGAAGATGCTGCTCTGCAACCTGTGTCTCGCCATTTTTGAAAAGACGCAGAAAATTTTCTCCAATGATACAGTCGTTGAACAGGTCAAATCCTATATCACCCGAAATCTGTCGGATGATCTCTCAAGAGAACGTCTTGCCAGACAGTTTTTCCTCAATCCGGATTATCTCTCCCGCCTCTTTAAAAAAGAGACCGGATATTCTCTGCAGGCATACATCGTGGAAGAACGTATCAAAAAGGCAAAATTTCTGCTTGAAACGACAGAGCTGTCGATCAGTGAGATCCATGAACAGTCTGGGTTTGCAAACAGCTCTTACTTTTCCAAAATTTTCAAAAGAGAGACTGGTCTGACCCCACAGGAATACCGTCAGCACATCCAGACAACGCAGTTGGCGACAAAACCACGCAGTTGGCGACAAAGAACTTGAAATCGTGAAATCGTTCAATTATAATGAGGTCATCTTGAAAAAAATGTGTAGAATCACGAATATCTTTTATGTTCTCAGGTGATTCTGTATATTTTAGGAAAATTGGAGGAAGAAAACATGAAAAGAAGCAACAAAAAGAGACTTCAAAAAGCTGCATCTGCTGCTATGGTAGTTGCAATGGCTGCATCTTCTATGTCTACTGCTTTTGCAGCAGATGCTTCTGCTGCAAAATACAGCGTGATCGAGACAGAATGGGGATTCAACAAAGTAGAACAGGACGGCGGAAAAACTTTGAGCTACTCCCCTGAATCAGGCGTTACTTTACTGGAAGACGACGGATATGCTTTCAAGGATTTAAACAAGAACGGAACACTTGATACATATGAAGACTGGCGTCTGACTACAGAAGAAAGAGCAGCAGCTCTGGCTGATATGATGGTGGCTGACGGACGTGAAGGTATCGAATCCATCGCCGGCTTGATGCTTTACAGCGCTCACACTGCTGTACAGTCTGAGACAGTTTCCGGAACAGAGATCGACTCCCGTGCGCGTACACAGGACGGAACAACTACAATGGACGCAATCACAGACAACAAACTGCGTCACGTTCTTGTTACTTCCATCGCAAGCCCTGAAATTGGCGCTAAATGGAGCAATAACCTGCAGTCTATCGTAGAAGGTATGGAATATGGTATTCCTTGCAACAACAGTTCCGACCCTCGCCATGCTGCAAGCGCAGACTCCAGCCAGCAGTATGTTGCAGGCGAATCAGGAACCATCTCTCAGTGGCCTGGAACAGTAGGTCTTGCTGCTACTTATGATCCGGAAATCGTAAAACAGTTTGGTAATATCGTAGGTATTGAATACCGTGCACTCGGTATCGGAACCGCTCTGTCTCCACAGATCGACCTCGCTTCTGAGCCAAGATGGAGCCGTGTAAGCGGAACATTCGGCGACAATGTAAAACTGACCGTGGATCTGTCCAGAGCCGTTGTAGACGGATATCAGTCTACTTATGACGAAGAGGGAAATGACCTTGGATGGGGTCCTGACTCTATCGTTGCAATGATCAAACACTGGCCAAGCGGCGGTCCTGAAGAAGGCGGACGCGACGGTCACTATGGATTTGGTAAATATGCAGTATATCCAGGAAATGGATTTGAAACTCAGCTGAAAAACTTTACAGAGGGCGCTTTAAATCTGGACGGCGCTACAGAAATGGCAGCCGCAGTTATGCCATACTACACAATCAGCCACGGACAGGATCCGACTGGTGAAGACGTAGGTAATGGTTTCAGCAATTATATGATCAATGAATTACTCCGCGGCGAATACAACTTTGACGGTGTTGCCTGCACAGACTGGATGATCACAGCAGACGCAGATAACGACGCTGTATTCCAAGGCAAATGCTGGGGTGTTGAAGATATCTCCGTCGCAGAACGTCATTATAAATGTCTGATGGCTGGTATGGATCAGTTCGGAGGAAATAACGTAATCGGACCTGTTATGGAAGCTTACGACTTAATGGTTGAGCGTCAGGGACAGACATTCGCAGACGAAAGATTTGCTGAATCTGCAAGAAGAATCCTGACAAATATGTTCAACTTAGGATTATTTGAAGATCCATATCTGGATGTAGATGAGACAATCGCTACTGTTGGAAATCCAGAATTTATGACAGCCGGATACGAAGCACAGCTGAAATCTGTTGTCATGGTTAAGAATAAAAACAATGTCATCGCTCCATACGATGAATCTGCTGAGAAGAAGACCGTTTACGTTCCAAGCTACACATCTGTTTCTACAGATCCAGAGACAATGGTAGTTACTACTGTTGAAAAACCAAGTATTCAGGTACAGGCTCTGTCCAAATATTTCAACGTAACTACAAATCCAGAAGAAGCCGATCTGGCTGTTATCGGAATGGACAGCCCATCTACAGGTTCTGGATACAGCACAGAAGATCTGGAAGCCGGCGGAAACGGATACGTTCCGATCTCCCTGCAGTACAGCGATTATACAGCTGACACAGCAAGAGAGACAGCAATCGCAAATGACCCTGGAAAGACATTCATTGATTCCGAGACAGGCGAAATGGTTTACACAGATACTGTTGAAAACCGTTCTTATAAAGGAAAGACAGTAAGCGCTTCCAATGCGTATATGCTGGATGCTCTGAAAGAGACAAAAGAAGCAATGGGCGACAAGCCTGTCATCGTTTACATGAGAGAAAGCAAACCTGTCGTATTCTCAGAAGTAGAACCTCTGGCTGACGCTATCGTGATCGGATATGGCATCAGCGATCAGGCAGCTGTTGAAATCATCGCAGGCGCAACCGAACCATCCGGATTACTTCCAATGCAGGAGCCAGCTAACATGGAAACAGTGGAAGCTCAGTTTGAAGACGTTCCTATGGATATGGAATGCTACGTTGACTCTGAAGGTCACACATATGATATCGCATTCGGTATGAACTGGTCTGGCGTTATCAATGATGAACGTGTAGCTACTTATGGACCAGATGCTCAGTAATCCATCGGGCATAAAATAAGATTCTTATCAAAGAAGCTGTTGGTTTCGTAGATTGTTCTGCGAAACCAGCAGCTTCCGTTTTATTTTTTTATTCCATACAGCCGTTCATACAAGGCTGCAAATTCTTCATCGCACAGATCCAATTCTTTCTCCATCCGATAAGGCGTTCCATCTTTCACACCCTCGCGAACCATGCACGGTCCGTCCATATAATATCCTTCATAATGATAATCGGATGGCTTTGCATTGCAGATATACTCTGCTAATTCATCTGCCGCTTCCTTGCTTTTCTTGTCCATTCCCCCTCCGATGGAAGGTCCTGTCGCTCCGCTGTACACAGTCAGACAGATGTTGTTCCCTGTTTTGGATGTCGCTTTAATGCTGTATTCATACTGTTTTTCTACATTTTGAGTCAAATATAAAGGCTCCCCGAATAATGTCATCATCTTTCCCAGAACCAGCACTTGTCTGTTAAAGTACTCCGGATCTGAAAAATCCTCATAAATCCCACGAATTTTGCTCTGTTCAAAGGTATACCGTTCTTTTTCTGCTTCAAATGTAAATTCCATTTTACCCGTCTCCTATTGTCTGTTTCTTTTTACATTGATCTGTTCTGTTTTTTCAGTTTTCCTGCATCCATCTCATAGACCTCGTCGCATAAAACTTTGATATCCTCTGCGTTATGACTTGCCAAAATCATCGTCTTTCCTTCTTTTTTCAAATCTTTTAAAAGTTTTCGGATCTCTTCCACTCCTCTGTGATCCAATCCGTTAAATGGTTCATCCAGAACCAGAAATTCCGGATTCTCCATAATCGCCTGCGCAATGCCAAGTCTCTGCCGCATTCCAAGAGAATATTTTGAAACCTGCTTTTTCATATCCGGATCCAGCCCTACTTTTTTCATCGCTTCTTCTATTCCTTTGCGGTCAATTTTCTTTCTCAAAGCAGCTAAAATCTCCAGATTTTTTCTTCCTGTCAATCCCGATAAAAATCCCGGCGTCTCAATGATCACACCCAGACTTTCCGGAAAATCAATCTCTTTTCCGATTTCCTTTCCCCCTACCCAGATTCTTCCGGATGTGACAGGCAAAAGACCACAGATGCACTTCATAAATACTGTTTTTCCCGACCCATTGTTTCCTGCAATCCCATAGATTTTGCCTCTCTCAAGCTGTACCGATACCTCTTTTAATGCCCATTCCTCTCCAAATTTTCTGCTGACCTGATCCAGCCGCACATATATTTCACCCTTCATGTTCAAAATCCTTTCTGTTTTCTCGAACCCCCGCTCTTTCTCTTACAGCAGATGATTTTCGATTTTTACAGCATCTTTTATGATAGCTGCGTCTTCTTAACTGATTTCTCTCAGATCTCTTTTCAGCAGTTTTGCATGGATTCCTGTCACTGTCCCAAATAAAATCAGCACAATCAGCCAGCCAATCCAGCTGTTTTCGGTAATCCACATCCCTGGAGACAGCCATGGAAACTGTTCAAAATAGCGCTCCTGGAGCAGAATTAAAAAATAATAGCATACAAGCGGAATCCCCATTGTCAGATAAAGCGATTGCGTCAAAACAGCACAGATCGCGCCCAGATTCGCAAACACAGCGCTGATCAGAGCTGCTCTCAGCCATATCCCGCATACGGCGAACCCTTCCTGAACAGGACCGTCCGGGACGACTGCCAAAATCATTTTTTTCCCTGCTGCGATTCGCAATCCCGCAGCCATCACAAAAGCTGCCGTAAAAATCACACCTGTATGATATAAGATCTGGCTTATTCGTTCTCTGCGATATCGCTTTCTGCCCTCTCTTGTGACATACATTTTTAAAAATCCGCTCTGTTTTTCACGCAGATAGAAATCTGCCCCCGAAAAGGATGCGGCGACCGGGAGCAGAAATAGCATGATTCTGGAAGAAAATCCATCTGATACAATCTGCCATATGCTCTTTTGGCTCCAGTCTTTCATATTTCCGTCGCTTGCTATATTTCCAGCCAATATTCCAATCAGTACGGCAGCTATTCCGATCCATACCGTCTTCTCTGAAAAAATTCTTTTTATTTGCCTTCTCATTACTTTCCCCTTCCTGCCCCCTGTCCTTAGATGGATTTGCTTTTTGAGAGCGGATATCGCTTTAAAACTCGAAACGACAAAAATGCAAGAATACACAAGATCAGAAAAAATACGAGACACGACTGTCCGACCGTCGGCAGATGGTCATATCCAAAATTATGTCTCCCATAGACTGCATGGTTTAGCGGACTGATCCATCCTGTCACTGTGCGCACTTTATACATCTCAAACGGTTCCAGCCCCATCATTTTCCCCAAAATTTCAGGGTCCATCAAAAAGCCATACAGACTGTAACACAACCCTGCCAGAATACCGGCTTTTTTCCCAAATGCCATATTGCACAGCAAGATCAGAAATCCCATCGTCAGTGCATATCCAAATAACAGCAGGATCACCTGAATAGCGCATCCATACGGCTGAATGCTTTCCATCACTCGCACAGTAGAAGGAATCTGCATCTGTTTTCCCATCTCAGAATATCCCAGTAAGGCAGCCGTTTTGCTCCACATATTTCCAATAAAACTGTCTTTGGCACATAAAAGACAGGTGACGATCATCATAAATCCCATATAAATTCCTGTCACAGAAATGATATAGATCAGCTGCCCCGTAAGCCATCTCTTTTTTGTCGTTCTGACCAGATAAAACATGGAAGCATCATTTAATTTCGGCAAATCCAAAAAGAGAAAAAGCAGCAGAAGCGCGGAACAGAGCACTGCCGTTGTATCTCCAAACGTCCAGATAAATGGTTCTGCTGCCTGCATCGGCGTCTGAAAATACGTCACAATTTTCATCACTTTCTCACTCAGCAGAAAGCTTAAAACAATTCCAAGCAAAAAGGTCAGAATCACTTTTGGACTGCGAAAAAATCCAAGAAAATTAAATTTTACAACTGCAAAAATTTGTCTCATCATAGCCGTACCACCACACCATAAATCAATATCCCAGACTTCTCTTGATAATCGTTCCATCAATCGCATTGATCGTCATTTTGCTGTAATATTCCAATCCTGTCTCATACTCGTACGTCTCATTTTCCCAGACCGTTGTGTTCTGCTCTCTTCCATAAAAATCCCATACCGGAACAAGCAGTCCCTGTCCATCACCGCTGAGCGGATCGTAAATTCTGGCATACCCAAGCGTCACTTTTTCAATCTGCATCTTTTTCTTGAGATATCCATCCTCTCTCATATTTGCATTTTGAATCTGAATCATCTCTTCAAAAATCGAAGCAATCTCAGAAAATGGTTTTAATTTTACATTTTCTACGGTGCACTCTCCCACATCATATAAATTATAGCACTGTACCTGCTGTACCCCGTCTTTATTCACAACGATTTCCAGATTTTCATACGACCATGGAACTGTGACATCGTCATCCATGCTTGCATATCCTCCGCCCAGCTCTTCGTCATATGTCACAGGGAATCCATTTATTTCTCTTGTATAACAAATTTTCCATCCGCTGTCCAGGACCTCTTCCGTTTCATCCGATCCATTATCTAATCTCACATTTAAAATCTGCTCTCTTGCTTTCATATCTTCCAGACCAAGCGCTGCGACTTTTTCATCCGCTGTCTTCTTTGCCTCATCCGCTGTAATCCCAGCCATTTCCTCAATCATTTCTTTTGTCGTATTCTCCGGCAATTTACTGGTATCATTTACATTTGTCCACATATACGGATGACGGCTGTAACCGGCAGGATCATTTTCATCAATTCGCTGTACTTCCATGACAATCGGCATGGCTGATTCTGTTTTTAAAAAAAGCAGAAATTTTTGTCCATCCCGCTCAAAAACACCGCTAAAACGCTGATTTTCCATCTCCGTTGGAACTTTTGAAATCACAAGTTCTTTTTCTCCGGATTGTGCGTAACGATCGATATCATATACGCTGTCCGCGCCGACAAATGTTTCTGTAAACGTATCCACAAGCGTTTGATCAAACGGTTTTTGTGACACCTGATATACATTTACAGAGGAGACGTCTGGAACATCCACTTGTGCGCTGCAGACCACTTCAAAATTTCCGTCTGCTGATGTAATCGTACTTTCATACCGTTCAGGAACGCCCAGATTTTTTCTCAGCTCATTTTCACCAGTCTCCTGATTGACCGGTTCCTCTGCGGTATCCTCCCCGTTTTCCTGTTCGGTATCCTGTTCATACTGTGCAATGCTGTCCTTCCCTTTTTCTCTTACAATCTGTTGGTCTGGCGTTTTCTGGCACCCTGTGAGACACCATGCAGTCAAAATCAGACATAAAAACAATCTTCTTTTTTTCATAATTTTCACGCAACCCTCTTCCTTTCTGTTACAGGAGGAGCGCCATCTCTCCTTTTTTAAATGTTTATCCTTTATCTCGGCTGAAAATTTCGTTCTTCTTTCTGTATCATACTGCTTTTTGTTTTATCAAGTCTGCAACAGATTGTAATCAATTTGTAAATTTTTCTCAGTCGCTTTCTTCTTTTCCTTTTTCCTCAAATACAAGCGTCACGGTGCTGCCCTTTCCTTCCTCGCTTTCAATCTCGATTCTGGCATGATGCAGCCTTGCAATCTGCTCACACAGAGCAAGACCAAGACCGGCTCCGCCTTCTTTTCTCGATCTCGACCGATCTGCCATATAAAATGCTTCTGTCAGTTTTCCGATTTCTTCTTTTGCAATTCCAATTCCAAAATCCTGCACCCAGATTTTATTTTTTTCTGCCCCCAATAAAATGAATGAGCCCTCCTCAGAGGCACGATACGCATTTTCCATACAGTTGATCAGAAACGTAAGCAGAAGATCTTTTTCCCCTGTAATCCATATTTTTTCCAGTCCCTTTCTGATTTTTATCTCAATTTTTTTCTGTTTCGGCTGCGCTTGAAAAATCTCTTTTGCCTCCCCAAGAAGCTGCTCTGCATCATAGGTCTCAAATGTCAGCGTGCCTTCCGCATGGTACAGTCCTGTCAGTTCTAGCATCTTCTGAGACAGTCTGGAAAGACGTTTGCTCTCTGACTCTATATACTGCAGAGCTCTTACTCTTCTTTCTTCAGAAATGCGCACCCGCAAAAGGGTCTCCGCATATCCCTGAATTGCAGTCATCGGCGTTCTCAGTTCATGGGCAAGACTCCCCATCATCTGTCTTTGCGATTCATTTAAATCCGACAGCTCTTTGATATGATCCTGCACTTTTTCTGCCATTTTATTAAAACTTTCCGATACTTCTCCTATCTCATCCTTTGTACAGATTTTTGCACGCTCTTCATACTTTCCATCTGAAATAATATTGGCTGTTCTTTTCAAATCATAAAATGGCTTGAGAATTCTTTTTACAATTCCATACAGAGCTACATTCATCACCAGAATCAAAATTCCAGACAAAAGAATGCCTTGAAGAAATAAATCTCTCAGGCGGCTGTAGATTTCTGTCAGATCCTGATATTGAAAAATCTGATATTTTTCTCCCTGATACTCGACACTGCGCTCCATCAGAAGAAGATTTGTTTTTCCCGCTTTTGTCTGCACATATAAAATATCGGGCATATCCGGAACTTCTTTTATGTCTGAATCCCAGAATAATTCTGTTGAAAATTCATACGGTGTCATATTCCACACTTCTTTTTCTTCCTGATACAGGGCAGTGCGTATCTCAAAAAATTCACGGAAACAACTGATAAATACGGACGTATTCATCTGCATTCCCATCCGTCCCGCCTTTTTTAAGAGCTCATCCAGCTGCCGATAGGAATGTTCCAGCTTTTCCCCCTCCACCTTTACTTTATTTTCCATCATCGTCTGATTGCTCTGAAATAACAGATACCATAAGATAATCTGTGAAAAAAGAAGCAGCGATACGGTCGCTGCCACTGAAATCTTTGTCACTAATTTCATATTTCTTCCCCCTCCAGTCGATATCCCACCTTCGGAATCGTCTTTATCACATCTCCAAAATCCAGTTTTTTCCGCAGCTGTGCCACATGGACATCCACGGTGCGTGTCTCTCCTTCAAACTCAACGCCCCACAGTCCTTTTAAAATCTGTTCTCTGCTCAAGGCGATGTTTTTATATTTCACAAACATCATCAGACATTCAAATTCCATTGGCTTTAAAACCACTTCTTCTCCCTCTTTCAGGACAAGATGGCGGTCTGGATAAATCGTAACTCCGTGAATCTGAATGGATTCTTCTTTTTTTGCTGTCCGTTCCAGAACTTTTTCCATGCGCACCAGCAGTTCCAGCATCTCAAACGGCTTTACAATATAGTCATCCGCACCGCCTTTTAACCCCTTTACTTTGCTTGCAATATCACCCTTTGCTGTCAGAAAAATGACCGGAATATTCTGCCTCTGAAGAAAAGGAAGCAGTTCAAACCCGTCCATTCCAGGAAGCATCACATCCAAAAGTGCAATATCATACGCCCCATTTTGTTCCAGTTCAGCCGCCGCCTCATCTCCGCGAAAAAACGGAACGGTCTCATATCCTGCCACTTCCAAATTCATACAAATCAGATCTGAAATTGCTGCCTCATCCTCAATCACAAGTACTTTTCCTTTCATTTTCTATCCCTCTCTTCTATATCAGCTTATCCTTGCAAATGTCAGAAATCTTTTTGTTCTTTGATATCTGCTTTGTCTTTTCGTAACACTGCAGTTTTATCTTCTCCCAGAAATGCTTCCGCTTTCTCTTTCAAAAACAAAATCAGATCTTCCAGATCAAACACCTGCAGCTCCCCTCGCTCTGTCTCTGATTCTCTCATAAACCGTTCTAAGTTTGAAAATATCCAGTCTGCGCGCTTCCTCCATTCCTTCGGTAAAGCCGCTTCATATTTCCGCTCCAGATCCAATCCAAAGCGTTCGGTCATCACATTGTTCATCTTTGTAAAGTCTCCGTAATAATACATATCAGAGAAGTATTCTTCTCTTGTCACATACAATCCCGTTTTATGGATTTTGGCTTTTACAATCTGACAGATCTTTTCCTCTTCCTCGCCTTTTTCATTTAAAAATGTCACAATCCTTGGCATATATTCCTGAAAAAAGCAGGAATCAATATACAGATGATAATAAAATCCCCACCAGAATGGCGTTCTCTCTATTCCCTCAGAAGCGCGCAAAAAATCAGAAAGTTCCGGATATCGCACACTGTTTCCTTCTGTCTTCGGGTCACGAAAATGTGTCGTCTCTTTATTCTCCACTGCATCTGGAAGTAAATTTCCAATCAGAAATTTCTGTCTCCATTCCTCATCATATCTTTCTTTTCTCTGCGCAAGCCACAGCTTCGCCGCAGTTAAGTGAATAATATAGCCCGGCATACCCCTTCTCCTTTTTTCTTCAAATGATTCTCTTTGAATCTGAGACATTCTTTTTTTCTTCTCTTTGTGAATCGCTCCGCCTTACAGAAGTCGGAGCTTCTTGCTTCAATCTTCTTTTATCAGAATTCTTCTTTCTGAATCTCCAGAATATGCAGTTCATGGAGTGCGCGCGTCACCGCCACATACATCAGTTTTGCCGTCTCCGGTTTTTCGATCGCCTGATCCAGTTTTGGATTCCACAAGATAACGGTGTCAAATTCAAGACCTTTTGTATATCTGACCGGCAGCACCATCACACCCTTTGAAAATCCGTTTTCCTCGCCGTTCGTCAGTGTAATTTTGTCTTTTAACCGTTCTTTTATTTCTTGGCTCTCCTCCTCATTGCGGCATACGATCGCCACTGTTTCATATCCCTGTTCCTTTATTTTCTGAATCAAATCCGCTGTATACTGTGCCGCTTCCTCTTCCTTTTTCACGAACTTCTTCTCTACAGGAATTCCATGCCGGATCACAGGATCAATTTTATACTGCCCCGCTGAAGCTTTCTCCAGAATTTTTCCTGCAAACTGTGAGATTTCAATCGTATTTCGATAGCTCTTGGAAAGCAGCCGGAACTGATCTTTTGAATTTGTCAAAAAGACCTGTTTCAATTCCTCCCAGTCGTTCATTCCCGTCTCATAGTTAATATTCTGGGATACATCCCCCATAATCGTAAAATAACATTTCGGCAGAATCTGTCTCAGCACATAATAAACGCTGATGCCAAAATCCTGAGCCTCATCGAAAAACAACTGCCCAAATTCTTCCTCGTCTTTCTTTCTCATGATGCGGTACCAGATAAGTGCAAGCGCCGCTGTGTCATACACATCGCATTTTCCTTTTGAAACTGCCTGTATGTGCCCGTTCATCTCCACTTTATGTTCTTGTCCGTACGCAGTCAGAAAGGAGGTATAAATTGTAAAGATGGAACCGGAAGGTTTCTTTTTCTGAAATGTACCGCGATACTGCGCCTGTTTTTCTTTCATCCGCTCTTTATCTTCCTCATCCATCAAAAATGTGATCCGTTTCCTCATCCGTTCTTCCAGCAGTTTCAGCAGCTGCATCACGGAGAATCCTGGATTGTCATCCCGCAAAGAAATGCAGCTCTCCTTTGTCAGAATCACACCCAGTTCCTCGTCTCTTAATTCCTTTCCATCCACAATCTCACAGCGCAGCCGCTGCAGATACTGTTCCAGTTCCATGATAAAAGAAAAAGTGCATCTCTCCTTTGCAGTGTCGTCTGCCGGTACCATCTGATGTTTCTTTTTCCATTCTTTTCCCAGAATATGCACAAACATCTGATCCATTCTCATATGTCTGATATTCGGCACATCCAGCTCTGGCAATCCGCTTGTGATATAGTCCAGCAGCAAGTCGTTGCTTCCCACGATACAAAATTCATTCGATGTAAACCACTGCTCATAATTGTACAAAATATAGGAAATTCGGTGCATTGTCACGGTTGTCTTTCCGCTTCCTGCCACTCCCTGCACAATCACATTTGCAAACGGCGATTCCCTGATAATTTCATTTTGTTCTTTCTGAATTGTGGCAATGATTTCCCCCAGCACTGCGTCTTTATTTTTAGAAAGATACTGTACTAAAAGCTCATCGTTTGATGCCACATCGCTGTCATAAAATCCTTTCAGTTTTCCGTCTTCCGTGTCAAAAGTTCGTTTTAAATGGAGATCTACCGGCATTTTTTCTCCGTCCGGAAGCCAGTAATACCCCGATCCCAGCTCATTTTCATAGTAAACGCTGGAAATCGGGGCTCTCCAATCTGCAATCATCACATCTGTTTTGTCCTTTCGGATACCATTTTTTCCGATATAGATTCTCTCCTGTGTCCCTGCTGTCTCATCTTTGTAATCAATTCGGCCAAAGTAAGGACGCGCCAGCGCCGCTTTATGCTTTCGCACCTGATTACGCGCATTTTCTTCCATACTGCTCGCTGTCATAAGCTGATCGTACAATTCCAGATCTCCTTTTTGGATCATCTGATACAGATCCTTGACTTCCTGCTGCAGTTTCTTTAAATTTCCCTTGTATTGCGTCAGATTTTCACGGATCAGGGATCTGCATTTCTCAAAATGCTGCTGTTCTTCTTTCCATTCCTGTTCTTTTTTTGTCATTTTTTCACCTCATCTTTCTCACCCGTCGAGGATCTATTATATCAAAAAAAGTTGGGATTTCCAGTGTTTTTTTGTCCTGTTTCTCCCGGATTCCTTTTATTAACCTGAAAGCCGGCGCCGTTTCTTCTGGCAAGAGCAAGAAACTTTCTAATAGATTGGAGAAAGCGCAGACTCTTTACAGTCTGCGCTCATATGCGTTTCTGGCTGTTCCATCCGATTTCAGATAAATCACGCCGCAGTATGAAAAATGATTCTTTGCAATCCAGCTCTGCATGATATGATTGTCACGGTGTGTGTCGATCCGAATGGATAAAATTTTATTTTCATGGCACTTTTTTATGATTTCTTCCAGCATCTCTGTTGCGACACCGTTCTTCTTTTTGCTTCGATCCACTGCAATCCGATGGATCACCGCATACGGATCTTCGCTTTGCCATTTTCCGTCATAAATATTTTCATAAGAAGGCTCTTTTTCAAAAGAAAAGACAACCGTTGCGACAATCTCTCCATTTTGTTCCATCACAAAATTTTCTCTGCGCCTGATATCCTCCTGCACAATCTCCTCGTTTGGATATCCTGCCTGCCATTGGTCGACCCCCTGCGATTTTAAGTCTTCCTGAGCCTGACAGATCATCTCCATGATTCTTTTGATATCTCGTTCGTCCGCATTGCGAAAAATCATTCTGTTGCCTCCGCTTTTTATTTTTTCAGAAACTGCTCTCCGTATCCGTAATGTTCTACAACATAATCAAGGTCTTTGTCTCCACGTCCGCTTAAGCACACAAGAATAGAACCCTGTCCCATTTCCTTTGCTTTTTTCATCGCATATGCCACTGCATGAGAACTTTCAATCGCTGGAATGATACCTTCATATCGTGATAATTTAAAGAAAGCATCCATCGCTTCTTCATCGCTGATTGTCGTGTATTGAACCCTGTTTAAATCATGTAAAAATGCGTGTTCCGGTCCTACAGAAGGATAATCCAGACCGCTTGCGATCGAATAAACCGGCGCCGGATCTCCATTTTCATCTTTCAGCATGATACTTTCAAATCCGTGCATGATACCTTTTTCACCGTATGTCATAGACGCTGCATGGTCTCCCAGTCCGCTTCCTCTTCCAAGCGGTTCCACACCGACAATCTCCACCGGATCTTCAAGGAATGGAACAAACATACCGATCGAATTACTTCCTCCTCCGACACATGCTGTCACTACATCCGGCATCAGTCCTGTCATTTCTTTAAACTGATCACGCGCCTCATATCCCACAACAGACTGGAAATCACGCACCATCAGTGGAAATGGATGCGGTCCAAGTGCAGAACCGATACAGTAAATGGAGTCCTTATAATTCTTTGCATAGGACGCAAATGCAGAGTCTACTGCTTCTTTTAATGTCTTCAGCCCATGCGTCACAGGCACTACATTTGCTCCTAAAATTTTCATGCGTGTCACATTCGGAGCCTGTTTTGCGATATCTACTTCCCCCATATGAATCTCGCATTCCAGTCCAAAAAATGCAGCTGCCGTTGCCAGAGCAACGCCGTGCTGTCCTGCTCCTGTCTCTGCGATCAGACGTTTCTTTCCCATAAATTTTGCAAGCAGACCTTCACCCATGCAGTGATTTAATTTATGTGCCCCTGTATGGTTTAAGTCTTCTCTTTTCAGATAGATCTGACAATTTCCAACCAGTCTGGAAAGGCGTTCACAGTGGTAAACCGGTGTCGGACGCCCCTGAAATTCTCTTCTGATTCTTCGCAGTTCATTGATAAACTGAGAGGAATGGCAAATCGTCTGATATGCCTCTGAAATCTCCTCAAATGCTGGTTTTAATTCCTCTGTCAGATATGCCCCGCCATACGGTCCAAATCGGCCTTCTTTGTCTGGATAATTTCTCAAATACGTTCTATAATCCATGTTTCTTCTCCTATTCTGCTTTTCTCACGCTTCTGTTTTCTGTGCGCATACATATGTTTTATTATATCAGATCTCTCTTTCTTTTTCTACATTTTTATCGCAAATCCAAAGCAGATACACAGAAAAACAATGGATCATTAACGTCCTTGAGCCTCTTATAATACAAGTCACTCGTGTTCCCATCTTATCAATCGGAAAGAAAAATCCGGATGAATGTGCGAATAAAACGTACATTCATCCGGACTGATATAAACTTATATATACTGGTGTAAACTTTGCAGATACAGCTTAAAATCCCTTATTCAAGGCATTGTCTTCCTGACAGCCGATCCATAGAACGACACATCAATTTTTCAAATACCTGTCCATAAAGCGCTCCGAACGCATTATTTAAAATACGGTAAAAAATCGCTCCCGGCAGTCCTAAAATTCCCACTGCTACAGCCATAGCGCCAAGTGAATTGAACACCGCCTGCCACTGGTAACTGGCTGACAATCCGACGCCGATACCGCCCAAAATACCGATCAGCGTATAGTATGACGGCGACAGAATCAGATATAAAAGCAGAAATGCCACGCCGCCCAAAATATTTCCTGGAATTCTTCCTTTTACTCTCTCTTTAATATTTTTGCGAAACGGAAGCAGCACAGACATGGCGGCAATTCCTGCCCACATCGCTCTTGGCAAGTGCATAAGCGCCGCAAAAAACAGAACGCTTGAAACGCCCAGCGTAACGGTCAGCTGCCATCTTGTTCTGGAAGAATGGATATCAAACTCTTGAATCAGACTGTTCAGATCTCTCTTATATGTCTGGCGGCGATGATTTCTATAATATACAATCCCCGTCAGGACAGCTCCCGTCCCGATTGCTGCCAGACGCATCAGATACGCCTGTCCTGTCACGTCATATCCATACAGTAATAAATATCCTAAGACCAGTGTGGACTGGTTTGCCATCATCACATTATGGCATCCCAGCACCATCAGCCAAAAGATACAGATGACATTTGTTGCCAATCCAAATACTGCATTTCCTGCATTCGCAATTCTGGGACCAAATGCTAAAACTGCGAATATTACTCCAATGGCTCCCATTGCGTGAGGCACTCGAATTCCTAAGTCTGCAAACCGAAATACCATGATGCACAGCAAGACCACAACGCCTGCAATGCTGTTATCATTTCCAAATATGGTACTGTACGCAATGACAAATGCCATACAGAAAAGCAGTGTAATCAATATTTTAAACAGATACACTACGCTATGTCTAAATTTTTCTCCAAATCCACTGGCATTCTTTATGACTGCCTTCGATCCTGCCTGATTTAACTGTAATTCCTGATAAAATGTCATAAATCCTGTCCCCTTTCTGCCGACCAATTCGAATACTATATGTCCGCATTCTCACTGGTTCTTTATTCTGTCCGAAGTTCGGGGAAGAATTATACCAGCATATGACAGCTCTGTCAATATCTGACTTTTGTCCTGAGGAAACTGCATCGGCAACAATCCATTCAGCTCTACTTTTCCTGCCAGAATGTTAAGAACTGCATTGGAACTTACTTCCAGTCCTGCTACAATCGCATCTTGTTCTCTGTTTACAAGTCTTTTTTGCATGTTTTATTCATCTAAAAAATCGCATGTTTCATTTAAAATATTCAGAATAATATGCTTATAGTCTCAATATAATCTATCTATTTCATATGTTGTGGGCTGTCTTTTTCCGTCTCATCTTAAAAAATTTCTCAGTTGTATTTGAATGCAGTTACGTCGATATCATCTGTCAGAGAAAATGGTTTCTTTTATCTATCAAAATTATGCCAGAGCCCCCTCGGGTTTTTCCTATAAATAATAGAAGATACAAAACTTTTTACTCCCGGTATATGATCCCTCTTTAATATTCATTCAGTAGTTCAAATTGTCCCGATCCGATCTGTGTCGCATACGTTTTCATGACATCTCTCTTGTATCCCGTGCGCCATCCCACACTGCTGCTGCTGTCTTCTGTAATTTTTGTGATTGTAAAATAAGCCATATCATCTACGATGTCCAGTTCTCTCACAAATGTTTCTTCTTCTCCGGAATGTCCTCCCAGATCTGTATAGCCAAGCTGTGCGGCTTCCTCTGCGGACAGAATCTCTGTATATTCTCCACTTTCATCCAACAATGTGCTCACGCCTCCATTCATACAGACAGCATCGCCAATATTGCTCAGTGTAAACGTTTCAGGCTGGATTGTACCATCATTCAGGTGAACTCCATATACTTCTTCAGAAACCCAGGAATCCCAGAATCCGGCATTTGCATATCCATCTCCTGTATAGAAATACAATATGTCATCTTCTCCGTTCTTTTTAAGATACAATTTCGGGAAATTCACTTCTTTCTGTCTCGGATCTACGAGTGTTTCTACTCTTCCGTCATAGTCAATTCGATAAACTCCGCCTCCAAAAAATGTCATTCCTGTTCCGCCATAAATGCCGCAGCTGAGATATATTCCTTCTTCCTCCACCAGCGCATCTCCAATACTGATTTCTCCCAGATCTGAATTTGGAATTTCCACTTCTCCGATCTTCTGTTCATCCAGACCATCTGTCCGAATACTGTAAAATTCCATCTTATTTTCTGCCCTGATTCCATAGTATAATTTCAATCCATGAACCCCTAAAAAGTTTGCATATACTGGAGCAAATGTAATTCTCTCTCCTTCCGGAGTGATTCCAAAGATACCGCTCTCCTCATTGGAGCAGATTACTGTGTGACTTTCCGCATCCACATCCAGAATATTCATCCCTTCATACGAAGTCACCGGCGTTCCATCTGTTTCACATACGCCCCAAGAATGATTTCCTTTTTCATAAAAGATACAATCATCGCAGATAAACAGCCGTCCGCTTCCCGTATCCTCCAGAAGAACGCTCTCTTCTCCGCCAGGAGTACGGCAAATCAATTCATTTTTTACTCCTTCAACTTGATTAAATCCCCCAAGCAGTCCTGTCTGTTCCACGCTTTCCGGACGCATCTTCCAATAATAAGTATTGTCTTTGTATTCCACAAACCTTCCGCCATTATTATGAATCCTGTTTTCTGCCTCTTCATGACAGACATAAGAATCCCATGTTGCTTTCTGCGCGAGAAGCTGTGCTGCCATAGAAAGATTATCTCCTGAAGAATATTTAAAAATATATCCTACCGGCGCTGTCGCCAACGCTTGATGATAGCCGATTCCATAATCACATGCCGCCATCTGAATCTGTTTATAAATATTGAAAGCCTGGTCGAATTTGACAGCCGATTCAAAATCCTGATTTGACAGTAAGTTAAGTTCTGCTGATTTTAGAGAACTCCACGCATGAATTGCAAGTACTCCTGTATCAATCAACATTTCTCCATAATATGCGATGTCTTCACAGTTCAGCAACAGATTGGAAACCGTGATTCCATTTACAAGGCCCTCCCGGATTGCTTTCCCAAGACTCCACTTTTGCATGGTATCATCCCATAAATCGCTTGCAAGACTAATACCAAACTGTATGGTATGTTCCGCTCCTGACTGGAGTCCTTTTGCCGCAAGCGCTTGCAGCATTTCTTCCTCCGCCGCTTCTATCTGAGAGAGAATACCATAGATAGACTGCGACAGTTCATTTGCCTCCTTTGAATCTGACTTTGCAGCTGAATCTGCAATCTCCTGCCATACTTCTTCCCACTGTGAAATCGTTTTCTGTCCCGCATTGTAAAACAAATAGGCATCCACCACATCATTATATGTCGATGCTCCGATCTCGTAGATTCCCTGCAAAGCTTTCAGTCCCCACATTGCCTTCATCAACGTATCCTGCTCGCCTTCCAGCAGCTCCTCATTAATGGTTTTTTTCACCTTTTTCAGTGCGTCCTGATAGCAGGTCTGGATTTTCTCTTTTGGAACGCCTTTGAGATCCTGGATTGTAATCAATATCTGATCAATTTTATTTGCCACCTTTTCTAATTTCCCAAGTTTGGCATCTTTGATATCGCCCTCCATTTTTACCATATCACCGATTGCCTTTTTTGTCTGCTCCAGAATTTCTTTCATTCCATCCAGGTAATTCTGCTCATAGTTTTTCTTAAATGTTTCCTCTGCCGCTGTGCTCTGCATTAAATGAGAAACAATCAAATCATATTCATTTGTCAGGTTTAAGGTATCTGAAGTTTTTCTGTCCGCCTCTCCTTTTCCGATTAAAACAGCGAAGGAAGAAATCTGTGCCCATGTCTTGTTCACTGCATTCAGGCCTGCCTCCTCATATGAAAGAGCCAGCTTTCCGGCGAGACTTCCCACCGTCTCCTGCACTGCCTGATATTCGTCGCTCTCGCAGAAATCCAGATGCTGTCTGACATACTCTTCTTCATATGTCATCTCTTCTGTTTCAGCGGTTTCGCCTGCCCAAGCCTGCTCCCCTGCCGATTCGGCAAAGACAAGGGGAAGGGTTTCTGCTCTTGAGACGGTAAATAAAACTCCTGAGACAGCCAATGCACAGATCCTTCTTTTTATCATTTTCTTCATGGATTCTCCCTCCTTTTTCATATATTATTTTTTATTTTATCACTTTTTTTATAGTTTGGAAATGCTCCGCAGACAGATAAATATGCAAATATATTTTGATTTTGTCTCCGTACGGACTTTAAAATCAGTGCAAATAAGTTCTGATCTGCCTTCTGTATTTTCTTTAAAAAACGGATTGATATGATTATTGACTCTATAGTCTATTTTAATTATAATAAAATCAGAAACTGTATTTCGGTCGGTTTCCCTGACCAGATTCAGAAGCTTTTTGAACCAGCAGTCTATTTTGATTAAGGAGATTTTCCATGAAACAGGAAGAAAAGACAAAAATTACTTATGAAAAAATATTAAACGCCGCAATAAAAGAATTTGGAACAAACAGTTACGAAAATGCTTCTTTAAATACCATATGCAGCGAAAATCATATTGCAAAAGGGCTGTTATATCACAATTTTAAAAATAAAGACGATCTGTACCTGCAATGTGTAAAAATATGTTTTCACGCTCTGGTAGAGTATCTCCACAATGTACCTTTCTCAGAAGAAAATATAACCGATAGTTTTAAAAATCTGATTCAGCAGCGTCAGCTTTTTTTTGAACAGAATCCTTATTATGGAAATATTTTTTTCTATGCTTCATTGCTTCCACCGGCTCATCTTCAAAATGAGCTGCTACAGATTCGCCATGAATTTGATGAGTTCTGCGTTGTGCATTACAGTAAGTTAGTAAAAAGTATAAAACTTAAAAATGGCATCACAGAGGAAACTGCCGTACAATATTTCATTTTATTTCAGGAAATGTTCAATGGATATTTTCAGAAGAAATTACAGGAACATGGAAATTTTCATTCCGTTATCCAGCATCATGAAATGAATCTTTCGCAAATGTTCGATATTATTCTGTATGGGATTGCTTCCGAAACGGAAGCGCTCTGAGTGCAGATGAATGCCTCAGGCAAGAAAATTATAAGACAGTAAATTTCTATCCAGGATGGAATACAAATAATTAGAAATATATACTGATATCGGGAGGTTTTATCTATGAAAAAATCATTTTCTCTCTTTTTAACCGCCGCATTTCTCTCAGCCGGAATTTCTTCGACCAGTTTTGCTTCTGTTGAAAATACAATGTCATCAGCAACAGAACTGTCCCGTATCCAAAATGATCTTATGGCAAACGATCTGGCTGTTCTGACACAGTCCCCTCGACCAATCGGAAGTTTGGGAGAACAAAATGCGGTTCAATATTTACAGGAACGTTTTTCTGAAATGGGCTATTCTGTCATTCTTCAGCCTTACACAGACAGTCAGGGTCTGACCGGAACAAACGTAATTGCGGTAAAAGAAGCAGCAGATCCAAATGCCGACATTTTTATTTTTTCTGCCCATCATGACAGCGTTCCCACTACATATGGCGCTAATGACAATGCTTCCGGTGTCACGGCTCTCCTTGCTGTGGCTGAAAGCCTAAAAGAGCTTCCGTCTGATACAGAAATACGATTTATCAGTTTTACAGATGAAGAGAATGGAAAAAATGGTTCCCGTTCCTATATGGCTTCTCTTTCTTCTGAAGAAAAAGACAGAATGATCGGCGCTGTTCAGTTCGATATGCTTGGCGGTCTTGGTACTTCTTCTTCTGTTGTCTGCACGGCTGACGGTCAAAGCAACTGGGTCAGCGATCTTCTCCAAAAAAAGAATTCTGATCTCACACTGAAAGCAGAGACCGCAAGCGACCATGTCTCCATGCAGTTAAGCGGCATCCCTTCTATCCTTTTAATGCAGGACGGCCGCGGCTATCTGTATCATTCCATGGCAGACACTGCTGATACCCTTGATTTGAATGCCATAGCAGATGCCGTGGAAACAGCCGTATCTGCCGCTGAAGAAATTATGTCTGACGATACTCCTTCCTATCAGACTATTGCATCAGAACAAGGCGATGGATATACTTACCGTCAGACACGCCAGAATGTCATCTATTTCAGCAGCTCTCTTGCTGATACAGAAGCATATATCGGCGCTTCCGGAGAACATACAGATCACTGGGAGCAATCGGGTGACGGCTGGACCGACACATACGATACCTATCGTTATTCTATGTCATGGTTCGATGCCGATTTTCCGATGAATACTTACTATGAATACCGCAATGGTTTTCTGGAACGAATAAAAATCCGTCCTGAGGAAACAGGTCATACCGATCAGGAAGTGCGCGCATTGATTGAAGCGATGTATGGCGCTCCTACCTCTGAAGACGAGAGCAGCGTCAGCTGGGCAGATCCTATTTACAGCAAATATATTACCCTTTCCCATGATGAAGAAGGATGTGTTGTCGGCGTTGGGGGATATTCTGTCGGTCTCACCAATGTCCTTTCTTCCTATCCGGTTGAAAACGGTGAGGCGAAGATTGAAAATCCAGAGGATGCCAAAGTCTGGGAATTTTTATGCTCTATTCTTCCTGTGGAATACCGCCAGAAAATCACGCAGTTTAATCTTTTCACAGATGGGTGTAGCAATGTTCTGGCTTATACATCGCCTGTCCAACAGGACGGAATCACAGACAACACTCAATTTTCTATCAACATTGATTACTATGACGTATATGATGAAAACGGCGCGCCACGTGACTGGAGTAAGCTTACCAATACGATTATCCACGAATATGGCCATGTTCTGCTAGAAGATGACACACAGATTGATCTTTCAATCGGAACAAGCACGCACGACACTGCCGGTTTTATAGAAGGATCTTTCCGAAAACGTTTCTTTGACACATTCTGGTCAGATCTTGGCGATACAGGCGTACATGACTATGAGCTTCACCCGACAAACTATGTCAGCCGCTATGGCGCCAACTATTTCCATGAAGATATCGCAGACACGTTCGCCGTATTTGTTTTAGGAGATTTTCCAAAAGGCGATACCGTCGCTGAAGATAAAATCCGATTTTTCTGGGATGAGCCTGAGATGTTGAATCTGCGCGCTGCGATTCGAAAAAATCTGGGATTGAATAACTAATATCTATTCTATCTAAAAACAAAAACTGAAAACTGATTTGTCTTAGAATAGAATAACGATTTTCATACAGCTTTTTATTTCAAATAAAAAGCAAATTTTCTGATAAAATAAAAAAGGCGCCTCACAAATTCATTTTTCTGAACTTGTGAGACGTCTTTTCGTCTTTATCAAATATTTTACTGATAAATATTACCATCCATCGGCTACTCTGAAGCTGGAGAGAATCGCAATTGCTTCGATTTTCTCTTCGTCTGTAAACTGTTCATTTATGCCAGGAGATGCGATAAATGCAATATTGCTGCCATAATCAAAAGCAAATTCTGCTATGTATGGTCCTCGCACATCCTCGCGCACTCCGATTTCTGATTCCGGCAAAACGGCATAGCATTCGCTCCCGTCTATGTCTGTAAATTCGGTATCATTCTGCATATCCAATTCACCTGTCTGTTTCAGCTTTGCCACCATGAACTTTCCGAGATGAGAGAGGTCGTTTGCCTGAACATATCCCGGAACAAAGCTGGATTCCGCAATCGGAGTGACCTCCACGCGCGCCATCCAGACAGCAGATCCTCCTCTAATTTCATTCATAATATGCGAATACTGAATCTGAGATCCGCTGTCACTTGTCAGAGTCACGCTTTCGCCGTATGGCGTCACCTCTTCTTGTGTAATCGTCCATCCATCCGGATAGCCAAATGTAAATTGCGGATAGGTCACCATGTTAATATCCTGAAAACGTGTTGTATAACTGTGATTTAACTGCACATTTTTCAGTTGTTCTTTGACCTGTTTTTCTTCTTCTGTCACTTCTCTCTCCACGATTTCTGTATGGTTTCCGGAAGGAATTCCATATCCGCCATCCTGACCGGTTGCCACCAGACACTGACTTAAAAAGTCAATATTATATTTTTCTGTTGTGGTCAAGCTTTTTTGTAACACTTATGGCTAAAAAATATCATTTTATTAT